>NZ_VIQM01000040.1 GCF_008520265.1 Sphingobacterium cavernae
GAAAAGACAGAGCCATAAAATGGATGTCAGAGATTTCCGAAAGAAGTCCGCATCTGTTTGAACACTGGTATATAGGGATAAAGTTGTCGGTTGGATAATAAGAGCCGTGTAAAGGGAGATCTTTACGCACGGTTCTGTGAGAGGTTTGGACTGAAATGTCCTTATCTACTCGACTAGTACCCTGTTTCTCTATTTTCTACAGGGGAAGGTCTGAATGTTAGAATGGCAAAGGAACCAATAAGTTTATGACGAAGCGCTAAAAGCCGAACCACTTAAGAGAACTGCTTAAATGAGGGTAGGTCGGAAACTGATAGTAAAATGCAAGAGGAGCTTAGCTGAGTCGTGCAACGAAGTGGACACAATGCCTGAGGTTTTTTTTAGTAATACTATGCTGGAAGAGATATTACACATCCTAAATGTCAAACACGCAGTTGATCGTGTCATCTCTAATGGAGGTGCTAGCGGAGTTGATGGTATGCAGATCGATAATCTTCGTGACTACCTTAACACGCACTGGCAATCCCTGCGATCGGATATTCTCTCTGGCACTTACCGCCCACAAGCTGTTCGGAAAGTAGAGATTCCCAAAGCAAGTGGGGGCAAGCGTATGCTGGGTATCCCCACGGTCATCGACCGTGTGATTCAGCAAAGCATTTCCCAATGACTTGGGTTAAAGTATGAGGGTGATTTTCGCGACAACAGCTACGGCTTCCGTCCGAATCGTAATGTGCTCATCAGGCCGTCCTTAAAGCGCAATATTATCTGAACTTGGACTACACGTGGGTCGTTGAACTTGATTTGGAGCAATTCTTCGATCAAGTGAACCACGACAAACTGATGCATCTTTTGAGCAAGAAGATTACGGATCGTGGAGTCCTAGCCCTGATCGGGAAATACCTTCGTTGTGGGATTATGGATCATGGTCTTGAACAAAGGCGAACCAAGGGCACACCACAGGGCATGGTCCAGAGGCATTATTGGTATCTAAACATGCTATAAACCCTAATGGATCAGCGGATAATGCGAATGTAGGTGATATGTTGAGTGGTATTTATGCTGCTCCCGTAAGTTGTTGTGGTTTTTATCAACCTACAATAGATTTAGTGAATGCTTATCGAGTAGATGCAAATGGCTTACCTTATTTGGATGGTGAATACAGAACAAGTCCTTATGTTTCTGATTATGGCCTTACGGCAGCTCAAAAAGAAAGTTATAAGTTGGATGTGACGCTGCGAGTGGATCCTCGCTTGGACTATACGGTAGGTAGACGTGGCGTTCCATTTTTAGATTACGGAATAATGCCTGGTTATGCTTGGATACGTAAATCTGAGGGGTATTTACAACCTGATGCAGGCCCTTTCGTAGGTATAAAAACTATGATTAAGGAAAGTCAATTTGGGAACAATGCTGTAGCAGGAGAAAGTTATATTACGGGTTTGGATGTCAACATAATGCGTTTAGCTGATGTTTATTTAATGGCAGCTGAATGTGCAATAGAATTAAATGATTTACAAACAGCGCTAACCTATGTGAATGCCGTACGTAACCGTGCAGCCAAACTTCCTGCAAAAATGTTTAATGGTAAACCTGTGGCAAATTACCAAGTGAAGCCCTATCCTAATTTCTCAAGTCAAGATTATGCACGTAAAGCAGTTAGAATGGAACGTAGACTGGAACTGGCAATGGAAGGTCACCGCTTTTTTGACTTAGTGCGTTGGGGTATAGCAAAGAGTGTACTTGAAACCTATTCTAACTTTGAGGGGACATATATTCCTTTCTTTAGAGGATTAGTATACAATCCACACAATGATTATTTCCCGATACCACAGACCGAAATCGATCGTAGTGGAGGAACACTTAAACAAAACGAAGGTTATTATTAATCATTTTACAGCCTTTCCGAATCGGAAAGGCTTTTTTACAACAATATAACGATGAAGCTTTAGTGTTCCACGACATAAATTCCGACCTTTGTGCTATGAAATTATCTCCAGTAAAAGCTGTATTATTTGATTTGGATGGCACATTAATCGATTCCGAACACTTTTATTTTAGCAATTGGTCTCCAATATTGTTCGAACAATTTAATTTAGATATTACTTACGAAGATTGGATTCGTGATTTTGCTGGCCATACACTTGTTCGGAATGTTGCCTTTCTAAAAGAGAAATTCGGTATTGATACCACGCAGGAATTCATGTGGACATCGACCCGAGCCAATTATGCGAAGGCGGATATGACGACGATACGATTGATGCCTCATGCTAAGGAAATACTAGATTTATTAAAAAATAAAGGACTACGAATTGCTTTAGTGACATCCAGCTATAGTACTACAGTGCAAACGGTGTTAGGTCATCACAATCTCTTAGATTACTTCGAATTTTTTATCACACGTGAAGTTGTTGAAAATCCTAAGCCCAATCCGGAACCCTATCTTTTGGCGATAGAAAAATTAGGCTTTAGCAAACCTGAAATTGTTGCGATTGAAGATACGATCACGGGATATACTGCGGCAACGGCAGCAGGATTAAATTGTGTTGCGGTAACGAAGCATGAAACAGAAATTAATCGTTTGTCGCATGCCAAATTTCTTATAAAAGATTTATCAAAACTTCCAGGTTTACTGCGTTAAAATATTTTTTTAGTATCTTGCTGAAAACGAACTACCTAACAAAATTCTTAAATTATTATGAAAAGAAGATTCTTTCTTGGTGCTGGAATCGCAGGGTTGTCTACAAGTCTGTTGGCCTCTTGCACAGCTACCAATTCAAAAGACGAAAAATTGGATGTAGCGAACAGCAATGCAGCTGGTAATATTATTCATCAAGTCTATTTTTGGCTTAAAGAAGATATTACAGCAGATGAAGAAAAAGATTTTTTAAACTTTTTCAGCGCATTAAAAACTATTCCTGGCATTAAAACTTTCATTGTTGGAAAGCCGGCACCTACAAATCCACGACCAGTCGTTGACAATTCATTCTCTTACAGCATTACGGTAACGTATGATGATTTGGACGCAATCAATGTTTATGAAGTACATCCTATTCACTTGGATGCCATTGAAAAATACAATAAATATTGGACGAAGGTTGAAGTAAAAGATTCGGAAATAATAGTTTTATAATAATAAAGCGCGGACTTAAATTTTTAAGTCCGCGCTTTGATTAATTTCCTTTTGATTATTTAAGTTTTAAGGATTCACTTTTGAATTTAAACATTCCCAGATCACTTGCTCTATTGCTCTCGATAGATTTTATGAGATGTGTGTTATTCACACGTTGCAAATCTTTTGCGGTCATCGCAGAACGAGTACCAGCGGAATAAGTGCCATTTTTTATGTGATAAATTGCTTCTGCAATAAATCCTTCTTCTACGTCTCCAAAATCTTTAAGAAAGTCTTCTCTTGTCAATTTGTTGGGTACTAGACCACTGAAATAATCACCAAAATTGTCGGCATTATACATTTGGAAAGAGGTAGCATATAGATCTGCTGCAGCTTCTTTTTTGCCAATTGGATACCCCCAAAAACCTACAGGCTTACCGTACGTATTTTCTGAACCAATTACCTGAACGTTCATATATGGTTTTAAAGAATTGATCAATAACTCACTCGCAGAAGCAGAAGAACTCGTAACCAAAAAATAGACATTTGTAAGCGCAAGATTTCCGATTTTTTTGAAATTGACTGGCGCGAAACTTGACTTAAAATCTTCGTCTTCCATAAGAAATGAATTTAGTTTATAGTAATACATTCTTTTGTCCGTTGCTGTAGCAGGAGCGATTCTGTTTGCCAAATATTCCGCTGTGGCAGTAGACCCGCCGCCATTATATCTGAGGTCTATGATAAGATTTTTTACTTCTTGAGATTCAAATGTTGAAAACAAGTTGTTGAAGCTAGTGTACAGTGAAGTAGGTTCGTTTCTATTATTTAGTATACTGACGAAAGAGCTAAAAGCAAAATAGCCGACTTTATTGCCATCAATGTCTTTTACCCAATTTGATAATATAGGATCAATTGAATATTGTACACTATTTAAGGTTTTTTCGAATTCTTGACCGTTAGGAGTTTTCCATTTTACAGTCATGGTCTCTGAATTTAATGCATCATTGATGCCTTTAAAATTTTGGGCTCTTTGAGTGTTGTAATCATATTTAGTATTTCCATTAATACTTAAGATACGATCTCCTCTGCGTAGACCTGCTAAATAGGCATTGGAATTGAGGTCAACCATGCGTAAATATAAGTGTGCATTATTGTTATCTCTTGCAGATTCTTGAGTTTGTAAATACATTACATACAATCCATAACTCGTCGATCTCGCATTTTGTATTTCTTCACTTACTACGCCTTGTCTATCCAGGAAACTAAATCTGTCGATAGGTTTTCCTAAAGCATCCTTAGGTGTCATGCCGATTAGATAATCTAAAACATTCTCAGCTTTCTCATAATTTTTTGTGATGTTTCTAACTTTTACGGAATCCAGTAGATCATTAATATTAGCAGGGACAATGTTATTTTGCCACAAAGAGAATAATTTTGTGAAATATAGAGTCGAATCTTTTAAATAAGCCTCTGCAGATTTATCCCAATTATTTGATGGACCAACTGGTTCGGGCTCGGGTTCTGGAGTTGGGGTACTTGTTTTTTCGCAACTATTTAAAGTTATGAATGCAATAAGAGATAATGTAAATAGTAGACCTTTCATTAGGAATGTAAATTAGTGGACTTTAGTTTATGTATTGAAATGTAAGTTAGCTATTTTTTTATAAAATTTTAATTTTCAAGTAAAAAAAACTCCCTTCCAGAATTTCTGAAAGGGAGTTAAAAATCGCTTTATTATATATATTTTCTTAAATATCTACGGAAGCATCCATCTCGAAATCATCGTGCATTAAGTGGACAATTTCAGTTGCTTTTTCGTAGTTGGTAGATTTCTTAGAGAAGAAATCATGTTGTGTTGTTTCTGTATTTAATCCATTCAATACGATTGGATTGACTTGCTTCACTTCGAAGATTGGTTCAAAACCTAAGTTCATCAACGCTTTGTTACCATTGTAACGCACGTATTCTTTCACTTCAGCTGTCAAGCCAACTACAGTATATAATTCTTCTGTATATTTTACTTCGTTTTCGTAAAGGTCATTTAACAATTTCAAGAACTTCGCTTTTACTTCCTCTTTGTTTGGCAATTTAGCAAAAACTTCTTGAGCAATTAAACCCACGAAAACACCGTGGATAGATTCGTCAGCTACGATTTTTTTGATAATATCCGCAGATGCTACCATTTGTCCTTGACCACATAACCATAATGGCAAGAAGAAGCCTGAGTAAAACAAGAAAGATTCTAACAATACAGAAGCACCTAATGCCATGAATAATTCTTCATCCGAAGGATTTTCTTTATCAATAGCGCGATAATATTGGTCTATTGTTGAGGCTTTGAATTGTAAGAATTTATTTTGCGATACCCAACCAAATACATCATTGATCTCATTTGTAGTCGATACTGTAGAGAAGATAGTAGAATATGACTTTGCGTGAATTGCTTCCATCATACACATGTAAGACAATACCGCTTTATTTTGTAAAGAAGAGATATGATCAATGATCTTTGGCATACCTGTGTGACTTTGAAGTGTATCCAATAAAGTCAATCCGCCTAAAGCTTTCTTGTAACATTCTTTCATGTCCCAGCTTAAACCTTTCCAACTGTCAATATCTTTGGAAGGAATGTATTCGGTATCAATCCAGAATTGCTTAATATTTTGTTCCCAAAACATTAAAGCGTAATCATTATCAGGTGTATTCCAGTTTACTGCTGTATATTGCTTACTCATTATTTGAAGTCAAAAAATTAAAAGTAAAAAGTCAAAAATATGAATAAGCTAAAGATTTAGCTTATTCATATGATGTATAAAATTTTAGGTTATGCCGAGCATGAGATACACTCGTCGATCGAAGACTTGCGTGTGCGTGTGTAGTACAATGATTTCAAACCCAATTTGTGCGCATAGATATAATATTTCGCCAAGTCACGTGTTGAATCTTTTGAATTCGTGTGAAGAATAGTCGAAACCCCTTGGTCGATGTGACGTTGGATTACAGAAATCAGTTTCAACACTTTCATTTGATCCATATCGTATGCCGACTTGAAGTAGAAATAATTATCATTTGTCAAGTAAGGCATAGGGTAGTAGGTCGTACTATCTCCGTATTCACGTACTTCGATGATGTCTACGATAGGCATTACAGATGCTGTAGCATTCATAATGTATGATGTCGATTGATTAGGAGCAATAGCCAAGCGGTACGCGTGGTATATACCATGTTCTTGTACTTGTGCTTTTAAGTTGTTCCAATCTTCGATAGTAGGTACGTGAATGCCCTCAAACAATTCTTTTACTTTGTCTGTCTGTGGCAAATAATCTCTTTCTAAGTATTTGTCAAAATATGCGCCTGAAGCATAATCTGATTTTTCGAATCCTACGAAAGTACGTCCGCGCTCTTTAGCAATCTCCATTGAAGCTTCTAAAGAGTAATAGTTCATCATCATGAAGAATGTATTCGCAAAATCCAAGGCTTCACGAGATTCGTACATGATAAAGCTTTTCGCTAAGTAACCGTGTAAATTCATTGCTCCTAAACCTACAGAATGTAGTTCTCTGTTCGCTTTAGCGATAGAAGGTACCATAGCAATATCGGTCACGTCAGAAACAACAGTAAGTGCGCGCATCGCTGTTTTCACAGATTCTTTGATACGCTTATTATCCATTACTGTAGCAATGTTCAGTGATCCTAAGTTACATGAGATACCATAACGGATTTGATCTTCTTTTCCGTAGATTTCAATATCTGAAACTTCAGATACTTGCATGATCTCTGTACACAGGTTAGAGAATTTTACTTTACCAATTCCATTCAACGCATGCGCACGGTTGGTATTCTCTTTGAAGAAAATATATGGATAGCCAGATTCTTTTTGAGTCTGTGCTATTTTCACTAACAAGTGACGTGCATTGACTTTCTTTTTCTTCACATTTGCATTGGTAATCAATTCATCATACCATTGATCCATGTCCATTTCATCCAAATACTGACCGTATTCTTGGTATACTGTATGTGGATAGATCAAGTAGCAAGGTTCATCTTTTTCAGCTAATTCCATGAATTTGTCTGGAACGATGATACCGATAGAAAGTGATTTGATACGTACCTTCTCGTCCACGTTGATTTTCTTACAGTCTAAGAATTCTTCGATGTCAGAGTGGAAAATATTTAAGTACACTGCTCCAGCACCAGGACGTTGACCCAATTGGTTGGCATATGAGAATGTATCTTCCATGATTTTCATGATTGGAAGAACACCTCCTGCGCGACCGTCTACGCCTTTGATAGCTTCGCCACGTGCACGAATTTTAGAAATATTGAATGAAACACCGCCACCGATAGATGATAATTTCATTGCAGAATCTACTGCATAACCAATACCATTCAAGTTGTCACCGATTTCATCTAAGAAACAGGAAACCAATTCACCAGAACGTTTTTTACCAGCATTCAAGAATGTCGGGGTAGCAGGCTGATATTCTTGATTGATCATAATTTCGGCATACTCGATAGCTTTCTGTACACCTTCTTCTCTAGCTAAAAATAGCGAAACAGCAACAACGCGATCTTCATAGCGCTCTAAAAATTTCTCACCTGAGTCATCACGGAGTGCATAACTTTGGAAGAACTTGAAAGCAGCCATAAAAGATGCAAAACGGAATTTTTTTGCGCCTACATATTTGTAAACTTGTTCCATTTCTTCAAATGTAAACCATTCGTAGAAATTGATGTAATAATTGTGCTCAATAAGATAATCAACTTTTTCTTTAAGCGTGTAAAAGAATACTGTATTCTTATTCACATACTCTAAGAAATAAGCACGAACAGCTTCCTTGTCTTTGTGCAAGCTGTACTCGTCCTCATGTTTGATCATGATTTCGTTATTAAGCAATATCCAGTTTTTTGCTACCTCGTTTGCTATCATAATATTGATTCTTAATTATGTCTATAAATTGATTAATGTCTTCCATTGTTCCCGAAAGCTCAAATTTAAAAGCCAACGGAATTTCGAATAATGCAGCTACTTTATCGCCCGCCACACCAAAATTTCTGCCCCAATTGCGGTTGCCGCTGGAAGTTACAGAAAATAGTTTTGTGCTATTTTTCGATGCAAAATCTTCTGTTATCGCAGGAATCTGACCAAAATTAGTCGTAAAGGTGACTAAGTGACCTTCCTCCTCGATGTGCATATCTTTTTGTATGCGAATCGCTGTCCATCCAGTAATCTGTACGACTTTATCGATAAAGCGTTGTACATTTCCTGTTTTTGTGTCGTAATATAATACCATAGATAGGTAGTTCTAATGATAAATATTCTATTCTGATACAGCCGTCTCTAATTCTTCAGGTTTGAATCCGATGATACGGTGCTTCACTTCCTCACCATCCAATACAATTACTGTAGGCACCGTACGTACTTTAAACTTAACTGCCAACTCTGGCTCATCAAATGGATTGATCGTTTCATACGAAATACCTTTGTTATCTAAGTACGCCGACACTTGTGCGCATGGTGCACAATCGTTTTTTTCGAATTTAATGATTCTTGCCATGTTGTATATTAAGTTTGATAGTAATTCGTATCCAAATTTTACTGACTTGGATAAAATATTACTGAAGTTTGTAAATAAACGCTGCGATAGCAGATGAGTTTCTGCGATTCTTTAACAAATATCATATATTTTGGTTCCAAGCGGTAGTTATACTTTTCCACATTATCCACATCTCGGAATCTAAAACTGCGTTAGTAGAGTTGTTTTATTTGCAAAACCCTGTTAACCAGCATTAATTGGGTGTGGATAACTTTAAAAATTGGAATTATTAACAAAATTTAGCAACGCTTTTCGAATAAAATTTCATTGTAAAAAAATAAATTTTATTAGCTAGTCTGCCCTTTATTTACTATATTTTTACACCATAATCTACCAAGATTTTGAAAATGATAATTCAAATGTACTTATTCATTAAATATCATTTCAACGGTTATCATTTCAACGGTTCCATTTTTATAAAATTATGAAAAAACTATCTATTTATTTTTTGCTATTCCTCGGTACAAATGTATTCGCACAAGAAAGCATTACTTTTCAAAAACCTTCTTCTGAAATTCTTGCTTTGGCGGATTTTCAACGTCCTCCATCCGTGAGTCTAAGTCCAGATAAATCTTGGGTGTTATTAAGTTATAGACCTACTTACAAGACTTTGGAAGAATTGGGTCAAGAGGAAATCCGATTGGCTGGATTGCGTATCAATGCAAAAACTAGAATTTCAAGTACTGAAAACTATTTCCAAAATCTTCGTTTACGTTCAGCACATGACGGTAAAGAATTTGATATAGCAGGCTTACCAGCGAATGCCTTGATTTCAAATATTTCATTTTCTTCAGATAGCAAATACATTGCTTTCACGCATACCAATGATTCAGGGGTTTCACTTTGGGTATTAGACATTGATGCTAAAAGTGCGAAGCAACTAACAGATTATGATCTGAATGCTGTATTGAATGATCCTTACCAATGGTTACGTAATTCACAAGGTTTGCTCATTAGTAAATCTCCCACTAATAGACCAGCTCTAATCGATCACAGCAAAGATCTGCCTACTGGCCCTGTTGTATCTACGAGTGAAGGTAAAGTTTCACAATTGAGAACATATCAAGATTTGTTGAAAAATCCGCAAGATGAGCAAGATTTTGTTTCTTTAGCGACAGCGGAATTGTATTGGATTGATTTGCAGGGACAGCAAACCAAATTTTTGTCTGCTGACTTATACACCCAGGCTAATGTCTCTCCAGATGGAAAGTATGTTTTAGTTTCGAAACTCAAAAAGCCTTTTTCATACGTTGTTGCTTACAATTCATTTCCGCAGGAAGCGAATGTGTATGCTATAGATGGTTCGTTGGTACAAAAAGTAAATGAGACACCACTCATGGAAATCATGCCTAAAGGATTTTCTTCAACGCGACCAGGCAAGCGTATGTTAACATGGCGTGTAGACAAGCCAAATACTTTATTTTTCGTGCAAGCTTTGGATGGGGGAGATGCCAATAAACCTGCAGAATTCCGAGATGAGCTATTTACTTGGGAGTATCCATTCTCTGCTGAGCCAAAATCATTGACAAAAGTTAAAGATCGTTTTGCTGGAATTATTTGGGGTAACGATACGTATGCGTTAGTGTCTTCGAGTTGGTATGATACACGTAATTCTAAATCTTTCGTGTTGAATCCAACAACAGGAGATGCTAGGTTATTAATTGACCGCAACAGTCAAGATGTATATTCACATCCAGGAGCTGTACACCGTGAAAGAAACCAATTCGGAACTTTTAGTATGTTCATTAATAAGGATAAAACGTATTGGGTAGGAGCGGGTCATACAAAAGAGGGTGAGTTTCCTTTTATTGATGAATTGGATTTAAAAACCTTAAAGAAAAAGCGCATTTATACAGCACCCTCTTCAGATTTGCAAGAACGCATCGCCGAAGTGAGTGATATTACAAAAGGAGATATTTTAATTTCTTTGCAATCAGCAAAGCAATACCCGAATTATTATACAAAGAACATTAAATCAGGTAAACAAAAAGCTGTTACAGCGATCGAAAATCCTTTTAAAAGTTTAGAGACGGTTCACAAGGAAGTGTTGAACTACAAGCGCAATGACGGTGTGGAATTGTCAGGTACGTTGTATTTGCCAGCTGGATATGATTTTACGAAAAAGGAAAAATTACCACTCTTGATTTGGGCTTATCCACGTGAATATAAAGATAAGACAACCGCGGGACAGAGTACAGCTAATCCAAAGGAATTTACTTTTCCGAGTTATGGTTCATTTATTTATTGGGTGACCAAAGGTTATGCTGTTTTGGATAATGCTGCGTTCCCGATAGTAGGAGAGGGAAAAGCTGAACCAAACGATACATTTATTCCACAGTTGGTAGCGAATGCAGAGGCTGCGATTAATGCAGTGGATGAGTTAGGTTATATTGATCGTAAAAAAGTTGCTGTTGGAGGCCATTCTTATGGTGCTTTTATGACAGCTCATTTGTTATCAAATTCTAATTTATTTGCAGCGGGTATTGCGCGTTCAGGTGCGTACAATCGTACATTGACGCCTTTTGGTTTCCAATCGGAGCAACGCAACTTTTGGGATGATCCGCAATTGTATATGACAATGTCTCCTTTTATGAGTGCAAATAAAATGAAAACACCAATGTTGTTGACACATGGTGCGGCAGATAATAATCCAGGAACTTTTACCATGCAGACAGAACGATATTTCCAAGCTTTGAAAAATCTTGGTGCGCCTGTTCGTATGGTAATTTTACCACGCGAATCGCACGGTTACGCCGCAAAAGAAAATATATTCCATTTGTTGTGGGAGCAAGACCAGTTCTTAGAGAAATATTTGAAAGGGAAGTAACATAAAATTAAGAATGGCTGGAAATTTTCCAGCCATTCTCTCTTTAATTACTGCAAAGGCTATTTTGCAATTTTTACTGTTATAGGGATTATCATTTCTCCCCACGCTAAATTTATTTTTCCAGCAGGATCAACCGAAATGGTAAACTGTTCTACCGAAGATTTACCTTTCGAATTTTTAACTTTCACACGCAACTGATCGTCTTGATCTGTATATCTTACTCCCCAACCTTCTGACTTTTTACTGAAAATCACTGTTGTTTCGGTTTGCCCTGGAATAGTCCAAAGACCGTACTTGCCTTTTGGCAATGCTTGACCTTCAACCAATACATCCTTATCAAATGCAATTGAAGTAATTTCATTGGCACCTGTGCGCCATACTTCCCCGAATTTTGCGAGGTCAACGCCAAATTGACGTCCTTTCAATGAAGGTTTGCTGTAGTGAATGGCAATATGGACACCATCTGCCGTAGTGACATGCACTGAATCTGCAGGGCTAGGTCGCTTGGTTTTGTCTTGTTGTGCAAAGACGAAACTCGTCGAAATAAAGGCAATGATAATTGCCAATATGCTTAATTTTGATTTCATAAAAGTTGATTTATTCGTTATCTGTGGAATTGTTATCTCTTTGCGAACCATTTCTTCTTGCACCCAGATTCGGTAATCCTTGATGTCTCTTCATCGTTTTAGTATCCATAAATTGTTTGTCGGAAGTCGGATTCCCCATTTCTTTATTTCTACTCTTGTCTTGGGCTGTCGTAATTTTATTTTTCATAGCTAAATAGTTTAGTTTATAAGCTTCTACCTATTTATAACGTCTGAAAAACTAAATTGTTCATTCATAGATTAATGGTGTATGAATATAACAAAAAAAGCTCAGGATTTCCGGAGCTTTAAACATTTGTATTATAGTTTTTTACACCAAATATTCAAATAATGTTTGGTCTTTATTAATTTCTATGAAATCGAATTTGTAAGCTTTTAAGCGTTCGATAAATGGAATATAATCTTTTGGACTGTTTAACTCAATTCCGATTAATGCAGGGCCACGTTCACGTTCAGTTTTCTTGATATATTCAAAACGCGTAATATCATCTTTTGGACCTAAAACCTCAGTCACTAACAAACGTAAAGCACCTGGTCTTTGCGGAAAGCGTACAATAAAGTAGTGTTTGAAACCTTCGTAAAGCAAAGACATTTCTTTTATCTCGCTCATACGATCGATGTCATTATTACCTCCAGACACTACACAAACTACTTTCTTTCCTTTAATCTCTTCTTTGTGAAATTCCAATGCCGCAATTGCCAAAGCGCCAGCCGGCTCTGCAACGATAGCATCTTTATTGTACAATTCTAATATTGTCGTACAGATTTTTCCTTCGGGAATAGATTTGACAGAATCCAGCAATTGAGAACTGATATCATAAGTCAATTGACCGATTTTCTTTACTGCAGCACCATCCACAAATTTGTTGATTTGTTCTAGTTCAATTGGGCCGCCATTTGCTAAGGCAGCTTGCATCGAAGGCGCACCTTCGGGCTCTACGCCATATAATTTGGTGGAAGGTGAGTATTTGCGCATGTGATAACTCACGCCAGAAGATAAACCACCGCCACCAATCGGCAAGATGATAGCATCCACATCTGCAAGATCTTCCAAAATTTCAACAGCGACTGTTCCTTGTCCTTCAATGATTTCTAAATCATCAAAAGGAGGGATGAAGGTCATATTGTTTTGTGCACAATAATCTAAGGCGGCCTTTTGACAATCGTCAAAAGTATCTCCTGTCAAAATGATTTCAATGTTGCCATTGCCCCACATTTCTGTTTGGGTAATTTTTTGACGAGGAGTAGGGCCAGGCATAAAGATGACCCCTTTGATATCTAATCTTTTGCACGATAACGCTACACCTTGGGCGTGATTTCCAGCACTAGCACAGACTACACCTGCAGCACGTTGTTCTGCGGATAAAGATGAAATTTTGTTGAAAGCACCGCGTAATTTGTACGAACGTACAACTTGTAGATCTTCTCTTTTTAGATAAATATCCGCACCATATCTCTCGGACAAATGTATATTGTATTGCAAAGGAGTCCTTGTCACTACATCCTTAATTCTTGCCTTTGCTTGTATAGAATCGATTGGTAAAGTTTTTAAATCTACACTCATATTTAGTATTTTTTAAGTGATTTATAATGTCTTTAGTGATATTTTATTGAAATACATTTTGAGCAAATTATCACTAAAACCATGAAGTTTGATAGAATCGTCCTTTGAAAATGATTCCGACTGCGCTTTGCTAAAATCTAATCCAATGTAGTATATGAGTTCAAATTTGTTATTATAGAAAGCTAAGAGTTTCGTTGGCTGGATGATTTTAATACGTTCATATATGGTCGTACCACTTACTCCTTTGGCCCAACCAAATATATCATTTGGATATAAGTTATAGTGTTTATACGCTTTCTCAGCCATTTTATAGGCTGTTTCTACATTATTACTATTTAAGATGATATCAGAAATAACTTCAATATCTTTTTGATTTAATAGTGTGGAATCCTCTGCATTTTCAATCCAATCTTTTATAAGATTATCATAGGAGAAGTTATTCTCAATAGTGTCATTTGTTAAATTAGGATTAGGATTACAAGAATAGATTTTAATAATATGTGTCTCTTTAAAAGGATAAGTATTGAGCCTTTGTTTTAGGTCTATGTATTCCTTTTCGGTATATTCTTTTTCAAAATCAGCTAAAGTTTTTCTATTCTGGGCAGAGACGATGTTGCTCAAACATATCAGAGACACAGAAAGATATAAGACTAATGTTATGTTCATCGCTATAAAACTAACAAGACGCCATTGATTGAATGACGTCTTGCTGAATATAATATTATTTTACCAACGTCAATAAATCTTCGTCGGTGATTTCTTTTTTAGCGTCAGCTAAAACCAAGAATCGTTCGTAAGTGCTTGCTAAGACTTCTTTGTCTAAGTGATGGCCAAGGCGTTCTAAGTGATGTTTTAATGCATGACGACCCGAACGTGCAGTCAAGATTATATCCGCTTCTGCTAAACCAACATCTTCTGGACGCATAATTTCGTAAGTCTCACGGTGTTTTAAGAAACCATCTTGGTGAATACCTGAGCTGTGTGCGAAAGCATTTCTACCCACGATAGCTTTATTTGGCTGTACAGGCATATTCATCATCTCACTTACTTTACGTGATAAATAAGTGAACATTTTGCTGTCGATATTTGAAGTCAAATTGCCAAATTCCTTATTATGCACTTTCAAGATCATAGCAACTTCTTCTAGTGAAGTGTTACCAGCACGTTCGCCGATACCATTTATTGTACATTCTACTTGACGAGCTCCATTTTGTACAGCAGCGATAGAATTAGCTGTTGCTAGTCCTAAATCGTTGTGGCAATGGGCAGAAATGATCGCTTGGTCAATGTTGCTTACATTTTCCTTCAAATATTTGATAATATTACCATATTGATGGGGCAAGCAATAGCCATTTGTATCCGGGATATTGACAACTGTAGCCCCAGCAGCAATAACACCTTCGATCATACGTGCTAAGTATTCTGGATTTGAACGACCAGCGTCTTCTGCATAAAACTCTATATCTTCAACGAATTGTTTTGCATATTTTACCGCTGCAATACCACGCTCTAAAATTGCATCGTGTGTACTATTAAATTTATACTGAATATGTACGTCAGATACACCTATACCAGTATGAATACGAGGTCTTTTTGCATATTTAAGTGCTTCAGCAGCAACTTTGATATCATTTTCATTTGCACGTGTCAATGCACAAATGATTACATCATTTACAGCTTTTGATAATTCAACTACAGATTGAAAATCACCAGGGCTTGACACAGGAAAACCTGCTTCGATGATATCCACGCCTAGACGTTCAAGATCTTTTGCAATTTCAACTTTTTCAATTGTTGTCAATTGACATCCCGGTACTTGTTCACCATCACGTAATGTCGTGTCGAAAATGTATAAGTGATTCGGATCGTGTAACATAGTCTTTTCCTTTATATGATTATACCTTGGTTATTTCTACTTAATAAATTCTAAAACTTTAGCACCCATTTCATTTGTGCCCAAAATTTTATCTGCAGGTGTTTCTGCATTTGCAATATCACCAGTTCTCCAGCCCGCTTTCAACGTATCGGCTACAGCAGTTGTAACAGTTTTAGCTTCTTCTTGAAGACCAAATGCAATATCCAATAATAAGGCTGCCGATAGTATAGAAGCTAATGGGTTAGCTTTGTTTTGTCCAGCGATATCGTGTGCAGAACCGTGTATTGGCTCGAAGAATCCTGTACTGTCGCCGATAGATGCTGACGCCAACATACCCATCGAACCTGCGATTTGCGATGCTTCATCCGTCAAGATATCACCAAATAAATTAGCAGTCAATACGACATCAAATTTTTTCGGATTTTTTACCAATTGCATTGCTGCATTATCGATAAACATGTGCTCTGTTTCTACATCCGAATATTCTTTTGCCAGCTCTTGAACCACTTCTCTCCAAAGACGTGAAGTTTCCAATACGTTAGCTTTATCTACCGAACATAATTTTTTGCCACGTGTGCGCGCTGCTTCGTAAGCTTTGCGTGCAATACGCTCTACTTCGTAACGGTGGTAGTTCATCAAATCCGAAGCAAATGTGTTGTCCTCATTGCGTTTTTTCTCACCAAAATAAACATCACCTGTCAATTCGCGGAAGAATAAAATATCTGTTCCACGTAACACTTCAGGTTTTAAACTTGAGGCATCTAATAATTCATCAAATAATAAAATAGGACGTAAGTTTGCATATAAACCTAACTCTTTGCGGATTTTCAATAAACCTTGCTCAGGACGAACCTTTGCAGAAGGGTCATTGTCATATTTGGCATGACCTATTGCACCAAATAGGATTGCATCCGAAGCTTTTGCTTTTTCTAAAGTTTCATCTGGTAATGGGTTACCTGTAGCCTCGATTGCAGTATGTCCCATAATCGCTTCGTCAAATACGAAATCATGGTTATACTTTGCTGCAATAGCCTCCAATACTTGTTTACCCCAAGTTGTAACTTCTTGTCCGATTCCATCACCTGGAATGATTAGAATATTTTTCTTCATTTTCTTTTCAAAGTAAAAAGTAAAAAATGAAAAGTCAAAAAAGCATTTGGCTTATTGATTTTCAAATCTTACAAAATAACGCTTTCTAAATGTTTATCTTTTACACTTATATTTTCTATGGCTTTTACTTCGCCCTTCTCTAATACAATTCTATGTTCGATGCAGGATGGCAATTGCGACTCATAATGCCCCACATAAATTAATGTTTTGCCGTATTGCGCTAACTCATCTACTACATCGTTAAAATATTTGGCTTGGTCATTATCCAAACCTTGACAAGGCTCATCCAATACCAGTAATGGCGGATTTTTGATAATTGTTCTTGCCAATAATGCTAGCCTTTGTTTTCCTAGCGGTAAAGTGTGCAGATTTTGATTTTTGTATTCCGTTAAATCAAAAAACTCCAATAATTCTTCTATTTGTTTTTTCTCTTGAAATTTTACGTCAATAAACCATCCGATACTGTCGTAAAATCCAGAAGCAATGGTATGCCAAACGGTAGCGTTTTGGTCAAAATACCAGTGCATTTCGGGAGAAATAATCCCGATTTTTTGTTTTATATCCCAAATGCTTTCACCCGTACCTCTTTTGTTTCCAAACAAAGAAAGATCGTGACCATAAGCCTGAGGATGGTCGCCATTGATAAGGCTTAATAGAGTCGATTTGCCCGAACCATTTGGCCCTTGTAACAACCATTTTTCGCCAACATTCACTTTCCATGATACATCTTTCAATACAACCTTTTCGCCGTAGCGAATAAAAATATTGTTCAGCTCAGCTATTGTCTCGTAGTCGGTTTCTGGAATATCTTGTAAAAAAGCAGGTAATTCCTTTCTCTGACGTTTTTTATCTTTAGCAAATTCTGCTGGAGAATCCACAATTTCGATTTTGCCATTCACAATATGTGCAAAACGATTGATAGATTGTGGTAATAAGGTATCGTTGGTAATCAGAATAAGTTGGACACCCTCTTGTACCAATTCATCCAACCACGTATTCAAAACGAACCTTGATTTTTTGTCCAAACCTGTATAAGGTTCGTCAATAATTAAAAGTTGCGGTTTCGCCCACAATCCGCGAACCAATTGTAATTTCTTGTGTTCGCCACTTGACAATTCAATCAGTTGAGAAGATTGTACATCTTCAAATCCAAAATCCTGAATGCGTTGTTGAATAGACGAAAGGTCTAAATTTTCTTTCTTAGCGAAGTGTTCTAACTCGGCTTTCACCGTCAAAGTATCGTGACCTTGATGGTGGTTATAGCGTTGTTGGTAGTAGAAATTGCGGTCGCCTTCTAAATTGGTAAACTGATACCAATTGGATATATAGACTACTTTAGCAGGCAGTGATTTCGATGAATCGAAGTTCAATTTTATAGAATTATCTGCAGGAATTAAACCTGCGATAGCTTTTGCTAAAGTAGTTTTGCCAGAACCAGACGTGCCTCCAATAACATAATTTTCCCCTTGCTGGATAGACCAAGAAAGGGAACTCAATACCACATTATTTGGGTATTGAATCGTTAAATTAGCAATATGGACGACTGGTTCTGTCATTTTTATTTTTATTTGTCATTCCGACGATTGGAGGAATCTAAACAATTGACAATTGTAGATTAATAATTCTCAATTAAGTGCAGATTTCTCTCTTCACTTCGTTCCGTTCGAAGTGAAGTTATAATTCTTAATCTCTATAAAAAGAAAAAGGTCTTGTTTGCTCGAAGTTTTCAATTTCAGCGGTGTGACTCAAGATAAAGTCGATGTCATCGTATCCGTTAATCAAACATGATTTTTTATATGGATTGATTTCGAATTCGAATGATTCACCTGTAGCTGCAATAGTCAATGTTTGTGCTTCCAAATCTACCACTAGTTGTGCATTTGCATCAATGAAAACTTGCGCGAAGATTTTTTCCAAAAATTCTTCCGATACTGTGATTGGCAATACACCATTGTTCAACGCATTTCCTTTGAAAATGTCAGCAAAGAATGAACTTACCACGACTTTGAAGCCATAATCGTCAATCGCCCAAGCAGCATGCTCACGAGATGAGCCACAGCCGAAGTTCTTGCCAGCAACCAACACTTGACCCGAATACTGAGGATTGTTCAATACGAAGTCAGCTTTTGGCTGATTGTTGTTGTCAAAACGCCAATCGCGGAATAAGTTTTCACCAAAACCTTCACGAGTCGTCGCTTTTAAAAAACGAGCCGGAATGATTTGATCTGTATCGATATTTTCAATCGGTAGTGGAACTACTGTTGAAGTTAATTTTTCAAATTTTTTCATCTTTCAAAGTGAAAATTTAAAATTAAAAGGTCAAAACCTATCTAATTTGTGTTTAATTGAATTGTTAATCCTGTGTTTTTTAAATTCTAATTTTTACTTTTTAATTTAAACGCGCCCTTACTTCTCTTAGCTTCATGGTCATACTTGTGGCTTCTTTATCAGCCCAATTGTTGTAATCTGCAATAGCTTGCAAACGGTCTTCGTCGGAAATATAACCTTCTTCAACCATTTGTTTAGAACTCGCTACTTTTGACCAAACTTTGATCTTTTCTACGTGGCCAGGAAACATTCTTTCGTAATGTTCATCTGCATTGAAAATCTCAATTTGATCAAATCCATGTTCTTCAAAGATATCAATCAAGTCAAAACCAATGCGGTTATTCATGCCGGCATCTTTGCGCCACATCAAAAACATATTGTAAAAATTCTGCATGCTTGCAGGAATTTTTGGTGTCCAATTGATGGCTTCGTGGTTGTAATCCAAAATGGATACTTGACCATTTGGCTTCAACAATGATTTTACTTTATCAATAGCTTTGTCCAAAGTCGAAATCCATTGAAACGTGCGCGCAGATACAATCAAGTCAAATTTTTCTTCCGATTCGAAATCTAAAATATCCATGTGGATAAGTTCAAGATTCTCTACATCAGCAAAAAGCTTTTTGCCTTCAGCAACGAAAGATTCGGTATTGTCTACTCCAATGACATAGCCGGTTGGGCCAACCAACTTCGCAATATCCTTGGTAATCGAACCTGTACCACAGCCAATATCCAAAACTTTCAAACCAGGCTTCAATGCTGATTTAAGTGTTCTGTAATCCTGTTCCAATATACGTTGGTTGAAGATAGAAGAGGCATTTTGGCCTGTTCTATCTATCACCTTGTTTTCGGTAACAGTGACTGCTTGACAAATTTGACACATTTTGTTAAAGTAAAAAGTTAAAATTCAAAAGGAATTAAATGTAATGTTCAACTGTTGGGAAAGGATCGTAAAAATGGTGCAGTAACTCTTTCCATTCTTGATATTCCTTGGACTCACGGAATCCAATTGTATGATCTTCTAAAGTTTCCCAGTTGACCAATAAAATATATTTATTTGGTGTTTCTAAACACTTTTTTAATTCATGTGATATGTAGCCTTTCATATTGCTGATGATTTTCTGTGCTTTTGAAAACGATTTCTCGAATTCATCAGTAAGATCACTTTTAACATTAAGAATAGCTACTTCTAATATCATATGCCTTGAATCAATGCTATTAAATTAATTCTCTTACATCTGTAACTTTACCAGTGATAGCTGCTGCTGCTGCTGTCAAAGGACTTACCAACATTGTACGGGCATTAGGACCTTGTCGACCTTCGAAGTTACGGTTTGATGTAGAAACACAGTATTTACCAGCTGGGATTTTATCTTCGTTCATACCCAAACACGCCGAACATCCTGGTTCACGCAATTGGAAACCTGCTGCTTCGAATACTTTGTCGATGCCTTCCGCTATTGCTTGTGCTTCTACTTGTTTTGAGCCCGGTACAATCCAAACTTCTACACCTTCAGCTTTTTGTTTACCAGAAACAAATTCAGCTACTTGACGTAAATCTTCGATACGAGAATTTGTACATGAGCCGATAAAAACGTAATCAACCGGTTTACCCAACACTTGTTCACCATCTGCAAAACCCATGTAGTCTAATGCCTTTTGGTAAGAAGGTTGCTCACTTTCTGGTTGTGCTGCTGTTGTGGGAATAGATTGTTTTACACCGATACCCATTCCTGGATTCGTACCGTAAGTAATCATTGGTTGAATATCTGCCGCATCAAAAGTTAATACTGCATCAAACTCCGCATCTTCATCCGTGTACAAAGTTTTCCAGTACGCTAATGCCTCATCCCATTTCTCACCTTTAGGTGCAAATTCTCTGCCTTTGATGTATTCAAAAGTCGTTTCGTCAGGAGCAATAAGTCCACCTCGCGCGCCCATTTCGATACTCATGTTACATACTGTCATACGACCTTCCATGCTCAAAGAGCGGATCGCTGAACCAGCGAACTCTACGAAATATCCTGTACCACCTGCTGCGGTAGTTTTAGAGATCACGTAAAGGATAATATCTTTTGCACCGACACCTTTTTGCAATTCACCATTCACTTCGATTTTCATCGTTTTTGGTTTTGATTGCAATAAACATTGAGTCGCGAAAACTTGTTCTACTTGAGATGTACCGATACCGAACGCAATAGCACCAAAAGCACCATGTGTCGATGTATGGCTATCACCACAAACCATAGTTTTACCTGGTAATGTGATACCCAATTCTGGGCCGATAACGTGTACTATACCTTGATAAGGATGACCTAAACCATATAACTCGATGCCAAATTCTGACGTGTTTTTTGTCAACATATCCACTTGGTAGCGCGATAATTCTTCTTTAATCGGAAGGTGTTGGTCTAAAGTAGGAACGTTGTGATCGGCTGTCGCAACAGTTTGATTAGGACGGAATACAGGAAGACCTCTTTTGCGCAAACCATCGAATGCTTGAGGAGAAGTAACCTCATGAATCAAATGCGTATCGATATACAATATATCTGGAAAACCCTCCGCTCGCTTGACGACGTGAGCATCCCAAATTTTTTCTACTAATGTTTTTCCCATTTCTCTTATGATAGTATAAGTAATTTCGAAAGGGATAAAGGCCTTTTATGCGCTTTATCCCTTTGTTGTAATTATCAAAATTACGAAATATTAAACTGTTTTAATCGTCTTCATTGCAGTCATCGCTTTACGTAATTTACGTCCTACGATCTCTACTGGATGATTTCGCAATACTTCATTGATTTGAACCAATTTCGTATTATCTACAGAACCATCTTTACCTTCATTGAAGTTTTTTCCAACGATATCTGTATCAACTGTTTTCATGAAATCAGCTAATAATGGCTTACAAGCTTGGTCGAACAAATAGCATCCGTACTCAGCAGTATCCGAAATAACACGGTTCATTTCAAACAATTTTTTACGCGCGATTGTATTCGCAATAAGTGGAGTTTCGTGTAATGACTCGTAGTACGCAGACTCAGGTTTGATACCTGCCTCAACCATAGTTTCGAAAGCCAATTCCACACCAGCTCTTACGAAAGCAACCATTAATAAGTAGTTGTCGAAATATTCTTGCTCATTGATTTTAACATCGCCAGCAGGTGTTTTTTCGAAAGCAGTTTCACCAGTTTCAGCTCTCCATTTCAATAAGTTTGCATCACCATTAGCCCAGTCTTCCATCATTGTTTTAGAGAATTCACCAGACATGATATCGTCTTGGTGTTTTTGGAACAATGGACGCATGATATCTTTCAATTCTTCTGACAATTCAAAAGCTTTGATTTTAGCAGGGTTACTCAAACGGTCAAGCATACCTGATACACCACCGTGTTTTAAGGCTTCAGTGATAACCTCAACACCGTATTGAACAAGTTTAGAAGCGTAACCAGCATCGATACCTTTTTCAACCATTTTGTCGAAAGAAAGGATAGAACCAGTTTGTAACAAACCACAAAGGATAGTTTGCTCACCCATTAAGTCAGATTTAACCTCTGCTACGAATGACGATTTCAATACACCTGCACGGTGACCACCTGTACCTACACAGTACGCTTTTGCTTCAGCCCATCCTTTACCTTGAGGGTCATTTTCTGGGTGAACAGCGATTAATGTAGGTACACCAAAGCCTCTCAAGTACTCCGCACGTACTTCAGAACCTGGACATTTAGGTGCAACCATGATAACAGTGATATCTTTACGGATTTGCATACCTTCTTCCACGATGTTGAAACCGTGCGAATAAGATAATGTAGCACCTTGTTTCATCAATGGCATTACGGCATTGATTACTGCTGTATGTTGTTTATCTGGAGTCAAGTTGATAACTAAATCAGCTGTAGGAATTAACTCATCATACGTACCTACTGTGAAATTGTTGTCAGTTGCATTTTTCCAAGAATCTCTTTTTTGCTCAATAGCTTCTTTACGTAACGCGTAAGAAACGTCCAAACCAGAATCTCTTAAATTTAAACCTTGGTTCAAACCTTGTGCACCCGCACCTACGATTACGATTTTTTTACCTTTTAAAGCATTTACGCCATCAGCGAATTCTGATGAGTCCATAAATTCAGCTACACCTAATTGGTTTAATTGCTCTCTAAGAGGTAATGTGTTAAAATAATTTGCCATTGTCGTACTATTTTAATTAGTCTTTTCTTAAGTTTTATTTATTGTTGTTGATTATTCTTTTTTGTGCTGTCACATAACCCAAATGTGTATTGTCGTGACCAGCTGTGGTAATGATAACATCTTCAATACTTTCCAGAAGTGCACCATATGTGCTTGTTTCGAAAGGAACAATATTTTTTAGTTTACCTTCATTGTAGTCCTTTTCAAGTGTTTCAATCGTTGAAATAGCTAAAGCCTTCAACTCTTCTACCTCTTCTTGTGTAACAAAGTAAGTCGGCTTTGTGCCTTTAGCGTATGCAGAAACATATTTCACACTCGAAGCATCAGTCAAAATTCCTGTACGTACATAACACAATACGGGCGTAGTGACCACAATATGCCCAAAATTCCAAATAATGTTATTGTTGAATCCTGCCGGAATTTCGTTTAACTCCTCTAATGAAAGACTTTCAATATCCTTAATGAAAGCTTTGCGCGCATCTATAATAAATTTGAATACTTCTTTCATCTTATTACATCGTGAAGACTTGGTCTTGTTGGTCTAAGAATTCGTTTTCTACGATTTCTGGAGATGGCTCTTCTCTTTCGAATTGTTTTAATTTTGAGTGGAAACCCGCACTAGCTTTAATGATGGCAATACGCGCACCACGTACGAATTCGATTAAGCCGTATTTAGTCAATTCTGCTGTCAATCGGTCAATTTCTTCGCGATGACCTGCTGTTTCGAATACGATGTAATCTGGACGAATTACAACTACTGTAGCACCATATTCACGCAATAAACGCTCTACGTAAACTTTTTCGTTCACTACTTCTGTTGGTACTTTGTACAAGGCTTGTTCTTGCCAGATCAATTCATCATTTGTGTTGAAATATGCTTTCAAAACTTCAACTTGTTTTTCAATTTGACGACAAAGTTTGCGAACCACATCTTCTGATTCGGTAATCAAAATCGTGAAACGGTGAATACCATCAACCTCAGAAGGAGAAGTATTCAAACTTTCGATGTTGATTTTACGTCTTGAAAAAATATTAGAAATACGACCTATCATACCGATAGCGTTTTCTGTATATAGTGTAATGGTAAATTCTTGCTTTTCCATTTTTATTTTAATCTAATCTCTGATACACTTGTGCCTTGCGCTACCATTGGGAATACGTTGTTTTCTTTACCAACCATTACTTCTAATAAATACCCTCCATCGTGGTCAAGCATTGTTTTCAATGCTGATTCTAAGTCCTTACGTTTCGAAATTTTATTGCCATCCAAATAGTATGACTTCGCTAATGCGACAAAGTCAGGACTTGTGATGTTCACGAAAGAATAGCGTTTGTCGTGGAACAACTGTTGCCATTGACGTACCATCCCTAAGAACTCATTATTCAAAATCAAGATTTTTACTTTGGCACCGAATTGCATAATAGTACCCAACTCTTGTAAAGTCATTTGGAAACCACCGTCACCTATAATAGCAATAACATCACGCTCAGGTGCACCATACCAAGCACCAATAGCGGCTGGTAAGCCAAATCCCATAGTACCAAGGCCACCAGAAGTAACATTTGATTTTGAAGAATTGAACTTCGCATAGCGACAAGCAACCATTTGGTGCTGACCTACATCTGTTACGATCACAGCATCACCATTAGTCAATTCATTCAACACACGAATTACTTCGCCCATCGTCATAATATCACTCGTTGGGTTCAATTCGTTGTATATAACTTCTTTGATTTCTTCTTTTTCTAAATCTCTGAATTGTTGTAACCAAGCGGAATGATCATTTCCCGAAAGCAAAGCCGTCAATAATGGCAATGTTTCTTTACAATCACCCCAAACAGGAACTGTTGCTTTTACATTTTTATCGATTTCAGCAGGGTCAATATCTAAATGTACTACTTTCGCTTGTTTAGCATATTTATCCAAACGACCTGTTACACGGTCATCAAAACGCATA
Source organism: Sphingobacterium cavernae (assembly GCF_008520265.1). Lineage (GTDB taxonomy): Bacteria > Bacteroidota > Bacteroidia > Sphingobacteriales > Sphingobacteriaceae > Sphingobacterium > Sphingobacterium cavernae. The sequence continues at coordinate 25,160 of NZ_VIQM01000040.1, forward strand.
CCTACAGCAATAAGCACATCACATTCGTTGGTCATTACGTTCGGTGCATAGTTACCGTGCATACCCAACATACCTACGTGTTGTAGATGGTCAGTTTCTAAAGCGCTCAATCCCATTACAGTTGTAGCAGCAGGAAAACCACCTTTTTCGATGAATTCTTTGAATTCTTGTTCTGCTTTACCTAAGATTACACCTTGACCAAAGATTACAAATGGTTTTTTTGCGGAGTTAATTAATGCAGCAGCCTCTTCTACGTATTCGTGACGAATGATTGGTTTTGGACGGTAACTACGTATGTGATTACAAACTTCATAACCCAAATAATCGAATAACTGCATTTGCGCATTCTTCGTTATATCAATCAATACAGGTCCTGGACGGCCAGTACGCGCGATATAAAATGCTTTAGCTAAAACTGAAGGAATTTCTGTCGCATCAGTAACCTGATAATTCCATTTTGTCACTGGACTAGTAATATTAATTACATCAGTTTCTTGGAATGCATCAGTACCTAATAAGGATGCAAATACTTGACCTGTAATACAGACTATGGGATTGCTATCAATCATAGCATCTGCTAGACCTGTTACCAAGTTTGTTGCGCCAGGACCAGATGTTGCGAAAGCGACACCAACACGACCTGAAGTACGTGCAAACCCTTGAGCAGCGTGAATACCGCCTTGCTCGTGACGGACTAGAATATGCTTTAATTTATCATTATAATCATATAATGCATCATAAATTGGCATAATCGCACCGCCAGGATAGCCGAATACCGTATCTACTCCTTCATGAATCAAAGCTTCCAATACCGCTTGCGAACCAGATATCTGTGTGTTGGCTGCAATGGTTTGGATGTTCTTTGTTTCTGTTTTCTCCAGTGTACTCATTTTATTAAGTCAAAAGTTATAATTAAAAAGGCAAAAGACTTTTTTATTCCTCAATACCCTTAAAAGTTCATTAGTCAAATTCAATATCCAAAGACCAAATTTTTAATTTTGATTTTTGAATTTTTACTTATTTTATAAATCCGTCACACAACCTTGTGAAGCATCAGCTACTGTTTTCGCATATTTGTACAATACACCTTTCGTCACTTTCAATGCTGGTTGTGTCCATTTAGTACGACGTTCAGCGATTACGCTATCTTCCACTTTTAAGGTTATAGTGTTGTTCACGGCGTCGATTTCGATAATATCGTTATCTTCTACTAAACCAATCAATCCACCTTTATAGGCTTCTGGTGTAATGTGACCAACTACAAAACCGTGTGTACCACCAGAGAAACGACCATCAGTAATCAAGGCTACAGATTTTCCTAAACCAGCACCAATGATTAATGAAGTAGGCTTCAACATTTCAGGCATACCTGGAGCACCGATAGGACCTTCATTTTTAATTACCACAACATCACCTTTTTGAATTCGTCCAGACGCAATACCTGCAACCAAATCATGCTCGCCATCGAATACACGAGCAGGGCCAACAAATTTCTCACCTTCTTTACCTGAAATCTTTGCTACAGAACCTTTTTCTGCTAAGTTTCCATAAAGAATTTGCAAGTGACCTGTTGCTTTTATAGGTTCACTCAATGGTTTGATGATAGGTTGGTTGTAATCAATAATAGATTTTACATCAGCCAAGTTTTCTGCAACAGTTTTACCTGTCACTGTGATACAATCACCATGTAATAAACCGTTATCTAATAAATAACGCAATACTGCTGGTGTACCACCATATTGTTGCAAATCTTGCATCAAATATTTTCCTGATGGTTTGAAATCTGCCAATACTGGCGTTTCATCCGACATGCGTTGGAAATCATCTTGTGTGATATCTACGCCAACAGCTTTACCAATAGCGATAAAGTGTAAGACTGCATTGGTACTTCCGCCCAAGATAATGATAGAACGTAATGCATTCTCAAATGCTTTGCGTGTCATGATATCCGAAGGCTTAATATCTTTTTCTAATAATATACGAATGTATTTACCTGCATCTAAACATTCAGCTTGTTTCTCAGCCGAAATAGCAGGATTGGATGAAGAATAAGGTAAACTCATTCCCAAAGCTTCAATAGCTGATGCCATAGTGTTAGCGGTATACATACCACCACAAGCACCAGCACCTGGACAAGTATGTTTGATGACACCTTGGAAATCTTCTTCCGACATGTTACCACAAATCTTTTGTCCTAACGCTTCGAAAGCAGAAACGATATTTAATTCTTCACCTTTATAATGACCTGGAGCGATTGTACCACCATACACCATAATTGCAGGTCGGTCTAGACGTGCCATCGCTATAATAGCACCCGGCATATTTTTGTCACATCCTGGGATAGCGATTAATCCATCATAGTATTGACCACCGCAAATAGTTTCGATACTGTCTGCGATGACGTCGCGTGATACTAAGGAATAACGCATACCATCTGTACCATTACTCATACCATCACTCACACCAATAGTACCAAAAGTAAGTCCGACCAAGCCATTATCCCATGTTCCTTTTTTGACGACCTGAGCTAAGTCATTCAAGTGCATATTACATGTATTACCATCGTAGCCCATACTGGCAATTCCGACTTGTGCTTTGTCCATATCCGCATCCGTCAAACCAATACCATAAAGCATAGCTTTGGCAGCTGGTTGTGTCTCGTCTTGTGTGAATATGCGGCTGTACTTATTTAATCCCTTTTCGTTATCAGATGATGACTTCATAATTCTCTTGCTCTAATACTAAGTTTTTATATTTTCGTTGGATAGTAGCACCAATACTATGCTCCCATTCTTCTTTATAAATAATATGATCTACTTGTTTTATCCCGATAATTTCAGCGGCAGTGCCACTTAAGAAGGCACTGTCTGCTGTGTATATATCCTGGATGGTTAGTTTCTTTTCGATGATATCGAATCCCAACTCCTTACAAATTCCAATCACTGTTTGTCTGGTGATCCCTGGGAATATATTGTCTAGTGGTGGGGTATATATCTTATAATCTTTTTCTATAAATAAATTCTCACTTGAAGCTTGTGCGACATATCCATCTTGATCTAATAATAAGGCCTCATCATACCCTTGTCGAATAGCATCTGTAGAGGCTAAGATAGAATTGATATATTGTCCAGAAATCTTTGCGTCAATATGAAAAGATTTCGGATTTGGGCGCTCGTAGCTTGAGATGTTCACGCGCAACAAATGTTGTCCCAAATAAGGTCCCCATTCCCAAGCTGCCAACATAATATTTGCATCTTCTGAAGATGTTAGATGCATATTAGATCCTGTGAATACCAAAGGTCTTATATAGGCAGAGCGTAGATTGTTGATCTCCAACAATTCATAACACTTTTCAATTAACGTTCTATTATTCCACTTATAGGGTAATCCTATTGCTTCACAAGATTTACGCAATCTTTCTAAGTGTGCTTCAGCTTTAAAAATGCGTGTACCATTATGCGTACTGTAAGCTCTAAGACCTTCAAAAGCAGCATAACCATAATGCAATGACTGTGCAAATAAATCTATACCTGCAGAATTTGCAAGTACGAATTGACCATTTAGAAATATTTTAGTGTTATGATTATAGTATTGCATAATGTTAATTATAAAGTGTCCTTACCCTCCCCAAGCAATGGTGCACTTCTCGAATAAGATGCTTTGTCAAGTTAAGACGAAATAAAATTCTTTACAATAGCCAAATATATTATTTTGAAAAAGTTTTTTATTTCGATTTCTGGTTTATTTGTTAGATATGTTCTATAAATTTTGTTTTATACAAAATAAAATTTTCCAATAGGTGAACCCAAATTAAAATTGGTTCATTTTGTTGTTTGGCTAGAACTTTAGAATTTCTTCAATATTCTTCCTGAAATTGGTTTTTGTGCATAAAAAGTATAAAAAAATAGCCCTTAAAACTTGAAGTCTTAAGGGCTATTTAAGCAATATTGTAAATCGTTATCCTTGCACAATTCCTTCTGCCAAAACGATGATATTGTTGTCCTTTACTTCGACTACACCGCCTTTAATAATAATGACTTCTTCGCCAGCATTACCTTTGATAATGACTTTGCCATCTTCTAACGTAGAGACAATAGCAGCGTGATCTTTCAAAATTTGGAAAGAACCAGCAGACCCAGGTACTGTAACTGCTGTTACATCACCTTCGTAGGCTATTTTGTCTGGAGTTATTACTTGTAATTTCATTTTGCTATATAGTATTGAGTATGGAGTATTGAGTATGGAGTAGAGAAAATCTCATTACCCTATACTCAGTACTCAATACTTATAATTAAACTGCTTCTGCTAATAATTTCTTACCTTTTTCGATAGCTTCGTCAATCGAACCTACCAAGTTGAAAGCTGCTTCTGGGTATTCATCCACTTCACCATCGATGATCATGTTGAAACCTTTGATTGTATCTTTGATGTCTACTAATACACCTTTCAAACCTGTAAATTGCTCCGCTACGTGGAATGGTTGAGATAAGAAACGTTGTACACGACGTGCACGGTGTACTGTTAATTTATCTTCTTCAGATAACTCGTCCATACCTAAGATAGCGATGATATCTTGCAATTCTTTGTAACGTTGTAAGATTTCTTTCACACGTTGCGCTGTATCGTAGTGCTCAGCACCTAATACTGCTGGAGATAAGATACGTGAAGTAGAATCCAAAGGATCCACCGCAGGGTAAATACCTAACTCAGCAATTTTTCGTGACAATACTGTAGTTGCATCCAAGTGAGCGAAAGTAGTCGCTGGAGCAGGGTCAGTTAAGTCATCGGCAGGTACATATACCGCTTGTACTGAAGTAATAGATCCGTTTTTAGTTGAAGTAATACGCTCTTGCATCAAACCCATCTCTGTAGCAAGTGTCGGTTGGTAACCTACCGCTGATGGCATACGACCTAATAACGCTGATACCTCGGAACCCGCTTGTGTGAAACGGAAGATGTTATCGATGAAGAATAATACGTCTTTACCTTGTCCATCACCTTCACCATCACGGAAATATTCTGCAACTGTCAAACCTGATAACGCTACACGTGCACGTGCACCTGGAGGCTCATTCATCTGACCGAATACGAAAGTACATTTAGATTCTTTCATTAATTCTTGGTCAACAGTGTCCAAAGGCCATTCGCCTTTTTCCATGCCTTCCATGAAGTGTTCACCGTATTTGATAATGCCAGACTCCAACATCTCACGTAATAAGTCATTACCTTCACGTGTACGCTCACCCACACCAGCAAATACCGAAAGACCACCGTGACCTTTAGCGATATTGTTGATTAACTCTTGGATTAATACTGTTTTACCTACACCAGCACCACCGAATAAACCGATTTTACCACCTTTAGCATATGGCTCTAATAAGTCAATAACTTTGATACCTGTGAAAAGTACTTCAGTTTCAGTAGACAAATCTTCGAATTTCGGAGGAGTATTGTGAATAGGGCGTCCATTAGTTTTGTCCAATTCGCGAATACCATCGATAGGATCTCCAACTACGTTGAATACACGACCTTTGATCTCTTCGCCAACAGGCATTTTGATAGGAGCGCCAGTGTCAACCACTTTCATACCACGAACTAAACCTTCTGTTGCATCCATCGCAATCGTACGAACACGTTCCTCACCTAAGTGTTGTTGAACTTCTAAAACGACACGTTGTCCATTTTCTTTTTCAATGTACAATGCATCGTAAATCTTAGGAAGATTTTCATTGTCGGCAAAGTTGACGTCAACCACTGGGCCGATAATCTGCGCTATTTTACCAATATTGGGCATATTATAGGGACTAAAAATTTATTAATCAATTTATTAACAATCTGATTTATCAGACTGTATTTTGGAATGCAAAAATAATGTATATCTTATTAAAAGCAAAGGGATTGTTAAGAATAATTTAAAATTTATAAATACGTTTGATATATTTAAAATTTGGTGGCTCAATTAAATAATATTTAGCTGCTATTTTATAGCAAACAAGTTACTTAATATTGTGTAATATGTTGCCTCAAACATCTAAATTAGTTTGTTAAATTATTCATCTACAACATTAGCCTTTATTTATGAAGAGAACCATCTTTGGATTCCTGTTGCTCTGTCCGATTATTGGATTCAGTCAATTGAAATATCCTTCTTACACTGACATTCAGTCTACAGTTAAGTCATTTCAAACCAAAGGTTTGGTTTCGCAAACTGTGATTGGGAAAAGTTATGGGAATGAAAATATCGCGGTCATCAAGTTACAGTTGGATGAAAAGCCCCGTCCTACCTTATTAGTTGTGGCAGGAATAGATGGCAAGCATCCAGCAGGAACGGTAGGAACTTTGCAATTATCTAGAAACCTTTTGGCTTTACCAAAAGATTCCTTACAAACCTTATTGAAGGATAAATCTGTCTGGATTGTGCCATTAGTAAATCCAGATGCGTACAAGCGAAATTCTGAAACATCCAATTGGTATTCGGGGAACAGTCGTAAAGTGGATAATGATAGAGACGGTCGTATTGATGAAGACCCAGCTAAGGATTTGAATGGCGATGGTGTAATTGCGCAGATGCGCGTGGAATCTCCAATCGGGAATTTTGTAGTTCATAAAGAATATTCTAATGTTCTCGCAGCTGCAGATAAATCCAAAGCGGAGAAAGGAAAATATAATTTATTTCCAGAAGGTGCAGATCAAGACTTTGATGGTCGATATGGCGAAGATGGAGAAGGCGGCGTGAATATAGATCGCAATTTCACGTTCAATTATCAAGCATTTTTACCTGAAGGTGGTGATTACGCGGCATCAGAGCCAGAGACGAGGGCTTTAGTGGATTTTATATTTGCAAACCCACAAATAGCAAGTGTGCTACATATAGGTTTGTCAAATAATTTATCTGAACCTGAAAAATTTGATGCGCGCCAAGCGTATGAACGTATTGTGAAATCTTGGAGTTCAAATGATGTCGAAGTTTCTAAATACATATCATCTATATATAAGGAAGAAACAAAGTCATTGGGCGAAGCGACTAAATTTGCGAATAGCCCAGGTAATTTTTCTAATACGGCATATTATCATTTGGGAAAATTTAGTTTTGCAACACCAATGTGGTGGCCATCTGTTACAGATTCGGCGAAAAATGTAATCAAATCTACAGATGCCAACGAAACCTTTTATAAATGGGTAAATCAATATAATGTACAAGGAGCTATACTTCCGTGGACAAAAGTTAATCATCCAGATTTCCCGAATCAGCAAGTCGAAGTTGGAGGTGTGGTCGATATTTTTCGCAACAATCCTCCTGTAGAGCTTCTGGAGTCATCCGTTAAAGCACATACAAGTTTTGTTGTGAAGCTTTTGGAGAATATGGCTAAGTTAACATTCGCTGCTCCAAAGGTCACTTCTTTAGGAAATGATGTTTTCAGAGTTGAATTGTCTGTGATGAATGTAGGTGATATGCCTACCTATCCAGAAATAGGAGATCGTATTCGTTTTGTGTCTAGGTTTAAGACTGTTTGTGATTTACAAAATGGTCAACAATTTTTGAGTGGAAAGCGACTGCAACTTTATCCATCACTACCTGTCGGAGGCGCTCAAACATTTACATGGTTGATAAAAGGTAAAGGTACAGTGAAAATACAAGCAGGATGTCCAACGTCTGGCGAAGAATTAATCGAAGTAAAACTTTAAGGTGTTGCCCAATGAAATTAAAATATATTATTCTATCTCTGTGTTTTAGCCTAGTAGGTCATTATGCTTCTGCACAGAATAAATCTCCAGAAATAGATGTGCCAGGACTTCGCGCGGTTGGTTCGCCTGCAAATCCTAAAGTGCCGATGAATTGGAATCGTTATCACGACAATAAGCAAATCGAGCAATTCTGTAAAGATTTGCAAAAGGCGTATCCTGATTTGGTGAAATACGAATCTATTGGTAAATCGTTTGAAGGTCGTGATATATATGTATTAACGATTTCTGCTTTAAAAGAGGGGATAAAGGATCGCAAGCCGGGGCTTTGGATTGATGGTAATATTCATGCGAATGAATTGCAAGGGTCTGAAATAGCGATGTATACGGCTTGGTATCTTGCAGAGAATTACCATCAAGTTCCTTTTATAAAAGAATTGCTTCGTGATAAAGTGTTTTATATCGCGCCGACAATTAATCCAGATTCGCGCGATTATTTTATTTATGAACCAAATACGATGCATTCCTCACGTACTGGTCGTCGTCCTTTTGATAATGATGGAGATGGTCTTGTTGCCGAAGATTTGTATGATGATTTGGATGGTGATGGTCACATCGTCATGATGCGTCGCAAATCAAAAACGGGACGTTATAAAGTAGATCCCGATAATCCGAATCGCATGGTGTTGGCAAAAGCAGGAGAAGTGGGCGAATATGAAATGTTGGGTTTTGAAGGCATAGATAATGATGGAGATGGGATGGTCAACGAAGATATAACGGGTACGTATGACCCTAACCGCGATTGGGGCTGGAATTGGCAACCGAACTATGTGCAGAATGGGGCTTTATATTACCCAGGTACATTGCCAGAAACGATGGCGGTGAAGAATTTCTTTTTTAAGCATACTAATATTGCGGGAGCGCAATCCTATCACAATTATGGTGGAATGATCTTACGCGGTCCCGGTGCAGCAGAGGACGAACGATTCTACTCACGTAAGGATGTGCAGGTCTATGATGCGTTGGGAAAAACTGGTGAGAAAATGCTGCCTGGTTACAATTATATTGTGATTCATAAAGACTTGTACACTGTTTTTGGTGGAGAAATAGACTTTTTTGCTTTAGGTAGAGGTATTTATACATTCTCAAATGAGTTGATGACAACATTCAAATTGTTTAATAACAAGGATGAGGTTTCTAACCGTCAAAATTCAGAATATTATGAATTTGATAAATTACTTTTGTTTGGTGACGCTTATGTGCCTTGGAAAGAATTTGATCACCCACAATTTGGCAAAATAGAAATTGGAGGTGCGAAGAAAAATTACACCCGCAATCATCCAGGTTTCTTATTGCTAGAAGATGCGCATCGCAATGCTGCATTTACCATTTATCATGGATATCATACACCTAAGTTGGAATTTAATGATATAGAAGTTAAATCTTTGGGGAATAATCTTTATGAAGTCAAAGCTTCTGTGTGGAATAGTCGTATTATTCCGACCCATTCAGATCATGATGTGCGCAATAAAATCAATAGACCTAACTATATCAGTATAAGTGGTGTGGAGGTAATTGCAGGCATGCGTATTATCAACAATGATTTTAATGTCACAGAAGACCAAAAATTCAAACCCGAACGAATAGAAGTCCCTGCTATAGATGGGATGTCCGAAGTCAAAGTCAAATGGATTGTAAAAGGAAATCCGAATAAAGCGAAAATCACTGTAGATAGTGAAAAAGGAGGTGTGATAGAAAAAGAGGTGAAAAGCTAACAAAAAATCGGGCTGCATCTGTAGCCCGATTTTTTGTTATTCTTCATACCAACCTGGTAAGAAATTTAGGAAGGTAATAATCTTTTCTTTATACACAGATTTATCAACCTTATAATAGTACGCTCCTTTCTTAGAATTTTCTTTGTCCTTCTCATCTAATTTTATTAGTAGTTTTGATCCCAATAGTTTCCTTGTAAAGTTTCTTTTATCTAATTGATTTTGATAGACCGCTTCGTACAATAATGTAATTTGTGGAATAGTGAATTTGTCTGATAGAAGTTCGAAAAGAATCGGATATAAAGCAGCTTTTTTCTTCAGTTTATTGTGTGCTTCTTGCACCATTTCATTATGATCAAAAATTAATGGCGGGCACTTGTCCAACTTAAACCATCTTGCTTTGTAATCCGTACTAAGGATTTCTGTATTTATTAAAGCAAAATAGCACAAACTCACGACATGCTCCATCGGTTCGCGATTGGGATTACCAAACACCCCAAATTGTTCCATATAGATATGGTCTAGTCCGGTCAGCGATTTTAAGACACGTTGGGCTGCGTCACCGGGCGACTCGTTTTCTTCTACGAAACCGCCCATCAAGCTCCATTTTCCTTTTTCAGGTTCAAAATCACGCTGGATAAGTAATATTTCTAATTCCTCTTTATTGAATCCGAAAATAATACAATCGACGGCTAGAAGTATTTTTTTATTCTTTTTGTAGAAGTCTAAAGTCATGTGTTTAAGATAAATATTTCTATAAAAATTAAAAAAAAATTTTAAACTTCAAAAATAAGTGTTAATTTGACACTAATTATTAAGACAGCTGTCTTATTGATGACAATTATAAACTGAAAAATCAAGTTAAAAATGAGTAATCCTTGTGTTATAGGAGTAGATTTCGGGAGTGATTCCGTTCGTGCAATCTTAGTAGATGCGACTAATGGCAAAGAGTTGGCGTCTAGAGTTAGTTATTATCCCAGATGGAAAAAAGGACTATACAGTAATCCGTCCATCAATCAGTTTAGACAACATCCACTCGATTATTTAGAAACATTAACACAAGTTATTACAGGCTGTGTGGCTGCTGTAGGTGAAGAGATTGCAAGTCGTGTGGCAGGAATTTCAGTGGACACGACAGGTTCTACACCTGTTGCTGTGAATAGAGAAGGTACACCATTAGCCTTGACGGAAGAGTTTGCGGACAATCCAAATGCAATGTTTGTGCTTTGGAAAGATCATACCGCTATACGAGAGGCAAGTGAAATAAATCAACACGCTAAAAATTATAAAACCGATTACCTCAAGTATGTAGGTGGAGTATATTCATCAGAATGGTTTTGGGCGAAAATATTACATGTGCTGCGTGAAGACCAAAAGGTGCAACGTGCAGCTTATACTTGGGTGGAACATTGCGATTGGATTCCATTTGAGTTGGTAGGCGGTAAAGACGTTACATTGCTGAAAAGAGGCGTTTGTGCTGCTGGTCATAAAGGATTATGGGCAGAAGAGTTTAATGGCTATCCGCCAAATGAATTTTTTACTGCATTAGATCCATTATTAAAAGATCAGGTACAACGATTGGGTGCGCAAACTTATACTTCGGATCAAGCAGTAGGTAATCTTTCTGCTGAATGGGCAGAAAAATTAGGGTTAAGTACAAATGTGGTAATTGGTGTTGGTGCATTTGACTGTCATATGGGTGCAGTAGGAGGAGAAATTGAACCTTATTATTTGAGTAAAATAGTAGGGACTTCGACTTGCGATATCTTAGTGACACCAGAAAAATTAGACTTTACTTTAAAAGGTATTTGTGGACAAGTAAATGGTTCCGTAATACCTAATATGGTAGGATTAGAAGCTGGGCAATCTGCATTTGGGGATGCATATGCTTGGTTTAAAAACATCTTAATGTGGCCCTTACAAAACATCTATGAAATAGAAGAGTCGAAACTGCAAGAGATAGAATCGACTCTTCTTTCAAAATTAAGTGAGCAAGCTGCTGTAATCAAACCGGATGTAAAACATCCTTTGTCTGTTGATTGGCTCAATGGTCGTCGTACGCCATTTGCCAACCAAAATTTGAAAGCTTCTCTATTGGATCTTAATCTTGCTTCGGATACAGTTTTAGTATTTCGTGCCATTGTAGAATCTACATGTTTTGGAGCGCGCAAAATCGCGGAATGTTTTATCGAACAAGGCGTGCCTGTAAAAGGTGTCATTGCGATGGGAGGTATACCAAAAAAATCTCCATTTATTATGCAGATGATGGCTGATATTTTGAAAATGCCGATTAAAGTACATAAGTCAGATCAAACTTGTGCTTTAGGCGCAGCAATGTTTGCTGCAGTTGTAGGCAATGTGTATTCAAATGTAGAAGATGCTATGCAAAATATGGGACATGGATTTGAAAAAACGTATGTGCCAAACAAAGAAGTGGTATCTATTTACCAAGAGCGATATGAAAGGTATTTAGCGGCAGGAAATGTTTTAGAAAATAATTTATACGATGTACAATAATATTAAAGAGGAAGCATACGAAGCAAACATGAACTTAACCAAATTAGGTTTGGTGAAGTTTACGTTTGGGAATGTCAGTGTTTTTGATCGTGAGAAAGGTGTATTTGCGATCAAACCAAGCGGTGTTCCTTATGAAATTTTAAAAGCAGAAGATATAGTCATTGTGGACTTGGATGCACAAGTAGTGGAAGGTAAATTACGCCCATCATCCGATACGAAGACCCATGCAGTATTGTATAAAGAATGGCCAGAATTGGGGGCTGTCGTTCACACACACTCTGTCTATGGTACAGCTTGGGCACAAGCAAATAGAAATATCCCAATTTATGGTACTACACATGCAGATCATTTAACAAAGGATATTCCATGTGCGCCGCCAATGGCAGACGAAATGATTGAAGGCAACTACGAATACCAAACAGGGTATCAGATCGTCAATCATTTTAGAGAAGCTGGACTAAACCATGAAGAAATACAAATGATTTTAGTCGGTAATCATGCTCCATTTACATGGGGAAAAGATGGGCAACAAGCTGTTTATAATGCTGCTGTATTAGAATACGCTGCTGAATTAGCCTATTTGTCAGAGGGAATTAATCCGAAAATTCAGCGTCTTAAAGCTTCCTTGATTAAGAAACATTACGAACGTAAGCATGGGAATAACGCTTACTACGGACAATAATAAACTATCAAAAACCTAAATAAAAACATGATATCATTAAAAACTTTAGAAGTTTGGTTCATCACAGGGAGTCAAGATCTATACGGAGAGGAAACATTACGTCAAGCTGCAGATCATTCCAAAGAAATAGCAACATATTTTGATCAGCACGAAGGAATTCCTGTAAGTATCGTATTTAAACCTATCGTAAGAAATACAGAAGAAATTTATAAAACAATATTAGAAGCAAATAATACACAAAATTGTATTGGTTTGATTACTTGGATGCATACGTTTTCACCTGCGAAAATGTGGATTCGTGGTTTACAAATTTTGAATAAACCGTTATTGCATTTACATACTCAATATAATCGTGATATTCCTTGGGATTCAATTGATATGGATTTTATGAATCTTAATCAGAGTGCACATGGAGATCGCGAATTTGGTTTTATAGTTTCTAGAATGCGTCTTGCGCGTAAAGTTGTGACAGGACATTGGCAAGATCCAGAAGTCATAGATCGTATTAACGTATGGGCGCGTGCTGCAGCCGCTTGGGCGGATTGGCAAGGCGCTAAGTTTGTACGATTTGGTGATAATATGCGCTACGTTGCAGTGACAGAAGGTGATAAAGTAGAAGCAGAATTAAAATTTGGATTTTCGGTAAATACACATGGAATTGGGGATTTAGCAAAAGAAATTGATACTATTTCTGATGATGCGGTTCAAGCTTTATTGAAGGAGTATGAGCAAGAATATATCATGTCGGAAGATGTACTCGAAGGCGGTAAATTTCGATCCAATGTATATGATGCCGCAAAAATTGAATTAGGATTGCGTTCTTTCTTAGAGAAAGGAAATTATAAAGGTTTTACCGATACGTTCGAGGATTTATATGGTTTACCGCAATTACCAGGGTTGGCAGTACAACGCTTAATGGCTGATGGCTATGCTTTTGCTGGGGAAGGTGACTGGAAAACTCCAGCTATGGTGCGTGCATGTAAGGTAATGGCAACTGGATACGAAGGTGCGAATGCATTCATGGAAGATTATACCTATCATTTTGATCCTGCAAATGCGATGGTATTGGGGTCGCATATGTTAGAAGTAGATGCTTCATTAGCGGCTAGCAAACCAAAATTAGAGGTTCATCCATTGGGTATTGGTGGTAAAGCAGATCCAGCACGTCTGGTATTTGATGCTAAAGGAGGACCAGCATTCAATGCTTCATTGGTCGACATGGGCGATCGTTTCCGTTTGGTCGTAAATACTGTTCAGGGTTTAGACGTGACTAATGAATTACCAAAATTGCCTGTTGCACGTGTACTTTGGAAGCCAGAGCCAGATATGAAGACAGGATGTTCGGCTTGGATATATGCAGGAGGTGCTCACCATACGGTTTATAGCCAAAATCTTACAAAAGAGTATATGGAAGATTTCGCGCGAATCGCTAAATTAGAATTAATCGTTATTGACCAATCTACCCAACTTGACCAATTTGAGAAAGAGTTGAGAAATAGCGAATTGTATTATAAACTAACCAACTAAATCTGCAATAATAAACCTATGGAAAAGTTTGCAACAATTGACTACGTCATTTTTTTAATTTATTTCATCGTAGTCGCCGGATATGGCTTTTGGGTATACGTGAAGCAAAAGAAAGAATCGGCAAGTAGTAAAGATTATTTTTTGGCTGAAGGCTCATTAACGTGGTGGGCTATTGGAGCCAGTCTTATCGCATCGAATATTTCTGCTGAGCAGTTTATCGGGATGAGTGGTAATGGATTCGAAGTAGGTATCGCAGTAGCTGCCTACGAATGGATTGCCGCTATCGCCCTTATTATTGTTGCAGTATGGTTTATTCCTGTATATCTTAAGAATAAGATATTTACGATGCCTCAATTTCTGAAGCAACGTTATAATGAAACAACCAGTCTTATCATGGCGATATTTTGGTTGTTTTTATACGTTTTCGTAAACCTAACTTCAATCCTTTATTTAGGTGCATTAGCTATCAGCAATTTGGGTGGTGGTGATTATTTTCACATTATCATGCTTGCACTCGCTGTATTCTCTATCATCATTACACTGGGTGGAATGAAAGTAATTGGATACACGGACGTGATTCAAGTAGTGGTGTTGATCGTAGGTGGATTTGCTACAACCTATGTTGCCCTTATCTTGGTATCTGAGCATTTTGGTATGGGTAAAGATTTCATTGCTGGATTCAAGCAATTGATGGTCGATTCTCCGAAGCATTTTAATCTGATAGTCGATAAACCTACCGCAGACAGCACACAAGAAGAAGTTAATAAATACTTGATGCTTCCGGGTATTGGAATGTATTTAGCCGGTATTTGGATTGTAAACTTAAACTATTGGGGATGTAATCAATATATCACACAGCGCGCTTTGGGTGCAGATTTAAAAACTGCACGTACAGGTATTTTATTTGCTGGTTTCTTAAAATTATTGATGCCTATTATCGTTATGTTGCCAGGTATTGCAGCATATGTATTATACAAAAACGGCGCTTTGCAGGAAGAAATGGCTCCAGGTGGTAATTTTCAAGCGGACAATGCATATTCAGCTATTTTAGGTTTCTTACCTAATGGAATGAAAGGCCTTTCACTAGCAGCTTTGACTGCTGCGATTGTCGCATCTTTAGCGGGTAAAGCAAATAGTATTGCTACCATCTTTACCATGGATATTTACAATAAATATATCAATAAGGAAGCTTCAGAAACAAGACTTATTAATGTTGGAAAAATCACAATTATTGTTTCCATCATTATTTCTGTATTCTTTACTTGGGATGACTTATTAGGAATCGGTGGAGCTGGTGGATTTACATTCATCCAGAAATACACAGGGTTTATATCTCCAGGTGTATTTGCAATGTTCTTGTTGGGTATGTTCTGGAAAAGGACAACAGGTACAGCTGCTATTGTAGGTTTAATCACAGGATTCTTATTATCAATCGTGTTTAACAACTTCGCGCCAGCATGGTTTGGTCCAGAAACATTCCTTTACACAGCTTACATTAATAAGTTTGGTGAATACGAAATTCCATTCCAAATCTGTATGGGACTTGCATTTATGTTTACAATGATTGCCATGATAATAGTAAGTTTATTTGGACCAAAAGACAATCCAAAAGGATTAGAGTTGGATTCAAAAATGTTTAAAGTTGAGCCTTCTGTAATGATTATGATCGTATTGACAATATTGATTGTTGGTGCATTATATGTGAAATTCTGGTAATTTTAATTATATAAAAAACCAATCTTATGAAATCAAAATATTTAAGTTTCCTATTTGCAGGAATATTATTAGCAAGCTCTTGTCAGAATGGCAAAACTAATCAGGCAACATCAGAGCAGGGTAAAATTGATAGTACAGTCTTTTATACGAATTTCGATAATAAGGATGTATTGCAATATGTGATTGGGAATGATAAGGTGAAGGTAAGTGTGACAAATTTTGGCGCACGAATAGTATCGCTTATCGTTAACGATAAAGCAGGTAATCCGGTGGATGTCTTGTTGGGATATGATACTGCTGATGAATTTATTAAGAATACTGATAATTTCTATGGTGCAGTTGTTGGTCGTTTTGGTAATCGTATAGGTAATGCGACTTTTACCATTAATGGTCAGAAATATGAGTTGGAAAAAAATGATGGTGATAACTCGTTGCATGGGGGGACAAATGGTGTATACAACAAAGTTTGGGATGTTAAGTCCCATTCAGGTGAATCCATTACTCTAGAGTATCTATCTCCAGATGGCGAAGCTGGTTATCCAGGAAATGTGACTATGCAAGTTACTTATAAAGTAAACGCTAATGGAGGTTTAGAAATAGACTATTCTGGTGTGACGGATAAAGAAACTATTTTGAATTTAACCAGTCATGGTTATTTCAACTTGAATGGCGAAGGTGATACTACTATCTTGGATCATGAGCTTTGGATTGATGCTAATAAAATCACAGAGGTGAATAAATCATTAATTCCAACAGGTAAAAGCATTAATATTTTGGGAACTGCCTTTGATTTCACAAAACCAAAATTAATTGGCAAAGACATCAATAGGTCAACAGATCAACTTAAATACGGCCAAGGATATGATCACAATTTTGAATTAAATAAAAAAGAGGGCTTCGCTGAGGTTGCAAGTTTGTATGCGCCAAATACAGGCATTGAAATGAAGATTTTGACTACGGAGCCAGGATTGCAATTTTATAGTGGAAATTTCATGTCAGATGAGGACCCTAAAGGCAAAGGTGGAAAAGCGTATCCATTCCGTGCAGCATTATGTTTGGAAACACAACATTTTCCAGATGCGCCGAATCATGATAATTTTCCATCTACAACCCTTCGACCTGGCGAAAAGTATACTTCCAAAACGGAGTATAGATTCTCAGTTAGATAACATTTCATATAATTTATAGTTTGATTATGAAATACTTTATTAGCTGTGTTCTTTTATTGTTGATAGTTTCGCAACCAATTTGTGCGCGCGCTAACAGTAAACCTATTCAGATTTTAAGTCCAAATAAGGATATTGAAGTTTCTGTATGGACAACTCCTGAAGGCGAGATCAAATACAAAATTATGCGTAAAGGAAAGCTTGTATTGGAGAATTCTCAATTGGGATTGAGAACGACACAACAAGATTTTTATAAATTATTGTCGTATAAAAATGCATCGGCTAATAAAGTAATTTCTAAATCATATACTGCCATACAGGGCAAAAGAAAGAATAATACATACAAAGCCAATGAGCAGGTGTTAACATGGCAGAATGCTGAAAATAAAACAATTCAGATCTGTTTTCAATTATCAGATGAAGGATTAGTGTTTAGGTATGTTTTACCAAATTATTCCAGCCAGACAGATTACATCGTAGAAGAAAAAACAAGTTTTAATTTTTTAGCATCCGCTAAAGGTTGGTTACAGCCTATGGCTATAGCCAAGACAGGTTGGGAACAAACAAATCCATCCTACGAAGAACATTACCAAAAGGAAATTCCTGTTGGTACGCCAGAAAGTACAAAGACGGGGTGGGTATATCCTGCATTATTTGAATCTGAGAATAATTGGGTGTTAATTACCGAATCTGGTTTAGAACGTAATCATTCTGCCAGCAGATTGCATTTCGAATCGCCTAATGGAGAATATCGCATTGCGATGCCTGATCCGAGAGAGACTATCAAAGACAATAATCTCTACAGCAAAATTGAAAATAATTTTGAATCGCCATGGCGAGTAATCGCTGTGGGTGACCTTAATAATATAGTGGATTCTGACATAGCAAATGCTGTGGTACAGAAGCCAAATACGACCATTCCATCTTGGGTAAAGCAAGGTAAATCATCTTGGAGTTGGATAAATACGAAGGATGATTTCATCGTTTACGATGAGCAAAAGAAATATATCGATTTTGCTGCCGACATGAAGTGGCAGTATTGCTTGATTGATGTCAATTGGGATACTAAGATTGGTTATGAAAAAATGACAGAGCTGAGTAAATATGCACAAAGTAAAAATGTAAACTTACTGTTGTGGTATAATTCGGCTGGCGATTGGAATACAGTTGGGTATACTCCCAAAAATCAACTGCTAACAAGAGAATCACGCCGTGCAGAGTTCAAAAGACTTCAAGACATGGGTGTCAAAGGCGTAAAAATTGACTTCTTTGGTGGGGATGGACAATCAGTCATTGCATATTATATTGATATATTAGAAGACGCGGCAGACTTTGAGTTGCTGGTAAATTTTCATGGGGCGACATTACCACGTAGTTGGTCCTCGATTTATCCTCATTTGATGACAGTAGAAGCTGTTCGTGGCTTTGAAATGGTTACTTTCATGCAAGAGGATGCAGACAGACAAGCTGAAATTTCGAGCATATTGCCATTTACACGTAATGTGTATGATCCAATGGATTTCACACCTATGAATCTTTCCAAAATTAATAGCCAAGTACAGAGAAGAACAACAGCTTCATTTGAATTGGCAACTAGCATTTTGTTTTTGTCAGGAATACAGCATTATGCAGAGTCACCTGAAGGAATGAAAGCTGTGCCTGAAATCGTTAAAAATCTTTTGAGAAATTTACCTGATCAATGGGAAGATAGCAGATTTATTAGCGGCTATCCTGGAAAGGATGTTGTGATTGCACGGAAAGCAAAAGACACATGGTATGTTGCAGGAATTAATGGGGAAAATACAGCAAAAAATATTCAATTGGATTTGACTCCGTTTTCAGGAAAGAAAATATTGAAAATAGCGGATGGAAAGGAACAGGATTCATTCCTTATAGAGGATAATCTATCAAATAAAAAATTAACAATTCCACTTCAACCTAATGGTGGTTTTGTGCTAATGATACAATAGCCTAATTATAAACATCTATTATGAAAAAGAACTTTTTAAGCAAAGCACTGCAATCGGGTGCAGTGCTCAGCATGCTATTTATGTTACAGACCAGTCAAGCCCAGGTTGCTTCGAATACTGTAAAATTAAATACATCGGACAAAAAGATAACCATTAACAAACACATTTACGGACATTTTGCCGAGCATTTAGGTCGCTGTATTTATGGCGGGTTTTATGTTGGCGAAGAAAACAAAACTATTCCACATACAGCTGGTGTTCGTAACGATATTGTTGAAGCACTAAAGAAATTAAAAATTCCAAATTTACGTTGGCCGGGAGGATGTTTTGCGGATACTTACCACTGGAAAGATGGGATTGGTCCTAAAGATAAGCGACCTACAATCGTCAATACATGGTGGGGAGGAGTAACCGAAAATAACAGTTTTGGCACACATGATTTCTTAAATATGTGTGAGCTGTTGGAAACAGAGCCATATCTAGCAGGCAATGTAGGTAGCGGTGAAGTACAAGAATTAGCCGATTGGGTGCAATATGTCAATCACAGTGGTACAAGCCCAATGGCTGATCTACGCCGTAAAAATGGAAGAGAGAATCCTTGGAAAGTAAAATATTGGGGTGTAGGTAACGAAGCATGGGGATGCGGCGGTAATATGACACCTGAATATTATTCGGATATATACCGCAAGTATTCCACATTTATGTCGGACTGGACGAATACAGGCGGATTGTACCGCATCGCTTCGGGCGCAAATGGTGGGGATTATAATTGGACGGAAGTGCTGATGAAAAAAATCCCGCATAATATGGTTGATGGATTGGCTTTGCACCATTATTCAAATGTAGAATGGAATAAAAAAGGTCCTGCAACGGGTTTTACAGACGAGCAATATTTCAAAACAATGAAGTCTGCTTGGCAAATGGAAGAGTTGGTTACAAAACACTCAGCTATCATGGACAAGTACGATCCGAGAAAAAGAGTGGCATTAGTCGTTGACGAATGGGGTGGTTGGTATGAAGTAGAACCCGGTACGAATCCAGGCTTCTTGTATCAACAAAATACGATGCGTGATGCGATGATTGCAGGCGTAACATTAAATGTATTTAACAATCATGCTGAGCGTGTTCGTATGGCAAACTTAGCACAAACAGTGAATGTGTTGCAAGCTGTTATCTTGACCGAAGGTGACAAAATGATTTTGACACCTACGTACCACGTAATGGAAATGTACAAAGTTCATCAAGATGCAACTCTGATTCCACTTTCACTGCAAAGCAAAGACTACACTTTTGGAAACGAAAAAATTCCAGCAATTCATGCTTCTGCATCGACTAAAG
This sequence comes from Sphingobacterium cavernae, assembly GCF_008520265.1. Classification (GTDB taxonomy): domain Bacteria; phylum Bacteroidota; class Bacteroidia; order Sphingobacteriales; family Sphingobacteriaceae; genus Sphingobacterium; species Sphingobacterium cavernae. The sequence continues at coordinate 45,531 of NZ_VIQM01000040.1, forward strand.
ACGGGGAGACACATATTTCATTAGTAAATATTGATCCAACAACAAAACATGAAATTGTCATTGACTTAGATAAAAATTATAAGGATGTGAAAGGAAGAATATTGACTTCCAAATCGTTGACAGACCACAATACTTTCCAAGTGCCAGATAAAATTAAACCTACGGTTTTCAATGGTGCTAAAGTGTCAAATAATCAATTAAAAGTCGAATTACCAGCCTATTCTGTATTGGTTCTTAATTTGAAATAATATGTATTTAAAAGGGAAAGTTATAAAAAGCTTTTCTACCAATTAGTAAACAAATGAAACTTAAACAATATATAGTATTAGCAGCTCTGGCAATCCAGAGTTTGGAATTTAGTAATGCGCAACAGAAATCGTTAGTTGTAGATATCAATAAATCGACAGCTAAAATCAACCCAAATATGTGGGGTGTATTTTTTGAAGATATCAATATGGGCGCCGATGGCGGGATCTATGCTGAATTAATTAAAAATAGATCATTTGAATTCTTCAGACCGATGATGGGCTGGAAAAATTTGGGTACTGTAAAAGAGGGTAACTACCTTATTCTGAATCGCCAAATGAATAGCGAAGCGAATCCACGTTATTTACGCGTAGCAAAAAATAGTTCAAATAATAGTCCTATTGGCTTGCGAAATGAAGGTTTTCGCGGAATGGGCGTGAAACAAAATAACACATATGAATTTTCTTTGTGGTATCGTCAACCGGCTCCAGGGATTTCAATTCGAGTAGAATTAGTCGATAGCAATGGGGAAGTAATTGGTAAAACTTCATTGAAGCCTTCTCAAGCAAATAATCAATGGCAATATCAGGAAGTTAGCTTTACGTCTAGTAAAACAGATCCAAAAGCCAACCTTCAAATTTGGTTTGATGGCGAAGGAACAATCGATGTGGATATGATTTCATTGTTCCCAACAGATACGTGGAAAGGTCGTAAAAAAGGTCTTCGTGCCGATATGGTTCAAACATTAGCTGACTTGAAGCCTGGATTTATTCGTTTTCCTGGAGGATGTATCGTAGAAGGGTTTGATCTTTCGCAACGCTTTCAATGGAAAAAAACTGTAGGTCCTATCGAGAGCAGACAACTAATCGTAAATCGTTGGAATACTGAATTTGCGCATCGTTTGACACCAGATTATTTCCAAACTTTCGGACTTGGTTTTTATGAGTATTTCTTGTTAGCTGAAGACTTGGGCGCAGAGCCTTTACCAATTTTGAATTGTGGTATGGCTTGTCAATTCAATACGGGTGAGGTAGTTCCTTTGGATCAGTTGGATGAATATGTACAAGATGCATTAGATCTTATAGAATTTGCAAATGGTTCAGTGAATACACAATGGGGTAAGTTACGTGCCGACATGGGACATCCTGCACCATTTAATTTGAAGATGTTAGGTGTAGGTAATGAAAACTGGGGTCCGCAATATGTAGAAAGGTTAAAAGTATTTCAAGATGCATTGAAAAAGTATCATCCAGAAATTGAAATCATAGCAAGCTCTGGTACAGATCCAGAAGGCGAACGTTTTGAATATTTGGACAAAGAATTGCGTGCGATGAAAATCGATATCATCGATGAGCATTTTTACAGAAGTCCAGAGTGGTTCTTGTCGAATGTGACACGATATGATAACTATGACAGCAACGGACCGAAAATTTTCGCTGGCGAATACGCTTCACATAGTAAAAACAATAAAAAACCAGAGTATCGTAATAACTGGGAAGCCGCATTATCCGAAGCCGCATTTTTGACTGGTGTAGAGCGTAATGCAGATGTCGTTCAATTAGCATCTTATGCACCATTGTTTGCTCATATTGACGGTTGGCAATGGACACCAGATTTAATTTGGGTGGATAATCTTAATGTGTTTGTGACGCCTAGCTACCACGTGCAGAAAATGTATAGCACCAACAAAGGAACTGATGTAGTACCATTCTTACGCGATGGAAATAATATAACTGGTCAGGATAATATATATGGTTCTGCTGTGGTCGATAAAAATACAAATGAGCTAGTTCTAAAAATCATAAATGTGGGTGAATCTACACAGCAGCTAAATATTGATTTGAAAGGAATTAAAAAATCACAAGGCAAAGCGGAAGTTACTGTTTTACAACATGACGATCCTTTAGCGCATAATGAAGTAGGAAAAGCACCTTCTGTTTCTCCTGTAACATCAGAAGTGAATTTCAAAGGCAAAAAGTTAGCCTATACTTTGAAAAGTAAATCAGTCAACCTAATCAAAATAAAATTATAAGTATGAAAAGATTTGTGTGCAGAAATAAAATCATTGCTGTTGCGATTGCTGTATTGATTTCTTCAAATAGTAAAGCGCAGGATAATAACCAAGGAATTTCTTTGTTTAGCTTATCAGATGTAAGACTCAAGGATGACTTATTTCTGCACGCGCAGAATCTAAATAAGCGTTATGTTCTTGAATTGGATGCGGACCGACTATTGGCTCCGTATTTAAAAGAGGCAGGTCTAACGCCCAAAAAACCGAACTATACAAACTGGGAAAATTCTGGGCTTGATGGTCATATAGGAGGTCATTATGTTTCCGCGTTGGCGTTATTGTATGCAGCTTCAGGCGATCAGGCAGCTTACGACAAATTAGATTATGTACTCAAAGAGCTTAAGAGATGTCAAGATAACTTGGGTACTGGATATATTGGTGGTGTGCCAAGAAGTCAAGAATTCTGGACAGATGTGAAGCAAGGGAAAATTAGAGCGGGAGGCTTTGACCTCAATGGTCGTTGGGTTCCTTTATACAATATTCACAAAATATACGCTGGACTTCGTGACGCGTACACACTAGCAGGACGTGAAGATGCCAAGGATATGCTGATTAAACTTACAAATTGGGGAGTTGATTTAATCAGTGGGCTGACAGACGCGGAGATTCAGGATATGCTACGTAGTGAGCATGGTGGTTTGAATGAGGTTTTTGCAGATGCTGCAGTAATTGCTAACGATCCGCGCTTCATGAAATTAGCGGAGAAATTTACCCATCTTCAGATTTTAAATCCACTTATCGCGCAAAAAGATGAGTTAACAGGAAAACATGCTAACACCCAAATTCCCAAAATAATAGGTGCTAAACGTATTGCTGATCTTGAAGGCAGAAAAGATTGGGATGAAGGTGCACGATTCTTCTGGGAAACTGTTGTAAACAAACGTTCTGTTGCGATTGGTGGTAATAGTGCTAGTGAACATTTTCACCCCTCAACGGACTTTTCCAACATGATGACCAACATTGAGGGGCCTGAGACCTGCAATACCTACAATATGATGAAGTTGAGCACGCAGTTTTTCCAATCGGATGGACAAAGTAAGTTTGTAGATTATTACGAACGTGCGATGTATAATCATATTTTATCATCGCAACATCCGGAACATGGCGGTTTGGTTTATTTCACATCGATGCGTCCTTCACATTATCGTGTGTATTCGCAGCCGCACACAAGTTTTTGGTGTTGTGTAGGCTCAGGTATAGAAAACCATTCCAAATACGGGGAGTTAATTTATGCCCACCGCGATAATGAATTGTTTGTGAATCTTTTTGTTGGTTCAGAATTAGATTGGAAAGAAAAAGGTATACAATTAATTCAGCAAACTATTTTTCCTCAAGAAGGTAAAACAACTTTGTCTCTTAAAACAAAGAAATCGCAAAAATTAGCTTTAAAAGTACGTTATCCAAGCTGGGTAAAGAAAGATGGATTAGTTGTAAAAGTTAATGGCAAGACATTTAAGTCTACGACGGATGAGTTTGGGTATATTTCTATCGATCGTAAGTGGAAGAATAACGATAAAATCGTAATTGAATTCCCAATTGAAATAAATGTAGAACAAATTCCTGATCAGTCGCCGTATTATGCTTACCGCTATGGACCAGTTGTGCTAGCCGCAAAAACAAATGCAGATAATATGACTGGATTATTGGCTGATGATAGCCGTGGAGGACATATTGCTAAAGGAGATCAGGTTTCCCTAACGGAAATTCCGCATTTGGTGTCTAATTCCGCAGCCTTAGAAGAAAAAGTAGAAATGGTTTCGCCTCGCGATTTACGTTTCAAATTAAATAGTCTGCAAGTAAAGAATACCGAGACACAAATGGAGCTTATGCCGTTTTACAAACTGCATGACAGCCGATATATTATTTATTGGCCGAAGGTAGATTCTAGCAATGAACTTGCGGAGAGACTCGTGAAATATGAACGTGATAATTACCAGAGACGTCTGAACGCAATTACCGTTGATCAAATTCAATGTGGACAACAGCAATCTGAATCAGATCACGGTATCCAATACGATCAGTCGACTATTGGATCTGATAATGGCGTACAGTGGCGTAATGCATCAGGTTGGTTTTCATACCAAATGACAAATAAAAATAATCGTGCAAAATATTTGTGGATTTCGGACTTGGAAGGGAATACTAAAGATTTTGCTGTGCTTTTGGATGGTCAACCTTTAAAAGTTGCTGACAAAAGAGAAAATGGACGATACTATTTACTTCCGCAGACAAACGATAAAATGAAGGTGACACTGCAAGGAAAAGACAATCTTACTGTACCTAAGATTAGAGAAATTAGATTATTAGCTGAAATACTAGAATAACCTAAACACGATACAATTACCAATATGAGACTTAATGAAATAATTATACCACTTTTAATGCTTTGCAGCACATGTTTATTTGGTCAAGACCAGAATAAGGATACGCAATATGCAGGCTATCTTTTTGCGTATTTCGAAGGTAAATCGGATCCCATGAAACGCGAATATTTAAGATTTGCGACTAGCTCCGATGGTATTAAGTGGAAAGCAATGCATAATAATTTCCCTGTTATAGCATCAGATACGATTTCTAGTACTGGAGGTATTCGTGATCCACATTTGCTACGCGGACACGATAAAGGATTTTATATGGTAGCTACAGATATGAAAACATTCAAAGATGGCTGGGACACGAATCCCGGTATCATCTTGATGTATTCTGATGACTTGGCAAAATGGAAACATAAAATCATCAACTTAGAGCAATCGTATCCTAAGAAATTCAAAAACGTAAAATGGGTGTGGGCACCGCAAACTTTTTACGACACTAAAAAAGGCAAGTATTTGGTGTATTTTACCGTTCGCTACCACCACAATGAAAAATTGGATTTTTACGCTGCTTATGCAAATAAAGATTTTACAGGATTTGAGTCAGAACCAAAATTACTTTTTAGCCCTAAATTTGGTGGAATAGATGGCGATATAATTTTTGACAAAGGAACGTACCATTTCTTCTATAAAGGAAATACGAAAGACGAAAATGGAAAAGAGTTTAAAAACGGTATTAAAGTCGCTACATCAAAATCATTATGGGGGCCTTGGAAAGAAAATGAGGGTTATTTAGATAGTTATGCAGGCACTAATACGAAAGTGGAGGGTTCAAGTATTTTTAAACTAAATAATTCGGATGAATATTTATTGATGTACGATGTGTATTCTGATGGAAGATATGAGTTTCAACGCAGCAAAGATTTAGCAACATTTACCGAAAAACCAGAATCTTTCACTAAAAATTTTGATCCACGTCACGGCAGTATTATTTCAATCACAAAAGATGAAGCACGTGCGTTGGATCGTAAATGGGGGGGGGTATTACCAGAGCTGATTCAACCTACACAAAAAGGAGATCGATATGTATTTCAACCCAAAGGAAATCCAATTATCCAGCATCATTTCACGGCAGATCCTGCAGCATTAGTGAAAGATGATACATTATGGTTATACACTGGACATGATTTCGAAGGAGGTCAGCGCGGTTACGTGATGAAAGATTGGTTAGTTTATTCGACGACCGATATGAAGACCTTTACAGAATATCCTGTTCCCTTGCATGTCGATGAATTTAAATGGGCAACAAGTAAAGCTGCATTTGCGGGTCATGTCACAGAGCGCAATGGCAAATACTATTGGTATGTGAGTACTAATCATACAGGTATTGGTGTTGCCGTAGCGGATCGTCCTGAAGGTCCATTTAAAGATGCATTGGGAAAACCATTATTAACGAATATGGATTGTTTTGCTTCGACGCATTCTTGGGCGTGTATTGATCCAGCGGTCTATATTGATGATGATGGCACAGCTTGGATTTTTTGGGGAAATAGAGAATGCTATTATGCGAAGCTCAAAGACAACATGATTGAAATCGACGGAGAGATTAAGCAAGTTAATTTTGATGGGTTTTCTTTCACAGAGGCACCTTGGATTCACAAATATAAAGGAAAATATTACTTGACATATGCAACTGAATTTCCAGAAAAGATTGCTTATGCGATGTCGGACAATATCCAAGGACCTTATGAGTACAAAGGTATTTTGAATGAAATCGCAGGTAATAGTAACACAAACCACCAATCCATTGTTGAATTCAAAGGCCAATGGTACTTTATTTACCACAATGGGGGCATTAATACAGATGGGGGCAGTTACAGCAGATCGGTATGTATCGATCGGATGGAATATAATGAAGATGGTACAATCAAAAAGATAGTTATGACCACCGAAGGTCTTCAATAAGAGAATATTTATTAAAAGCTAGAACTAATATTATGATGTTAATCAACTTAAAACTAAACCAAAAAGTTATAGGACTTATCCTGCTTATACAGTTCATAGGGGTGTGGACGTTTGCACAAGGGTATAAGTCTGGTCCGACAGACAAAGATTATGTCGGTTATTTATTCACATATTTCAAAGGTAATGCCGTAGAAAATGAAGTTGTGTGTTATGCTATAAGCACGGATGGCTATAATTTTAAAACGCTAAATAGCAACCAGCCTGTTATCAATTCTTCTGACATTAGTTTAACAGGAGGTGTACGTGATCCACATATTCTTCGTGGGCACGATGACAAAACGTTCTATATGGTATTGACGGATATGACCTCTTCCAAAGGTTGGGATTCTAATCGTGCGATGGTATTATTGAAATCAAAAGATTTACTTACTTGGTCGCATTCCAACATTCATATCCAAAAGAGATTTAAAGGACAAGAAGATCTTAAACGTGTATGGGCGCCACAAACTATTTACGATGAGTCCGTGGGTAAATACATGGTTTATTGGTCTATGAAGCACGGCAACGGTCCAGATATTATCTATTATTCTTATGCCAATGCTGATTTCACAGATCTAGAAACAGAGCCAAAACCGTTATTCCTTCCGAAAAATGGCAAATCATGTATCGATGGAGATATCATTAATAAGAATGGACTATTCTACATGTTTTACAAAACTGAAGGACATGGAAATGGTCTGCGTCTTGCAATTACAGATTCTTTGACTTCTGGAAAATGGATTGAACAACCAGGATACAAACAACAAACGCGTGATGCGGTGGAAGGCTCAAGTATTTTCAAGTTAAATCATTCAGACAAATATATTTTGATGTATGATGTCTACCACAAAGGACGTTATGATTTTTGTGAAAGTACTGATTTAGATAGATTTCAATTGATTGATCAAAAGATTTCTATGGATTTCCATCCAAGACATGGGTCTATTATTCCACTCTCGAGATCAGAATTAATTGCCTTGACCAATAAATGGGGTAAACCAGAAGGAATAGAAATTCCAGCGGCTAAAAATCCAGTGCTTGAAGGCTATTATGCTGATCCAGATATTATCTATTCACAAAAGCACAAAAAGTACTTTATGTACCCAACGAGTGATGGATTTGATGGTTGGGGCGGTTATTATTTCAAGACTTTTTCGTCAGAAAATTTGAGAGATTGGAAAGATGAAGGTGTAATTTTGGATTTAAAGAAAGATGTTTCTTGGGCAGATCGTCATGCTTGGGCACCTACGATTACGGAGAAAAAAGTTGGAAAAAATTATAAGTATTTCTACTATTTCACAGCTGCGCAGAAAATCGGTGTAGCGGTGTCGGATGAACCAACTGGACCTTTCAAAGATTCAGGGAAACCACTAATAGACTTCAAACCAGAAGGTGTCAATAGAGGTCAAGAAATTGATCCTGCGGTGTTCAATGATCCAAAATCAGGGAAAAGCTATCTGTATTGGGGTAATGGGTATTTAGCAGTTGCAGAGTTGGAAAAGGATATGCTAAATATCAAGAAAAATACGATGAAAATTATCACGCCAAATGGAACTTTCCGCGAAGGTGTATTTGTGATTTATCGTAATAATAAATACTATTATTTCTGGTCTGAAGATGATACACGTAGTGAAAACTACAGTGTGCGATATGGTTATTCAAATTCGCCTACTGGACCAATAACTATTCCACCGAATAATAAAATCCTTCAAAAAGACCCTTCTCGTGGTATTTACGGCACAGGTCATAATTCAGTTATTCAAGTGTCAGGAAAAGACGAATGGTATATTGTTTACCACCGTTTTAGCATTCCCAACGGTATCAAAATGGGTGATGCAGCAGGATTCCACAGAGAAGTTTGTATTGATCCATTGCAATTCGATGCAGAGGGGAATATTTTACCAATAAAACCTAGTTTGTAATGAAGCTGATTGTCAATTTATTATATACACTGTTTTTGTTTTGCGGCTTTGTAAATATTTCAATTGCAAAGCCAGGTTTTGGCATTCCTGTGAATATAAATCAAGACTGGTATTTCAAATTATCCGATATCAAGGATGGTCAACAAATCAAACAGTTTGATAGGTCATTCCAACGATTAGATCTACCACATGACTGGACAGTGAAGCAAACGTTGAATCCTTCATTAGCCTCTGCTACGGGATATTTACCTGGCGGAATCGGATGGTATTATAAAGTTGTGAGTATTCCAAAGGAAGATTCGGGTAAAAAAATGTTTGTGTATTTCGAGGGTGTATACAATCGCAGTGATGTGTATATCAATGGACAACCTCTAGGACACAGACCAAATGGCTATGTTTCGTTCATGTATGATCTGACACCACATATCAACTATGGAGAGGACAATGTAATTGCAGTACGTGTAGATCATAGTCAGGACGCAGATTCCAGATGGTATACCGGTTCTGGAATATATCGTGATGTGTATTTGGTGAAGTCCGAACCTTTGCATATTGATTTGTGGGGCGTGTATTGTTATCCTGAAATCAATAAAGATGCAGGTACTCTACAAATTGAATTGAATTTGGTGAATGATCTGAACCAAACTAAAAGCGTAAAAGTTCAGTATGAATTGATCGACGCTCAAGGCAAAGTTGTAGCTAAAAATAATAACTCTTATTCTCTGAAGGCAAACGACAAATTAGCATTCAAATCGCAATTGAAAGTTAATAAACCACAACTCTGGTCTTTGGAATCTCCTGTTTTGTATAAGTTGAAAACTAAAATATTTGACAAAGACAAGCTGATAGGCACTTCCACAGTTAAAACAGGATTTCGCAAATTTACTTTTGATCCAAACAAAGGCTTTGCCTTGAATGACAAATGGATGAAAATGAAAGGCATCTGTTTCCACCACGATTCAGGTGTGTTGGGTGCAGAAGTATACCGTGAAGTTTGGAAAAGAAGATTGCTAAATCTAAAAGAAATTGGCGTTAATGCAGTCAGAACAAGTCATAATCCTCAAGCTAGTATCGTTTATGAACTATGTGATGAATTAGGGTTGTTAGTTTTAAATGAAGCATATGACGAATGGGAATTTCCGAAACGTAAATGGCTTGAAGGTTGGAATGTTGGGACACCTGGTTTTCAAGGGATGTATGACTTCTTCGAAAAATGGGGTGAAGAGGATTTAGCAAGCATTGTTCGTAGAGATCGTAATCATTTGTCGATTTTTGCATGGAGTATTGGCAATGAAGTGGATTATCCAAACGATCCTTATTCGCATCCAATTTTGAATGGTGATAAAAATCAAGGCTTTACACAAGCCATTTATGGCGGTTATAAAAAGGATGCGCCAGACGCAATGCGACTTGGTGTGATTGCCAAAAAATTAGTTGCGGTAGTTAAAAAATATGATTTGAGTAGACCTGTGACAGCAGGTTTGGCAGGTGTAGCCATGTCAAATGAAACAGAATATCCAGGTGCATTGGATATTGCAGGATACAATTACACAGAAAGCAAATATCACGAAGATCACAAAAAATACCCTAATCGTATTATTTACGGTAGCGAAAACAGACACGATCTAGAAGCTTGGAAAGCTGTAGCAGATAATGAATTTATTTTCGGACAGTTTCTGTGGACGGGTATTGATTACTTGGGCGAATCAGGACGTTGGCCTTCGCGCGGTTTTTATTCGGGATTGATGGATTTAGGCGGATATATCAAGCCTCGAGGATATTTCAGACAATCGTTATGGTCGGACAAGCCCATGGTTTATATCGGAACATATCCATTATCAGGTGGAAATTGGGACAACAATACTTCTGTATTAGAAGTCAACGAGCGCAGAAGAAATGAACAACCATCTACTGATGCTTGGCCGATTTGGAATTATCAAGCGAATCAATTGATCCGTGTAGTAGCATATACTAATGCAGGTCAAGCTTATTTGGAGTTGAACGGAAAGCAAGTCGGAGAAAAAAAATCGGATAAGGGTAAGTTTGGTGTTTTCTTTTGGGATATACCCTATGCAGATGGCAAATTAGAAGCAGTAGGTTTGGATGCAAATGGCAAGGAAATTACTCGTCATTTTATTCAAACAAGTAACCGTCCACACGCAATTACCGTTAAAGAAGAGCAAATCACTATTTCTCAGCATGGAGAAGTCGGACAAATAGAGGTTCAAATTGTGGACGAGCATGGTGTGCCTGTATTGTTGTCAGAGGATGAGATTACATTTGAATCTTCACGCAATATTAGATTATTGGGAATGGAAGGCGGAAATAACTCAGATATGACGAGCTATACGGATAATAGACATCGTGTTTTTAGAGGGCGTATGATTATTTATTTTAATGCTAATAATAGGGGTGAGCAAGAAGGAAAAATAGTTTTAAAATCCGATTGGCTTAAATCTAAAGAGATAAAAGTCACTTTTAATTAGTATATCATGTTTATAGTATAGTTATCAAATTGAAGATTGGTTGTAATTAATTTTACAACCATTTTTTGTTGTGTTGAATAATTACTTGGTTAAAATTCAATTGCTTTTAGCTAATATCAACCCAATTGTGATTTGAGATAATCCTTAATTTTAACTTTCTAATCCTTATTACATATACTAAGGTCATGATGAAGCCTATTAAAGTGTTTTCTACTATTATTCCTATACTTGTTATCGTCTGCTTCTCTAGTTTGGTCAAAGCACAAAATGGGGATCAAATTTTAGATGGTATTGGAGAAACGGGAATGGTTTCTCGTTATATTTTCAATGGTGATTTTAAAGATTGGTCACGTAATAATTTGCATGGCATATATCAAGGTGGACAGCCAAAATTTGTATCGGATCCTAAATTCAACACGGTCTTATCTTTTGAAAATAACAATTCAACATTCCTTTCACTGCCCAGTGATGCTTTATTGAATATTGAATCTTTAAGTATTTCGACATGGTTATTTTCTAAATCAGCGACTAAGACACAAACTGTTTTTGATTTTGTAAAGGATAAAAAGTCTTTATTCTATGCCTCTCAGCAAGAAGGAAAGTTGAACGTAAATTTCGCAGATATAAATCTTGAAGGCACTTCGCTTCCTACTAATAAATGGAGTCATTTGGTTGTGGTATTGGATGCATCCGCAAAGACCGTAAGTTTATATGTAGATAATAAGCTTTCAGCACAAAAAAAAGGTGTAAATATTGATTTTCTAAAACTGTTGGGATCTGGTTCTGTTGAAGGTTCAACATTGTTGATAGGTAATTCCGTGCTGAAAAAGGATGCTCCACTTCAAGCACTATTGCATGATTTTAGAATATATCGTGTACCATTGAGCAAAAGACAAATTGCTGGCATATACAATAATGTCGTAAAAGGTGTAGGTCAAGATCAAAATCGTGCGAATAAGGTCGAGGACAATCTACCAGAGTTCCCACTCACGCAATCTCAATTGTACAATAGTTACTTGGTAAAGATTTCTGATGTGCAGGTGGAAACAGCTGTCGGTGAATTGCCAAGATTACCAAGCTTTATACAAGGAGAATATAAGGATAATATGGTAGGACCAAAGGTGCGTGTCATTTGGCCTGCGCCAATTGATAATGCCGAAGTGATGCAGGCTGGACAATACAGCATTAGAGGTAAAATACCTGGTTCATCTCTGATTCCAAAAGCAGTAGTAACAGTTAAAGGAAAATCAGAAAGTAAAGCTCCAGCAGTACAATTAGCTGCTTTTCCATTGGAACAAGTTTCATTGAATACGGACGCAAACAACAAGCAGACTAAGTTACTCGAAAATAGAAATAAATTCTTAGGAACTTTAGCCAATACAGATCCTAATTCCTTTCTGTATATGTTCCGGAATGCTTTCGGTCAGCCACAACCTGCTGATGCTAAGCCATTAGGTGTGTGGGATAGTCAAGACACCAAACTGCGGGGTCACACTACAGGTCATTACCTTACGGCATTGGCACAGGCTTTTGCAAGTACGACGTATGATAAAATATTGCATGAAAATTTTGCACAAAAAATGTCCTATATGCTGGATGTTTTATATGAATTGGCACAATTATCTGGAAAACCAAATGAAAAGGGTACTTCTGTGATTGATCCGTTGAAAGTTCCTGTTGGAGCCAATAGAGAAAGTTATGATTCGGATTTGAGTGTTGAAGGAATTCGTACAGATTATTGGAATTGGGGTAAAGGATTTATAAGTGCTTACCCTCCAGATCAATTTATCATGTTGGAAAATGGTGCAAAATATGGAGGACAAAAAAATCAAGTATGGGCTCCGTACTATACTTTACATAAGATCTTGGCTGGGCTTTTGGATGTGTATCAAGTAAGCGGAAATAAAAAAGCTCTGGATATCGCTATTGGCATGACTGATTGGGTGCATGTACGGTTGAATGCATTGCCAAAAGAAACATTAATTAGCATGTGGAATACGTATATCGCTGGTGAGTTCGGAGGAATGAACGAAACTTTAGCCCAATTAGCCGCGATCACCAAAGACTCTAAATATCTTAAAACGGCACAGCTTTTTGATAATATAGACTTGTTCTTCGGGAATGCGGATCATGCGCATGGTCTTGCCAAGAATGTGGATTCATTCCGTGGATTACATGCTAATCAGCATATTCCACAAATCGTTGGAAGTATTGAAATGTACCGCGTTTCTAATTTGGATGAATATTACAAAGTCGCTGACAATTTTTGGTACAAAGCTGTTAACGATTATATGTACAGTATTGGCGGTATGGCTGGTGCGCGCAATCCGGCTAATGCTGAATGTTTCACCAAAGAACCGTCTACTTTGTATGAAAATGGATTTTCGGCGGGTGGTCAAAATGAAACTTGTGCGACCTACAATATGTTGAAGCTAACTTCCAACTTATTCCTGTTTGATCAGAAAGCGGAATATATGGATTATTACGAACGAGCTTTATATAATCATATTTTAGCTTCGGTGGATGAACATACACCAGCAAATACATATCATGTTCCCCTTCGTCCCGGTTCTATAAAACAATTTGGAAATCCAAATATGACAGGCTTCACATGTTGTAACGGAACAGCCATAGAAAGTAATACAAAATTGCAAAGCGCTATTTATCATAGAAGTACGGATAATCAGTCGCTTTACGTGAATTTGTTTATCCCTTCTTCATTGGATTGGAAGGAGCGAAATGTCATTATCGAACAAGTTACAAATTTTCCGAAAGAAGATCACACCAGATTAGTTGTAAAAGGTGAGGGTAATTTTGCGATTCACGTGCGTGTACCGCAATGGGCAAAAAAAGGTTTTGCAGTGAAGATAAATGGTAAACTACAAAAGGTTAAAGCAGAAGCAGGTTCTTATTTAGTATTGCAAAGAAATTGGAAAAATGGCGATGCAATCGAATTGCAAATGCCGTTTGATTTCCATTTGGATCCTGTAATGGATCAACAAAATATAGCTAGTTTGTTCTATGGACCGATTCTATTAGCCGCACAAGAGACTGAAGCGAGAGTAGATTGGAGAAGGGTCACGCTAGATGCTAAAGATTTGGCTAAGAGTATTAAAGGTGATCCAAAAACTTTAGAATTCAACATTGACGGAATACAATTCAAACCGTTCTATGATACGTATGGAAGACATTCGGTGTATCTAGATGTGACATTGAAATAAATCAAAGGAAGTTATAAACCGTATCTATATATTTTATCCCTCTAACGTATATCTAGAGGGATTTTTTTATGAAAGATGAGCGGCGCGGTAATCTTCAATCTCTTCGAATGATTGCATGAGTTTTGGACCTAATGTTCGATAACCATCATCTGTAATGACATAATTATCTTCAATACGAATACCGCCAAAATCTCTGTATTGCGCGAGCTTATCGTAATTAATGAATTCGGAAAGTTTTCGTTCTGCCGCCCACATATCGATAAGCGTAGGGATGAAGTAGATTCCGGGTTCGACAGTAAGGACGTTACCAGTTTCAAGCTTCTTTGCTAATCGCAAAGATTTCCAACCAAAAGTTGTTGTGTCTTTGGGTTCATCCTCTGTGTAGCCGACGTATTGCTCTCCCAAATCTTCCATGTCGTGCACATCAAGCCCCATCATATGGCCTGTTCCACACTGAAAGAAAAGCGTAAAGGCATTTGCTTGCACAGCATCTTCGATATTACCTTTCACGATTCCTAGATCTTTTAGCCCCTCCATTAATGATGTCACAGAACGTAAGTGCACTTCTTTAAATTTAATTTGAGGTGATAATATTCTGCTTGCAGAAGCAATTGCTTGGTGTACTATTGTATAAATATCACGTTGTACCGAAGAAAACTTACTTGCAACAGGGTAGGAGCGTGTCAAATCTGCTGCATAACCTTTGTCTGTTTCACATCCCGAATCATTCAAAATCATATCTCCTACTGCAAGAGTATGGTGGCTATGCAGATTGTGCAATATTTCACCATGCTTTGTGACAATAGGTGGATAGGCGAATGTGCAACCTTGATCTTCGGCATAATGACGCATGGCATTAATGATTTCGTATTCTTTCATTCCTGCTTTGGTAATGTGCATAGCCAATTTATGCATTTCGACTGTCGTAGTCAACGCTTTTTCGATCTCGTGAATTTCTTGCTCTTCTTTGACTGCACGTTGCTGTACAACAGCTTTTATGAAAGCTACAGAAGGTTGTAAATTGGGAATTTGTGTTTGTGTTAATTCAGCAATCAAGATCTTGTTATAACCCTGGTAAGGTGGTAAGTAATGAATCGTACGATTTTGCGCAATAGCTTTTTCACAGAAATTACGAATTTCTTTACTGGGTAGTATTTTTACAACACCAGATTTAGTAGCTTTTTCATGCAAAGTTTCTAATCGTCCAGTCCATACTATATCATCTATACTTGCCTCGTCGCCAAATATTAATGTTTCATTTGCATCCAAATCTATAGCAGCACAAATACCAGCAGCTTTTATTCCAAAATAATACAAAAAACTGCTATCCTGTCGGAAAGGGTAGCAATTGTGTTCAAAATTAATAGGATTCTCCTTGTTGGTTAAGAAAAGGAGAATCCCTTTTGTATTGATATTTTGTATTAATTGTTGTCTTCGTCGAATATAAGTAGTTGTTGAAAACATATTTTATTTCTTTTTTAAAGTGACTGTTTTCTTATCCTTAGGTATTAAGTATCTACCATTGGAATTTTTAGTAACACCTTCCACCTGATAGCCACTTTCCGCATTCAAAGATAGTATTATGTTGTTTATTTCTACATCATTGACAGTGCTGTTAAATGCTAATGTCACTTCTTTTGTTTTTTCATCGTAAGTGAATTTGTTTATCTCGCCGACTTCTGTGGTTATCCATAAGGTCTCTTCCGCTAAGAAAATTTTCGATTGCGAGGCTGTCGTGACTTCTACAGTGATAAGATCTTTTTGCTGCGTCAAATTGCCTGAAAAAGCTAACCAGCCAAATTCGGGATGTTTAATGATATAGGTGCCTGAATTCACAGCATAGCCATAAAAACCACTTCCATAATCTCCCGAAATACCATCATTGGCTAATGTAGAAGGATAAGAGTGGAATGCTGCGGGACCAAAACCATCCTCCGTCACATTGGCTAAAGCGCCCATCATGCCTGCATGGCCAACACGTAATAAGTAGAAATCACTAGGATTATTACGGTATTCATGTAGGACAGGAATAGAATTGAGTGCTGAGCCATAGTGATGCAATTGACGTTCGATACGCGATAACTTGCCCCCATACACAAAATCCCAGTACCGTCTAGCACTACCATTGTATCCCCAATGAGGCACAGTAGGCATGTATGCTAGGATTGCATTTAGTGTCACTAGCGCTTTGTCATTGAAGCCAAAATATTTAGACCACAAATACACTTCTTCTTGTCCAGTGGAGTCCCAAGGCATTTCACTACCAAATGGATAATTTAATTTGCGCCAATGCTCAGCTCTTTTGCGCATGGTGGATTCCAAATGAGTAACTTCGGCTGTTAAGCCTTCTTTTTTCAAATCTTGGAGTATAAATAAGAAAACACTTCCTTCCATTTGCCCAAATTGCGCATAGTATGGCGCTTTTTCTACCATAGCAATAGCTGTATGGTAAGCGCGTCTTAGGTAATTGGACCAGCCTTCTTCGGTGACAAGACTATTGTAATTTCTACTCAATTTATACAATACCCAATGCGCTGCAGCCACGTGGGGATAATTGTACGATCTTCCAATATTATCGGCTTCTTTTTTTGGCCAAGCAGACCATGTTTTGTAATTAATATCTTCACTATAGGTTCCCGCTGGCATAGAATCGGGCTCGTAATAGAATAAACTTTTTACGACACCGTATTTGTTTTTTCCTTCTTTGTGCTGAATTCTGCCAAACATAGTTTCATTTACGAAGCGTTTTAACTTGTTAATTTCTTCGGGATGCGGTTGCAATAATTGCTTCATAATGGCGGCTAACCAACTTGCTGCTCCAGCTTCGTCACTTAGTCCTGCATACCAAGCGCGTTTTTCTTGTGTGATATGCGATTTAGTCTCATAATCGTATGAAATTACAGAAGGTGATCGACCAAACAAGTCATTTGGATTTTCGTACCATTGTGTAGTAGTCAAAAAATGACCAAGATCTTTTACCACATCTTTTTCCGCTTTGATGACTTTATAATGGACAGTTTGTAAGCTACCATCGGCGTACGTAATATCTACGCGAGCGCGACCCCATTTTTTACCTTTTATTGTATAGTTTGCCCATTTATTTGCCGTGTTCTGTTCTTTGCGTATCTCTAATGCATCAGCAGGATAAGACTGTATGTTTTTGATTGCTTTGGTGGATTTAACAAATAGCTTGGCGGTATTGTTGAGCGGAAGAACATATCCGGAAGCGCCAACTGCTACAGGTCTCTGTTGACGGATCAATTCATTTTCAATCTGTTTGATACTAGGTGCCAATACAAAACGAACAGCAAAAGATTTGCTTTGTCCCGGTTTTAACACGGTCGAAGTTGGTGTATTCCATTGTTCTACGCCTTTCCATTCTGTCTCCGCGTAGGCTTTGCTATGGATCACCCACTCGTGAAAACCTTCGAAGGTAATACTACGAGGTGTAGGATCAGCGTTGAGTGGATTGTACGCTTCGAATCCTGCATTTTCATAAGGCAATACCAACAAACTAGGTCCGTTACCATGTAATCTATTGACTTGCAAATAACCAGCATCTTTTCCTATGTACGGATCAAAGAAAACATTGTCCATGTGTGCTGTATCCAAATTTTTCCAATCCAAATTATTGTTGAAAATCATCGGAATACCCAATGCGCCGATTTCATATTTGGTTTTTGTCGTGTTTTTAATTTCGAATTTCAACACCAAATCTCCTTGGATATTTTGCCAATAACGATTCACTTCCAGTGGAATATCACCTAATGCAACAGACATATTAGCAGCTGCAAGGGACTTTTTATCCATAATCGGTTTTACATCAATTCTTTTGGTCGAGGACGAATAATTTTTCCAATCCGAACTTCCGACAGGCTTAATACTAATATTTAAATCACCCAAGTGAAAAAACTTATCCCTATCTCTTTTTTCCAGTAACTCATCTGGAGTATAGTCGAATATGCTGTCTGTTTTCATTTTCAGACTCGCTACAGTTTGTGATGAGTTAAGTATGGACAAATTTAACTGAGTAAGCTGAAAATCTTTCGATCCTTTATCAATTCCTAAAGTTGCAGGTTGCTTTTTTACTTCTTCCCAAAAAGGATTTTGTGTATATCCCTTTTGCGCAGCAAAAAAAACATTTAAGGAAAGAGTTAAACAAAATATGAATGTTTTTTTCATCAGTTTTCGGTTACAAATTTTCTAGCATAAGCTAGATTCTTGGTGGTAGAATAGCACTGCAATATTTTCAATTTGCATGCAGTACAAATATGTTGATATATTAAATTTTTAATACCTGAATATTATCCATTTATACTTAAATTTTACCATATATGTTTTTTTAGTTGTGAATGTAAGATTAGAATGCCTATTTTTAATTCTACATCTAACCAAAATTGTGAACCATGAAAGCACTGCATTATAATTTGAACATCCCGAATGATCGAACTATAGTTGTTCAGGATGAAATTTTGGATTCATTTTACCCACATTTTCATAGGCATCCGGAGTATCAACTGGTTTGGGTTGCAGAAGGTAGTGGAGAATTAATCGTTGATGATAATATGCACAAATTTGAGAGTGGAGAAGTTTTCCTCATTGGTGCGAATCAATCGCATGTTTTCAAAGGATCTAAATTACCATTACACGTACGTACGATATCCGTATTTTTTAATTTGAAAGGTGCACTAGAATATATTTTTAACCTTCCTGAATTAAAAACTTTACATACTTTTTTAACAAATTTTAATCAAGGATTTCGTGTTCCCAAAGAATATTTAAATGCTGTTTGTGAACGTATTGAAATTTTGAAGGATTCTGATGGTGCGGATCGAGTAATCAATTTTATTCACCTGTTGAAATTTTTAAATACAATTTCGAAAAATGTTCTTCCTTTATCAGGAGCAATTATTAAAGAAATAAATGATGTCACATCGATTCGTATAGTGAGTGTTTGTAATTATATCAAGCAGAATTTTCGTCAGGATTTACACCTTAATGCTATTGCTGAAAAAGCAAATTTGACGCCTCAAGCTTTTTGCCGATATTTTAAAAAATCTACGGGCAAGACTTTTGTTTTCTACCTCAATGAGCTACGTGTGAGCGAAGCGTGTAGATTGTTGGTCAGTGAACGGTACGACTGTGTTTCGATGGTAGCTTATAATAGTGGGTTCAATAGTATCACCAATTTTAATCGTGTATTCAGATCCATCACGGGATTACCACCCAAAGAATACGTAGCGCGATACAATAAATCTATGAATCAATAAATGAGTGATATAAGTTAATTATTGGTTATTATATGTCAATTGGTGGTTAGTGTTTGCATAGGTTAATAAATACTTTTGAAAGTAAGTTATTAATTAAAAAATAGATATGGCAAATTTGACCTGGGAAGGTATTTATCCCGCAGTTTTAACACCTTTTGATGAAAATTATTCAATAGACTTTGACATGTTCGCGAAGAACACGGAGGCGCAGATAGCTGCTGGTGTACACGGTATTATTTTGGCGGGTTCTCTAGGTGAAGCAAGTGTCCTATCTCAAGAGGAAAAGTATTTATTGCTTGAGAAGACATTAGAAATTGTAGGGGGTAGAATTCCTGTTATTCTTAATCTTACAGAAAACACGACGAAAGATGCCCTTGAATTTGCACAGCGTGCTGAGCAGATAGGTGCGGACGGTTTAATGGTGCTACCGCCGATGCGCTACAGACCAGACGATAGAGAGGTCGTAGCATATTTCAAAGCTATTGCGCAAAGTACTTCGTTACCTATTCTGGTATATAATAATCCTGTCGACTATGCAACCTACATCACATTAGATATGATGGCAGAATTGCTAGAAGAGCCAACCATTCAAGCTGTAAAAGAATCTACGCGTGATTTGGCTAATGTTACTAGATTGAAAAATAGATTTGGCGATCGCTTGAAAGTTTTAGGAGGAGTAGATACGATTTGTTTGGAATCGTTGATGGTTGGAGCTGATGGTTTGGTGGCTGGTCTTGTGGATGCATTCCCTTACGAAACTATGGCACTATACAATTTGGTAAAAGCAGGAGAATACAATAAAGCTGTTGAAATTTATCGTTGGTTTATGCCCTTGTTAGAATTGGATATACATCCAAAATTAATACAATATATCAAACTAGCAGCAACGTATGAAGGTCTCTCTACGCCATATACACGCGCACCTCGTTTACCGTTAATAGGTGAAGAAAAAGAAAGAATTGAAAAACTTATAGAAGATGCTATAGCGGTAAGACCGCAATTAACTGCGTATAATTATGCTACAATCTAACCTAACAGAACTTGATGCTTTGGTAGCAAATGCTGTAGATGGCTATAAATATCTACAGCATTTGTCTCGAAAAGATCGAGCTGAATTAATGTATTCTATAGCTGCAGCGATAGAAGCTTTGGGTGATGAACTTATTCAAACGGCGCATGAAGAAACCAATTTGCCTTTGGCAAGATTGAACGGGGAGAAATCCAGAACAATCCTGCAATGGCGACTTTATGCAGATGTAACTGCTTCGGGTACGTTATTGGATGTGCGTATAGACAATGGTGAAGGAAAAAATGATATTAGAAAATACAATGTAGGCTTAGGACCTGTTGTTGTTTTTGGTGCGTCAAATTTTCCTTTTGCTTTTTCTACGGCTGGTGGAGACACCGCAAGTGCGATTGGAGCAGGTTGTTCTGTTATTTACAAAGAACATTCAGCGCATCCTCGTACCTCGCACATTATGGCGAAAGCCATATATGACGGTTTAAAAGAATTTGGTGCTCCTAATACTGTGTTTGGTTATACTTCAGGTGGTTCGCATGAAGTGGGGCAGGGTTTAGTCGCTCATCCCACTGTAAAAGCTGTAGCTTTCACAGGTTCATTCCAAGGTGGCATGGCTTTATTCAAAATTGGAGCAAATAGACCAGAGCCTATTCCTGTCTTCGCAGAGATGGGAAGTTTAAATCCTGTAATAGCATTGCCACAATATCTACAATCGAACACAGCGACCTTCGCAAGAGAATACATTGCTTCCTTGACTATGGGATGTGGTCAATTTTGCACCAATCCAGGACTTCTATTCGTATTGAAGAATGAGGATTCTGAAAATTTAAAACTTGCTTTAAAAGAAGAATTAGCTTCAGCGACTTTGAGTCATATGTTGAATGCTGGGATTCGTAAATCGTATGATGCCGCTATTACACTGTTGAATGCTACACATGAAGCAGATATTGTTGGGCAGTCAAATTTAGATGCTGAATTGCCGTTGGCAGTAGTGTATGCAGTATCAGCAACTGATTTTTTGAAGCACAGCCATTTACAAGAAGAAGTTTTTGGTCCTTGTGGAATCCTCGTGGAATGTGATTCTATCCAAGAAATGGAAGAAACTATCTTCGCATTGGGTGGTCAATTAACAATCACTTTTGCTGCAACAAAAGAAGATGTCTTGGCATATTCAACTTTAGTTGATTTGGTAAAAGATAAATGTGGCAGACTGTTGTTTAACGGAATGCCAACAGGTGTGGAAGTGGTGTACGGGATGCAGCACGGAGGGGTGTTTCCTTCTAGCACAGATAGCCGTTTTACGTCCGTAGGTCCAGACGCGATGAAAAGGTTTTTGAGACCTTTAAGTTTCCAAAATTGGCCTGATGAACTGTTGCCAGCCGAGCTTCAAAATGCTAATCCAACAAACATTGAAAGAATCGTAAATAACAAGTGCATTTTACCTTAATTTATGAAGAAGACTTTTTTTTGTATCGATTCACACACGTGTGGTTGTCCAGTTCGCTTAGTTGCGGGGGGAGGCCCTTTTTTATATGGAAATAGTATGATGGAGCGTAGGCTCCATTTTATGCAAGAATACGATTGGATACGACTTGGGCTAATGTTCGAACCGCGTGGGCATGATATGATGAGTGGGAGTATTTTATACCCACCTATTGATGATCAAAATGATGTTGGCGTACTGTATATCGAAACAAGTGGTTGTCTACCGATGTGTGGACATGGGACGATTGGGACGGTAACTATAGCTATTGAAGAAGGCTTAGTTAAGCCCAAAGTACCGGGCAAATTACGTTTAGAAACACCAGCTGGGCTTGTTTTAGTGGATTATATGCAAGAAGGTGAAAAAGTGACTTCCGTAAAATTGACCAATGTGAAATCTTTCCTTTACAAAGAGGCTTTGCTTGTGAATTGCCCTGATCTGGGAGATATTTATGTGGATGTAGCCTATGGCGGAAATTTTTATGGCATTATCGATCCACAGCCAAATTTTAGAGATATTTCTGATTTTACAGCCGCTCAATTGATTCATTATGGCAAGATTATTCGTCGCTTGTTGAATGAGAAATATGAATTTATTCATCCAGAGGACCCAAATATTCACGGTTTGAGTCATATACAGTGGACAGGCAAGCCAACAAAAAGTAATTCTTCGGGTCGCAATGCCGTCCTTGTTGGCGAAAATGCATTAGATCGTTCACCTTGCGGAACAGGAACATCTGCGCGTATGGCACAGTGGTTTGCCAAAGGCAAATTGAAAGCAAGTGAAGAATTTATACATGAAAGTTACATCGGTTCACAATTTACAGGAAAAGTTGAAGCCGTGACAGAGGTGAATGGACAGTCGGCAATTATTCCTTCGGTAGAAGGATGGGCTAGAATCACAGGCTATAATACCATTTTTATTGATGATCAAGATCCTTACAAAGAAGGTTTTCAAGTTATATAAAAGCAATTAGATTTTTTTAGAATGAATAAAGGTACCGTAGTCATTGTTGGAGCCGGAATTGCAGGATTGTCGACTGCATATTATTTAATCAATGACGGATGGAATGTGCAGATTATTGAACAAAATACGTTAGATAACAATTGTTCGTATGGCAATGCTGGGATGATCGTACCAAGTCATTTTACACCTATGGCATCCCCAGGCATGATTTCTCAAGGTATTCGTTGGATGTTTGATAAGAAAAGTCCTTTTTATGTTCGTCCTTCATTAAGTTGGAATTTGATGGATTGGGGACTAAAGTTTATGAGATACGCTAACAAAAATCATGTGGACACCCACGCGGAGCCTTTGCGTGATTTGAATGTATATAGCAGCAAACTTTATGATACTTTAAGTCAAGATGCTGCTTTTGATTTTGAATTAAATCAAAATGGAATTATGATGCTTTACAAAACCAAAGCGGTAGAGCATGAAGAAATAGAATTGGCGAAACGTGCGCAAGATTTGGGATTGGATGTAGAAATCAAATCAGCGGCTGAAATGCAAGCTTTGGAATCAGATGTGGAATTCGATGTTTTGGGCGGGATACTCTACAAATGTGATGGAAAGCTCAATCCAATGAAACTTATGCAACAGCTTATTGCTTATTTGAAAGCCAGAGGAGCGATCTTTCACGAGCAAACATGCGTAAAAGGCTACAATATTTCGGGTAAAAAAATAAAAGAAATCGTAACAGATAAAGGCAATTTTCAAGCTGACGAATTTGTATTATCGCCGGGGGCATATTTGATGGAGTTAACCAATAAATTACAGTTAAAGCTACCGTTGATGCCAGGGAAAGGCTATTCTTTTATGTATACACCACCAAGTGATGTGAAATTAGAACATGCTGCGCTATTATTAGAAGCACGTGTTGCAGTCACACCTATGAATGGAAAGATACGATTTGGAGGAACTATGGAATTAGGTTCTCCAAACAATAAAATATACCAAAATCGTGTAGAAGGAATTGTGAATTCTATCCCAAAATACTTAACAAATCTGGATGTAGAATATCCAAAGCAAGACATTTGGCATGGCTATCGACCTTGCACACCTGATGGACTTCCATATTTGGGAAGAACAGCCAAATATGAAAACTTAGCAATTGCTGCTGGGGCTGGTATGATGGGATTAAGTTTGGGGCCAGCAATGGGAAAAGCCATTAGTGATATTTTTTCCAACAGAAAGTTTGAAACGAATATTACCTTATTTAGCCCAGATCGTTTTGGGTAAATCAAATAAGAGTATACGCCAACCATATGAAACCTACCAAAATAGATGCTTTAATTCTTACCCTGATTTTCACGAACAATGTTGTAATGGCACAGGACTTATATCAACATACGACACCCATTGAACCTTTAGTGGTACAGTATGGACACGATCAGCAAGCAATCAATTATTTTTATGGGCCTATGCCTAAAGGTTGGGGTAGTCAAACAGCTATGGAATCTCCTGAGCAAGTTGAGCGGTTGATCGCATTGGACAAGGAATATCTTCAAAAACTAAAAGAATTTCCTTATGACAAATTAACCACTAATGGTCAAGTCGATTTTATTTTGTTGAATCGTAAGGTGAAACTTGATATGGAAGCTTTGCAAGAGCAGTTGAAAACATATGAACGATTGAAAGATTATATTCCTTTCGATCAAATAATCTATGATTTCGAAAAGTTAAGAAGGCGCGGTACAACGGTGAATGGGGAAGAAATTGCAGGAAAATTACAGCAAGCAATTCAACAAATCAAAGAGGCAACAGAAAAGCTTAGTCGTATAAATTCTATTCCATATGCTGATGTTAATTTCTTGAAAGAGGTTATCGGATCATTGAAGTTGCGATTGACTAGTGCCTTTGATTTCTATAACGAGTACGAACCCATGTTTACTTGGTGGGTGCCTGTACCATACAAACAATTATCGGAGGAATTGACTACGTATAGTAAATTGATTGCTGAGAAAAGTGATTGGAAAGTATTTGAGGATGGTAGTAATATTGGGGGGACGCCAATTGGAAAAGCCGCTTTTAATAAGCAACTCAAGGATGAAATGATTGCTTATAGCACCGATGATTTGTTGCGATTAGCAGATCAAGAATTCACATGGTGTGAAGCAGAATTGCTGAAAGCCTCTCAAGAAATGGGTTTCGGAAAAGACTGGAAAACGGCACAAGAGAAAGTTAAAAACACGTATGTTCCCGAAGGCAGACAGCCAGAGCTCATTCTTAAATTATATAACGATGCGCAAGAGTTTATCCGTAAACATGATTTGATGGATATTCCACCGCTAGCGGATGAAACGTGGGGTATGATAATGATGACTGCCGAACGTCAGTTGGTCAATCCTTTCTTTACTGGCGGTCGCGAAATCAGTATTTCGTATCCCACCAATAAGATGACGCAGGAACAGAAGTTGATGAGTATGCGTGGAAACAATCCTTATTTCTCACGTGGAACAGTTCAACATGAATTAAATCCAGGTCATCATTTGCAATATTTCATGAATAGAAGGTATAAGCCTTATCGTGAAAAAGCATTTAATACACCTTTTTGGACAGAAGGTTGGACATTATATTGGGAATTGATGATGTACGATAAGGGTTTTGCAAAAACTCCAGAAGAACGAAGTGGTATGCTATTTTGGCGCATGCATCGTTGTGCGCGTATTACCTTTAGTATCAAATTTCATTTGGGAGAATGGACGCCACAACAATGTATTGATTATTTGGTAGACCGAGTTGGTTTTGAGCGTGCGAATGCACATGGCGAAATTAAACGTTCGTTTGAAGGTTCATATGGTCCGCTTTACCAATTAGCTTATTTAGTAGGTGGTTTGCAGATGATGGATATTAAAAAAGAAATGGTGGATTCGGGCAAAATGACGTTTAAGCAATTTCATGATCGTGTGATTAAAGAAAATTATATGCCTATGGAAATGCTAAGAGCTATTTTGACAAATCAAAAATTAGATCCCAATCACGAGACATCTTGGAAATTTTACCAATTTAAAAATTAAACAGGAGGGGAAGTAGAGGCCGATCAGGAGGAATTATCTAAATATTTTGGAAGTTATCTTGACTCTAATGAACATTTCTATTTATAACCCTATAAAATCAAAAACATGATTAGAAAAATTTTAGTTGCTTTAGTGTTGATAGCAAATACAGGTTTTCTTTTAGCACAAGGAACTGTAGAAGATTACACAAGGGCTAAGAAATTTCGTGCAGCCACTGCGGATGCGGTATATCATATTCCGTCAAACATCAAATGGAATGCTAAAGGTGATGCGTTTTTCTATGAACAACGAACTTTAGCAGGTAAGGAATTTATTTGGGTGGATGCGACTGCGCGCAAAAAAGAGCAATTATTTGATGTTAAACTTCTGGCTGAGCAATTAGAAAAATCTTCTGGACAAAAAGCTGATATCAATACACTGAGTGGATATACGATCAAATTGTTGGAGAAGGATTCGGTGGAGTTTACGTTTAAAAATGCCATATGGCATTGGAATAGAAATAGCGCGAGTTTAAAAAAAGTACGCAATACGGAAGAAAATACGAGAGGGGGTGGCTATTGGGGGCAACGTCGCGATGATACACACGGTCGACCTGTTCTTTCGCCAGATAAGAAGAAAACAGCTTACATCAAAAATCATAATGTGTATTATGCATTAGTAGATGATCTGAAATCTGAAAAGCAATTAACCTTCGATGGTAGTCCAGGTGAATATTATACTTCTTATATTCAATGGTCTCCCGATAGTAAAAAAGTCGCTTCGACGCGCGCAACAAGGCAAGAGGTACGCATATTGACCTTATTGGAATCTTCTCCTTTGGATCAGTTACAGCCTAAATTACAAACTCGTCACTATGCTAAGCCAGGTGACGCTTTGCCCCAATATTATCCAGTGATTTGCAATATAGAAACAAATAAGTTATTTGAAGTAGATAAGCAGTTAGTCGATAATCAATTTTCGTTGGGGTATGTTTCATGGCGTCAAGACAGCAAAAGTGTGACGTTTGAATTCAATAAGCGCGGTCATCAACAGTATGCAGTTGTAAAATTGGACGCTGAAAACGGACAGAGTAAGTATATCATTAATGAAGTCAGCAAAACATTTATTGATTACAGTGGCAAAAAATACAGATATGATGTAAACGATGGAAAGGAGATAATTTGGGCTTCGGAAAGAGATGGTTGGAATCATCTGTATCGCATTGATGGTGAATCGAGTCAGGTCCTGAATCAAATCACAAAAGGCGATTGGGTAGTGCGTAAAGTGGTTTATGTAGATGAAACAAATCGTCAGATAATATTTGAAGGTAGTGGTAAGAATACGAATCAAGATCCATATTTAATTCACTATTATAAAGTGGATTTCGATGGTAAAAACTTGAAAGAATTAACCAAAGAAGATGCGAATCACACGGCCTATTTCAATGCAGACCATTCTTATTTTGTAGATCAATATTCTTTGATTAATAAAGCTCCTGTTACCGTGTTACGTGATCTTTCAGGCAAAGTAGTGCTGGAGTTGGAGAAAGCAAATGAATCCAATATGTATGATTTGGGTTGGAAAGCACCTGAAATCTTTACAGAAAAAAGTAGAGACGACAAATATGATATTTGGGGAATAATCGTACGTCCAACTAATTTTGATCCGAAGAAAAAATACCCCATTATCGAATATATTTATGCGGGTCCGCATAGTTCTTTCGTTCCAAAAACATTCAATACGAATCCAAGTGGCATGCAAGAGCTAGCAGAATTGGGGTTTATTGTCGTTCAAATAGATGGTATGGGTACATCCAATCGTTCTAAAGAATTTCATAATGTAGCTTGGAAGAATCTGAAAGATGCAGGTTTCCCAGATCGTATAAAATGGATAAAGGCTGCAGCGCAAAAGTATTCCTACATGGATGTGGAGCGAGTAGGTATCTATGGTACATCAGCAGGTGGTCAAAGTTCAACGGGCGCGGTCTTATTTTATCCAGAATTTTATAAAGTAGCTGTATCATCCTGTGGTTGTCATGACAATAGAATGGATAAAATATGGTGGAATGAACAATGGATGGGTTGGCCTGTGGGCCCTGAATATGCCGAATGTTCGAACGTCGAAAATGCATATCGATTACAGGGTAAATTGCTGCTGATCGTAGGTGAGGTGGATGACAATGTTGATCCGTCTTCTACGTATCAATTGACCAATGCTTTAATCAAGGCAAATAAAGATCACGAGATGATTATGGTCCCCGGAATGGGTCATTCTTCAGGAGGTGATTATGGCGAGCGTAAACGTCGAGACTTCTTTGTAAAGCATCTACACGGTATAGATCCTCCAGCTTGGAATGCGTATTAACATTTTGATATTGAAATAGTAATAATATAAAACACAACAGCAAAAACAGATTTGTTATAATATGACAAATCTGTTTTGTAATTTGTAGACACCTATTATAAACAACTTAAACATGCCTAGAAAATTAATTTTAATTTATTTAATCCTTTTTTTTCATTCCTTCTTATTCGCTCAGCCGAAAGTCCAATTATCTAAAGTAGGTGAGGGGTGGTCAAAGAATACAGTCAATACGGCTGTGTTTCGTAAAAATTCTCTCGTCAGCAACTCCACTTACCAATACATAGCTTATTACGATGAAAAGGGGGACCTAACAGTTGGACAGAGAAAATTAAATAGCAAAGATTGGTTTACGCAAAGCACCGGTTTCAAGGGAAATGCAAATGACGCACACAATGTGATTAGTATCATGTTGGATGGAGATGATTATTTGCATATTGCTTTTGACCACCACAATTCTAAATTACGGTATATAAAATCTTTGAAACCAAATAGTTTAGATTTTTCGGATGAAATCCCAATGGTAGGCCAACAAGAAAGGGTGGTATCTTATCCCGAATTTTTCAAATTGCCTAACGGTAATTTATTTTTTATGTACCGGGATGGTGGCTCAGGAAATGGGAATTTGATGATAAATCAATACAGTGTTAGCGATAAAAAATGGACACGATTACAAAATAAATTAATCGATGGAGAAGGCAAACGTAATGCGTACTGGCAAGCTTATATAGATAACAAAGGAAAAATACATATTTCTTGGGTATGGCGGGAGAGTCCAGATGTAGCTAGTAACCATGACATGGCGTATGCATATTCAGATGATGAAGGACTAACCTGGAAAAAAACTACTGGACAAAAGTATAATCTGCCAATTACAGCATCGACAGCGGAGTATGCAGTCAGAATACCCGAAAAAAGTGATTTAATAAACCAAACAGCGATGTCTGCTGACGCAGACGGAAATCCTTTTATTGTTTCCTACTGGAGAGATAAAAACTCAGACAAACCGCAATATAAATTGGTGTATTTTAATCTTGGCAATTGGGTTACGCAATCTTTTGATTTTAGAAAGACTTCGTTTACGCTAGGAGGATATGGAACAAAGCAAATTCCCATCTCGAGACCACAGTTATTAGTGAAAGGTAAGGGCGATAAAGTTAAGATTTGGATGCTTTTTAGAGACGAAGAACGAAATAATGCAGTTTCTTTTCTTCATTGGTCACAAAACAAACCTAATAAGTTTACGATTGAAGATTTGTATCCAGAATCTGTAGCCGCATGGGAACCTACCTACGATACCGAATATTGGCGAAATAAAGAAAAATTAAGCTTATTTGTGCAGCATACAGTACAAGTAGATGGTGAAGGACTTTCAGACAGTAAATCTACGACTGTCAAAGTTTTAGATTGGAAACCGTGACCGTACATGTACCGAATTGTGTTATCCTATTAACCAGTATTTTATAAGCTATTTCATTTTCATCTATCTGTATAAATGTTAAATATCTTGCTGTATTCAACATGACAGTCCATAACAGTTAAATTAATTTTTACAAATATCTTAGTTTTTATATAAAACCTTAATCAAATTATGAATGCAATTGCGGGGGTATTATTCCATTTTATAGGAGGCTTTGCGTCTGGAAGTTTCTATGTTCCATATAAAAAAGTACGAGACTGGTCATGGGAAGCGATGTGGATTTTGGGTGGATTATTTTCATGGATAATCGTTCCTCCATTGGCAGCTTGGCTTACGATTCCTAATTTTTTTGAAATAATAGGAGACGCTAATTCAAGTGTGTTAGGTTATACATTTCTTTTTGGTGTATTGTGGGGGATAGGTGGACTGACGTATGGTTTAGGTGTTCGATACTTAGGTGTTTCGTTGGGAAGCAGTATTATACTAGGATTGAGCATGGTGTTAGGTGCACTGATGCCTGCAATTTACTATTATTTTAATCCAGCAGATGGCAAGCATAGCATAGATTTCTTCTTTACGACCGCGTCGGGATTGTGTGTAATGGCGGGATTAATTCTTTGTATTGTGGGGATTTACCTGTGTGGAAAAGCTGGAGTTTTGAAAGAAAAAGGCTTATCAAGTGCTGGTGTCACCGATAAAACAGATTACAACTTTGGTGTTGGGATTATTGTGGCATTAATTTCAGGGGCTTTAAGTGCATGTTTCAATTTTGCTATTGAAGCAGGAAAGCCGATGGCTGATGTCGCTAATGCACTTTGGAAATCAGTTAACCCAGGACAAGGAGAATTCTTATATCAGAATAATGTTACCTATATCGTCATACTTTGGGGAGGATTTACGACGAATTTTATTTGGTGTGCGTATTTATTATTAAAAAATAAGACCCTTACAGACTACTCGAAAGCAACAGCTCCTTTAAAGAAAAATTTCTTGTTGTGCGCTTTAGCAGGTACGACATGGTATTTGCAATTTTTCTTTTACGGCATGGGTGAGAGTCGCCTTGGGAATGGTGCAAGTTCATGGATTTTACACATGGCATTTATCATATTGATTTCAAATGCATGGGGTGTGTTCCTAAAAGAATGGAAAGGTGTGAGTAAACCAACCTATACGGCCATTATATCTGGTATTGTCATTATCATCCTATCTATTTGTGTGGTAGGATTCGCGAAAACTTTAGAATAAATATTACAAAGATTTATGCAAACAAAAACATATCAACATGTGAATTACCTTTGGGATGAGGAAAAAGCTAAATCCTTAGAAGGAGATGAAGTAGCGTTATTATTATACCGATCAAATATCTTGGGATCGGATCTGAGGATAACGAATTACGGAGGCGGTAATACATCATGTAAAGTAATGGATAAGGATCCATTGACAGGTGAAGAAGTGGAAGTAATGTGGATTAAAGGTTCTGGTGGTGATATCGGCACATTAAAGAAGTCAGGTTTAGCTGCATTGTATGTAGAACGACTTCGTAATCTTGAGAAAGTGTATCGCGGTATCGAGCATGAAGACGAAATGGTCGAGCTTTTTAACCATTGTATATTCGATTTATCATCGAAGGCGCCTTCTATTGATACGCCGTTGCATGGTTTTCTTCCATTCAAACATATCGATCATTTGCACCCAGATGCTGCGATTGCTATTGCGGCAGCAAAAGATGGAAAACAAATTACAAAAGATTTGTTCAAAGGAACAATAGGTTGGGTAGAATGGCAAAAGCCTGGTTTCGATTTAGGTTTGCAATTGCGCGAATGCTTAGCCGAAAATCCAGGTATCCGTGGAATTATGTTGGGGTCGCATGGACTTTTTACATGGGGAGATACGGCGTATGAATGTTATTTGAATTCATTGGATGTCATCGAGACTTGTGCAACTTATTTGGAAGAGAATTACGGTAAGTCAAGACCTGTATTTGGTGGTCAAAAAGTAGATAGTCTAGTACAAGAAGATAGATTGGCACAGGCTGCTGCTATTGCACCCATATTAAGAGGATTTTGTTCAAGTGAGCGTCCTATGATTGGTCATTTCTCTGACGATGCTAGGGTATTGGAATTTATCAATTCCAATGATTTAGAAAAATTAGCTCCTTTGGGAACAAGCTGTCCAGATCATTTCTTACGCACTAAGATTCAACCTTTGATTCTGAATTTGGATAAAAACGAAGACTTATCAAATATAGAAGCGATAAAATCAAAATTGCTTCCATTATTTGAAGCGTACAGAGCAATGTACACGGATTATTATGAAACATGTAAACACCCGAATAGCCCTGCTATTCGCGACAGAAATCCAGTAATCATAATCTATCCAGGAGTCGGAATGTTTGCTTTTGCAAAAGATAAGCAAACAGCACGTGTGGCTTCGGAATTTTATACTAATGCTATCAATGTAATGAAAGGAGCGGAAGCGGTGAGTGAATATACTTCACTACCGAGACAAGAAGCTTTCAATATTGAATATTGGTTATTGGAAGAGGCGAAGCTACAACGTATGCCTAAGCCAAAAGCATTATCGGGTAAAATCGCTTTGGTAACTGGAAGTGCAGGTGGTATAGGTAAAGCTATTGCAAAGCGTTTTGCACAAGAGGGAGCAGTAGTCGTTTTAAACGATTTGAATCAAGAGAGATTAGCAGATGCAAAAGCAGAATTTGTTGGCTTGTTTGGCGCGGATAATGTTACGACTGCTGTCCTAGATGTAACGAATCAAGAGCAAATAGAAGAAGCACTTAAGGTGGCTGCATTAGTATTTGGCGGTGTGGACATTGTGGTGAATAATGCCGGACTATCCATTTCAAAATCTATTGAAGACCATACCCAAAAAGATTGGGATTTATTATATGATGTATTGGTAAAAGGTCAGTTTATCGTTACACAGGCTACTTCTAAAGTAATGAAAGCACAAAATATTGGTGGTGATATCGTCAATATTGTAAGTAAAAATGCCTTGGTTAGTGGTCCGAATAATGCGGGCTATGGTTCTGCTAAAGCAGCGCAATTGCACCTTAGCAGATTGAATGCAGCGGAACTTGGCGCCTCAAAAATTAGAGTAAATGTGGTTAACCCTGATGCGGTTATCTCAGATAGTAATATTTGGGCTGGAGGATGGGCCGAAGGTCGAGCTAAAGCTTACGGTGTTACGGTAGAAGAATTACCTGCTTACTATGCAAAACGAACATTGTTGAACGAAATAATCTTGCCAGATGATATAGCCAATGCTTGTTTTGCATTTGTAGGCGGTGAGCTAAGCAAATCCACAGGAAATGTATTGAATGTAGATGGCGGAGTAGCCATGGCATTTGTCCGATAACAATTATTAAATCAAGTACGATAGTTAGAAAAATAATTTCTATTTTTCTAACTATCTAAACCTATATACTTATGAAAATCGAGCAATCTATCATAGATCAACATAACCAAGAATCATTAGCTAAACATACTAAACAAGTCGATTTCTTAAAGGATAGTATTTCGAACTTTGAGGAAATCGTAGCGAAAGTACAAAAATTTAATATTGCTATTCCGAGCTGGGCATTAGGGACAGGCGGTACGCGTTTTGGTCGCTTTAGTGGCAAAGGTGAACCGGGAAATTTGGAGCAAAAAATTGAGGATGTAGGCTTATTACATGCATTGAACAAGTCGAGTGGAGCGATTTCACTTCATATTCCTTGGGATATTCCCCAAGATGCGGAGAAAATTAAAGCTTTAGCATCATCCTTTGGATTGGCATTTGATGCGGTGAATTCAAATACTTTTCAGGATCAACCGAATCAAGCATACAGTTACAAATTTGGATCATTGCAACATGTAGATCCAAATGTACGTAAGCAAGCGGTAGCGCATAATATTGAGGTGATTAAGCATGGTATTGCTTTAGGTTCTAAAGCGTTGACAGTTTGGCTGGCAGATGGTTCTTCGTTTCCAGGTCAATTGAATTTCCGTGAGGCATTCCAAAATACATTAGAAAGTTTAAGAGAAATATACAAGCATCTTCCATCGGATTGGAAAATGTTTATTGAATACAAAGCCTTTGAGCCTAATTTTTATTCGACGACTATTGCAGATTGGGGACAATCATTATTATTAGCGAGTAAATTAGGAGATCAAGCATACACATTAGTGGATTTAGGGCACCATTTGCCAAATGCAAATATCGAACAAATCGTGTCTTTGTTATTAATGGAAAACAAATTAGCAGGCTTCCATTTCAATGATAGTAAATATGCGGATGATGATTTGACTGCTGGAGCGATCAAGCCTTATCAATTATTTTTGATTTTCAATGAATTGGTAGAGGGTATGGATGCACGAGGAATTGATCACGCAACAGGCTTGGGATGGATGATTGATGCTTCGCACAATTTGAAAGACCCATTAGCCGATTTATTACAATCTGTAGAAGCAATTAAAATCGCCTATGCACAAGCATTGTTCGTGG
The DNA here is from genome assembly GCF_008520265.1 of Sphingobacterium cavernae. Classification (GTDB taxonomy): domain Bacteria; phylum Bacteroidota; class Bacteroidia; order Sphingobacteriales; family Sphingobacteriaceae; genus Sphingobacterium; species Sphingobacterium cavernae. The sequence goes on from NZ_VIQM01000040.1 coordinate 79,849, forward strand.
ATCGTCAAGCGCTAAAAAAAGCACAGCAAGAGAATAATGTAGTAGCTGCACAAGAAATATTACAAGATGCTTTTCGTACAGACTTGCGTGCTCTTGTTGCAGAGGCAAGATTGCGTGAAGGTGCTGCATTAAATCCAATTAAATTGTTCAACGACATTAATGTGAGACAACAATTAATAGATGAACGTGGCGAATCCACTGTAGCGACAGGATTGTAATACTTAGATAAGGAAGGATGGGAAAGGAGCGTATACCTGTTATTGCAATATTTGACGTTGGTAAAACCAACAAAAAGTTATTTTTATTTGACGAACATTATCAAATCGTTTTTGAACGTTCGGCAAGATTCATGGAAACCGTCGATGAGGATGGCTTCCACTGCGAAAATTTAGAAAGTTTACGATTATCTGTATTTGATTCATTACACGAAGTTTTTCGTAGAGCTGAATTTGATATTAAGGCAATTAATTTCACTTCCTATGGAGCGAGTTTTGTCTATTTGGATCAAAATGGTAGACCGCTGACACCGCTGTATAATTACTTGAAAGAATATCCCGTTGAGCTACAGGATGACTTGCATCAATCCTATGGAGGCGAAAATAAATTTGTATTGGATACCGCTTCTCCATCATTGGGAAGTCTTAATTCGGGCAAGCAAATCTATCGCTTAATGAAAGAGCAACCTGAGGTTTTCAATACGATGAAGTATGCATTGCATTTGCCTCAGTATCTAAGTTTTTTGGTTTCGGGACAATTGTATTCGGATATGACAAGTATTGGATGTCACACTGCATTGTGGGATTTCAATACGAAGAATTACCATCAATGGGTTAAAGATAGCGGTATAGATCAGAAGCTTGCGCCAATTGTAAACGGCAAGGAAGTATTTTCAAGTACATTTCCTGGAAGTACGTACAAGGTTGGAACAGGTTTGCACGATAGTTCTTCAGCTTTGATTCCTTATTTGGTCAATTTTCATGAACCATTTGTACTGATTTCAACGGGTACTTGGTGTATTTCGATGAATCCATTCAACGATGAACCTTTGACTAAGGCAGAATTGGATCAGGATTGCTTATTTTATCTTACGTACAACGGAACACCCGTAAAGGCTTCAAGATTGTTTGCGGGATATGAACACGAGACGCAGTCAAAACGAATAGCTGATCACTTTAATGTGACTACAGCACGATTCAAACATTTTGAGATCAACTGGCGTATTATCGAAGGACTGAATCTGGGACAAAGTATAGCTGTTTTCACACTAAATACATTCGCTGAATTAGATTTAGACAGGTTCAAAACCTACGAAGAAGCTTATCATGCGCTGATTTTTTGTCTTGTAAATGCTCAAGTAGAGTCAACAAAATTGGTTTTAGCTGGTCAAAATATTAAAAGAATATTTGTAGATGGTGGCTTTAGTAAAAATCATATTTATATGAATTTATTAGCTAGAAGGTTTCCTACAATTGAAATTTATGCTGCTTCTATGGCACAAGCTACGGCTATTGGTGCGGCATTATTGATACATGAACACTGGAACACACTACCATTTCCTAATAATATTATTGAATTGAGATATTATAGAGCTTAATATTATGTAATAATTTTTTGTGATAAATCTGCGCTCTAAATCTTCTTGAAGTTTAGAGCGTTTTTTTATGATATACTATTTATAAAAACTTAAATTATGTTTTCAAAAGGATTAATAATACTAATCACAATATTGCAATTTTCGATGGTTTCTGCTCAACACAGACAAATATTCGATTTTACAGGGCAGAAGTCTAAGGACAAGGAGGTTTTCATACTGAATAATCTAATAAAGTATGGCAATAAAGGCTATGGATTTGATTTAGGAACGGAGAATTCTGTTGAATTCGTGAAAAGTAAAAAGAAGCAATCCTTGTATAGTAACAAGCCATTTTATTTTTCTGCTAACGTGCCTGAGGGAAACTATCATGTCACGATTATCTACAGAGGTCTAAAGAGCCATACAATTCATTCTACGGTGCGTTCAGAATCTCGACGTTGGTCTTTAGATCAAGTTGAAATTCCAAAAAATAAGAAAGTAACTAAACAGTTCAATGTTCACATCAAAAAACCAAAAATACGAGAGAATAAGTCTGTACGTTTGAAAGCTCCACGTGAAATCGAAAAATTAGATTGGGACAATAAACTGACTTTAGAATTTCAGGGTGAAAATAATATAGAACGTATTATTATTGAGCCTATTGAAGTTGCCACAACGTTGTTTTTAGCGGGTAACTCAACAGTCGTAAATCAAGAACATGAGCCTTGGGCTTCTTGGGGGCAGATGATTCCACGTTATTTTGATTCGAAAATCGTGGTAGCCAATCACGCCGAATCAGGATTAGCTTTAAGTTCTTTTCTGTCATCCAATAGATTAGAAAAAATACTTTCTGTTGCCAAGCCTGGCGATTATTTGTTTATAGAATTTGGTCATAATGATCAAAAGGAAACTGGAGAAAAGGCAGGTGCAGATAACGGATATACGGAGAGATTAAAATATTTTGTAACACAATTTAGAGCTATTGGCGGCATTCCAATAATTGTTACTTCAACAGCTCGACGGTCATTTGATGCGAGTGGAAATCTAAATTATACATTAGGGGATTATCCAGAGGCTGCACGAAAAGTTGCACAAGAACTAAATGTCCCTTTAATCGATTTAAATAAATTGACACGTGAATTTTATACGGAATTAGGTGTAGAAGATTCTAAAAGAGCTTTTGTGCATTATCCAGCCAATACATTTCCGGATCAACCCCAACCATTACAAGACAACACGCACTTTAATACTTACGGAGCAGGACAAATTGCGAAGATGATGTTGTCGGAAATTCAGCGATTAAAGCTCCCTATAGCAAAAAATATCATCGATTTTAGCAACTATTTGACTAAGAGCCCAGATAATTTTGAAAATTGGAATTGGCCGTTAAGTGTGCTAAGTAGCGAATTAAAGCCGGATGGCAATTAATAATATACTGATTTACAATCTGTTATGAAGATTGTTTTCGTGTTAGTACTTACTTTTAGCTAATTCAAAGACATATTGTGATAACATATATTACAGGATAGTGCAGGTTGCTGTATTTTATGCGATGTAATATATTTGATATATAACATTAGAAAAGCATATAACCAATTAATCACTATCCAACATCAAAGGATGTGGTTTTACCAATTATAGAAGGAAAACAAAATTTTTATTAACAAGAGGAATGGAGTAGGCATTAATCAGAACATATGCTGTTAGTCCCTGTTTCAAAAACAGTTATCGTGAATTTTCAATCTTGAGATATTCACTGATAATAGACCTATGATTTACCAATATAAACCTACAAGACTATTGTATGAGTATTAAGAGAACTGTTTTATTTACGTGTTTATGTTTCGCGACTATCATTGTGGGATGTAGAAAGGAAGCATTTGACGCCTATTATGGTAGACCGAAAGGTTTAGCAAGTCCCATTTATCAACAATTGGATTCTATGGGTGACTTTACGTATTTCTTATCCTGTATCGAAAAAGCGGGCTATAGAAATACATTAGGATCTGCATCCTCATGGACTGTGTTTGCCCCAACGGATCGTGCTTTTCAGCAATTTATGAGTGAAAACAATATCAGCGATAGTAGTAAAATTGATAAGAAGCTGGCAGAAAAGATCGTGCGTACTGCGATGGTATATGATGGTGAACGCTTAGAAAAATTGAACGATTATTTTTCAGCTAGAGGTTGGGTCGCAGGTCAAGCATTTAGAAGACGCACAGTATATTATGATTTTGTAGAAGATGAAATCCTTTCAAATGGAAATACTCGGAAAATAGTGTCAACAAATAGGATGGCGAACATTCCGTACGTAGAATCAGATAATAACAATAAACATCTGAGTTACTTTTTTAACAGTTATATGTCGGCTCGAAGTCTTACTGCTGGAGATTACAATGCATTCTTTCCTAATTCCACCTATACAGGTCTTAATGTGATGGGTGCTACTATAGATGTTAATCGAAGTAATATACTTGCGGAAAATGGATATATACATGTCGTTGATAAGGTTTTGTTACCAGAGAAAAGTATCGACCAATATTTGCGAGGAAATGACAAATACAGTGAATTCAAAGGTATGTTAGACTTGTTTGCGACGTATACGTATAATCCTACACTTACGCGTAGAAATGAAGTACTTACTGGAAAAAGAGATTCTGTATTCGTAAAAGGCTATGATAATTCTATAATGTTAGCCTTGAATAATGAAAATTATGTGAAGGAAGATGTGAATGATGCACAATATAATAATCTTTCAATCACAGTTCCTACAAATCAGGCCTTACAAGATTTTGCTAAACGTGTGTTATTGAAATATTATCCTTCAGGTACTACTATTAAAGATTTGTTCTACAGCAATCCTTTAGTATTATCTGAGTATATAAAATCTCATTTTTATCTTACCCAATTATGGCCATCACAATTTAGTAGTGCGCCAAATGTATTGGGTGAGACGACTAAGTTGGCTACGCAAAATATAAACGAAACCAAATTATTAAGTAATGGTGCTTTCTATGGTATCAACTCTTCTCAACGTGCAAATGTATTCCAATCTGTTTATGGAAATGTGTTATTAGATCCAAAATATAGTTTCATGAGACTTGCATTGGAGCGCGTGGGATTACACTTGACCCTTCGTATCCCTACGATTCGATATATGTTAGTTTTGGTGTCTGATGAAGATTTATATCAAATGGGTTTTGATTATGACGCGTATAATACTTCCGATCCAATCCGTTACAAAGGTGGAAATGGAACACCAGAAATGCGTGAGATATTATCATCACACATTATACCATTAGAAACTGATCCTATACCCACATTAAGTGGTAAGGGAATATTAGAAACTTTTTCTGGAGAATATATAAAATTCGATAACATGAAAATCATGTCAAGTGGAACGCAAGACAGTATTTCGAATAGACAATACTTGGCAATAGATTCCATAAGTATTGGGAATAGTGAATCAGGTCCACTAAATGGTGCAGCAGTCTATCTCGCGGGTGCATTAACTTCATCCAATACAAATGTGGGAAATCTATTAATTAATCTGGGTGCCGAGAATGCCACCTCACCTTATAATAGATTTTTTAAGTATTTAAAATCTAGTGACTTGTTTTCTGCAACAGATGGAATTATTCGAGGAGTGGATATTGGTGCTAATTATACCTTATTAATACCTAATAATGCAGCTATAAATGCAGCCATTGCAAATGGTGATTTACCACCTGCAGAAAACACTAAAGATGTTGTGCTTCGTAACAAAATTAAACTCTTTTTACAATACCATATAACGCGTAATACGTTTGCTATTGATGGGAAGAAAGTTGGAACTTTTGAAACACTTTGTAAAAACGTAGAGGGTGAGACTTTAGCACTAGATGTAATAATAAACCAAAATAATAGGTTGCAAATTAGAGACAATCAATCTAATCTAGTTGAGGCAGATGTTGCCAATAGTAATCAATTGGGGCAACGTGTATTGATCCATTCACTTTCAGGTTATCTAAAAAACGGAATATAATTAGTATCTCACTATGACAAGACATTTTAATTTATTAATCGTTACCATCGGACTTATATTCTGTTTAATACACACAACCGCTGTAGCTCAGAATGCAGAGACAGTGATTGTTGGTAAAATTACCGATAAAGAAACTAAAGAACCTGTTCCAGGCGCAACAGTTGTGTTGAAGGATAGAGAAAATAGGACTATTGTGGGTACAACCTCCGATGTGGAAGGGAACTATAGTTTGCGAACAAAGTTGAGTGGATTACGCTTGTATGTCACTAGTACAGGATATAGAGCCTCAGCAAATATTGTTGTTGGAGACAGAACAACTATAAATGTTCAGATAGAATCTGTATCTAATCAAGTTGAAGAAGTTGTGATAAGTGCTTCTAAGCCAGTGGACGATGGTACAGGTATGGGGATTTCGAAAGCAAGGTCTACAGCTTCTATTGCAACCATTAGTATGGAAGAACTCCAAGAAATGCAGTCTGCTTCAATAGATCAAGCATTACAAGGTCGTCTTCCTGGGGTAGATATTGCTACAGTATCGGGTGATCCAGGAGCAGGTATGCAAATCAAAATTAGAGGAACATCTTCTTTAAATGGCGCTGTAGATCCATTGGTAGTTGTAGATGGTATGCCATATGATATTACAATTCCAGATGATTTTGATTTTGCAACATCAGACGACAATGCTTATGGTCAATTGCTAAATATTGCTCCTACAGATATTCAAGATATATCTGTATTAAAAGATGCGGCAGCGACTGCCATTTGGGGATCAAGAGGAGCTAATGGTGTATTAATCATTAATACCAAACGCGGTACAGTAAGCAAGCCAACTTTAGGCTATGCTTTCAAAGGATCTATATCAAAACAGCCAAGTCCTATACCACTATTAAATGGAGACCAGTACACCACGTTGTTATTGGAGGAATATTATAATGCAGGTAGAGTATTTTCTGTTTCAGAAAATGCACAACAATTCCAGTATGATCCATATAATACGTCTACTTATTACAATTTTAGTAACAATAGCGATTGGGTGGATGCTATTACACAATTGGGGTATTTCCAAGATCATAACGTACAAATACGTGGTGGTGGTGAGAAAGCACGATATATGGGATCCATTGGTTATTTCAATAATGCGGGAACTACGAAAGGGACATCGTCGGATCGTTTGTCCGCACGTATTAACTTGGATTATATCGTGTCCGAGCGTATCACATTCCAATCGGATTTGTCCTATTCGCATGTGAATACTAATCAAAATTATTTTAAGACTATTAGAGATATTGCGTATAGAAAGATGCCAAATCAAGCTATTTGGGAATATGATGAGTATGGTAATTTAACGGGCAATTTATTTACACCGGTAAGTACAGCGCAAGGGACTTATTCAGGTACATACAATCCATTATCAATGGCTAATAATGGGTTAAGTAATCAATTGGGTGATGTTTTGAACTCTAGATTTGCGGTTAACTACAAGATCATTCCAAATATTTTGACCTTGACAAGTAACCTTTCATTGAATATAAATAATAATAAAACGAAAACCTTTTTGCCTCAGGTAGCAACTGGTCGACCATTTATCGAAAACTCTGTCAATGCGGCTAGTGACTCAGATTATGACAAGTTTAACATGAGCACAAAGACTAGCTTATTATTGACTCCGGATTTTGGCCTTGATCATTTGCTGACAGGTAATTTTACTTTGTTCACGAATGAAGACAGGTATACTATTCAAGGTTTGTCATCAACTAACACCGGTTCATCGTATTTACAGGATCCATCTATTCCCTCACGGACGCTGACTGGTAATGCACAATCATTTGTTACAGAAACACGTTCTGTAGGTTTATTGGGGCAAGTCAACTATGCATTCAAGAATAGATATATATTCGCAGCAAGTGTTCGTATGGATGGTAACTCTAGATTCGGTGCTGCTAATAGGTTTGGATACTTTCCGTCTCTATCTGCTGCTTACCGCATGGGACAAGAGAAATTTATTCAAGACTTAGGATTTGTAAACGATATTAAATTTAGAGCGAGTTGGGGTAAAAGTGGTAATGCGCCAAGAAATGATTATTCCTATATCAATATTTACAACACATATGATTATTCCTATTTGGGCGAAAATGGAGTCTACTCATCGAATATAGAATTATCAGATTTACGTTGGGAGACTGTTACACAGAACAACTTAGGTATTGATATTGAGTTGTTTAACAACAGATTAATATTGGGTGCGGATGTTTACAAGCGCAGAACATCTGACTTGATGATGAATGATATCCAGATTGCTAATTACAATGGATTTAATTCATTAAGTATGAATGTAGGTGTTATGGATAATGACGGATGGGAGGCAAGTGTGTATTATGCAGCCGTTAAAAATAAAAAATGGTCAGTAAACTTAAATTTTAATATCGCTAATAACAGAAACGTTATTCGTGAAATCTCGCCACTTTATCCACGTGAGAATGCGCGAGCATCGTTAAGAAATAAATCATTCTTTACGTATTTACAAGAGGACAATCCATTTGGATCATTCTATGGGTTTCGTTACCAAGGTGTATACAAAAACACCGATGAGACTATAGCTCTTGATCGCGAAGGCAATCAAATAATTAGTCCAGATGGCGAAACTATTTATATGCGTTTTAATTATCCCACGGTTGATTATGTGTTCCAACCAGGCGATGCTAAGTACGAAGATATTAATTTCGATGGAGTCATAGATCATAAAGATATTGTTTATCTAGGCAATAGTAATCCAAAATTAACCGGAGGATTTGGAGTAAATATCGTTTACGATAAAAAGTGGTCTTTGCTTACATTCTTTAATTATAGACATGGATCAGATATTATTAACGGCACTAAAATGAATACTACTGATATGTTAGGTTATAATAATCAAAGCACGGCTGTATTGCGTCGTTGGAGACAAGAAGGGGACGTGACAGATGTACCAAGAGCTTTGTTTGGTTCAGGATACAATTCACTTGGGTCTAGTAGATATGTGGAAGATGCAAGTTTCCTACGCCTAAGATCAGTCACACTTAAATACGATTTCAACAAAAGTATTTTAGAACGTATAAAGATGGGTCAGTTGAGCACATACTTGACAGTAGAGAATTTATTCACATTCACACGATACACAGGACAAGATCCAGACGTAGCTGTGAGATACAAAGATGCATTCTCTGTGTTGATGGATAATTCGATGACTCCTCCGCTGAAAACTTTAACATTTGGTATTACTGCAAGATTTTAATTAAGAGACAATGAGAAAAATATATATTGTTAGCCTGCTAACCCTTTTTGGAATCGTAATGACATCTTGCAATAAATGGTTAGACTTACAGCCACAAGATGGTATTACAAAAGCAGAATTTTGGAAAACCAAAGAAGATGTGCGTGCAGCTTTGATGGGAATCTATTCAGCGTTGAATGCTGGTCCTGTCGAGACCAAAATATTTATTTGGGGTGAGTTACGAGCCGATATGGTAGATGTATCTAGTTATGCATTGGACGATTATCGATTAGTTAAGAATTATAATATTCTAAGTACAAATGATATCTCTAATTGGGCTGCTATGTACAGTGTGATAAACAGTTGTAATTTGTTAATAGATTTTGCACCAGACGCCAAAACTAGTGATCCCACTTTCACAGATAGTGAATATAATAGTTATGTGGGTGAAGCATTGACCATTCGAAGTTTATTGTATTTCTATTTGATTCGTACATTTCAGGAAATCCCTCTCAAATTAAATGGTTCATACAGAGATACAGATGTACAGAATATAGGTCAAGTAAATTCTGATCGTGTTTTGCATCAATTGGAAGAAGATCTTAAAAAAGCTCAAGGGTTAGTACCAGATTATCATATTTCCCCAGCCAATAATTTTTCTGTTAATTCTTCCAATACAGGCAGAGTTACAAAACCTGCTGTACACATGATGTTGGCGGAATTGTATATGTGGAAAGAGCAGTATGCTGCTGCTGAAGCTGAATTAGACAAAGTGTTGAGCACTAATCGATATCAGTTAATGGGACGTATTACAGCTAACTCTTTTGATAATCCGACTTCAGAGACAATCTTCGAAATCAGCCATACAGATTCACGTCCTAATCCGCTTACACCTCTTGTATATGTAGGTAGAATTCCTTACATCGCTTTGGCTGAAGTCATTGATGTTGATTTCTTTCCACCTAATACTGAAGTTGATACCGATCAGTCAGATAGTCGTGGTGAAGGTGTGTTATACAGAAGTAATGGGATGATTAGTAAGTACGGCACTGAAAATCCGAGCTATTTTAATTTCCCAATATTCAGAATATCTGATGCAATACTACTCAAAGCTGAGGCTGCCGCTGAGCAGGGAAGAGGAACAGAAGCGATACAGCTGCTTAATCAATTGAGAGAAAGTAGAGGAGCATTAGCAGCGAGTAATAGAGAGGTCAACGAAAACGACTTGGATGATATTGTACTTTTTATTTTCGAAGAGCGAGCACGTGAGTTTTGCTTTGAAGGAAAGCGATGGTTTGATGTTTTGAGATTAGCCAAAAAGGAGAATTACGGTAATATAGGTGTACTGATTGATGTAGTAACTAAAGTTGTAGATTCTTCTGTACAACAATCTGCATTAAACAAAGTGAGAGATTCAGATAGTCACTATTTGCCAATTCTAGAAGATGAATTGTTCAAAGATAGTAAGTTGGTTCAGAATCCATTTTATCTAAAATAAATTGATATGAAAAGAGTTTTAAATCAATATTGGATGTACAGTGTATTGACAATATTAGCAGTATTTTTTCTTCAGGCTTGTATGAAAGAGGAATACAAACAGAGTACTTCCGAAGAGGTAAATATCACTGGCTATTTGGAGAATAATAAGGAAAACTTTTCTTTATTAATTGACATTCTCTATAAATCAAAGACTGCTGGATTTTTAGGTGCGTATGGTACATACACCATGTTTGCTCCTACAAATGATGGGGTGACCGAATGGATGAAAAGCAAAGGAAAATCTAATGTTTCGGATTTTACGGAAGCAGAATTGGTTGATTTTGTCAAATACCATGTTGTACGAGATACAGTAGGTACCACTAGATTTACCGATGGTAAAATAAAATCACCTACATTATTTGGTGAATATTTATTTACAGATGTAGCGAATCAAACATTCCGTATCAATAAACATGCTTTTGTTACCAAAAGTAATATCCAGACAGGTAATGGACTTGTGCATATTATTGATAAAGTATTGACACCACCGGATCTAAGTTTAGCGGAGATGATTGAGAAAGATACGCGTTATTCCATCTTCACCCAAGCATTGAAAGAGACAGGATTTTATGATACATTGTATTTTAAAAGAGGAAATACTGTACCTGTTGAGAAACGTTTTCAAACAGTCATCGTTGAATCTGATTCTTTATTAAAGGCGCAAGGAATCAATGATTACGCCGCATTCAAATCTCGCTATTCGCATCTAAATAATCCAAAAAATCCACAAGACAGTCTTTGGCTGTATATGGCATACCACATCATGAATGATGGTAAATTTTTGGAGGACATCATTCAGTCTATGTCTTTGTACACGTTAGCACCAAAAGAAATTATAAGTACCAAATTCGAAAATTCGAAAATATTATTGAACGAAGATATATTCAATGGAGTATTAGAGCCAGGTGCTGAATTAAATCGTAGTAGGTCTGACGTCCAAGCATCTAATGGTGTCTTACATGAGACGAAGGATGCCTTTAGAATCAAGGTGAGACAACAAGTTCCTGTTTATTTTGATGTAGCGTCTTCTCCAGAACTGGTATCGGCATTAGGCGGTGCTTACCGCAATAGACGTGTATCACTGATTGCAAATGATAAGCCTATAGCCAATTCATTTACATTCTTACCACTAAATGTAAGCACATTGGCTACTAATAGTTATGGAATTTCAGCTATCAATGATAAGAGACCATATGTAAACGGTGACTTTTTAGACTTGACATTAAGCTGGACTAGTGCTGCACGTGCACAAAGTTTTGAAATTAAGACACCATTCTTGGTTAAAGGAAGATATAAAGTATGGGTTTGTTATGTGCAAAATGGTAATGCTGCAACTTTGCAAGCGACATTCAATCCTGGCAAAGCGGATGAACAAGTGCTGCCAAATCTTGTCATGCTGAATCAATCCTTGAATGGGGGATCAGGAGTCAGCACTACAGTATTACGTGATGATCCAAATGCAGACAATTTATTACTAGCGCAAGGTTATAAACGCTATTATGCGACTGTAGGCGATTACAATCCTAATGGTATTACGCAAAATTTAAGACCTAAAGATGGCGACGGTACGTTGAATATTGGTCGTTTAGTCGGCACTATCAATGTCGAAACGACAGATAGACATACATTGAGATTTACTGCTGTAGCTGAACCTAGATGGCAAAGTAATGCAGTATGGTTGGATATGATTCATTTTATACCAGCTGATGATCCAGAACAGATTTATCCAAGATTCCACCACTATCCAGGAGAATTATTCTATAGACCACAATAATAGATTTACGTAAGCATGAAGAAAATTTTAAAATATTTAATGCCGATACTTTGTGTTTGTCTAGCCAGTTGCAGTGACAAATGGGAAGAACATTTTGGTAGTGACGGAAATAATTCGCAGTTGAATTTATTTGAAATAATTTCGACCACTTCAGACTACAGTTCTTTTGCAGATCTATTGCAAAAATCTGGCTATGCTGATCACTTGAAAGCGTCTAAGAATTATACGGTACTTATACCGACAAATGATGCGATTAATGCAGTAAAGAATGAATATAATTTTAATGACACTGCTGTAGTACGCAGTTTTGTAGGCTATCATATTATTAATTCCATTTACGGAGTTAATGATAATTCGGATACTATTAAAGCGCAAAATTTCAGAAATAAATTTGTTGAGTTTACACGCGGATCATTCGATGGTGTAATACCATCATCAAAAAATTTAACGGCTAGTAACGGATTGTATCATGTTATTGGTCAACCTCTGAAACCATTAAGCAGTATATATAATTTAGTATTGCAAGAATTTGGCAATACTAAACAAGTAGAGGCTATATTATCATTTGATACAGCTTATGTAGAGAATGGGGAGACTTTGTATAAAACAAGTCCAGCTTGGGTGTCTGAGGTACGTCGAAATATGACAACGGAAAATAGGAAGTATACATACTTTGTCGTAGATGATGCCGTATTTGAATCGGAGTATACGAAGTTATATCCCTATTTTAAAACCAATTACGAAGAAGGTAATACCCATCGACCAGATAGTACGACCACTTATTTTGCTAAAAAATTCTTGTTAAGAGATTTTATTGTTGAAGGCGATTTATTAGAGAATGAATTAACGCAGGAATTAACGACTATCAGTGGAACAAAATTTACAATCCCAGCTGGGAGTGTAATAGCACGACACAAAACAAGTAATGGTGTGGTGTACAGAATCAAGAACATCAATTTTGACATTGCGAATCAGATTAAAGAAAAAGTAGTATTGGGTGTCAATCCGATTGGCTATAAGCAATCCGACAAACGTGGCAATACTTATTTCAGAGACAAAAGAGATACGCTAGGGAATTTATACAATGATATTGAAGTTCATGGGCATGGTGTAACAGCATTTTATGTTAAATACCGGGCTACAGCTATGAATGTGGTGAAATATAAAGTGTATGGAAGAGCGATTATGGGATTATTTGGAGATCCGCAAACTGCAGCTTTTTCACAGTATGTACACTTCTTAAATCCTGCGCTTACCTCTGCAAATGAGGTTGATTTATACAAAAAATCAGTAATCAATCACCTAGGAAATAGCGACACTCGTTTCAAATTTGACGTGCAACCGCTGAATCATAATGAAGTGTATTTGGGCGAAGTAACACAAGACAATTTTGGAAACTTACCCCTTATTGTAATGTCTAACGGCACCGGACCTATTATTTTGGAATATTTACGATTTGTTCCTGTTATTCAATAATCTATACGCATGATAAAGTTTAATAATATTTTTAATTTAAAGATTACGACGTTTTGCCTACTAGCGAGTGTGCATGCTGTATCTGCGTACAGTCAAAATAAACAAGCTACAAATGTGTCCGTGCAACAAACGAAATCGGTGAAAGGTGTAGTGATAGATAGCCGAACTAATAAACCTGTAGTGGGAGCACGTATTACCTATGGTAAAGCCGTGGCTAAATTGACCGACACCAACGGAGCTTTTGAATTGAATGTTAATAATAGTTGGGCTGTTATTCAAGTCTCAATGGATGGCTATGTGGAGAAGTCTGTTCCTGTATTATTTGATCAGGCTATGCAGATTAAAATCTATCCTGTTGGTTACAATTCAAATTTTGAGTCTACCGAAACAGTTTTTGGAGATAATAGTGTCCTATTTGCGGCAGGTTCCATTCAAAAAGCTACGATCAACGCATGGGAACAAAATTCAGAGACTATTACAAGTTATTTGCAAGGTAAATTATCTGGTGTAAATGTTGTTCGTAAATCAGGAACTCCAAGTATGGGGGCTAATCTATTTATTCGTAACATCGGTTCGCTATATGCGCAAAATCAACCTTTATATATCGTAGATGGTGTCGTATATAATGCTGAGATGTTGACGCCGTCAATTACGTCAGGACATGAGAATAATCCACTTCAACATATCGATATTCGCGATATTCAGGATGTCACTATATTGAAAGATGCTGTATCAACGGCTATATATGGTGCTAGGGCAGCCAATGGTATTGTGGTGATTAATACGACACATGCCAAGGAACTTGCAACAAAGATCGATCTACAAGTTAGCACGGGTTATAATTTCAGACCCAAAGCTATTCCGATGATGAAATCTTACAATTACAGAAGTTACTTGAATGATGTATTAGCTACTTCGCCGTTTACAGGAGAAGAAATCGGAGCTATGCCATTCAATAATGATAATCCCAATTTCTTACAATATCCAGTTTATCACAACGAGACAAATTGGCAAAACGAGGTTTTAAAAAATTCTTTAGATCAAAATTATTTTCTGCGTGTAACCGGTGGTGATAACATCGCAAACTATGCTTTGTCTGTAGGTTACAATAACGAAAAAGGTATTATCGATAATACGAACCAAAATAGGTATTCAGCTCGATTTAACGGTGATATGCGTTTAGCACAGAAATTGTCCGCAAGGACTAATATTTCCGTGGGCTACGGACAACAAGGGTTAAAAGATCAGGGCTTATCTCCTAAAACAAACCCTATCTTTTTGTCGATGATGAAAGCACCATTTTTGAATACACATGATTTGGCTGCAGATGGAACCGTTTCGCCGAATTACGCTGAAGCAGATTATTTCGGGTATTCAAATCCTATGCAATTGGTATTTAATGGTATTAATAATAAGAAAGCTTATCGTTTTCACGGATCCATCAACTTTGATTATAACTTCAATAATGAATTGACATTGAGTAATCTTACTGCCGTGACTTATGATAAATCGCAAGAGGATTTCTTTATTCCTAAAAAGGGCGTAGCTAAGGATACGGTTAATAATATGGAAGTATTCAGTAGATTGGGAACGCAAGTGGGGAGATATTATAGCATTTCCAATGACATACGTCTTGAATTTAAAAAGGAATACGACACTGAATTCAAGATTCAAGCAATAGGAGGATTCAGGTATCAGCAACACGATGCAGAACAAGATTATGCTTTAGGTTTTAATTCGGCTACGGATCATTTGGTAAGTATTGGTAATTCAACAGCTTCTTCGCGTAGCTATGGCGGATATATTGGCAAATGGGCAAACCAAACGGGATATGCCTTGTCGAATTTCACTTTTAGAAATCGTTACATTTTTAATGCTTCCCTTTCCTTGGATGGTTCCTCACGATTTGGAAATAAAGTGACTCAGGGTGTTCAGTTAAATGGTCATAAATATGCTGTGTTTCCTGCAATAGGTGCAGCTTGGATTGTCTCAAATGAGAATTTCCTGAAAAATAGCCAGGTTTTGGATCTTGCTAAATTAAGAGTAAGCTACGGAATAGTGGGTAATGATGATATTGGCAACTTTAATGCTAGAGATAGTTATGTATCC
This sequence comes from Sphingobacterium cavernae, assembly GCF_008520265.1. Lineage (GTDB taxonomy): Bacteria > Bacteroidota > Bacteroidia > Sphingobacteriales > Sphingobacteriaceae > Sphingobacterium > Sphingobacterium cavernae. The sequence continues at coordinate 95,594 of NZ_VIQM01000040.1, forward strand.
CAAAACTTCTTAGGTGTACAAGGTCTAGTACGCAATGGTGTTTCGAATCCTTATTTGCAATGGGAGAATGTAGAGAAAATTAATGCTGGTTTGGATTTATCTTTTGCACAAGAGCGTTTTAATGTTTCTGTAGATGTATATAGAAATCGCACAAAAGATATGTTAGCCTATAACCGCGGAAATGTAGTTTCTGGAGTAAATTATTATTTGTTTAATAATGGAAGTTTGGATGTGAAAGGTGTAGATGCTTCGGTATTTGGAAGAATTGTAGACTCCAAAGTGAAATGGGATGCAGCACTAACCATTAGCCATACGAAAGCTTCTATCTACGATATTCCAGAGACAATGTACACGGAATACGCAGGCGGAACGATGATTACCAAAATAGGAGAATCCCCAAATGCTTTCTACGGCTACACGTTCGAAGGGGTTTACAGTACAGCTGCAGAAGCGGCAGCTGCTGGATTAGGTGTACTTAATACTGCGGGTGAAAAAATTCTTTTCGGAGCTGGTGATGCTAAATTCACAGATCGTAATGGAGATAAGATAATTGACGATAACGATAAAACTATTATTGGTAATCCATCACCAAATTTATACGGAGGTTTGAATAATACCATCACGTATAAAAACTGGAAATTTGGAGCTTTAATTACGCATTCGTTAGGAAATGATATCTATAACTATACGAGATCACAGTTAGAATCAGGTAGTAATTTTTACAACCAAACAGAATTATTAAACAACAGATGGAAGGCTGAAGGACAGGTGACAACTGTACCTAAAGCATCGTACAATGATCCAATGGGAAATGCACGATTTTCAGATCGCTGGATTGAAGATGGATCGTATCTAAGATTGAGACAGGTGTCGGCGGAATATTTATTCCCTGTTGATAAAGCAATAATCAAATATGTAAGGATTTATGGTACAGCGAATAATCTATTCACATTTTCGAAGTATTTAGGTTATGATCCTGAGTTTGCTCAATCCGCAAATATTTTCCATCAAGGTATTGATGTTACGCTAGAGCCTCAATTTAGATCATTCCAATTCGGAGTACGTTTAGGGTTATAATATTATGAATATGATAAGATTTTCGAAAAGTTTTTTAATAGGTACAGTTTGTATCAGTATACTTGCCATTTCGTGTAGTAAAACCTTGGATCTGCACCCCGAGGACAAATTGGATCAATCGTTAATGTACAATACATTAGCGGATGCAGATGCAGCTGTATTGGGGATATATGGTCAGTTTGCGTCCCTGGGAGACAAATACATTTTATGGAATGAGCTTCGCGCAGATTTGGTAGATGTGACACGTAATGCTAATCCTTATTTACAGCAATTATCCAATCACGAAGTTGCTGCAGGTAACCCTTATGCGGACCCATCCTTATTTTATAAAGTTATATTTAGTTGTAATGACGCGTTGCATAATTTTAAAATTATGCAGCAGCAAGGCAAATTATCAAATATAGAGTTTGAGCAGCGTTATTCAGATATTATGGTTCTAAGAACCTGGTTGTATCTACAATTAGGAATACATTTTGGCGAAATTCCATATATCGACACCAATATTGAAGACGTCACGCAGATTAAAGATTTAAACACTATTCAAAAGACTAAATTTTCTGATCTTATAGATCAATTAATAAATGACGTAAAGGATCTTCCTTATACAGAATATTTCGCATATCCTGCTGGAGCGTCTCTGTTATTCACTACAGACGGGTACATTACAAATAAAGTATTTGCAAACAAACCGCATATCATAGGTGAATTATACCTGTGGAAAGGAAATTATTTGGAAGCTGCTCGTTGGTACAAAAAATTGTTAGGTGCAGAAGATAATAATTCAAATATAGGTCAACAATTCAACCATAACCGCGTGGGCTGGTATGATAGCGCAGATGCAAATATACAAGTTTCCTTTGCTCGCGCTCAAGAGGGTTCCTCATTGGTAAATTCACTTACCGAGGGTTGGCGCAGTTTATTTGCACTTCCAAATACCAATAGGCATTGGAATACAGAATGGAATTGGGCTATACCTTACCATAATTCTTTTGCTCCGGGCAATCCGTTTATTGAATTAGCTTCCAAAGAAGGTAAATATCAAATAAGACCCGCACAACATATCATGGATGTATGGGATAGCAAGACGAATATCAACGGGATTCCTTGGGACGCACGTGGAAAAATGTCTTATACAATAGATAATTCGGGTGATCCTGTCATAACGAAGTACACGGATAATTCAAGTGCTAAATTGACACTTCTTAATAAAGGTGGTCAATGGAATATTGCGCGAGCTGCTGGTGCACATTTACGCTTTGCTGAGGCAGCTAACCGTGATGGTGAAGGTCGTATTGCGTATGCATTATTAAACAACGGTATTAAATCGGCGTTTTATTATGGTGCATTTAACTCCAATGGAACATTGGCTCCAGCAAGCTTTTTTGAATTAGAATCTCAAATTTCACATAAAGGCTTCGGTGCAAATCGTGTTATGTATTCAGAATCATCGCCTTATCATTTCGATGCGCGTGATAATCAATATATTGTTAGAGGAGTTTGGTACCGTAATGTGGGAGTAAGAGGAAGAGCTATGCTTCCAGCTATTGATTTTCCAGGGGTTAAATTCGGGCCTGGTACAGCAAATAATTATGGTTCGATGATGGTGGAATACAATGTTCCAATTGAAGATTTGGAAGATAAGATCATAGAAGAAGCAGCATTAGAATTGGCCTTTGAAGGCGGAAGATGGTCTGATTTGGTACGAATTGCGCGTCGAAGAAACGATGCTTCTTTCTTAGCAAATAAAGTATACGAAAAGCTTAACAAAGCGAATAATCCGAAAGCAGCCCAAGTAAGAGCAAAGCTTATGGATATGAATAATTGGTATTTGCCTTTCAAGATTCAATAATTCTTTTTATAAAATCTACTAAAAATCTGAGCCTTAAAATAGGTTCAGATTTTTTGTCGTTCAGACTTCACCTCATTATGTATACTATGCCGATGAAAAATATAGGGTATCAACTCATTGCAATTTCTTTTATTTTATTTAATGTTTCTCAATTACAAGCAGAAGTCCTTTTTAAGCAAGGAAAGGAACTAAAGATAGCTTTAGATATGTCAACTCCGGATCAAGTTGTACGTACAGCATTAGATATTTTTAAAAATGATTATCAAGCGGTTTTTGATGCAAATATTCTTGAAGGTAGACAGGGAACAATTCTCATAGGAACACTTGGAATTTCACCATCCATTCAAAAACATTTGAGTGGTGCAGACATACAAACTTTAGAACAACAACCAGAAGGATTTTTAATTCAAGTCATCAAAAATCAGTTAATTGTTTTCGGTAGTGATAAACGCGGTACAGCGTATGGCATATTGGAATTATCCCGAATGATTGGTGTCTCACCTTGGGAATGGTGGGCTGATTCTACACCATTGAAGCGTAAGAAATACAATTTTGTTTCTGACTTTAAACATATTGATTATCCATCAGTAGCACATCGTGGAATCTTTCTAAATGATGAAGATTTTGCATTGCTGCCGTGGAGTTCACTTACGCACGATCCAGAAAGTAAAACTGGAGAAATTGGTCCGCGTACACATGAACGAATTTTCGAATTATTATTACGATTACGGGCAAATACTTTTTGGCCAGCAATGCACGAATGTACAGTTGCTTTTTATTTGACACCAAAAAATAAAGAAATAGCCGATAAATATGGAATTTACATCGGTACTTCGCATTGTGAACCTATGATGCGTAATACCAATGCTGAATGGAAAATTGCTGGTAATGGTACATACGACTATGTGAATAATCGGGATCATGTCGTTAAATTTTGGGAAGAAAGAGTTAGACAATTAGCCGGTTCGGATAATATTTACACGTTAGGGATACGGGGAGTGCACGATAGTAAAATGTTGGGTGCAAACACACTTGAAGAACAACGTGTAGCACTCACTAATATAATCAAAGACCAGCGTAAATTAATTGCCGATTTCGTTAATCCAAATGTAGAGCAAGTATCTCAAGTTTTCATCCCATACAAAGAAGTATTGGATGTGTACAAACTCGGTCTAGAAGTTCCTGATGATGTGACATTGGTGTGGTGCGATGACAATTACGGATATATTCGCCATTTTCCGACAGCAGAAGAACAGAAAAGATCAGGAGGAAGTGGGATGTATTACCACGCATCGTATTGGGGAAGGCCACATGATTATTTGTGGTTGTCCACCAATCATCCCGCTCTCGTCTATTCACAGATGAAAACTGCATATGATAAAGGCGTTAAAAATATTTGGATTCTGAATGTTGGAGATATCAAGCCTGCAGAATTTACAATAGAAATGTTCTTGGACATGGCATGGAATATTAATAAAATTCAGGATAGTAAGGAAGGCCTTGATCAATATATGAATGACTGGTATAGTAGAGAATTTGGCAAAAAATTAGGAAGCGAATTGACTGAAATAGCTAATGAATATTATCGTTTGGCATATATTCGCAAACCCGAATTCATGGGCAATACACGCACCGAAGAGAAGGATTCATATACAAAGAAAGTGAAGGATTTACCTTGGTCGGAGAATGAAATTCGTGATAGGATTGAAGACTATGATCAATTGGATAGAAGAGTTGCCAAATTATCGAACAAGATCCCACTGCAGAAACAAAGTAGTTGGTTTCAACTTGTGGAATATCCGGTACGTGCTTCAGCAGCCATGAATCACAAGCATTTATACGCGCAATTAGCAAGACACGATAAAGGGTCATGGGAAGACAGTGATTTAGCATTTGATAAAGTAGAATCTTTGACACAGATGTATGATACAATAGCAAATGGGAAATGGAAGAGAATGATGAATTACAAACCGCGCAACTTAGAGGTTTTTCATCTTATTCCCCGTGAAAATGCACAAACAGAAATGAAATCTGAAACGGTTTATATCGCCATAATAGATGGGACAGATTACGATTATTATACAGGAGAAATTCCTAAATCATATGGATTAGGATACAATAGTAAAGCAATACATTTGAACGACTCTACAGCTGTCAATTATACAGTAAGCACTGGTAAGAAAGAATTTTTAAATATTGATTTCGCTTTGGCTCCAAATCATCCTGTGAACGGAGAGAAACTTCGTTTTGCAGTATCAATAAATGATAGTGAAGAACAGATATACGAGATTCAAACAGTGGGAAGATCGGAAGAATGGAAAGAAAATGTGTTGACCAATCGAACTATTAGAGGTATTAAATATTTTAATTCGGGATCAGATAAACTCCAGATTAATATCCGTGCTCTTGATGAAGGAATTGTATTGGATCAGATCCTTATTTACTGATTTTTCACAATAGCTACTGTGTTGTTTACTGCTTAATGGGCTAATCAGAATATGAAGCAGTAATAGGATAGTGCAGGACAGTGAGGTGGTTTATGTTTTCTATTTTAGATCAATAATCAGTTATAAATTTCATATTTACCTATGCCACGATATTTCAAGTTTTATCTTCTTACAATATTGTTTGTTTTCAATGCAATACTAAGCATTGCGCAGTCAACTAAGGAAAAACAGTTTCTGTCAGGTAAAGACAATGTAAATACTGTAGAATGGGATTTTTGGGTTTCGGGTGGTCGCAAAGCAGGCAAATGGTCAAAAATTGCTGTTCCTAGTCACTGGGAACAACAAGGTTTTGGAAGTTATAACTATGGACGCGATTACGTAACCTATGGCAAAAATTTTCAATTCAATGAAGAATATGGCGTTTACAGACATACTTTTACTATACCATCCAATTGGAAAGGTAAAAAAGTAAGTATTGTTTTCGAGGGATCAATGACCGATACAGAGGTGAAAATAAATGGTCAATTAGCTGGAGATGTGCACCAGGGATCATTCTATCGCTTCGAATATGACATTACGGATAAGCTAAAAGTTGGCGGGAAAAATAATTTGGAAGTTGTTGTTCGGAAGATGTCAAAAGAAAGAACCGTAAACAATGCAGAACGATTGGCAGATTATTGGATTTTCGGTGGTATCTATCGTCCAGTCTATTTACAGGCTGTTCCACAGCAAAATATTTCATGGACAGCTATTGATGCAAAGGCTGATGGTACATTCAAAAGCAATGTCTACTTAGATGGCGTTCAAACAAAATCTAAAGTCAAAATAGATATTAAAGATAAAGCAGGGAAAATTGTAGCTACGAAAACGACGGATGTAAAACCGAAAGATTCTGTTATTTCAACTGAATTTAAAGTTTCTAATCCAAAACTATGGACTGCCGAGACACCAAATCTTTATGTTGCTACATATACTTTAATTCAAAATAATAAGACAGTCTATACGCAAACTGAAAAATTCGGTTTCCGAACATTTGAAGTGCGTCAAGGCGATGGGATATATGTGAATGGCACAAAAATAAAGCTAAAGGGCGTAAATCGTCATGTGTGGTGGCCAGAGACAGGACGTTCTGTTAATCGGAACATAGATTTGATGGATGTCAAATTAATCAAAGAAATGAATATGAATGCGGTACGTTGTGCGCATTATCCTCCCGATAAATCATTCTTAGAGATTTGTGATTCCTTGGGCTTGTATGTGCTGGATGAATTAGCAGGATGGCAAAAAGCTTACGGTACCGAAGTAGGTCGTAAGTTAGTAAAGGAGCTGGTAATACGCGATGTAAATCATCCGAGCATTATTTTTTGGGCGAATGGAAATGAAGGTGGTCATAATAAAGAATTAGTGGATGAATATAAAAAATATGATCTTTCCAATAGAACGGTAATTCATGCTCATCACCGTCCAGGAAACGAGATTAACGGTATTGATTGTAATCATTACGAGGATTTTTATTCTACGAAAAAGATATTGGAAGGTCCAAATATTTATATGCCTACGGAATTTTTGCATGCGCAAGATGATGGTGGCGCGGCTGCAGGTTTAGCTGATATTTGGGAATTACATTGGAAATCTAAATTAGGCGCCGGTGGTTTTATTTGGAATTTGGCAGACGAAGGGCTTGTGCGCACAGATTTCAACAACCAGTTGGATGTGAATGGTGTCAATGCACCAGATGGAATATTGGGACCACATCGTCAAAAAGAGGGAAGTTTTTATGCCATTCGCGAGATTTATTCCCCAGTTCACATTAAAATGAAAAAGCTTCCTGCAAATTTTGATGGAAATATCAAGGTTGAAAATAGATTTCATTTCATCAATTTGAACGCGTGTAAATTTGAGTATCGCCTAGTAAATTATCGCAAACCTTATGACAATGAATCTGGAATTGCGGAAGAAGTTCTACATACCATTACGAGTCCTACTATTAATCCTACAGATAGTGGTTATGTAAAAATGAATTTGGCTGCTAATTGGAAAAACTACGATGCATTATTATTGACGGCGGTTGGTCCTGATGGCAATGAAATTTACACTTGGTCTTGGCAGGTGAAGGTTAGTAAGGCGTTGACAGCTACGATTCTTCCAATTGATACCAAAACAACAGTTGAACTAGTAGAAGATTCTGTGAATTTCAGCCTAAAAGCAAATGGTATCACGGCTTTTATTTCTAAGAAGACAGGATTGCTCGTTGATTTGGCGAATGATTACAGCATGAAAATGGCTTTCCGAAATGGACCAGTTTTAGTAAATGGCAAGTCAAATTTTGTTAGTGTACGTACAAGTGAAGAAGGCGAAAATAAAATTGTAGAAGCGACATACAGCGGAGATTTGAAATATATACGTTGGACCATGCGTCCAGACGGTTGGTTAAAATTGGATTATGCCTATCACATAAATGCTGATGTTCCGTTTGCTGGGGTAAGTTTTGATTTTCCTGAAAGTTATATGTTATCTGCAAAATGGTTAGGAAATGGTCCTTACCGTGTCTGGAAAAACAGAATGCACGGCGTGACACGCAATACCTGGGAAAAAATGTACAATGATTCACATCCAGGAATCGGTCCTTGGAATTTTCCGGAGTTCAAAGGTTATTTTTCAAATATCAATTGGATACAGTTTAATAGTGTACAAGGTAAATTTTTGGTTGCTACAGATCAAGACGATTTGTTTGTTAGGTTGTTTGATTTTTATGGAATGTCTGGTCCACAAAGCTATCCGCAATTACCTACAGGAAATGTAAGTTTCCTCGATGCAATTCCGGCAATAGGGTCAAAATTAGCGTTGGGAATTAACAACAATGCAGGCGTAAATGGTCCAGAAGGAGAATTAAACAAAATGCGTGATCAAGTCAATAGGACATTGTATTTCTATTTTGGGACGCCAAAAGGTTCGAAGGATAATACACAATTCGAGATGCCGAAAGTGAACGTCCTTACAGATTAGCAGGTTTATAGTTTATTAAATAATTGTATGGTGAAGAGCAAACCCTTAGTGGTTTGCTTTTTTTTGTAACGAATTAGATATAATGACCCTAAAACAGGACGCTACAGGTTGGATAATCGACATATTGTTGATAGTTTTAGTCATCTATCAAAGGCCATTTTATTCGCCTTATTATAAACCTTAGATACTATAATCAATGAAAAATAGTATAGTTTACATTCTTGTTGCTTTCCTATGTGTTGGTGCTTTTTCAGCTCATGCGCAACAAAAGTTTCCCAATGGAGAAGCTATTAGCGCGTGGTTTTCGGACGCTACTTTAGTTGACGTAAATAAGTTAGGTAAAAAATATAAAATTACAGACTTCGGAGTACTACAGGATAGTACAATTCTTCAGACTAAAAAAATTCAAGAGATCATTGATAAAGCGCACCAAGCAGGTGGCGGCGTTATTGTTGTTCCCAAAGGTGTTTATTTGAGCGGATCATTATTTTTCAAACCCAATACGCACCTGCATTTGGAAGAAGGTGGTGTTTTGAAGGGAAGTGATGATATATCTCATTTTGAATTAGTGACTACGCGTATGGAAGGACAGACCTTGAAGTATTTTTCGGCTCTTGTCAATGCGGATGCGGTCAATGGTTTTACGGTGTCAGGAAAAGGCATGTTGGATGGTAACGGCTTGCGTTATTGGAAAGCATTTTGGTTGCGTAGAGCGTTTAATCCGAATTGTACCAATATGGATGAAATGCGACCACGTTTGTTGTATGTATCTAACAGCAAAGATGTGCAAATTTCGGGTATCAAATTGCGTAACTCACCATTCTGGACAACACATTTTTATAAAGTAGAAAATCTAAAACTTTTGAATCTTCATATCACAGCACCGAAAGAGCCTGTCAAAGCGCCGAGCTCGGATGCGGTTGATTTGGATGTGTGTAAAAATGTACTGATAAAGAACTGCTATATGTCAGTTAATGATGACGCTATTGCTCTAAAGGGTGGTAAAGGACCAAAAGCAGACATTGACCCGAATAATGGTCCTAATTCTAATATAATTATTGAAGACTGTTCTTTTGGATTTTGTCACAGTGCATTGACTTGTGGCAGCGAATCGATCTTAAGCTACAACGTTATTTTTAGAAATAATACGGTTGATCAAGCACAAAAAGTATTGCAATTGAAGATGCGTCCAGATACCCCTCAAGAATATAAATTCATTACTCTTGAAAACATAAAAGGCAATGCGAAAAGTGTACTTTTCATTAAACCATGGACTCAATTCTTTGATTTAAAAGGGGAGAAAGATATTAAGATGTCATATGCTAAAAATATTGTGTTCAAAAATATTGATTTGGACTGTGATATTTTATTTGATGTCATCAATTCACCTCAATACGAAATTTCTGATTTCTCATTTATCAATATGAATGTACGTGCCTCACGTTCAGGCGATATTAAACAAAGTTATATTAAGAATTTTACGCTGGAGAATGTTGTGGTTGACGGCAAAAAGGTGGTGAAAGAATAATAACAGATGTTGTCTCATAGATTATTGAAAAGGGGATTTATGCGCAGCATGACCATCTTATTCGTGTTATTATTAACAGTAGGCCAGAATTTCGCACAGCGAAAGATGGAATATTTGGATAGAGGTTTGGTAGGCATTAAGACAAGTCCGACTTCTGTTTTTTTGAGCTGGCGTTTGCTCGGTACCGATGAATATGCTACAGCTTTTAATCTTTATCGACAATATGGTAAAGAAAAGAAAACTAAGCTAAATATAGCACCACTTATAGCGGGAACGAATTATGAAGATAAAGGTTTGCAGTCCGATAGAGATGTGACTTATGCGTTGACACTTATTGACGGTAAGAAGGAGTCTGAGGTAGCTAAGTTTACATTTTCGAAGAATCATTCAAATGAACCTTTTCTGAATATCCCACTACAGACACCTAATGGGTATACGCCAGGCGATGTTTCTGTGGGCGATTTGGATGGAGATGGTGTATACGAATTGGTTGTACATCAAGTCGGAATTGCTCGAGATAACGCGCATAATGGTATTACATCCGAACCTATTTTTCAGGCTTACAAACTCGATGGTACCTTCTTGTGGGAAATAAATTTAGGTAAAAATATTAGAGAAGGAGCGCATTACACGCAGTTTATGCTGTACGATCTGGACAGCGATGGGCGTGCAGAATTGGTCTGCAAAACTGCCGATGGAACAAAGGATGGCTTAGGAAAATACATTGGCAATGCACAAGCGGATTGGCGTGATACAGTACGAACATCTCGTTTTTACGGAAGAATATTAGAAGGTCCCGAATATCTTACTGTTTTTGATGGATTAACAGGTGCAGCAGTGCATACTGTAGATTATTTACCCGAAAGGGGAGATTTAATTTCTTGGGGTGACCGAAATGCCAATCGTGCTGATCGGTATTTGGCCTGTGTTGCTTATTTGGATGGCGTAAATCCATCTGTTATTATGAGCAGAGGGTATTACGAACGTACAGCTTTGGTTGCTTGGGATTATAAAGATAAAAAATTGGTTAAAAGGTGGGTTTTTGATACAGAAGGTCGGAATAACCCTTATTCAGGTCAAGGGTACCATAGTCTCTCTGTAGCTGATGTGGATCAAGATGGCAAGGATGAAATAATTTTTGGTTCTATGGTCATAGATGATAACGGCACAGGATTGTATAGCACGCGTTTAGGACATGGTGATGCCTTGCATGTCTCGGATTTGGATCCTGATCGTGCTGGTTTAGAGATATTTGGTGTGCACGAGTTAAAAGGCGGACGCAAAGGAGTTGGGGTTTCACTTTTGGATGCGAAAACTGGTGAAATCTTATACAAAGGAGCTATAGATCAGGATGTAGGACGTGGGGTAGCTGCAAATGTTGACCCCAATTACAAAGGAGCCTACATGTGGTGGTCAGGATCTTACAATGCGTATACGATGAAAGGAGAATCTGTCGGTCGAGCACCTAGATCAATTAATTTTCTGATTTGGTGGGATAATGACTTGAGCAGAGAATTATTAAACGGAAATTATATCGAAAAATACAATAACGGAAGAATATTCACTGCAGAAGGTGCAATATCCATCAACGGAAGTAAGAGCACCCCAAATTTGTCAGCAGATATAATTGGTGATTGGCGTGAAGAACTTATTTTGCGTTCAGCCGACAATCAATCATTGCGCATCTACACGACTACGATTCCCACATCGCACAGAGTATACACCTTAATGCATGATCCGCAATATAGATTAAGCATTGCTTGGCAGAATGTAGGATACAATCAGCCGCCACATACAGGTTATTATTTGGGTACAGGAATGGATAAGCCAACCAAACCCCAAATTGTAGTAAGAAAATATAATAAAAAGTAATCTTCAAGGAAGAATGAAAATTAGTAAGACAATAGCATTGTTGATTTTAGGAGTTGTCCTTATGTCCTTTATGTGGCAATCTTCAAAACCCACAATTTATATTATTGGAGACTCTACAGTGCGAAATAGCAATAAAGAATTTTGGGGCTGGGGCACGTTGCTGGGAGATTTTTTGGATACCACAAAAATTCAAGTTGCAAACCATGCTATGGCGGGAAGAAGTACACGAACTTTTGTGAAGGAGGGGCGTTGGGCGAAAGTTGATTCTTTGATGAAAAAAGGAGATTATTTATTAATCCAATTTGGACATAATGAAGGCAGCAAACCTGATACTTCGCGCCAAGGCTATAGAGGTGTGCTTCGTGGAATAGGACAAGATTCTGTTGTGCTGGACTGGGGAAACAACCAATTTGAAGTAGTACGTACGTATGGTGAGAATTTGAGACGCTTTGTGAAACAAGCAAAGAAAAAAGGTGTAAAACCTATTTTACTATCTATGATTCCACGTAATCAATGGGATTCAGAAGGAAGAGTAAAGCGAGCAAAGCAAGATTTTGGTCTATGGGCCAAACAGATTGCTGCGGAAGAGAAAATACCTTTCATTGACCTCAATGAGATTACAGCCCAAAAATACGACAAGCTAGGAGCTGAATTGGTGAAATCCAAATATTTCCCAGGTGATCATACGCACACCAATTATGATGGTGCAATGGAGAATGCCGCTTCTGTCGTGGAAGGGCTTACTTCATTGAAACATCAAATTTCAAAGTTTTTAAAATAACAAATTATGCAAAGAAATATACTATTAATCTGTTTAAGTGTCGTATCACTGTTGATGCTAAACTCATTTTTACAAAAGGATAATACTAAACCCCGACTGTTCGTAATAGGTGATAGTACCGTCAAAAATGGAAGAGGCGATGGGTCCAACGGGCAATGGGGCTGGGGAAGCTTTATTGCAAATTATTTTGATGAAAATCAGATTGAAATCAGAAATCAAGCTTTAGGAGGGACGAGTACGCGTACCTATTACAATAATCCAAAATTGTGGCAACAAGTACTAGATAATATTAAACCAGGTGATTATGTCATCATGCAATTTGGTCATAACGATTCCAGCCCTGTGGTAGACACGTTGCGTGCACGAGGTACGTTGAAAGGCAATTCCGATAATTACGAGGAAGTGATTAACCCACTCTTGAAACAAACTGAAATGGTCTATACTTATGGCTTTTATCTTCGTCGATTTGTAAAAAACATTCAGGACAAAGGTGCGACCGCAATTATTTGTTCGCCAATACCAAGAAATTCATGGGATAATAATAAGGTGCGTAAATCAAATTATGCAGATTGGGCAAAAGAAGCTGCTATGCAAAGTGGAGCTCATTTTATCCCCCTTCAAGATTTAATAATAGATGTGTACGAAAAGGAAGGACAAGATGTTGTGAAGTCCACCTATTTTGGAGAGAAAGATGCTACACATACCATAAAAGCAGGCGCAGAATTGAATGCAAAACTTGTGGCTAATTACTTAAAAACAAATGCTAATATCGGCTTAAAGAAGATGTTGAAATAGCTTAAAACATAGAAAAAAGACTTTTCGCAGGACACTACAGGTTGCTGTAAAAGCTAATTTACCTTATACTCGTAATTACAATTACCAATACACTTGTAAACAAAAACCGTTTGCAAGGAGATTTTTTGACGTTTACCACCGCTCATTTAATATGAAAAGAAATAAAATAGCCGTTTATGCCTTCTTGTTGTGCAGCTTGATTTATATATCAGCATGCGCATCTAAAAGTAAGATCACTACCGTCACTCAACCAGCAATTGATAAAGCTGAAGTATTAGCTGTATTGCAATCAACCAATAATTATTTTATGAATAAGTGGCCCGATACGGGCAAGCCGCTTTACACGACGCGATGGCGTCCGAGTAATATCTGGACCAGAGGCGTGTATTATGAAGGGTTGATGGCTTTGTACACGATTGATAAAGACAAACGCTATTATGATTATGCGGTAGATTGGGGCGAAAATCACAAATGGGGATTGCGTAATGGCACCAAAACTAGAAATGCCGATGATCAAACTTGTGGTCAAACCTATTTGGATTTGTATGAAATCGATCCACAGCCTGAGCGTATCAGAGATATTAAAACAAATATTGATTATGTCATCGCATCGGGTAAGTACGACGATTGGACTTGGATTGATGCCATTCAGATGGCAATGCCTGTGTTTGCGAAGTTAGGCGTCATGTATAAGGATGACAAGTACTTTGATTATATGTACAAAATGTATGCATATTCTAAGAATGAAGAAGGTGGAGGATTGTACAATAAAGCAGACAAATTGTGGTGGAGAGATAAAGATTTTGTGCCGCCTTATAAAGAGCCAAATGGTGAAGATTGCTACTGGTCTAGAGGAAATGGTTGGGTCGTAGCAGCATTGGTGCGTGTATTGGATTTGATTCCTGAGAATGAGAAGCACCGCGCTGAATATTTACAAGATTACAAAGAATTGATGGAAGGTTTGTTGGTTTGTCAGCGTGAGGATGGTTTCTGGAATGTGAGCCTGCACGATCCTACAAATTATGGAGGAAGAGAGACTTCAGGTACAGCATTATTTGTTTATGGTATGGCATGGGGAATTAAGAATGGATTATTAGACGAGAAAATATATAGACCTAAGATGGAGTTGGCGTGGAATGCAATGGTAAAAGAAGCAATTCATCCTTCAGGATTTTTGGGTTATCTGCAAGGCACGGGCAAAGAGCCTAAAGATGGGCAGCCCGTTAGTTTTTCTTCTGTTCCAGATTTCGAAGACTATGGATTAGGGTGTTTCTTATTAGCAGGTGTAGAAGTATACAAATTATTAGATAAGAAATAGTTTAATGATGAATAAATCAGTCACTATACTATTGTTATTAATAATTGGCTTCCAAAGTCATATCGTTAAAGCTCAGATTTCGCAAGTTCTTAGCCTTAATGCAGAATGGCGTATACATATTGGCGATAGTAAAGACGCACACAAAGAAAATTTTAATGATTCCACGTTGAAGCAAGTCACATTACCACATGCGTGGAACGAAAATGAAGCTTTTGCCAAAGCAATACACGAACATTCCACGAATATAGTTTGGTATAGAAAAAATCTTTATTTACCAGCTGATGTACCTTTGGACAAAGTTTTTTTGGAATTTGAAGGAGCGCGTCATGGTGCTGAAATATTTGTAAATGGTGAATTCGTCGGAATTCACGAAAACGGAGTAATGGCATTTGGATTGGATATTTCCAAAGTGCTAAAGCGTAATGCAAAAAATAGTATTGCAGTTCGTACGGATAATAGTTGGTCTTACCGTGAAAAAGCGACCAACAGTACTTACCAATGGAACGACAAAAATTTCAATGCAAATTATGGCGGACTTCCTAAAAATGTTTGGATACATTTCAAACCTAGCGTCTATCAAACTTTGCCATTGTACTCGAACTTGGGAACTACTGGCGTATATACCTATGCAAAAAATATAGATATCAAAAAGCGTACGTTGGATCTTTTTGTGGAATCTGAAATAATGAATGAAAGTTCTCAAAATGAATCAGGTGATTTCATTGTAGAAGTTCGTGATGCAACAGGCAAGGTGGTGAAAGAATTTTCACAACCCTACAAAATCAATGTAGGAGAAACAAAAACCCTACTTGCAAAATCAGCATTACAAAACGTAAACTTTTGGAATTGGGGATACGGTTACTTGTATACAATTACAACAAAACTCACAAACTCAACTCAAGCAATTGATCTTGTTGAAACAAAAACTGGTTTTCGGAAAACCGAATTTCGTAATGGTATGGTCTTTTTGAATGATCAAGTATTGATGATGAAAGGTTATGCGCAGCGTACAAGTAATGAGTGGCCTGCTGTGGGCTTATCGGTCGCACCTTGGTTGAGCGACTTTAGCAATAAACTAATGGTGGAAAGCAACGCTAATCTAGTTCGGTGGATGCATGTTACTGCTTGGAAACAAGATGTGGAGTCTTGCGATCGCGTCGGATTAATGCAAATGTTGCCAGCTGGTGATGCAGAAAGAGATGTAACTGGACGTCGTTGGGAGCATCGGACAGAACTCATGCGTGACGCTATAATTTATTACCGTAATAGTCCCAGTGTGCTGATGTATGAATGTGGAAATGAATCTATCTCGGAAGAACATATGGCTGAGATGAAACAAATCCGCGATAAATACGATCCACATGGAGGAAAAGCTATTGGCTCCCGTGAAATGCTGGACAGCAAGATCGCGGAGTATGGAGGCGAAATGCTTTACATCAATAAAAGTGCACGTCATCCCATGATTGCAACAGAATATATGCGCGACGAGGCTTTGCGCAAATATTGGGATGAATATACCTATCCATACCACAAGAATGGTGAAGGTCCACTTTACAAAGGGAATAATGCAAGTGATTACAACAGAAATCAAGATTCTTTTGCCGCTGAGGCTGTTAATCGATGGTACGAATATTATAAAGTAAGACCTGGAACAGGAAATCGTGTTAGTTCGGGTGGCTTAAATATTATTTTTAGTGATTCAAATACACACTTTAGAGGCAAAGAAAATTACCGTCGAAGTGGCGAAGTAGATGCGATGCGCATTCCTAAAGATGCTTTCTACGCACATCAAGTGATGTGGAATGGTTGGGTAGAACCAGATCCAAAGGGATTACATATTGTTGGACATTGGAACTATGCTGAGGGCACGACCAAAGATGTTTTTGTGGTATCAGCTGCAGAAAAAGTAGATTTATTTATTAACGATAAAAAGGTTGGAGAGGGGCATCGATCTCAAGAGTTTTTGTTTACTTTTTCGAATGTGAAATATCAGAAGGGTGTCCTTAAAGCTATCTCTTACGATGCGAATGGAAATAAATTAAATGAAAAAACAATCCGAACCGCTGGAGAACCTTATCGCCTGAAGTTGAATTATCAGCATGGTAAAAATGGTCTTTTTGCCGATGGCAACGATATGGTGTTAGTAGAAGTCGAAGTTGTCGATAAGGATGGAAATCGTTGCCCAACAGCGACAAATATGATTGACTTTAAATTTGATGGACCTATGGAATGGCGTGGCGGAATTGCTCAGGGATCAAATAACTTTATACTAGCTGAATCATTGCCTGTCGAGGCTGGTGTGAATAGAGTATTGTTGCGAACACTGTATAACCAAATCGGCGAAGTGAAATTGTCGGCACATTCAAATGGTCTGCTTTCGGATAATATTTCATGGGGAGTACAGCCGATCCTTGTGAAGGATGGTTTATTTGAGAAATTATCTTCCAAAAATCTCCCTTCTAATTTAGACAGAGGAGCGGGATTGTCGGAGCCAGCTTTGAAAATTAAGCGAATTACCTTGCCAATAAAATCTGCCAAAGCAGCTACCAACCAAGATAAAGTTAATTCTTCATTTGATGATAATGAATTATCGGATTGGGTAAACGATGGCAAAATGCAAACCGCATGGGTAGAGTACACATTAGCCAAATCCGATTTTATCGATGAGATAGATGTGAAGTTGAACAATTTTAGATCTAGAGCATACCCACTTGAAATTTATGTGGATGATAAATTGATTGCAGATATTGTTACCAAACCAACATTGGGTTATTATACCATCCAACTACCAAGAACAAAAGGCAAAAAGGTAACAGTAAAGTTGAAGGGGGCTTCGTACACCGCACAGGAAAATAAACACGCCGAAATTGGAGGGAAAAAACTGGATGATGGGGTCGCGCGCAATGATGCGAATGCTAAAGGCACATTATCTATTATAGAGATTGATATTCACAAAAAAATGTAATAGCGATGAAAGTAGCTTTTAAGATGAAATTGAAGCCTGGAATGCAGGATATATATAAAAAACGTCACGCTGAAATATGGCCGGAATTGGTCACATTGCTTAAAGAAAGCGGTATTTCGGATTACACAATATTTTTGGATGAAGAAACTAACATATTATTTGCAGTACAACAGCTTTCGGGAAATTCTTCCCAGGAGTTAGGGAATCATTTAATAGTACAAAAATGGTGGAAACATATGTCGGATATCATGGAAACCAATGAAGACCTATCGCCTGTATCAATTCCATTGAATACTGTATTTCATTTAGACTAAATTATGTTGAAGAAAAAAATATTAACACTATTATTAGCAGGTAGTTTGACTTCTTTTCAAGCTATTGCACAGGATTTGTGGCCACAAGTAACCAAAGAAATGAAACCTTGGACTAGATGGTGGTGGATGGGATCGGCTGTAGATAAACCCAATCTAGAGCGTGAATTAAAGCTGATAAATCAAGCTGGATTTGGAGGCGTGGAGATTACACCTATATATGGTGCCAAAGGATTTGAAAAACGTTATATCAACTTTTTATCTGATAGATGGATGGAGATGTTGAAAGTCACCACAGATCAGTCTTCCAAATTAGGTATGGGTGTAGACATGAATCTAGGTACTGGCTGGCCATTCGGAGGGCCATTTGTGACCCAAGAACAAGCTGCTACCAAATTCTTTTTGGATGAGGTTGATTTGAAGAAAGGTGAGAAATTGAAATTTCCTCTTCAGGTTAGCGATAAGAAACAAACATTTTCTAAACTACAAGCGCTACGTGCATTCAAAGCAAATGGTGAGGAAGTTAATCTAGATAATTATTTAGTTGCGAAGGAAGGCGAATGGACAGCACAAGAAGATATTAAGGTAATTGCATTATTCACGGGGCGAACACGCCAATTAGTCAAAAGAGCTGCTCCAGGTGGTGAAGGATACACAGTAGATCATTTGGGCAAAGAATCTGCTCAATCATATCTTAATCATTTTGCAAATTCATTCAAAGGAAAGGACCTGAACGTTCGTTCATTCTTCAATGACAGTTATGAGGTTTACGGAGCAAACTGGACAGATTCATTCTTAGCAGAATTTGAACGTATTAAAGGTTATAAATTACAAAATCACCTGCTGGATTTTTCGGGAAAGGGCGAAAATAAAGACAAAGAAGCACGCATAAAATCTGATTATAGAGAGGTGATTAGTCTGTGTTTGAAAAACAACTTTTTAGTTCCTTTTACAAAATTTGCCAACACGCACGGAGCATTATCACGTAATCAAGCACACGGATCACCAGGGAATTTAATTGATTTGTATGCAAGTACAGATATTGCAGAATGCGAAACGTTCGGTTCGAGTTTCTTTGATATCCCAGGACTTCGTCGAGACAAAGAAGATATTCGAAATGTGGATCCAGATCCGATGATGTTTAAGTTTGCATCTTCTGGGACTCATCTTTCTGGAAAGAAATTTACTACTTCAGAAACGTTCACTTGGCTAACAGAACATTTTAAAACGGCATTATCACAGGCTAAACCCGAAGTGGAGCAGCTGTTTTTATCTGGGGTAAATCATGTGGTTTATCACGGCACGACATTTACACCACAGGATGTAGCTTTTCCAGGATGGCTGTTTTATGCATCAACAAATTTTGTAACTAATAATTCTTTTTGGGATCATTTGCCGGGCTTGAATTCTTACGTGACACGCGTACAATCCGTATTACAAACTGGTAAAGCGGATAATGAATTGCTTATTTATTGGCCTGTCTATGACGTGTGGCATGATACAAAAGGGGCATTTAAAACTTTATCTGTTCATCATGTTGACGAATGGCTACATCCAACATCTTTTTACAAACAATCAGTACGTTTACAAAGACAGGGATATAGTTTTGATTTTATTTCTGATGCCTTTATTTCACAGAGTAAAGTGTTAGACAATAAAGTTGTCACAGCAGAAAATGCGAATCCTTACAAGGCGATTTATGTGCCCGAGACTAAGTGTTTTTCTGTCAATACTTTTAAGAATTTATTGCGTTTAGCTGAAGCCGGAGCGACGATTATTTTTGAATCATTACCGTCGGATATCGAGGGATATCATAATTACGATTCTCGCAAAAAAGAATTGGCTGAACAAATAGCTTTATTGAAATTCAAAGAAGGCGTTCAAAATCAATATACCAAATACGGAAAAGGGAAAATTTATTTGACAAAAGATGTGACTTCTGCGCTCGAGACCGAACAATTATTTGGTGAGCGATTGACACGTGCTGGTCTGAAATTTACAAGAAGAATAATTGGTAACGACAACTATTACTACATCGTAAATCATAGTAAAAAAGATATAGATCAGGTTTTTGCATTAAATAATCTTAAAAAGCATTACACGCTACTAGATCCACAAACAGGTAAAGTGTTTAATTTACCGCATAATGACGATTTTATTCGCATGCAAATCCCTTCGGGATATGCTTGGATTGTCATTGCTTCTAATGAAATTAAAGCTGAAAAATCGTACCCATATATTGAAAAGCTTCAGGAAGAAAGTTCCTTTGCATCCCCTTGGAAATTATCATTTATCAAGGGAGGTCCACAATTGCCACAAGCAGAAACATTAGCGAAGCTAAGCTATTGGACGGCACTGAATAAGTCTTCGTTGAATAAATTTTCTGGCATTGGGGCGTATGAGACGACAATTGATATCACAAAAAAGG
Organism: Sphingobacterium cavernae; assembly: GCF_008520265.1. Lineage (GTDB taxonomy): Bacteria > Bacteroidota > Bacteroidia > Sphingobacteriales > Sphingobacteriaceae > Sphingobacterium > Sphingobacterium cavernae. The sequence goes on from NZ_VIQM01000040.1 coordinate 115,971, forward strand.
AAGGTAAATCCTATTTGTTGCAATTGGGAAGTGTAGGTGAGAGTGCTCGTGTGATTATTAACGGCAAAGAAGCAGGGATTTTGTGGGCGCATCCTTATCAAATCGAAGTTGGCGAGTTATTGCAAAATGGCAAAAATACCGTTCGTATTGAGGTAGCGAATTTAATGGCAAATCGTATGCGCGATCTGGATGAGAAAAAAGTGAAATGGAAAAATTACCACGAAATAAACTTTGTAAATATAAATTATAAGGAATTTGACGCAAGTCAATGGAAAGTTTTGGAGAGTGGTTTGCAAGGTCCTGTAAAATTATTTAGTTATTAATTGGTTATAAGTTGTATAGTATATAAAGACAAATAAAAAAGTATTCGGTAGTTGTTAGTATAAAAAAAATGTATTTTCTTTATGCTAACACTACCAACTATAAACAATGAACAGTTCCTCTTTCAATAAAAATATTCAAATCAGTGATTTCTCATCTACACCGAAATATATTCAATTGGTAGATGCAGTAATCGATGGAGTTCGAAATAATTACCTCAAACAAGGAGACATTTTGCCTTCAATCAATGAATTGAGTATATACTTGGATATTTCGCGCGATACAGTCGAAAAAGGATACAAACAACTTAAGAAGTCAGGAATAATTTCTTCGACACCAGGCAAAGGGTATTTTGTAGCAAGAACCGATGTTGCTAAAAAATTAAAAATTGCACTGTTTCTTAATAAATTGAGTGCGCACAAAAAGATTGTGTATGATTCTTTTGTGAAGGAATTAGGAGATGAAGCTTCCATAGATTTATTCGTGTACAATAGTGATATTTCTCACCTGCGCAGATTATTGCTGAATCTCAATAAACAATACGACCGTTATGTAGTTTTTCCGCATTTCAAAGAGGGCCGTGATCAAGCTCCTGAAGTGCTTTCACTGCTACCAGAAGACAAATTGATGCTTTTGGGTAAACATATTGAAGGGATCAGTGATAATGTAGATTGTGTTTATGAAAATTACGAGAAAGATATTTATGAAGCACTTGAAAAGTTTTTAGAGCCACTCTCTCGTTATCAAATGATCAAACTTGTTTTTCCCGATAACAGCGATTACCCCAAAGCTATAATAAAAGGTTTCTACAAATTTTGTAATCAATACGCATTCGATCACATTCTGGTGGGTAATCTTGCCAAAGAATCAATCAAAAAGGGAGAATGTTATATCAACCTTGCCGAAGATGATTTAGAACTTATTCTGGAGAAGAGTATAAAGAAGGGATTAAAAATAGGTAAGGATATAGGCATCATCTCTTACAACGAGACAGCCTTGAAAAAATTTATTTTGAGTGGTATTGCAACGATTTCTACTGACTTCGAATTAATGGGGAAGTACGCAGCACAAATCATTAAGGATAACGAAAAAAAGCAAGTTGAAGTCCCGTTCTATGCCAACTATCGACCTTCCATTTGATACAGGACAATACAGGATGCAAAACTAAAGACGCGTACCTATCTTTAGTTATTATGAACAAGGAGTATTCTACCTGAAAAAATTTTAAACCTACTTTATTTTCTACCACCCAATAGAAAATTAGAACTTAATTAAAACAAGTAATGTGAATAGCGAGACACTTTTCATACAAGGCTTGTATGCAGTTATGTAAACGTTAGGTTGCTACTTTTTTCAATTTTGGAATCAAAATAAACTACTAGATGATAAACAATGAAAAGGAAAAAACAAACTAACCAATTTTTCCAAAAGTATTTAAGCATGAGGGCTACACTGCTTTTCAGCTTAATGTGCATGTGTATTTCACTGTCTTTTGGTCAAACCCCAGTCACTGGTAAAGTCACCGATATATCTGGGAATCCGATTGAAGGAATTACAGTTTCTTTAAAAGGCTCTTCAAAAATCGTCTCAACGAGTTCTTCAGGACAATATAACATTGATGCACCTAGCAATGGCGTATTGAGTTTTCGTGGAATTGGTTATGCGACGCTGGAAGAATCTATTGCGGGAAGAACTACGATTAATGTTCAATTAACTGCTGAGAATCTCGAAGTAGATGAGGTGGTGGTAGTTGGTTACAACGTAGTAAGGAAATCTGATGTGACAGGCGCTGTGGCTAGTATTGGAGAAAAAGAGCTTAAAGCTATGCCCGTAAAGGATGCTTTACAAGCTATGCAGGGTAAGGCAGCTGGTGTAGACATTACATCAAATCAACGTCCAGGTACTACAGGTAGCATTGTGATTCGTGGTCTACGCTCGCTTTCTGCTACCAATAGTCCGTTATATGTAGTTGACGGTATGCCTTTGCAAGGCAGTGGAATCGATAATATCAATCCATCAGATATTGAGACTATTGACATTTTGAAAGATGCTTCTGCTACAGCCGTGTATGGATCGCGTGGAGCAAATGGTGTTGTATTGGTAACAACCAAAAAAGGTAAGAAGGGCAGAACATCCTTGAATTATGCTGGTACAGCTACATCAGAGAAAATGATCGATGTGACTGAATACATGAGTGCCGCTGAATGGATTGATTACGCAAGATTGGCTAAGACAAAATCTACTACACCTAGTTATAGCGAAGATCTATCGCGTTGGGGATCAGTAGCAGCATCTTGGGCAAATATTGCAAAAGGATGGACACAAAATAATACAGTTTGGGATCCTTCCTTAGTCGGTGAATTTGATTGGGCATCAATCGGTAGAAAGAATGCACTATCGACGGAGCATACATTGAGTGTATCTGGAGGTACTGATATTACGCAGGGATATGGTTCATTTGGTTATTTGAAACAAGATGCAACGCAACCAGGCCAATTATATGAAAGATTTACCTCGAAAATTAGTTATGAAGCTTCACCTACCAAATGGTTTACAATGGGGCTAAATATGAATTTGACGTATGGTGACCAAGATTATGGATACAGTTTTACAAAATCTACTACAGGAGCTGGTGATTATTACAACGCTTTGCGTGGTATGTTACCGTGGACAGTTCCTTTTGATGCTGATGGAAATTACCTGCGCAATCCGGCTGCTGGTGATATCAATATAATAAACCCGATCAATGAATTGGAACACAATACCAATCAGCGTCAAAGTTTAGTGGCTACGGGTAGCTTTTTCGGACAAATAGATTTTGGAAATATCTTTTCTCCTTTGAAAGGATTACGCTATAAAATGCAGTTTGGTCCAGAATATAGACATTACAGATTAGGTATTGCGAACGCGGCAGAAGGCATTAACGGTGATGGCAATAATGCAGTGACATACAGTCCGGATAGAACTATGGCGTGGACACTGGACAATTTGGTGTTTTACGATAGAGATTTTGGTACGGATCATAAGTTAGGTTTAACTTTCTTACAGTCAGCGTCAGCTTACAATTTCGAAAGTGCGACTATGCGAGCTACGGACGTATACAGTGCACGTGAGTTGTGGTACAATATTTCTTCTGGAGGATTTACGGGATCATATGGTACAGGATTGCGCGAGTATCAATTAGAGTCCTATCTTGCACGTTTGAACTACATCTACAAAGACAAATATATATTAACAGCATTCACACGTTGGGATGGCTCTTCGGTTCTTGCGCCTGGTTACCAATGGGATTCATTCCCATCCGTTTCTTTGGCTTGGCGTATTGACAAAGAGAATTTCATGCAAAATGCATCTTTTGTAAATGCATTAAAATTAAGAGCAGGTATGGGGGTTGTAGGTAACCAAGGTATCGGTCCTTATGCATCTAAAGGGGGGCTAACCCAGATTTTCTATAACTGGAGTGGTACTTCATCTGTTCCAGGATATGTGGCTTCAGATCCATCGGCAGCAAATCCACAAAAAATGGCTAATCCTCAATTAGGATGGGAACGTACAACACAATTTAATGTGGGCTTGGATTATGGATTTTTCAATAATAGAATCAATGGTGCGGTAGACGTTTATAGCACTAAGACTGATGATTTATTAATGTCAATGCTTATCCCATCTATCTTGGGCTATACATCGACAAATGCGAATATTGGAAAAACAAAAGGTTGGGGTATCGATCTTCAATTAAATACCGTGAATATCCAGAAACAAGATTTTCAATGGAGTACATCTTTGACATGGTCAAAAGATAAAGGTGAAATCGTGGAATTAGCGAACGGGAATTTGCAAGATGTAGGTAATAGATGGTTTGTAGGAAGTGAATTGGCTGTAGCTTACGATTTGGTATACGATGGTATTTGGAAAACCTCGGAAGAAGCTGAAGCTGCGACATTTGGAAGAAAGCCAGGGCAAATCCGCGTGAAAGATTTAAGTGGTCCTGATGGAGTTCCTGACGGAAAAATTGACCGTAATCATGATCAACAAATTATTGGTTCCTATCGTCCTAAATGGTCTGGTGGTATTTCTAATACATTTAATTACAAAAATTTTGAACTTTCATTTTTCATCTATTCGCGTTGGGGATTCTTAGTGAATGCTGGAGCAGCGACGTTGGATGGCCGTTATATGCAGCGTAAGTTGGATTATTTTATCCCGGGTGTAAATGAAGACGCAGAATATTATATGCCTGGTTCTAATGGTGAAGCGGCAGACACGTACAGCTCTTCTATGAATTATAGAGACGGATCTTTTATAAAATTGAGAAATGTAAGTTTTGGATATAATGTTCCAATGAATAAACTTCAAAGAATAGGTGCTAGTAACATTAAAATTTATGGTCAGCTAATGAACCCTGCGATGTTATATTCAAAAATCGACTTTTTAGATACAGACCTTTCGAATTACAACAACAACTCCAATCAAATTGGTTCTTCAGTTACCACCAGAGGTTTTGTTTTGGGTTTAAGTGTAGGTTTTTAATAGTAACGCTGATTAATATTTAAAAAGAAAAAGATGAAAAAAATTAATTTTAAAATAATAGCAGCGTCTGTCTTAGGTGTTGCTTGTATATCAATCTTTGAGTCTTGTAGTAAAGACTTTTTAAAAGAGGAACAACTTAGCCCACCTAGTACGCACATTTTTACGACTGTACAAGGTTTAGATGATTTGTCAATTGGGGTATATTCCAAATTGAAATTCAAATTCAACTACACTTGGGGTATGGCCCTTTTCAATCTTGGTGTAGATGAATTTACAGATGCAAATAATGCATCTCCAAGTTTTAATAGTTATGGTACGGATTTAAATCCAACAGAATCGACTTATGGCGGGCAAAATATCGCGCCACTATGGGATAATATGTATTCAGGAATTGAGTCGGCTAACACCTTGATTCAAAACGTTCCTTTATACTATGATAAGTCTAATAGCAACTATGATGTACGTCTGGGTGAAGGTTATTTCATGCGCGGTTATTTCTATTTGCAACTGGTGACTCAATTTGGGGGAGTACCGCTTAAATTGACTCCCTCTGATGGTGTATCCACCTATTTCAAACGAAATACTGAAGAGGAGTGCTTTGCACAAATCATTTCAGATTTGGAAGAAGCTTATAAGTTATTGAAACCAACAGGAACGGAATTTGGTCGTGTCACGAAATGGGCGGCAGCTCACTATTTGGCTAAAGCACATCTCACTAGAGCAAGTGAATTATATAGCGGTTGGAATACAAATTTTGTGAGTTCTGATTTAGATGCGGTGATTAAATATGGGACAGAAGTTGTAAATGCGCATCCATTGGTAAATGATTTTACGGAATTATGGGATTACCAAAGAGCAAATAGCGCAAATGAGCGTGTATCTGAAGTTGTATTGTCGGCTCAATTTTCAGACGATCAAGCGACTTGGGGACGTTATGGTAATCAAATCCATTTGTATTATCCAGCAGTATATCAAGATTTGGCAGGTACTTCAAGAGATATTTCTGGTGGTCGTGAATTTTCATATGCTAGATCAACAAATTACACTTTAGATGTTTTTGATCGTGTGAATGATTCTCGCTTTTGGAAATCTTTTATCACTACGTATGGTAGCAACAATACAAATACTGCTCCTTCTTGGACAGCAGAACAAGCTGCAATAGGCCCTCCAGGAACTGTAGCTGGCACAAAGCGTTTTAAAGGCGGAGATTTAGCTATTAAATATATTGTTAATAACGCGGGAGATAATAGATTTACTAAAGTTGGTACAGATCTTACATCGGTAGCAAAGGCTGGTGTAATGCAAAATACACATACGTTTGTAAGATATTTTGAAGGACAACCTCAAGCCTGGGTAGGTGCACATGGCAATTATGGCTATTTCTTGGCACAAGGAGCGAGTACGCATTCACGCTATGTCGCATTGTCCAAATTCCGTGATGGTTATCGTATTAATATTGCATCTCAATTTGGTACGCGTGACGCTATCATGGCGCGGTCAGCTGAAGACGTATTGATGGTAGCAGAGGCTTATGTGCGTAAAGGCGAAGGACAGTATGCAAATGCTATTGCATGGATAAATCGACTACGAAATCGTGCAGGATTTAAAGAAGGGGAAGACCGTACAAGACATATTGATGGTGGACAATCGTATTTAAACAATCAATATGCTGCAGGCAAAGGGGGAGGATTCTCCGCAGAAGGCGCAATTTATTGGAATAAAAACACATACTACGAGTCAAACAATGACATGCCTGTATCGACATCTTCTACTACTTCGTCACTTGTGATCAACTCTGTGAACGATATTTACAATTCGCCTGTTGATCTCCCAATTTACAACAAACTGGGTGCTACGAGTAACGCGCAAAAGATGTTGCAATTTATATTGAATGAGCGTACAAGAGAATTGTGTGGAGAATTGTATCGCTGGGAGGATTTAGCGCGTACGAAAACGTTGGAAGCAAGATGGAAAGCATTCAACGATGGATTTGTAAGAGGAAATTCAGTGTTCAATCCGAATACGCACTACTACAGACCATTGCCGCAATCATTCTTGGATGCTATTACAAATGAAAATGGAATAGCACTGTCTCCAGCAGAAAAACAAGCAATGCAGAATCCGGGTTATTAGTATTAGCATGCTGTAAAACTATAAGAGTATCCATGAAATAAAATAGGCCTATGGTTTTTGTAAGTAGTCAATTAACTTGCTACAGATTTAACACAAAACACCATAGGCTATGGATACAAATATACAAACAGGCCCAGATAAATTAAGAGTTAGTTTTTCTGGTCGGCAGATTTTTTAGGAATTGATGTTCATAAAAAAAACTGGAATATTAGTGTATTTATCGATGATATATTCTTTCAGAATTTTCATCAGGAAGCGAATTCGTTGCTTCTTTTAAATTATTTAAACTCTCATTTTCCAGAAGCGCGTTACTTAGCCTGCTATGAGGCTGGTTTCTCTGGTTTCTCGATTCAACGTGAACTTGAGTCACTTGGGATCGATTGTATTGTTGTCAATCCATCAGATATTTCACAAACGAATAAAGGAATATTGTCCAAAACAGACACTTCTGATTCCCGTCGATTGGGAATGGCTCTATCTAGAGGACTTTTGCCCCCTATCTATATTCCTGATAAACTTACCGAGTCAGATAGACAGCTCATAAGATACCGTAAAAAGACTTTAACAGATTTACAGAAAAAGCGTAAAATATTAAAATCCGCTTTTCATTCTATGGGTATAATCATTCCTAAAGAGTACGACAAACCTTATTGGACCAAAAAGTTTATTGATTGGATACGTAATCTAAAGCCCGAAGAAGTTTCTTCACAAATACTAATAAGCCACGTGATAGATGATGTTGAATTTCTACGAAAACGGTTATTGCAGATTAATAAGGACATACGACACCTCTCTTCGCATGAGAGATATAAAGAAGTCTATTCAATATTGATTTCTGCTCCAGGTATAGGCATTATCACAGCTATGACGATGCTGACCGAAATTGGCGAAATCAAACGGTTCAATAACTTTGCGAAGTTCAATTCATTTATCGGCCTATGTCCAAGTGAATTTTCTTCTGGTGAGAATATAAGAAAAGGAAAGATGACTCCAAGAGCAAATTCTGCCTTACGACCGCTACTTATCGAAGCGGCTTGGATAGCCATTAGAACGGATCCTGCTCTAGCACTGAAGTTTCAGGAACTCATAAAGAGTAGAACTAAGAAACGCGCAATAGTGGTCATCGCCAGAAAATTGCTATCACGAATATATCATATATGGACTAATACAAGACTCTATGAAAAAGGATTATTAAGATAAATATAAAATAAAAAGTAAGTGAAAAGATAATTTCTACTTGATGCTTCTGACTACTTGAGACAGCCTGAATTAAGTTTCTTTATTAAGAGTGTGTAGCAGATCATCAAATTAAATCTAATGGATACCTGTAACTTTGATTACTAATAGGAGGCTGAAATTATTATCTTTTTACTACATTTGTATAAGAAAAAAAGCTTGAGAAAGTGCCTTTTCAAAAAATTTGGGAAGGCCTTTCTTAGGAAGTTTTTTGACTAAAATCTAAGAATTATAGAATTTTATTCATAGGGGGCTGTATCAGAATAAATGATACAGCCTTTTCTATTTATGATTTTTTTGGATGAAAATAGATTTCATCCGATTTCTTCAAGCTGTAAAATGTACGTTTTGAATATTAGGCAATTTTAGTCTTTAAAAATCAAAAAACAACCTTATTAGGCTGCTTTCTTTTTTATGTTTTGTGCTGTGGCTAATAATCCCCATTCAATTTCGACTTTTTTCTTAGCTCGAAGCATAAAGCGGCGGAACCCGTGGTTCTGTTTGATATTTCCAAAAACTGTTTCTACATCCCAACATCGCTTTCTTATATGCTCTATTCCGGATTCAGAATTTAGTAACGCGTGCGCTTTTTTCTTGTATCTGTTTAGGTCGTGATTTACAGTTATTATTCGGTTCTGAGCGGATTGATGACAAACTCCTCGCAAAGGACACCCATCACAGTTTTTAGCCTGGTTAAGGCTATGCTGCTGTAGATAGCCAGATTTTGTTCTGCGGGCGCTATTACCGATATAATTCATTGCTTGCCCCATAGGACAGATGTATTGGTTCTTCTGTTGATCATAATACAGCATATCTACTGTAAATGGAGTCTTTTTGTTCTCCTTCGCGCCCTGATTTTTGTCAAAGTAGTTGTATTTAACATAGGCTGTAATCTCGTTCTCTTCCATGAGCTCCTAGTTTTCATGGGAGCCATATCCAGCATCAGCAGTTACTGTTTTAGGTAGATTTTGATAACTCTTATTGTGCTGCTCAAGATGTGAAGCTAGCGTGAGCGTATCATTAGGATTGGGATGTATGGTGTAATTAACAATAAACTGATTTGAAGTTGATATTTGAACATTGTAGCCCGCTTTTAGTTGTCCATTTTGCATATGGTCGTCTTTCATTCGCATAAACGTTGCCTCTGGATCAGTTTTACTATAACTATTCCTTTCGGCCAGGATTTCTTCCTGTTTTTCATATTTTTTTATGTTTACAGGATAGTTTTTATTGATATAGCGCAACTTCGCCTTAGACTTTGGACTGATATCTTTGCGACCACTTAAGATATCATTCAACTTCTCTACTGTTGCTTTTACACTTTCACTGTCTATTTTTTCTTTCGTAGGTGGTTCAGGAGGTAGATTATCTTCGTCTTTCGCTACCTGCTGTGCGTATTCCCAAATATCGGCTAACTGTGCACGCATTTTCTCTTTATTGGTCTGAATAGCGCGTTTCCAGACAAAGGTGTACTTATTAGCATTGGCTTCTATTTTAGCACCATCAACGTAAATATTTTCAATACTCAATAATCCTTCTTTTGCTAATAAAGAAACGACTTCCTCAAAGATATTACGAAGTGCATTTTTTAAGCGAACGCCTCGGAAACGTTTGATTGTATTATGGTCAGGACGATCCATGGAACTCAACCACATAAACGGAATATGTTCTTGACACGCTTTGGCGATCTTTCTACTGGAATAGGTATTACTTAAGTAGCCATAAACCACAACTTTTAATAACATGGCGGGATGATAACTGGAGGCTCCTTTAACGTTATAAGCATTTAATAGTGGGTCGATATTTATGGAGTCAACGACTTGGTTGACCACTCGTGCAGGATGGTTTTCTGGAATCAACTCCTCGAGTGTTGGAGGAAGCATAATAAGTTGATTCTGATAATATGGTTTAAAAGCAGACTTTTTACGACTCATTTATCTGATTTTTATATTATAAATATATGAAAATCAAATGATTAATTGAAATTTTAATGAAAAGAAATAAACAAAAAAAGGGCTGTATCAATGATTTATGATACAGCCCCCCCCCTTTTAGTATACTTATAACTTGGTTCATATTATGAATCTCGTTTCATCTGCTCATCAAGCAATTGACGTTTTAGTTTTTGTTCTGTTTCTAAGGCTTTCTTTTTGTGAGCTTGATATTCATTTTGAACTTCCTCAGCAGTTTTTTGATGCTCTACAGCATCTACTTTAGCTTTTCTAAAAGAAATCAATATAATAAATAGCGCAACTGCGAGCACGCCAATAATCGTCCATACTAACGTGTGATAAGAAGATTTTCCAAAATCAATACCTAAAAAAGAAATACTATCAGTTTTGTCTTGCTCAATTTTTAAACTTTGAGATAGTGTTTGTACCGAATCTTTCAAAGATTGTACTTGTTGTACCGAGGAAGATGAATTGCTTTTCAGAGAGGCTATTTCCTTTGTATATTTAGCTATAGAGTCAGCGACATTTCGTTGTACGATTTCAATATTAGATTTACGAATAATCTTGAAGTCTGCATCTTGATTTCTAGATTGATTTAACAATACTTGAAATTGCGTATGTAAAGGTAAATTAGATTGTAATTTTTGTTGTAATGTAGGTTGTTGTGCAAAAATTCCAAACGAAATCAGTGTAAAAACTGTAGAGAAAAATAATTTATACATAGTGTTGCTGATGCTTCTTAATATGTTGATTTACGTAAAGTTGTTAAATTATTTGTTTATAAACAAAAATAGCCGACCTAAATGTCGGTTTTGGTATAAATTAATCTTTAAATAGACCTAAAGAAATTATTCTGTATTTGGAAAGACAGATAAAGACACATTAAATTACTCTTCCAATTTTTATAAACATCGGGAGCTAATAGGAAATAGTGTTTTACTTAGAATAGAAAAAGCTCCATAGGGAGCTTTTTCTATTTGTTAATCTTTAACGGATACTGCTTCATGATACCCTGTATCAATTTTGGTAATCCGTTGATTGCTTTTTCTGGATTATCTACTTCGGTAGTTCCACGTGCTTGCCAAATTACTGTTTTCTTATTGCGGTCTACCGCTTCCAAGATTAGATGACCATAGCGAATTCTTTCTTTGCCAACAGGATAAGATGGAGAATAAAAACCATAATAACCCCATGGTCGATACCAGCCCCAAGGACCACCCCATCCAAAACCACTGTGGTAGGATGAATAGACCATTCTACTTTTGTTGTTTACTATGGCTACATAACGAAATAGTACATCAGGATTTTCTTTAGTATATGTTAATCCTCTATCCTCAATTTCTTTATTTGCAGTGGTCATAATATTGTGCTTTGCAATATCATTACTGAAGTAATCTTTTGATAAAGAATCGACAGGCGGTAACCAACCGTATGTTTTATATTGCGTAAAATCTAAATTTTGAACGCGCGTTGTATGATACCTGTTGGAAGAACAAGAAGCTAAGACCAACAGTACCAAAGCTGAAAATAGTATACCAAAATTTTTCATAACTAAGCCCAATTATATGATGTTTGACAGTTAGATAGTAGAAAGGTTTAAAATATTTTTTCAACTATCTCCATTCATCAGGAATTGCACATACAGGAATAGGTTGAATTTTGTGTTGCGCAGCTTTATGCATTCTATCAAATATTTTGAACACTTCTAAATCTCTGCCACTGTAGTCACTTTCGGTTTTTGTACCGTACTCTTTTTGTATTTTTTCTAATTCTGGATAAGTAGCACCAATTTGTTGTTCATCAGTACGTTCAGCATCCCATAGACCGTCCGTTGGTATCGCATTTTTGATGCTTTCTGGCAATTCAAGTGCACGAGCTAATGCATACACTTCGGTCTTATAAAGATCAGCTATTGGCGAAAGATCTACGCCACCATCACCGTATTTGGTGTAGAAACCAATACCAAAGTCTTCCACTTTATTGCCGGTGCCACATACTAATAGCGAATTGATCTGCCCATAATAGTAAAGAGACAACATACGTAAGCGTGATCTTGTATTTGCTAATGCTAAATCTCGATTAGGAATATCTTCTTGATTTGCATCAAAAATATTGGTTAATTCATCAAATGCAGAAGTCAAATCAAGATTTAATCCTCTTACATTCGAAAATTTTGATTTTAGATAGGCGATATGCTCCGACGCACGGTCAACTTGATCGGCTTTTTGGCGAATTGGCATTTGCAACACTAATACTTCTAAACCTGTCATCGCACACAGTGTCGAAACAACGCCAGAATCTACTCCACCCGATACACCTACTACAAATCCTTTTACTCTTGCTTGTTTCGCGTAATCTTTTAACCAGATTACAATTCTATCTATAATTTTTTCTGCTTGCATATTAGGAATCTTTTAAAATAAAACGAGGTTAATACGAATTTAAAGATAGAATTCGTATTAACCTCGTTTTTAATGTAATTTTTATGAATCTTTTAAAAGAAAAGACCAAAATTAAGTGCTACATATGAAGTTTTTGGTTTTCCTTCTTTGATTGCTCTTGTAAATCCATTATTAAATGTCAAACCTGTCATTAAACCTAAGTTATCACTTAATTTCCACTCTTTACCGCCACCGATTTGTAGACCTAAACGGAATAAATCATCGCCATCGATAGATTGTTTCTTATCCGCACCAGCCAGTTTTTCTTTTCCAGAAACTTTAAAACCAGTGGTGAAACCAAATTGACCATAAAATCTACCTGTTTCATTTTCAACAGATTTCAATTTAATAGTCAAAGGGATTTCTACATACTGCAAACGAATTTTATCTCTATCTACACCTGTACTAGGAAAATCTACCTTCGAAGCAATAGAATTGATTAATAAACCTGTAGAGAAATAGTAATTATCAGCAAATCCCAAATCTGCAACTAATCCATATGAAAAACCTGCTTTAGCACTTGCTTCATAATCATCATCATAACGCAACCAACCGATATTTGGATTTATCGAAAGACCTAAACGGAAGTTTTTATCTTCAGAAGTGTTTTGCGTACGTGTGTAGTAATCTTGCGCATTTACTTTCGTAGTGAATAATAGAGCTAATGCCATTAATGTCGCAAATGTAGTTTTTGTAAAATTTAGCATACTTATATTATTAGTTTTAAATTTATGGTCTTAACTTCGTTGTACTGATGAAACTAAAACCACTACAAAAGTATTTCTTTTTTTTAATAGTTACTATAGTATCTTGTCGTGAAACAACTACAATAAATCGACCAGATGTAGCGAATATAGGGGTAGACATTCATATCGAGCGATTTGATAAGGAACTTGCTAGCCTCAAATTGAAAGATATATCCAAAATGAACAAGCAGTGGCAACAAAAGTATGGTGCGTTTTACACGAATTACGTACAAGATATGTTGCAAATTGGTCATCCCCAAGACTCTTCACGAATTAAAGAAAGTTTAGCCCAAATACTAAAACAAAAAGATTTTATTGATTTAAACAAGGCTGTTGCTAAAGTATACCCTGCTTTGGATAAACAAGAGAAGGAATTGTCAAAAGCTTTTAAATATATTAAATACTATTTTCCAACTTATGATATACCTCGGATAATATCGTATGTGAGTGGCTTTGCTTTTCAGGCCCCACTAGGTGATAATTATGTTGGTGTTGGTTTGGATATGTTCTTAGGGGCTGATTCGGAATTTTATCCAGCGCTTGTGCAGTCTATCCCTTTGTACATTTCTAGACGATTTACGCCCGAAAATATTACACCTCGGGTTATAGAAACCATATTGCGCGAAGAACTTTATCCGCATCCTGAAAATACACAAAATACATTGCAACATATGGTCTACAATGGAAAGATATTGTACGCGATGGATATTATGCTAGAAAATGTATCGGATGATTTAAAAATTGGGTATACTAAGGCACAGATACAATGGGCTCAAAAATATCAAAGCGATATATGGACTTGGTTTCTACAAGAAAGTCTGTTGTACAGTACCGATATGTTACGTATTCAAAAATACTTCACTGAAGCCCCCTTTACACCCGAACTGGGGGAGAAGAATGAATCTGCACCTAAACTTGGATCGTATATGGGCTGGATGATGGTTCGAAAATTTATGGATAGAAATCCTTCACTGTCGTTGACAGATTTATTTGGTATAGACAATGCACAGGAAATATTAGAAGGTTCGAAATATAAAGGAAAATAAAAATGGTCAATCTTTTAAGATTGACCATTTTTATTATTGGACATCATCTTTGATGTCTATGACTTCGATTTCAAAAAACAGTGGAGAATTAGCTGGAATAGAACCCCTGCTTGTATTCCCATATGCATAATAAGAAGGTGTGATTATTCGTATAATACTTCCTTTTTTTAACCCTCGAGCTGTTAAGCCACCAAACTCTGATGATCCTATACTTTTTGGTATAAAACTAAAATACCAAGCAGGTATTAGTTGATTTAGTTTACTTACTAACGGCTCTGATTTATCTAAATTTGAATCAAAAACGATATTGTTAGAAATTAATTTTCCTGTATATCGCACAGTGATAGTTGGTATTTGAACAGTCTTAACTGTTTGCCCATAATTATTAACGACATCTATAGTTTTGTATTCATAACTATTATCATCACCTTGTTCTACCACCTCATACCAAATACCTGTCTCATCATTTGAGTAGACCATATCTGGATAATTTGTGTTGGCGTATGATTTTATAATAGGCTTTTCAGTTTCGAATTGAGCAATAGGATCAAACATTTCTTCCTTTGCACAGGAAAGAAATAAGAATGAGAGTACTGTAAGGTAAAATATTGGTCTTAAAAAATTCATGCTTCTAAATTAATAAAAAAGAGATAAAATAGTAATGTTTTATCTCTTTTTTATTGTTTTGTTACTGAATATCTAAAATTTCAAATTCGTATACTAAAGGGGCGTTAGCAGGGATGTTTTTCGTAGTCAAGCCTTGAGCTCCGTAGGCATATATAGAAGGAACTATTACTCTAATTTTAGTGCCTTTTTTTACGCCATCTTTAGTTAATCCGACATAATTAATGTCCTGACCATTTACTTTATATTTAGCTGGAAATAAAGCTACAACCCAAGCTGACGTAAAAATATTATTGCTATTCGATAAAGACAAATTATAATTTGATCCTTCAAGATCCGATAAAACAGGCGTTTCGCTTGTCAATAGATTTACTTTATATTTTAATTTCCAAGTTGGATACAATACACCATTTTGACTAGCGTTCAATTTGTATTCATAAGAATTATCCGTTGCTGGAGTAATAATTTCATACCAAATACCTCTTTTTACACTTTTTTCTAAATACTGAAAATAGTGTTTGGTTGTATCTTCAATAGCGTTAGCTCCGAAATTATTACTTACGTACGCTTCAATAATTGATTTTTGTGCAGTGAATAAAGAATCTTGTTTTCTTTCCTCTTTTTTTGCGGCCTCTATTTGTTCTTCATAATTGAAATCATCGGATTTATTACAAGAAGTGAATGTCGTTGCTAATAATGCAAATGCAGTAAGTAAGCCTAATAAGTTTTTCATAAGAATATTAAAATAGTTTATAGGTATAAAACGCCTCATAAGGACATTTTGCTACAAAGAAATTAAAATATTTTTCTTTTTCACTATTTATTTTTGATAGTTTCGACGATAGCGTCTAATAATTCATTAAGTTGCTGCGGATTAAGAAGGCCATTATGCCTAAAGATTGGCTGATATTGTTTGTCTAATAACACCCATGATGGGTATGAAATTTTGTTGCTGCCAATCATAACAAAAACCAATTCATGTGTCCCAATGTTGATACCAGTAGGCTTGTACACGTACTCTTTGTTTTGAAATTTGATTTTGTCTTTGCTTTCAGCATCGAAATCTACAAAATAGAAATGATCAGACTTCTGTTTAAAGTTCTTATTTCTTTGGATTTGGCGATGTTGCATAGCGCAGTATTGACACCAGTCTGTAGAAAGTAAAACTAAGATAGGTTTAGGCTGTTTAGCCATTAGACTATCTATTTGTTCAATTTTAGTTGGTAAAATTTGTGCATGACTTACTTGCCATGCACAAATGAATAGTATAACTATAAGAAACCGAGTTAAACATCTTGTTCCCATAATTTGTGGTTTTTTTCTTAAAATAAATTATACCGCACGCCCAAGAAACCACGGATACCTTGGTTCGGACCGTAAACATAACTTGGATCGAACGGCAATAAATTAGGATCATCAATTCTTTCGAACGGATCATGAGCTCTAGATATAATTTCGATTCCACCTTTGGTAGGTGTCCAATTCAATAGATTTTTGACACCACCAAATATTTCTAAACCATTATTAAAATGTTTGGTCAACTGAATATTTTGAATACTCCAAGCTTTTGATTTATCTGGACGAGGATCTTGAATTCCGCCTACCACACTCAAAGTTGGTAAGCGCATTGCGCCAATCACATTTCCAGTATAGTCTATACTTAAGTTAGCACGTTTGATCTTGTAACCAATTGTCCACGTTCCCATTGCTTTCTCAGTCAACATTTGCCATTGTTTGATATTATTTTCTACACTATAAACATCCATTACTGTGGCGCCTATCATCGCTTTTAGACCGCTCGTGTGTGCCCAATCTAAGTTTAGGGATAATCCTTTGGATACGGCATGACCATCTAGATTTTCATAGATGATTTGATTGACATTAGTTTCGTAGTCCGGAATAATTTTGTTGTCAAAATACGTGTAAAATGCACTCGCATCTAGTGCAAATACAGATCCGCCATCCATGTAGAACTTCTTGATATAATTAAGGTTTCCATTCCAAGATGTCTCTGGTTTAAGGTCGCCAACGAATATCACATCACGTGCCCCAGTCAGCGCAGCATGGTCTTCGGTAAAAATGTTTGCTACACGATAGCCGTTACCCACACCTAGACGAAGAACTTGTGTATTGTCGCGTGAATTCCATTTATAGTTAATGCGAGGTGATAAAATAGTACCGTGTAATGAATTATAATCCAGACGTGCACCCAATAAAAGTTTATGCTGTCCATGTAATGTGATTTCATCTTGTACAAAGATACCTGGCAAATGCGTGTTCGAAGCCTTGGCTGTCGCTGCTGTATTGTCATTATAATAGGTATAACGATACGCTAGCCCCGTCAAAATATCGTGATTTTGGATTTCTTTGCGCCAAGTCAATTGACCGAAAGCAATTTTTTGGTCTGCCAAATATTTTGTTTCACCGTACACACTGTTTTGGTCATGACCATTAACACTAAAAGTGAATGTCAAATTTTCTGTTGTTGGCAAATCATACGCGCCCATCATTTCCCAACGTTTGGTGTAGATGCTTTCGCCGTACACCTCATTTCCACCGCGGTATTGTCTACTCCAATTCATTTCTCCACCCCAACGGTCTTCGTAGACATAACGACCCGCAAGTGTGAACACCTTATTGTCTTTACGAGAAAAGTTCCATTTATTAAATACCGAGAATCGTTGTTGCATAGTTACGTCCGTGAAATTATCGCCATTCTTGTCAATAGGATTATTGTAGTTAAAGTAGTTGGCACCGATTAATGACTGCGCTGTACCTACATTCACTTTACCTCCTAAATCCAAATTGTATTCTTGCCAAGAAGTACCCATTGTTTCCAAATTGAAAGTAGGTGCTGAACTTGGGCTTTTTGTGATGATATTGATTAATCCGCCGACAGCTTCACTACCGTAAAGCGTCGAAGCTGGACCTTTCACAATTTCTACTCTTTCGATTAAGGCTTGAGGAATACCGTTCAACCCGTATACGGTAGAAAGTCCTGATACAATTGGCAATCCATCAATCAAGACCATCGTATATGGCCCTTCTAGGCCGTTGATATGAATGTCTCCCGTATTACATACACTACAGTTGATTTGTGGGCGAACGCCATTTATATTTTGCAACGATTCGAAAATCGTAGGCGCAGGATTGGCTTGGAAAAACTTAGAAGTAAAAACCTCAACTGGAATAGGGCTATCTAATTTTGAAACTTGTTTTAATGTGCCGGAGACAACAACCTCCTCCAAATTACGGTTGTCATTTTCTAAAAGTATTTCAATTCCATTTTGATAATCTGCTGCCGCAATATCTTTCTTGATCATCAAAAAACCGACTGCACGTGCTGCTAACTTTGTTTTTCCTGTTGGTATGTGTAGTGAAAATTGTCCCGCATTATCAGTTGAAATAGACACTTTAGTTCCGTCTACCGAAACAGTTGCATTTACGATTGGATTTCCATCTGAATCCTTAATAGTTCCTTTTAATACGTTTTGTGCATGAAGAATAAAAGCGAAGCTAACTAAAAGTACAGTCAGCATACCACTTTTCATATATTGTGACATAAATAATTTCTTGTTTAAGATTAGTAAAATGTTCGGCAATTGGATACCATTTACGATGCAATTAGAACTACACATTAGGTGTAATTCCAAAGCAGAAGAATAGCATCAATTTAATTATTGATTTTAATCAAAAAGGTCAAATCACAAACCATAATTATAGCTTGCAACACGTTAAGAATCATTAGACAAGGGTGGGAGGGCCACGCAAGTAAGCGTGAAATATGGCGACAGCATTTAAAATACTGCTGTATGAAGATTCATTTTTAAGGGAGAATTCGGAGATAATTGGAACTTCGAAAGTAATGAAATCACTTTCAATAAATGTGCCTTGGAAAAGTATATCCAAAAAGTGAATCTCCGCGTCACTTTTGTGCTGATGTTTATTTTTGTTGGTAAAATCATAAGGGTGAATGTGCGTGACAATTTTACCTTTTGAAGTAACCTCTTTGTGCATAAATACTATTCCGCTTATCACAATTAACGTCATCCAACACGCTAATAGTGAGGCGATGAGTCTGCGATATGTTGAAATAGTATTTATCACAAATGCTATATGCTTATTTTATTAGTCTATTATTATCGTCAGGGAAAACCAATCTCGGTTTGTGCGCTCTAACTTCCTCTCTATCCATCAGGGCATAAGAAATAATGATTACGATATCACCAACTTGCACCATTCGCGCCGCCGCACCATTCAAACAGATTGTGCCTGTGCCACGTTCTCCAGGTATCACATAAGTTTCTAACCTTGCGCCGTTATTGTTATTTACGATTTGTACCTTCTCATTAGCAAGTATATCTGCTGCATCCATCAAATCTTCATCGATGGTAATACTTCCAACATAATTCAACTCGGCTTGTGTGACACGTGCACGGTGAATTTTGGATTTCATTACTTCAATCATCATATTGCAAAGTTACGCTTTATATTTAAAATCTAAATGTCATTAATCGTTCAACAACATGTTGTCTATGAGCCTAACGCCCTCTATCCAAGCCACAACATGTGCTACATACTGCTTGCCTGCTTCGACGAATTCTGCTTTTTCCAGTGTACGCGTCTCGCTAATAGCAAAGTATTCCAATTCGATTGCAGGATTTGCAGCAATCATATCTTCAGCTATATTTTGTAATTCGCCAAGTGTAACATTTTCATTGAAGGCATGTTTTACTGTTTTCAAGGTGTTGAAAAGAACTAAAGCCTTCGTTTTTCCTTCTTCGGAAAGTCGCGCATTTCTCGAGCTTAACGCCAGTCCTTTGTCACTGCGAATAATAGGGCATATGATAAGTTCGATGTTCAAATCTTTGATTTCGATCATGCGCTGAACCACCATGACCTGCTGAAAATCTTTTTGCCCAAAACAAGCTACATCTGGATTTACAAGTTTGAATAATTTGTAAACGATCTGCGTAACGCCTTGAAAATGCCCTGGTCGTTGTGCGCCTTCCCAGATTTGATCAAGTCTCCCCAGATCAATGTGCCATTCTTCATTTGTCTCCGGATACATTTCTTCGACCGAAGGGAGAAATAAAATATCACAACCCTGTTCTTCTAAAAGTTTAATGTCTTTTTCTATAGGTCGAGGATATTTTTCTAAGTCTTTTGGATCGTTGAATTGGGTAGGGTTTACGAAGATACTACATACCACTAAATCGGCGTGTTTTTTTGCTTCAACAATCAGAGACATATGTCCTTCATGAAGTGCGCCCATGGTAGGAACTAAAGCTATTTTCTGTTGTTGCGCACGCGGCTGAATAAGGTAGTCGCGAAGTGCTTTTTGGGTATTGAAAATTTCCATATCGGTATGGGTAAAATAGGGCGCAAAATTGCATAATAAATTTGTAATTAGAAAGCTATAAATTACAAAGAATTGTAAAATCTGTTTATTATTCGTATCTTTGTAGACCGATTTTACTGTTCAAATAATAAAAAAAACAATTGGAGATGGCTAAAACGAAAATATTGTTTATTACCCACGAGATGTCGCCTTTCCTTGAAATAAGTAAAATTTCTGAAATAACACGCCAATTACCACAAGCAATGCAAGAAAAAGGATTTGAAATTCGAATTCTAATGCCACGTTTTGGTAATATTAATGAGCGCAGAAATCGTCTACACGAGGTGATAAGGTTGTCGGGAATGAATATAGTGGTGGATAATAACGATAATCCATTAATCATTAAAGTAGCATCATTGCCAGCGGCACGTATGCAGGTTTATTTCTTAGATAATGAGGAATACTTCCAACGTAAAAAGGTGTTCAGAGATGAGAGTGGAAAATTCTTTGAGGACAATAACGAGCGTTCGTTATTCTTCTGCAAAGGAGCACTTGAGACTGTTAAGAAATTAGGATGGTCTCCAGATGTAGTACACTGTCATGGCTGGTTCACAGCAATGATTCCATTGTACTTGAAAAAAGTGTATCACAATGATCCTACATTCAAAGATGCGAAAGTATTCTATTCGTTGTTCAATGAAGATGCTGACTTTGGTCAAGATACATTGACTGCGAAGTATGGTGAATTGGCAGCACAAGAAGACGTAAGTGCAGAAGATGCTGCAGTGTACGGTTCAGGAAGCTATGCGGATGTGTACAAAGGTGCATTGACGTATACAGATATCGTCGTGAAAGCTGATGATAATTTGAATGCTGAGGTATTGAAATTTGTTGAAGAGCAAAACATTCGTGTATTCTCACCTGAATCTGCAGAAGATTACGAAGGATTCTCTACATTGTATGAAGAGTTTGCTTCAGAAGAAGTAGAAGCGTAATATCACTTAGGTGATTTTAACATAAAAAAGGCTTTCCGAATTCGGAAAGCCTTTTTTATGTGTTATAACATGATGACTTTTTCTATAGCGGCGACTTTTTTGTAGTAATCTACTACAGCATCCGCAGAATTCACATAAGTTTCCACTGTCAAAGAATTGTATTTTCCTGTTGAAGATTCTTTGATTGATATCTTTGTGCTAGGATGATCAAATATCTTCTCTACATCTTCTCTTTTATTTTCTATTACTGGTAAAATAAATTTAAAGGTATAGATAGAAGGAAATTGTTCTATATCAATTAATTTTTGCCTGAAGCTGTTGTAAAAATCAGCACCATTGTTGTCATTTATATCTGTGATGTTGATGTTGTTGAAGTCACTCATTGTAATATCCTTTCTATTTCTTTCGGGTATATAGGCAATTTGCGTGCCGTTGCTATTATGGCAGTGCTTAAGGACGAAATGTCTTATTTGAGCCGAACTTTTTGTTTGGTTTGGCAGACATTTCGAATACTAATTCCCCACCGTTGATGATGTCATTATGCGTGATAAAGCTGTTTTCGTGGCTTTTTCCGTTGAGTGTAACTTTATTTATGTAAATGTTGTTTTTACCGTGGTTTTTGACCTTAATGTGAAATGTTTTTCCGCTAGGTAAATTAATTGAAGCTTGTTCCATTAGCGGTGAACCAAATACATATTTGCCATCCATTGGATTTGCTGGGTAAATACCCATCGAAGAGAATACATACCAAGCACTCATCTGACCGACATCATCATTGCCGCATATTCCAGTAGGTTCATTGGTGTAATATTTAGTCATTGCTTCATGAACCAGTGCTGCACCTTTCCATTGTTCACCTGCATACGCATATAGATATGGAACATGATGATTGGGTTCGTTACCTTGAGCGTATTGCCCAATCATCCCCGAGATGTCCGGTGAGGCATCGTTCAAATACTCTGGTAAGGCAATAAATTCATCCAATTTATTTATGAAATTCTTCTCTCCACCGAATAGGTTAATCAATCCGTGTACATCTTGCGGTACGAGCCAAGTATATTGCCATGCATTTCCTTCGCAATAATCATTTGCACGGTGTTTAGCCATCAACGGATCAAAAGGTCTTCTGAAATTGCCGTTTTCATGACGTCCCAAAAAATGACCGACTTCTTTATCAAAATATTGCTCGTACAATTTATAGCGTTTTTCGAAATAAGAAGCATCTTCAGTTTTTCCCAAAAATTTGGCAGCTTGGTAGGCTCCAAAGTCTGCAATAGCATATTCTAAAGCCCATGCTACAGATTCGTGATTCATGTATTCGATTGGAATATGTTTCAAATCACGGACATATTTCAATCCGAAATCTGTTCCCATTGCTGTTGTTTTTATTGCTTCGTAAGCTAACTCTAATTCGTTTTTGTCTACTATTCCTTTCAAAATTGCATCAGCAATCACAGGAATAGCTGGTAGGCCTACCATGGTATTTGTTTCATTAGCCCACAAGTGCCACACTGGAAGTTTTCCTTGTTGCTGGTAAATTTTCAACATGGAACTCACATAGTCTTTACTTTTTGTTTCCTCTAGGATAGTCATGAGAGGATGTAATGCACGATACGTATCCCAAAGCGAAAATACCGTATAATTCTGATGGCTTTTGTCGGTGTAAACTTGCTTATCTGTTCCCATATAATCACCGTTTACATCGCTAAATACTGTAGGAGCGAAGTAAGAATGATATAATGCAGTGTAGAAAATAGTTTTTGTATTATCATCTGCTTTGAAGTCTATTTTACCTAAAGCTTGATTCCATTTTGATTTAGTCTGATTTTTAGCTTTTTCGAAATCCCAATATGGAATTTCTGCTGCTATATTTTCTAATGCATTTACCGTGCTAACTGGCGAAATGCCGACCTTTAGTTCCACCGCTTTAGTAGGATTAATAGAAAGAATTGCTTTCATTCCTAAACCCTTTGCTATTTGGTATCCGGTCACAGCGGTGCTGTCGTTGTACAAATCTACTTTAGTGAATTTTGTATTTGATTTTATAGCAAAATATATTTTTTGATCGTTAGCCCATCCTGTAGAGAATCTGTAGCCTACGATAGTGGAATCATTAACGACTTTCAGGTAGGTGTCTGTTGGTTTATCCCAATTCATCTTGAAAGACAGGTCTATCAATAAGTGTGGGTTGTCCTTTTTGTTAAAAGTATATTTGTGGTAGCCAACTCGTTCGGAAGACGTTAATTCTGCCAAGATATCGTAATCTTCCAATAATACTTTATAATATCCTGGAGAAACAGATTCATTCGCTTTGCTAATCTTAGATCCGTATCCTTCATTCATATTTTTGAATGGTGCTTGATGGATATGATGTTTGCCATTAGCTGGTAAAATCAAAATGTCGTTTAGGTCTCCAATGCCCGTTCCACTCAAATGGGTGTGGGTAAAACCTAGGACTTCTTCACTTTTGTAATTATAGCCACTACACCAATCCCAGCCATTGAATTTGTCCCATGTTTGCGATATTTGGCTTGGTCCTAATTGTACAGCGCCATTGGGCACATTTGCGCCTACAAAAACGTGTCCGTGGTCTGCAGAACCAATATATGGATTAACAAATTGGGTGAAATCCGTTTGTTGCGCATTCAGAATTGAACTAGAAGAAATGGATACAAATACAGCCAACGCTGATCTAAATATCTTTCTCATAATAGGTTTTAAATTAAAATGTACTAAAATTGTTGTAAGATAAAACCTTTTAGCAAATATAACATCATTTTATTTCACAATTTTTGAAAGATTTGATTAGATTAGGAGAATCTATTTATCAATTATTTTAGAAATATGAAGAAAAGACTTTCCATTAGTGATATAGCTAATAATCTTGGGGTATCTGTTACTACTGTTTCTTTTATCTTGAATGGTAAAGCAAAAGAGAAGCGTATTAGCGATGCATTAACCAAAAGAGTGCTAGATTATGTAAAGAAAGTCGATTACAAACCTAATCAACTTGCAAAAAGTTTGCGTACGGGAAAATCAAAGAGTATTGGGCTTTTGGTAGAAGATATTTCAAATCCATTTTTTGCAAATATTGCAGATCGTATTGAGAAGTTGGCGTATGACCACGGGTATCATATTATTTATTGTAGTATGAAAAATGATGAACAGCGCGCTAAGGAATTAATTCAGCTTTTCTACGACCGTCAAATCGATGGATTCATTATTGCTCCAACAGAAGGTCTTAGTGATGATATTAATAATTTATTAAAAAGCTCAGTTCCTGTGGTTTTATTTGATAGACCCTTAGCGGATGTTGAAACGCATACTGTGATTTCGGAAAACGTGGAAGGTGCTTATCAAGGAACTCTATTTTTATTGGAACAAAAAAATGCTAAACGCATTGGTTTTGTGACGACCAATAGTACGCAATCTCAAATGAAAGGTCGCTTGGAGGGCTACATGAAAGCAGTTGATACTATTGGGATGGATTTGTTGGTAAAGAAAATTAATCCTGCGCAATCCGAAGACGAGGTTGTCTTACAGATGAAAGACTTTATAGCAGATAATAAATTGGATGCTGTTTTATTTGCAACGAATTATTTGGCAATAAACGGTCTTAAAGCCATCAAAAAATATGATTTGACTGTTGATAAGCTGATTTCTTTTGATGAGAATACAACTTTTGGATTAGTCAATCCACCTGTTTCGGCTATTTCTCAGAATATCCAAGAAATAGCGCAAGAGGTAGTTCGTATTTTAGTGCAACAAATTAATGGAAAACTTGACAAGATCGAACATGTAATTGTTCCTTGTAATTTGATAGCACGCTAAGTTTTATTCACCCGGAACAAATTTCATTGAAATTGAATTCACGCAATGTCTGGTGTTTTTTACAGTAAAGCCTTCGCCTTCGAAAACATGTCCAAGATGTCCGCCACATTTATTGCATAATATTTCAACGCGTCTGCCATCGGCGTCAACTTCGCGTTTTACGGCTCCTGGTATTTCGTCATCAAAACTTGGCCAACCACAGTGCGATTCGAATTTGTCTTGAGATTTGTAAAGTGGTGCATCGCATCTTCTACAGATATACGTGCCTTTTTCTTTATTATCTAATAATTCTCCGGAAAAAGGTCTTTCTGTCCCTTTATGTAGAATAACGTATTCTTCTTCTGCTGTAAGTTTGTTGTAATTTGTGGTATCCATATTTTCTGTTTTTACTGTTTTATAGATTTGTTTCTTTTGTTGTTGACAGGATTGCGTAATTAATACGATCACAAGCAACAAAATATTTAATATTTTATAGTGCATAACGGTCAAAATATATGTATTTTACTGTACAATAAATGACAAACGAAATAAAAAAATGTTTCTGATGATATTTCTTTGTATTATCCCATATCAAAGTTATTGTAAACCGCTGAATAATGGCTTTTAAAGTTAATTATTGGCATAAAAGTGCTTTATTTAGAATGATTTTAAATTGACAATTTGCGTCATTAAATTGTCAGGGATTGCTTATAAAGTTATACTTTTGTGCATTGTTTGATGGGTGTGAACCCTTCTGACAAGAGGAGAAGTAATTTTTATATTCATAATTAAATAGTATAAAGTGCTAAATATGAGAAATATCTCATCCGTATTGGGAAGATTTGCAAAGTCAATATCCGTTAGTTTGGTGTTGTTATTTGCTGTTACGATGTCGTCGAATGCGCAGGATGCTAAGGAAGGTGCGGCGTTATTTAAGGCAAACTGTACTGCTTGTCACAAGGTAGACAGAAAAATGACAGGTCCTGCATTAGCTGGAATGTCAGAAAGACATTCTGAAGAGTGGTTGGTGAAGTGGATTAAAAATTCAGGTGCTTTGATTGCTTCTGGTGATCCCGTTGCTAATCAGATTTTTGAAGAATGGAACAAAGTGGCGATGCCGGCTTTTACACAATTCTCAGATGATCAAATTAAAGGAATCATTGCGTATGTGAAAGAAGAGGAGGCGAAAGCTGCTGCTGGTGGTGATAAAGGTGGTGCTACTGCTGAAGCTGCTGCGAGTTCTGATGCAAACACATTGATGATTCTTGGTGTTGCTGCTATTTTGTTGTTGGCTGTTGGTGTTATCGTAATTTTAAGTCGTGTTATCAAGACTTTGGAGAAGGTAATCGCTAATAACGCTGCTGCAATTGAAGCTGCTAAAGCACGTAATGAGGCTCATGAAGAATCGGATAAAGTTAAGTTTGCGCAAAAATTCTTAAAGAATAAGAAGTTAGTTGGGTTTACAGCATTGATGGTTGTGGCGTTGTTGGCTGTTTTGGGATGGCAGACAATGTGGAATGTTGGTGTACATACTGGGTATAAACCAGTTCAACCAATTAAATTCTCTCACCAAGTACATGCTGGTGTAAATCAAATTGATTGTCAATATTGTCACGGTGGTGCGTACAAATCTAAGAACGCATCCATTCCTTCGGCAAACGTATGTATGAACTGTCATAACACGGTTACTGCTGCAGATCATTACGATGGCGAAACTTCTCCTGAGATTATGAAGTTGTACCGCGCTGTAGATTGGAATCCAGATACACGTGAGTATGGAAATAATCCTCGTCCTATCGAGTGGGTTAGAATTCACAACTTGCCAGATTTTGCTTATTTCAATCACTCTCAACACGTTAGTGTTGCAGGTTTGGAATGTCAAACTTGTCACGGTCCGATTGAGTCTATGGAAGAAGTTTATCAATATTCTCCATTGACAATGAAGTGGTGTGTGGACTGTCATAAGACTACAGAAGTAAATGCTGATAATAAATACTATGATCAGTTGATCGAAGCGCACGAGAAATTGAAAAAAGGAGAGAAGATGACAGCTGCGATGATCGGTGGATTAGAGTGTGGTAAGTGTCACTATTAATAATTAATTAGGAAAACGCAATCTTATATACAGCTTAAATGGATAGCAATAAAAAATATTGGAAAGGTTTAGAAGAGTTAAATCAAACTCCTGCTTTCGTGAAAGAAAGTAAGAGTGAATTTGCTGAGCCTATTCCTGTAGAAGATGTATTAAACGAAGCAGGCTTAAGTACAAGAACACCACGTCGTGATTTCTTGAAGGCTTTAGGTTTTGGTTTGGGAGCTGTTACATTGGCAGCGTGTAACCGTACACCGGTTCACAAAGCTGTTCCTTATGTAATTAAGCCGGAGGAAATCACTCCAGGTATTCCTAACTATTATGCTTCATCATTCAATGGACAAAGTATTTTAGTAAAAACACGTGAAGGTCGTCCAATCTTTATCGAGCCAAATCCAAATGGGGTTGGTTTGACGCAAGGTACAGATGCTACTACAGTAGCTTCGGTATTGGATCTTTACGACATGTCTAAATTACAAAATCCCCAATTAGACGGTAAAGATGTAGAGTGGTCTAAATTAGATGGCACAGTAATCGCTGCTTTGAATAAAGCTGCACAAGCTGGAAAACAAATTGCTATCGTATCGACAACAGTTAATTCTCCGTCAACTTTAGCTTCTATCGCTAAATTAACAGCTAAATATCCGACTACTTCATTAGTGCAAGTAGATGCTGTTTCTTACAGTGGTATTATTGAGGCAAATAAAAATTCTTTTGGCAAAGCTGTAGTACCTTCTTACCATTTCGGTAATGCACAGGTTGTAGTTTCAGTAGCTGCGGACTTCTTAGGTTCATGGTTGTCAGGTGAAGAACATTCACAAGATTTCATCAAAAATCGTGACTACAAATCATTGAAAAATGGTAAAATGTCACGTCATATCCAATTCGAGTCAGGTCTATCGATGACAGGTTCGAATGCAGATGTGCGTATCGCGATTAAGCCTTCGGAAGAAGGTGCTGTCTTGATTTCATTGTACAATGAAATCACTGGTCAATCTGTAACAGGTGGTACGACAAATGCAAAAGCACAAACAGCTATCAAATTAGTAGCTAAAGAATTAGTTGCTTCTAAAGGTGCTGCAGTAGTAGTAGCAGGCGCAAATGATGTGAATATTCAATCATTAGTAAACGCTATCAATACACAATTGGGTGCTTACGGCGCAATTATCGATTTAGATAATTACTCGAAACAATACCAAGGTTCGGATGCTGCTTTCCAACAATTCTTAACTGCTGCTAAAGGTGGTCAAGTAGGTGTAGCATTATTCTTGAACAGTAACCCTGTTTATAACTACTTCAATTCAGCCGATGTTGAAGAAGCTATTAAGAAAGTTGACTTTACGTTATCATTCGCAGACCGTAAAGATGAAACAGCTTCTTTATTAAAAGCAATTGCACCAGTTCCTAACTATTTAGAGTCATGGGGTGATGCTTCAGCAAAAGAAGGTGTATTTACAGTTGTTCAACCAACAATTAACCCAATTTATAACACACGTCAAGCTGAGCAATCTTTCTTAGTATGGGCAGGTGAGACTACGAACATTTATGATTTCGTAAGACAAAATTGGGAAACTAATATTTTAGCAGGAACTGGTAAGTCGTGGAAAGAAGTATTACAAGCAGGTTATATTTCTAAAGCAACAGCTGCTGGTTCAGCTTATTCAGCTAACGTAGATCTGGCTTCAGTAGTTTCAGTCATTGTTGCTGATTCGAAAAAAATCGCTGGTGATGTAGAATTGAAATTATACGAATCTACTACATTGCGCGATGGTCGTTACGCTAACAACGCATATTTGCAAGAACTTCCTGATCCAGTATCAAAAGTAACTTGGGATAACTATGCTGCTATCAACCCTAAATTTGCTGAGCAATTAGGTTTAGGTGAGAATGGCAAAGTTACAGTTGAAGCTAACGGTAAATCTATCGAATTACCAGTTGTATTGCAACCAGGTCAAGCAATGGGTACAGTTTCTGTAGCTGTTGGTTATGGTCGCACTTCAGTAGGTAAGGCTGGTGATAATGTAGGTAAAAATGCTTATCCATTAGCTTCATTAATTAATGGTACGGTTCAATTTGCGGCTAAAGCTTCAGTTTCTAAAGCTGTTGGAACATACGAGTTAGCACAAACTCAAACACACCATACAATTGAAGGTCGTAACATCATTCGCGAAACTACTTTCGCGAAATACCAAAAAGATCCTAACTCAGAATCTGGACGTTTCGCTGATTCACACAAAACGTATGATTTGTGGAATAAATATGAGCAACCAGGTCACAAATGGGTGATGGCTATTGATTTGAATGCATGTACAGGTTGTGGTTCTTGTATCGTAGCATGTAACGTTGAAAACAATATCCCAGTAGTAGGTCGTGACGAGGTTCGTCGTCGTCGTGAGATGCACTGGTTACGTATTGACCGTTACTATACTATCGAAGAGAATGGTTCGAAATTCACAAAAGAGAACGATATAGCAAATGTTCAAGACTTCGAGAATGTAACAGTAGTTCACCAACCAATGTTGTGTCAACACTGTGAGCATGCTCCTTGTGAGACTGTATGTCCTGTATTAGCTACAGTACACTCTTCAGAGGGTCTTAACCACATGGCTTACAACAGATGTTTCGGTACTCGTTACTGTGCAAACAACTGTCCATACAAAGTGCGTCGTTTCAACTGGTTCAACTACTGGAATGATTCACGCTTTGATAACTACTTGAATAATGAGTTTACACAATTAGTATTGAATCCAGATGTAACAACACGTTCTCGTGGTGTGATGGAGAAATGTTCAATGTGTATTCAACGTATCCAAGCTGGTAAATTAACAGCTAAAATGGAAAACCGTAAGTTGGTAGACGGAGATGTGAAAATGGCTTGTCAAGCTGCATGTTCGGCAAACGCTATTATCTTCGGTGATGCTAATGATCCAGAATCAGAAGTTTCAAGAGCATTACGCAATGAGCGTGTTTACTATGTGTTAGAAGAGATCAATGTTCAACCGAATATCGGTTACATGACTAAAGTTAGAAACACATTTGAAGCATAATTTTATTCTTTATTTGAAATAAAACAACTATGTCATCGCATAACGAATCAATATTAAGAGAACCATTAATGACCGGTAAGGACATCACGTATGCACAAATTACGGATGATATCTTACTACCGGTTGAAAATAAACCCAACAAGGCTTGGTGGATTGGATTTATCGTAGCTGCTTGTGGAGCTATGTTATGGGTTATTAGCGTTGGATACACGTTTTGGACGGGTATCGGTGCTTGGGGTCTAAACAAAACAGTAGGTTGGGCATGGGATATCACCGACTTCGTATGGTGGGTAGGTATCGGTCACGCGGGTACACTTATCTCAGCCGTATTATTATTATTCCGTCAAAACTGGCGTAACTCCATCAACCGTTCTGCGGAAGCGATGACGATTTTCGCCGTAATTTGTGCCGCAACTTACGTTGTAGCGCACATGGGACGTCCTTGGTTAGCATACTGGATTTTCCCACTTCCGAATCAGTTTGGTTCATTATGGGTAAACTTTAACTCACCATTAGTATGGGATGCGTTCGCGATCTCTACATATTTCACTGTATCATTGGTATTCTGGTACTGTGGATTATTACCAGATATCGCATCAGTACGTGACCGTGCTTCAGGTTTAAGAAAAAGAATCTACTCTATCTTTTCATTCGGATGGAATGGTTCAG
Source organism: Sphingobacterium cavernae (assembly GCF_008520265.1). Lineage (GTDB taxonomy): Bacteria > Bacteroidota > Bacteroidia > Sphingobacteriales > Sphingobacteriaceae > Sphingobacterium > Sphingobacterium cavernae. The sequence goes on from NZ_VIQM01000040.1 coordinate 146,954, forward strand.
TAAAAACTTGGCAACGTTTTGAAATCGTGTCATTAATTTTGGCAGGTATTTCTACACCACTTGTACTTTCGGTACACACTATCGTATCTATGGATTTTGCGACATCTGTGATTCCAGGATGGCACACGACAATCTTCCCTCCATATTTCGTGGCAGGTGCGATTTTCTCAGGCTTTGCGATGGTACAAACATTATTATTAATCTTACGTAAAGTATTAAACTTTGAGCACTACATCACGATGTTCCACATCGAGTCGATGAACAAAATCATCATGGTGACAGGTTCTATCGTAGGTGTTGCATATTTGACAGAGTTGTTCATTGCTTGGTATTCGGGTTCTGAATATGAGATGTATGCTTTTGCAAACCGTGTTGCTGGTCCGTACGCTTGGGCTTATTGGGCGATGATGACATGTAACGTAATTTCACCTCAATTGTTCTGGTTCAAAAAAATACGTACAAGTATTCCTATCTCTTGGGTATTGTCAATCATTGTAAATATTGGTATGTGGTTCGAGCGTTTCGTAATTATCGTTACTTCATTACACCGTGATTACTTGCCATCATCATGGGCAATGTTCTACCCAACATGGGTTGACGTAGGTATCTTTGTAGGTTCGATTGGTTTATTCTTTGTATTATTCTTATTGTTCTTACGTTTCTTACCAGGTATCGCAATCGCTGAGGTTAAGTTATTATTGAAAAGTTCTAGCTTACAACATAAAACTAAGTTGATCCAAGAAGGAGCATTCCCAGAAGATCAAGTAGAATTCTTCAAAAAATCATTGGAGAAATACGATTCAGTATCACAAGAGGAAATTAACGCATTACGTAAAAAATAATAGCAATGAGCAATACAAAATATATATTAGGAAGTTTTGCGGATCCTGATGATTTGATGCACGGGATTGATAAATTGCAAGCAAACAATATCAGCATATATGATTGTTATACACCAATGCCGATTCACGGAATCGAAGCAAAATTGGGTGTAAAACCTTCAAGATTACCTATCGCAGCTTTTTGCTTTGGTGCGCTAGGTACGACATTAGGATTTAGTTTATTATACTATACTATGGCATACGATTGGCCAATGAACATCGGTGGAAAGCCATCTTTAGCATTGCCAAACTTTGTGCCTGTTACATTCGAGGTGACTATTTTATTATGTGCTTTGGGTATGGTAGCGACATTCTTTTACCGTAATCACTTATTCCCAGGACGTGCACCACGTGTAATGGATTTGAGAGCTACGGACGATCGTTTTATCATTGCAGTAGATGCAAGCGAAAATACAGATCACGCTTTAGTGGATAGTTTGTTGAAAGAAGCTGGAGCAGTAGAAGTTAAATACAATGAAAGAAAATATGTTAGTTATGAATAAGAAGAATTTTCTTGGCGCTGTATGTATGGCTGTAGCTTTCGCAGCAGTAACTACTGCTTGTGGAGATGGTACTACGCGTAGCACAGGTTTGGAATTTTCGCGTAATATGTACGATCCGTTAGCATACAATCCAGATCAGCCAAACAATAATTTTAAAAATAAACAAACAGCTCAAACTCCTCCAGCAGGTAGTATTCCTCAAGGTTTTGAGAAGTTTGCAGATGAATATTCAAATACACCAGAGGATTATACAAGAGCAGGAGCTGAAGTTACTAATCCACTAGATGTAAATGAAGAAAACTTAGCTCAAGGTCAACATTTATACTTAGTAAACTGTGCCGTATGTCATGGTAAAGAAGGTAAAGGTGATGGCTCTATTACTAAAGATCGTTCGATCACGGATTCAAGAGGTACTCGTCAATTAGAGAACTTCCCTAATCCTCCAGCATATGGAAGATCAAGCGGTGCAAATTCATCTAGAGGTGGGTTAATGGCAGATTTGTCTGCAGGTAAAATTTATCATACTATTTACTACGGTTTGAATACAATGGGATCACACGCATCTCAATTGAATCCAGAGGAGCGTTGGAAAGTAGTTATGTATGTTCAAGAATTACAAAAGAAATAATCTAACATCAATTTAATAAATGGGAACTCACAATCATCATCACGATTATAATTTCAGCGAGCAATATACATTTGCTGGTACAGCGAAGATTGTTAGCTTAGTTGCTATTGTATTAGGTGTTGCTGCCATTGGATATGGTTTGTACACTGGTGATACAATGCGAACTTTTGCCAATCTACTATTGATGGGATATTATTTCGCTTGTGTATGTGCTGCTGGAGCTTTCTTCATTGCGTTGCAAATGGTAACTCAATCTGGATGGTCTGCAGGTTTAATTCGTATTCCACAGGCTATGGCGTCAGTATTACCTATTGCATCCGTGATTTTATTAATCATCGCGGCAGGAGGTATTTACACACATACATTATACCACCACTGGACAGATCCAACATTATTCGATCCAAATCACGCTAATTACGATAAATTAGTTGCTGGTAAACAAGCATTCTTAAACATTCCAGGATTCTTTATCCGTCAGATTTTGTTTATGGGATGTTACAGTATCTTCGCTTTTATCTTAGCTAAATTGTCATACAAAGAGGATTTAGAAGGAGGCTTAGGATCTTACAAACAAAGCTTTAAATTATCTGCTATTTTCTTAGTAATATTTGGTTTTACAACTCCAATTTGGTCATTCGACACAATCATGTCATTAGAGGCACACTGGTTCTCTACAATGTTTGGTTGGTACAATTTCGCAGCAATGTGGGTTAGTGGTATCGCAGTTGTTGTTGTAATCTTAATCTTATTGAAAAAAGCGGGTTACATGGCTTGGGTAAATGAGAATCATTTACATGACTTAGGTAAGTTAATGTTTGGTTTCTCTATCTTTTGGACTTATGTTTGGTTTGCGCAATTCATGTTGATTTGGTACTCTAACATTCCAGAGGAAACAGTTTATTTCTACAAGCGTTGGGAGCCAGAATACAAACCATGGTTTTGGTTAAGCATCATTATTAATTTCTTAGCGCCATTATTATTATTGGTAGATAGAGATGCGAAACGTAAACAGAATATAATGTTGTTCGTAGCAATTTTATTATTGTGTGGACACTGGTTAGACTACTATATTATGATCATGCCTGGTACAGTAGAGACTGATAGAGGTTTTGGATTAATTGAAATTGGTACAGCGATAGGTTTTGCAGGTTTATTTTCATTCTTAGTGATGAATAAAATTAGCAAGCATCCTCTTGCTCCTAAACATCATCCATTCCTTGATGAAAGTTTAAACCATCAAATTTAATATAGAATTGATAGAATTTACGTTCAAACGTTTATAGAAGAAATGAATTTAAAAATTAATAACGGGTTTAAATCCATAGCGGGTTTACTACTTTTAATCAGCTTATTTTTTGCTGCGCCAGCTATGGCAATGCAGAGTGATTCGACAGTAGTTGACACAACGGCGGTAGCAGCAGCTACTGCCGGCGAGGCAACTGTTGATAGTGCAGCGGCAACTACGGATACAGCAGCTACGGCTACTGTAGCGGCAGATGCAAGTGCGGGTACTACAACTACAGCGGCTGCTAAGGTGGAAGAAGTAAAACAAATAGATCCTCAAGTCTATAAAAACTTTTTCTACTATGTATTATTGTTCTTAGTTATTTGTACAATAATCGCTGTAATTGGCAAAATTCATTCAGTGTATGTATTGACGAGAAAGATGAATGGAAAATACAATGAGTATGGTAATAATAATTTACAAGCTACATTGTTCTTAATTTTCTTATTTGCCTTCTTAACATTTGTATACTATTCATACGATGTATGGGGAAGCTGGTCTTGGAGAGATGCTGCGACTGAGCATGGTAAAGAAATTGACCGTATGTTCATTATCACATTAGTAATTACTACTGCTGTATTAATATTGACACACATCGTTTTATTTGTGTTCACATATGTATATAGAGCTAAAGCAAAACGACAAGCGTACTACTATCCACATAATGACTCTATCGAGAAATTGTGGACTATTGTTCCTGCGATTGTATTGACAGTTTTAGTATTGTTTGGTTTCTTCACATGGAGAGCTATTACAAATGTGCCAGAAGAATTGCAAAAATCAGCTATTCAAATCGAGGTATTAGGTGAGCAATTTGCTTGGCATGTAAGATATCCAGGTGTAGATGGCGAAATCGGTAAGCGTAACTATAAATTGACTACGCCTACAAACCCTTACGGTATTGATTTCAACGATAAAGCATCTTGGGATGATTTACAAACACAGGATATCGTTATTCCAGTTAATAAATCCGTGCGTTTCCATATTATTTCAAAAGACATTATTCATTCGTTTTATATTCCTGATTTCCGCGTACAAATCAACGCAGTACCAGGTATGACGAATTACTTCCAATTTACGCCAACAGTGACTACTGAAGAGATGCGTGACAAAATGAACGATCCGAAATATGATTTCATTATGTTGTGTAATAAAATCTGTGGTCAAGGTCACTATAACATGGGTAAAAAAGTTATCGTTGTTACTGAGGCTGAATATAAAGAATGGTTAGCTCAACAGGGTAAATACTTCACAGAAGATTTACAAAAAGAGTTTGCTAGTAACAATGTTTCAGAAGGTGTGAAAACAGCTTCAGTAAATTAATTATAAAAGATTTTTATAAAGTAATATGTCAAGTACAGTTTTATCACACGACGCAGCTCATCATGATGCACATGGTCATCACCATGAGACGTTCTTAACTAAATACATATTTAGTCAGGATCACAAGATGATTGCGAAGCAATTCTTGATCACAGGTATCATTATGGCGGTTTTTGCCATGATCTTGTCTCTTTTGTTCCGTATTCAATTAGCTTGGCCGGACAAAGATTTCCCTATTCTTGAAGTATTCTTGGGTAAATGGGCAGAAGGTGGTCGTATTAAGCCTGATTTCTTTTTATCATTAGTTACTATCCACGGTACAATGATGGTATTCTTCGTATTGACTGCGGGGTTATCGGGTACATTTAGTAACTTATTAATTCCATACCAAATTGGTGCTCGCGATATGGCATCTCCATTGATGAACATGTTGTCATACTGGTTCTTCTTTATCGCTTGTGTTATCATGATTGGATCCTTCTTTATTGAAAGTGGTCCAGCATCACCAGGATGGACTATTTATCCACCATTATCTGCCGTTCCTACAGCCATTTCTGGTTCTGGATTAGGTATGACGATGTGGTTAGCATCTATGACTTTATTTATCGTATCTCAAGTATTGGGCGGTGTAAACTACATTTCTACAATCTTGAATATGCGTACTAAAGGTATGGATCTTTGGAAAATGCCTTTAACTATCTGGTCTTTCTTCTTAACAGCTATCGTGGGTTTGTTATCGTTCCCAGTATTAGTTTCAGCAGTAGTGTTATTGATCTTTGACCGTTCGGCAGGTACATCATTTTACTTGTCAGACTTAGTTGTTCAAGGACAGATTTTACCTAATGAAGGTGGTTCTCCAATCTTATTCCAGCACTTATTCTGGTTCTTAGGTCACCCTGAGGTATACATCGTTGTAATGCCTGCATTAGGTTTGACTTCAGAAGTAATCTCAACAAACTCACGTAAACCAATCTTTGGTTACCACGCGATGGTTTACTCATTAGTAGGTATCACGGTATTATCATTCATCGTATGGGGTCACCACATGTTCGTGACTGGTATGAATCCTTTCTTGGGAGGTGTTTTTATGATCACGACGTTGATTATCGCAGTTCCTTCGGCAGTAAAATCATTCAACTATATGGCTACATTGTGGAGAGGTAACATTCGTTTCACTCCAGCGATGATGTTTGCTATCGGTATGGTATCATTCTTTATCTCAGGTGGTGTTACAGGTATTTTCTTAGGTAACGCTGCATTGGATATCAACTTACACGATACTTACTTCGTAGTAGCTCACTTCCACTTGGTAATGGGATCTGCTTCTATCTTTGGTATGTTATGTGGTGTTTATCACTGGTATCCTAAGATGTTCGGTAGAATGATGAATGAGAAGTTGGCATATTTCCACTTCTGGTTGACTTTCATCGGTGCGTACTTAGTATTCTTCCCAATGCACTTTATGGGTATTGATGGTGTACCTCGTCGTTACTACTCATTCACTGAGTTTGCATTCATGGAAAAATGGGTTTCTGTAAATATTCTAGTTACTTGGGCTGCTATTATTGCAGGTGTTGGTCAGTTAGCATTCTTAATTAATTTCTTCGGATCTATTTGGTGCGGTAAGAGAGCAACGCAAAATCCTTGGAACTCTAATACATTAGAGTGGACTACTCCAGTAGAGCATTTCCACGGAAACTGGCCGGGTGAGATTCCTACAGTATACCGTTGGCCTTATGACTACAGTAAGCCAGGTCACCACGAGGATTTCATTCCTCAAAGTGTTCCTCATTCGCAAACTATGAGTTCGAATATGCCACATGATTTCGAAGGAAATGAAGAAGCTATTCGTATTCAAGAGCAATGGAATAAAGAAAATAACAGAGTAGAAGGTTAGGTTTATACCTACCTTCTATTTAATACTATTTTGACAAATATAAAGAGGCGTAATGTATCCAGCAGGTGAGAAGAGGTTTATAAATGTTAATAGAATTACTATTATCACCTTATTTCTTGTTATTATCGCTGGTGGCGTAGTACGAAGCACAGGTTCGGGAATGGGATGTCCAGACTGGCCTAAATGTTTCAATCAAATCATTCCACCTACTGATGTTAGCCAATTACCAGAAGGGTATGAGCAGCATTATATAGATGGTCGTGTCAAGAAAAATCAACGTTTTGCAAATATTGTTGAATTTTTTGGAGACGCGGAAAAGGCAGATAAAATTCGTCATGATGAATCAATTTTAGTACATGAGGAATTTAACGCCGCGAAGACATGGACAGAATACATTAATCGTCTAGTCGGTGTTTTAGCAGGGTTTGCGTTATTATTTACGGCAGTATATTCGTTTATTTATATCAAGTCAAAACCTTCCATTTTCATATGGAGTGTTCTTAATGTCATCTTAGTCGTAATTCAAGCTTGGTTAGGCTCAATTGTTGTGTCAACCAACCTGATGCCTTGGATTATCACCGTGCACATGTTGTTAGCACTGATTATTGTTGGTGTAAGTATTTATACTTTCTATATAGCTACTACTCTGCGCAATAAGACGATATTAGTCAATTATCCTTCGACGGGACTTAAAGCTATCGCCATAGTATCTCTTATAGTTACATTGGTACAAGTAGTATACGGTACAGAAGTAAGAGAGGTAATTGATCATCTGAATGCAGATGGCGTAGCACGAGGAGAATGGATTGAATCTATAGGTGTTAATTATGATATCCATAGAATATTAGCTTATGTGACTTTATTGATTACTGTTTTGTTTTTCTTTCTAGTGAAAAATAGATTTAGCAAAACGTCAATTCAAAGTCAATATGCATGGATAATCTTAATATTAGTAGTATTACAAATGTTGTCTGGGATAATATTAGCTAGATTTGCAGTTCCAGCTTTTGCGCAGACATCACACTTAGTACTAGCAAGTTTGTTTTTCGGAGCACAGTATTATTTGATGCTTTTGATGACGAAGCTGAAAAGATAGATAATAGCAAATACAATTATTATCTAGAGGAGAAAAGGAGAAAGAGCACTCAATGAAAACTTTTATTTCAGATTTTAACAAACTTGTAAAATTACGTTTGACGTTAACTGTTGTATTTTCAGCATCTATTTCATTTTTGATAGGCGCGAAGCAACAGGGTGATATCATGTGGTTCAATTGGTTATTATTAACGATTGGCGGATTCTTGGTGACAGGAGCAGCGAATGGTTTTAATGAAATCATTGAAAAGGACATCGACAAATTAATGAAGCGCACGATGGATCGTCCATTACCAGCCGGAAGAATGACTACAGGTCAAGCTTTAGTGTTGAGTTTATTTATGGGCATTATTGGCACTTTGGTATTGGTAAAACTGAATTTTATTGCAGGATTACTATCGGTGTTTTCAATATTTTTGTATGCATTTGTGTATACACCTTTAAAACCTAAATCCAGAATTGCTGTATTCATAGGCGCAATTCCTGGTGCATTGCCACCACTGATTGGGTATTTCGCGGCGTTCGAATCGTTAGGATTTGGATTAGCTTATGCATCGGTTAGTGAATCTGCTATTATCATTACACCATTTATTTTGTTCCTTGTTCAGTTTTTCTGGCAATATCCACATTATTGGGCGATTGCTTGGGTAGCGGACGAAGATTACAATAGAGCTGGTATCCAATTATTACCAAGCCTAAAGAAAGATAAAGCATCAGCTGTTTTTATCTTTATATCTGCTTTACTAATGATTCCAGTTGGCTTTTTGCCAATGTATTATGGATTTGGTGGTTGGATATTTACGATAGTATCGCTGTTAGGTGGTTTAGCATTCACTTGGTACGGATACAAGCATCTTGTAGAGTTAAAAGACGAGACGGCTAAAAAGGTAATGTATATCTCGTTCTTATATTTACCGTTGACACAATTAGTATTACTTTTTGATTTTATTCCTTTTAAATAATATAAATGGGAGCTAACGAAATAGAATTGGAAGACTTGCAAAGAAAGCGTAAAGCTCAAAAATTCAACCTTTGGTTGGGTTTGATTGGGATGTTTATGATGTTCGCTGCACTTTCAAGTGGATTTATCGTATATACGGCAAGTGGTGTTGATAAAGGAATTAAAACAATATTACCACAAGCGTTTATTTACAGTACACTAGTAATAGTGGCAAGTAGTTTGACTTTGCATTTCGCGGTTAAAGCTGCTCAGTTAAATCAGCTTGCAAAACAAAAGATGCTATTGATTATCACGATCGTGTTAGGCATAGTATTTTTTATACTTCAAGTACAATCGTGGGGTATATTGACAGAGCAGGGCGTTTATTTTATAAACAACAATGCTTCACAGTCATTTATCTACATCTTCACTGGATTGCACTTGGCACACATTGTAGCTGGACTTTTGGTGTTGGTACGCGCATATTTCGGTGCTGTTAAGCCAATTGCTTCCGACCGCAATGTTTTTAGAATGGATCTAGCAGCTATTTTTTGGCATTTTCTAGATCTTTTATGGATTTATATATATGTTTTCTTACTTTTGAATCAATAATAGTAAACAATGAGTACAACAACTGTATCGCAATTGGATAAGGTAAAAGACGGACCATGGTCTGGTGGTAAGTCACCTTGGAATTTAGAGTATGGAAAAATCATGATGTGGTTTTTCTTAGTTTCAGATGCTTTTACGTTTTCGGCATTCCTAATTTATTATGGTGCTCAAAAATTTGCTCAACCTACATGGATAGATGCGGATAAAATTTTCCAATCTGTACCAGGTATTGCTGAGTCAGGTCAACCTTTGGTTTTTGTAGGTATCATGACCTTCATTTTGATTATGTCTTCTGTGACGATGGTATTAGCCGTAGAAGCAGGGCATCGAAATTCAAAACAAGAAGTTGTTAAATGGATGATCTGGACCATTTTAGGTGGTTTATTATTCGTTGGCTGTCAAGCTATCGAGTGGTCTCACTTGCATCACCAAGGATTTTGGTTTGGAAGAAACCCTGCTACAGGATTAGTTGATCCAGATGCTATTGCAGCAGCTTTAGAGCCATATTTTACAAAGGATATTTCTTATACAGCAGCATTACAATTCTCTAATTTATTCTTTACTATCACTGGTTTCCACGGTTTCCACGTTTCGATCGGTATTTTGTTGAATATCATTATTCTTTGTATGACATTGAATAATACATTTGAGAATAGAGGTACTTATTTAATGGTTGAAAAAGTAGGTCTTTACTGGCACTTTGTAGATTTAGTGTGGGTATTCGTATTTACATTCTTCTACTTAATCTAATTATTGACTTTTATCGAATTATAGAAAATGGCACATCACGATCATATAGCTACACACGATGCTCACGAGCATGGTGAGGGAATGGGGAAAAAGCAAATCTGGCAAGTATTCTTTGTATTGTTGGCATTAACAGCATTAGAATTCTTAATCGCATTAGGTTTTGTTCATCACTGGGGAATTTTGCAAAAAGGCGCTTTAGTTAATACGATTTATATCGTTTTGACACTTGTGAAAGCATACTATATTGTTGCATACTTTATGCACTTGAAGTTTGAAAAATCAAGTTTTATTGTTACTTGTAGTATAGTATTTATTTTGATCATCTATTTCATCGTATTGATGTTGGTAGAAGGTGATTATTTATTATATCACTTACAAGAGCATGATATTTTTCCTAATAAATAAGAATGAATAATAACTCTAAAAAGAGAAATATATCAACTTTTATAATCCTGGCTATAGTATTACTAGTGCCAGGATTTTTGTATATAACGCTTAATAAAATTGGTTCAAACCAATATTTGAAGCTTCCAGTATACGGTGAGAAAGTGCTTTCTGGTAAGATGAATCGCAAGATGGGACGGGAGATTCCCGATACGGTTTATCATCAGATCGAACCATTAACTGTGTTTAATGCTAATGGTGAGAAAGTTGATTTTCTAAATCAAGATACTGTTATCACAGTTGTACATTTGTTTGCAGCGCAAGACAGTGGTTTATCTCGTACATTACTTACGAATCTTAAACCAGTGGCAGAACGTTTTAAGAATGTGCAAAAGGTGAAATTTTATTCAATTTTGCTCAATCCAAATGAAAGCAGCGAAGATTTGGAAAAAATACAACAGCTATATGCGAAAGAGTTTGGTCCAACTTGGTTTATCGTGCGTCCAGATTCGGCAATAACGGAATATGTAAAACAAAACTTTTTGATTGATGCACATGTAAATTCAGATTCTACATTTGCTTTTAGTAACAATTATTTATTAATTGACACAGAAAGGCGAATTCGTGGTTTTTACGACATCAACGCAAATAAGGAGATGGAACGACTGGAGGACGAGATCAAAGTTCAATTGGTAGAGGAAGCGCGTAATAATCCATTAAAAATTGAGAAGAAATAGTATGGCAATGACAGAAGAAGAAAAGAAGTATAAAGGTATTATTTGGACATTATCAATTGTAGTGCCTTTAGCAGTAGCAGCATTATTTGGTATAAATTTGCAAAAAATGGGCTACGATGTAGAACCCTTATCGTTTTTACCACCAATTTATGCGACAATTAACGGCTTAACAGCTGTCTTATTGGTATGGGCGGTATCAGCAATCAAAAGAGGCAATGCTAAATTGCACGAAAACTTGATCAAAATATGTATGGTTTGCTCTGGTTTATTTTTAATAATGTATGTGGCATATCACATGACATCAGTTTCTACACCATATGGAGGTGAGGGAGCTATTAGTTATGTGTATTTCTTCATTTTAATTTCACATATCTTATTATCAATTATTATTATCCCTTTTGTATTGTTCACATTTGTAAGAGGTATTGCTGGAGCATACCAACGTCATAAAAAACTAGCGCGTATCACGTATCCGATGTGGTTGTACGTAGCCGTTACTGGAGTGATAGTCTATGTAATGATATCACCTTATTATACACATTAATAAAGATGAATAGAGTTTGGATATATCAAGCTGATAGATTTTTAACTGCGGTGGAAGTATCAGAAATTATTGATTTAGCTCAACGGTTTGTAGCTTCATGGACGGCGCATGGATCAGCATTAGCTGGAAAGGTTACGCTTATTGACAACCTATTTTTAATACTAGAAGTAGATGAAGAAGTAGCAGGAGTGACTGGATGTTCTATTGATAAGTCAGTGCATTTTATAATATCTCTAGGAGAGAAGTTTGGTATTGATTTCTTTGATAGAATGCGTGTGTCTTATATCGATGAAGAAGGCAAATTACAACTTGCAAGTCGTGAAGAATTTCAGGCTTTAGTGAATAGTAATACTGTTAATGCAGATACATTAGTTTACAACAATCTAATTCAAACATCAGAAGAACTTTCAACAAATTGGAAAATTCCATTTTCACAAAGTTGGCACAGTAAGGTCTTTTAGAATACTCATAAAGTAAAACAAAAAAGGATGTACATGACGTACATCCTTTTCGTTTATAATGCAGTTTTTGGTGCTGCGGATAATATTTCTGCGCTTGCTTGATCCTCGTATTGCTTAAAGTTATTCACAAATAAATTAGCTAATACTAATGCTTGTTTGTCATATGCGTCTACATCAGCCCAAGTTGTTCTTGGATTTAACACCTCCGGTGGAACACCAGGACAAGATTGGGGTTTCAATACTCCAAATATCACGTGTGGTACATATTCTACATTGTCCAAATCTCCACGCATTGCCGCATTTATCATGGCACGTGTGTATTTCAGGTTCATGCGTTTTCCTTCACCGTATTTTCCACCAGTCCATCCTGTATTGATTAACCATACATTTACTTCAGGATGTTGTTCTAATTTTTTGCCTAATAATTCAGCGTATTGTGTGGGATGCAACGGTAAAAAAACGCGCCCGAAACATGCTGAGAATGTAGTCTGCGGTTCTGTAATACCCACTTCTGTTCCAGCTACTTTAGCCGTATAACCCGAAATGAAGTGATACATGGCTTGTGCTTTTGTTAATTTTGAAATCGGAGGAAGAATTCCGAATGCATCGCAAGTCAAGAAAAATATATTTTTAGGAATAGCACCTAATGATGGTTGCTTTGCATTGGGGATATAATCAATAGGATAGGCTACGCGTGTGTTTTCAGTAAGTTTGGTATTTGAAAAGTCAACTACATTCGAGTTTTCGAAGAAAGTAACATTCTCTAATAATGCACCTTCTTTTATTGCTCCATAAATCTCTGGTTCTTTTTCAGCACTTAAATCTACTACTTTTGCATAACATCCACCTTCAAAATTGAAAACCGAATTATCAGCCCAGCCGTGTTCATCATCACCAATCAATGAACGATTGGCATCTGCCGAAAGCGTAGTTTTACCAGTACCACTTAGACCAAAGAAAAGCGACACATCACCGTCTTTACCTTCGTTTGCAGAGCAATGCATAGGTAATACACCGTGTTCATGAGGAAGTATAAAATTTAGGACAGAAAATATTCCTTTTTTCATTTCTCCTGTGTAAGCAGAACCTCCTATTAAAATCACTTTTTTGGTGAAATTTACGATGGTAAAATTTGATGAACGTGTACCATCGATAGCAGGATTAGCTTCGAATTCAGGAATTTGAAGAATCAACCATTCGTGTTCAAAAAGGGCTAAATCTTCTGAGCTTGGAGTTATGAAAAGATTGTTGCAGAATAGATTCGCCCAAGGTAGCGTATTAATTACGGTAACATTTATTTTGTATCGTGGATCAGCTCCAGCATGACATTTTCTAGCCCAAATATTTTTTTCAGCAAGAAAGGAAGTCATTTTTTGAAATAAATTGTCAAAAATTTCTTCTGTAATTGGAATATTTACATCACCCCAATCTATGCTTTCTGAAGTCAAGTCATCTTTAACAATGAATTTATCTTTTGGTGATCGCCCAGTGAATTTCCCTGTCTCTACACATAAAGCTCCTAAATCATTTTGCTTTCCTTGATTTAACTCTAACGTTTGCTGCGTTAGTTCGTCATTACTCAAATTCCAATAAACCTTTTGTGCTTGTTTTTCAATCTGGCTTATTGCTAATTTTATGGCTTCATTCCCTATTTCTATGCGCTCCATTATCATAATTTGTGAATTTATGGTACTAAGGTAGGGAGTTCATAGAGGTCGGAATTAACCTCTATTATTTTTGCAAAAATTATTATATAATGCTGATTTCTTTAACTTTTTTATCCGTAAGAAAATGGATTTTTAATATTCAATATTGAAAAGCCCGAAAGACTTAATAAAAATTTAATTTGAGTTTTTTGATAACTCAAAAAACTCAAATTAAAATGACAAAATATGTTTACTTTTTATCTAAACTGTATTTCCCTGCTCCCGCAATCGCTAGTGAGATAAAAATAAACATCAACTCCATGGGGTGGGATGATTTAATAATTCCATCGCCATTTGCTAAGTGCGTAATGAAAGCAATCAACATGGTGAAGGCCAATACTAATGCTGTTGGACGAGTGAATAAACCTATAATAATTAATGCAGAGCCAATACATTCGGCCATAGTCGCCGAAAATCCCCAAAATGAAGTCATGAATGTTATACCTATTTTGTGCATAGCAGAACCTATTTTTTCTCAATTTTCAGGACCTTTCATTAATTTCGGAATACCATGAAAGGCTAACATCGAGCCTCCTATGGCAAGCCTTATTAGTAATAGTCCTACATCTTTTCGGATGTGTGTTGTTGATCGACTCATAATTAGTTCGTGTATTTAAGGTTTATATGATTTTCATTGATTGTTAATAAAACTTCTTTGCCGAAAACTAAGGCGCGGTTATCTTCTATATGTCCAGCAGGAAATCCAAAAGCAACTGGATAATCGAACTCTTGTACCTTATCCATTATTATATCTTCATATCGCTGACCGAAAGCAGGTTCTGAGTCTTTAAGTTCGGTAAAGCCGCCAACAATTAAAGCCTGAAGCTTGTCCAATTTACCCGCTCGTTTCAATGTCCACAACATTCGATCAATATTATAATGCGATTCACCAACATCCTCTATGAATAGGATCTTACCATCATAATTCACATCAGAATTGGAAGCTACAACACTGTGCAACAATGCTAAATTTCCACCTATTAAAATGCCTTGCGCAGTTCCTGGACGATTTGGATATTCGTTATACGTATAGCTGATGTCTATATTTCCGCCAAAAAGCGCATTGTACAAAGTATCTATTGATTCTTTACTAGCATCCAAAAATGATTTTACCATTTGACCATGGATGGTCGGGATTTGAAATTGATTTTGAATATGGCTATGAATTGCCGTTACATCGCTAAATCCAATAATCCATTTCGGATTTTTTTGGAAGGACATAAAGTCAATTTTGTCAATGATCCGTACGCAGCCATAGCCACCACGACCCGCGATTATCGCTTTGATTTCTGGATTGTCTAACGCATATTGAAAGTCTTGTGCTCGTAATTCATCTGAGCCCGCAAATTGATTGAATTGCGCGGTGACAGAAGGATATATTATTGGCTCTAATCCCCAATTTTTCAATACGGAATAGGCTTCTGTCAAATCTGCACTGATATAACTGGCAGGACAAATAATGGCTATTTTATCTCCTTTAGTTAAGAAGGGAGGAGTATTCATATTCAATGTGTTATTGTGATTTTTTTCAATATAAATATTTCTTATCGATTTTTTGAATATTTTGAGTAAGGCTTATTTATTAAGGACAAATTGAATTATCTTTGTACTCTAATTTTTTCAAAAAGTTTCACCTTAAAAATACGATATATTGAGCAATTTGACTAAAAAACGTTATACGATTACTTCGGCTTTGCCCTATGCGAATGGTCCATTGCATATTGGTCACTTGGCTGGAGCATATATTCCGGGCGATATTTTTGTGCGCTTTTTGCGTCTGAACAATAAAGATGTGGTATATGTGTGTGGTTCAGACGAGCATGGCGCAGCTATTACGATACGAGCAAAAAAAGAAGGTGTTACGCCAAAAGAAGTTATTGATAAATATAATAAGCAGATCAAAGAATCTTTTGAAGAATTTGGTATTTCATTCGATATTTATCACCGTACTTCAGAGCCAATCCATCACGAATTATCCCAAGAATTTTTCTTGAATTTGTACGAAAAAGGAGAGTTTATTGAGAAATTTTCAGAGCAATATTACGACGAGGAATTTCACCAATTCTTAGCCGATAGATATATTACAGGTACTTGTCCACATTGTCAAAATGAAGGCGCTTATGGTGACCAATGTGAGAAATGTGGTACATCGTTGAGTCCAACGGATTTGATTAATCCAAAATCAACTTTAAGCGGTAAAACTCCGATTCTTAGAGAAACCAAACACTGGTACTTGCCATTGGATAAATACCAACCTTGGTTGGAAGAATGGTTGATTGAAGGTAAAAGGAATGAACTGAAATCGAATGTGTTTGGCCAATGTTCTTCTTGGTTGAAATCGGGTTTGCAACCACGCTCAATGACACGTGATTTGGATTGGGGAGTGGATGTTCCTTTGGAAGAAGCGACGGGTAAGAAATTGTATGTGTGGTTGGATGCACCTATCGGGTATATTTCAGCGACAAAACAATGGGCTATTGACCACGGTAAGAATTGGGAAGACTATTGGAAGAAGCAAGAGAATTCTGGAGATGAATCTACGTTGATTCACTTCATTGGAAAAGATAATATTGTATTTCACTGCATTATTTTCCCTGCGATCCTGCATGCACACGGTGAATATATCTTGCCAGAAAATGTACCAGCTAATGAGTTTTTGAATTTAGAAGGCGATAAACTCTCGACTTCACGTAATCACGCAGTTTGGTTACACGAGTATTTGGAAGAATTTCCAGATAAGCAAGACGAATTACGTTATGTGTTGACTTCGATCCTTCCAGAAACATCGGATTCTGAATTTACATGGAAAGATTTCCAAGCACGTATAAACAATGAGTTGGTTGCAATTTTGGGAAATTTTGTAAACCGTGTGATGGTGCTTTCGCACAAATATTTTGACGGTAAAGTATTGAAGGGTTCTGAATTCAATGAGACAGATAACGCTGTTTTTGAAGAACTGAAAAAATATCCTGGATTGATCGAGCAATCTCTTGGAAATTACCGCTTCCGTGAGGCGTTAGCACATTTTATGAATGCGGCACGTTTAGGGAATAAATATTTAGCCGATGAAGAGCCTTGGAAAGTTTTCAAAACGGATGAAGAGCGCGTCAAAACGGTATTGAATGTAGCGACACAAATCGTAGCTAACTTGGCTATTTTGGGTCAACCTTTCTTGCCAAAAACTTCAACTACTTTATTTGAAATGTTAGACTTACCTCAACAAAATTGGGATAAAGCAGGAACAGCTGATCTTATTGCAACAGATAAACAGTTGGGTGAAGTTCAAATGTTGTTTGATAAAATTACGGACGCTGAAGTAGAAGCACAATTGCAAAAATTGGCTGAAGCAAAAGCGAGCAATGCTTTGGCAAATACAACTGTAGCGCCAGCAAAACCAAATATCTCTTTCGATGATTTCATGAAAATGGATATCCGTATCGGAACAATTTTAGAAGCAGAAAAAGTAGCTAAAACGAAGAAATTGTTGAAATTAAAAATTGATACAGGTATCGACCAACGTACAGTCGTTTCGGGTATTGCTGAGTTTTTCGCGCCTGAAGATATCGTTGGAAAACAGGTTTCTATTTTAGTAAACTTAGAACCTCGCGAAATCAAAGGCATCCAATCGCAAGGTATGATCTTGATGGCTGAAGATGCAGATGGCAGATTAGACTTTGTAAATCCGACATCAGGTATTACAGTAGGAAGTTCAGTGCGATAATTTTTGGATTAAATATAATAGAACAAAGAGCAAAGATGGTAATCGTCTTTGCTCTTTTTCGTTTAGTCCTTTACTCGAATAAACGTATCAATATTCCTAAATCCATCCGAATTAAGAAATTTTTTGAATTGCTTTTTGTTTATATCGTAATTTATGGTACTTTTTGAAGTATCTTCAGGTGTTCTAGTTATTTCATTCAATAAATCAATATCTTCTTTACCTGAAATATAGGATAATGTGAGTATGTCTTTTTCTAAAGTCAACTTTCCAACGCTCCATTTCTTATCATTCTTATCTTGCCTATTGAGAAAATAATGTCCTTTGTATTTTTTCAAAACATGACCTTCTTTAAATTCGAATAGAGTATCAAGGTTCTGATATTTTTGAATAATGGAACCATCTGTTCGGAGTACAATTTCTCTACTTTTAGATTTACTATTTATCAACGTGTCAGCTGACAATTGATATATAGTGTCTAAAGAGTCTAGTAATGTCTCGATGTAATGGCTGTAAGATTGTGTTATTAATTGATCTGTTATAAATAAAGTTGTCGCAGAATCGGAAGATTGATAAGTACCTAAATACTTTTTATCAAAGCTATTTTCATTTTTCAGGTCAATAGGTTGGGGATCGTCGAATGTTGCAGTTGGTCCGCAGCTTATGATTATCAATGTAAGTAATCCACATATTGTGGATAAGGTGTTTAATCTGTTCATAACGGTTATTTTCTCTATATACTTTTAGGAGAATAAAGTAACCGTTATGAAAAGTAATATGTATGATACAAAAATTAAACAGAGGATTTGCTTTGATTTTTTCTTATTAAGAATCCGATTAAGAATCCAATAGCTGATGGAACAACCCAGCCTAAATCCACATCAGCAAAAGGTAGCAATTTGTACAAATCAGCTTTCCACCAATTCAACATAATTCCTAAACCAAAAAATGCGACAATCGTAGAAGCTATTAAAGCACCTATATATGGAGCTTTACTTTTTATAAATCCACCAAAAATAATGATGTAAAGAACCAACGTAATGGCGATAGGATATACGAAAGCCAGTGGGGGGTAAGCAAATTGAATGATTTTATCGACTCCTAGAATAGCCAATAGTGCTGAGAAAACACAACAAACAGTTACTAATAATTTATAACCTAATTTTCCACCTGTCAATTCGGAGAAAAATGAACCTACAGCAGAGGTCAAGGCGATTGATGTGGTCAAACATGCCAAGCCAATACAAATTCCGATACCAATCATACCATAGTCCCCTAAAGTACTTTTGGCAATATGAATAAGCAACGCCGAACGGCTGATTCCTTTGTCCTCGATACCTGAAGTTGCACCTAGATATACAAGTCCTCCGTAAATAAATATCAAACAAACGGATGATATAATGCCCGAAGAAATTACCACTGAACTTTTGTCACTCATTTTAGTATAGCCTTTTGTTTGCGCTGCTGCGATAATTATTCCAGCGAATACTAACGATGCCAACATATCCACCGTTTGATAGCCTTCGGTAAATCCGAATTTAAATGACTCGGTAGTGCTTAATGTTGTCGATGCAAAATCTCCAGCAGGATTTATTATCCCCATTAAGATCAATGCGAAAAGAAGAACCAACAATAAGGGAGTGAGTATATTGCCGATAATATCTACCACTTTTGAGGGCGATATGCTCAAAGCCCAAGTTATTCCAAAAAATATAATAGAAAAAAGGATTGGACTGAAAGTAGGGAAATTTGGAGCTATTCCAATTTCAAATGTTGTCGCTCCCGTGCGCGGTATAGCAATCAGCGGGCCGATACACAACATAATGATCGTTCCAAGAATCGGAGCAAGCAAAGGGTGTATGCGATTTCCCAAATCGTATATGGTATTCCCTGACTTTACAATAGAAAGAATGCCTAAAAAAGGTAATATAATTCCCGTTAATCCGAATGCGATAATAGTTATGAACGTGTGATGACCGACTTGCAGGCCGATGAATGGAGGAAGAAGGAGATTTCCTGCCCCAAAAAACATCGCAAATAAAGCAAATCCTATGGTGATTGTATCTTTGTTTTTCGTCATTATAGATAGGTTTAGTATAATAAATGTATCAGTTGTTTTGCTTCTTTGACATCATGCACACGTAGGATTTGTACACCTCTTTCGAGTAAAATAGTATTCAATGCCGTAGTGGCATTTAGAGATTCTTGTGGCGTGATACCAAGTTTTTTATAAATCATGGATTTTCGGGAGATGCCTCCCAGAATAGGTAGCCCATGATAATGCAATTCATTTACACGCAACAGCAATTCGTAATTCTGTTCGATCGTTTTGGCGAAGCCATATCCTGGGTCCAGAATAATATCCTTAACGCCCAATGCTCGTAATTTAGCAATTTTAGTACCCAAATCCACTGCCACATCATTCACGACATCGTCGTAATCCGTGAGTTGTTGCATAGTTTCTGGTGTGCCACGCATGTGCATCAATATATAAGGTACTTGCAATTCTGCAACAGTTGCAAACATTTCATCATCCAAAATTCCTCCTGAAATATCGTTGATAATATGTGCGCCAGCTTGAATTGCAGCTTTTGCCACATCAGCACGAAACGTATCAATTGATAGTGGAATCTCTGGGAATTTCTCAGTAATGGCTTCGATAATCGGGATCACTCTATCTATTTCTTCTTGTGAAGATATAAGTGTCGCACCTGGACGTGAAGAATAAGCACCAATGTCAATTATATCTACACCATCCGCTATCATTTGTACTGTGCGTTTTAACGCATTTTCTAATGAATTGTGCATCCCCCCATCAAAAAATGAATCAGGTGTAACATTCAAAATTCCCATGATTAAGGGCTTTTCAAATGTCATCAACGTGCCTTTAATATTGATAGATTGACAAGGAGAAGTCTTCAGCTTATTCATACTTTGTAAAAATATAAAAAAGGCTGTAATATTCACTACAGCCTTTCCTCAATGTGGTATAAAATACTATTTTACAACCAAAACACCATCAGCTACGATGCTAATATCTGTTTTGGGTTGTGTAATTTTAGCAATATCTTCTTTGGTTTTGCCTTCATCTTCTGCATTGTGTTGCAATTGCTTTACAGAAAGCTCTTTTACTTTTGCTTTTCCTTCAACAACAACAGTTTTTCCGATAAGATCAGCGGGAACAAAATAACCGTAATCCGTGAAACGTACATTGATAGGATCAACCTCTCCAGCACGTTTCAAGGTCAAGAAACAACCTTTCTTTTTGCATACTCCGACTACTTCACCCTCTATTTTACCTGAATATTGTTTTTTGGTTTTTAAAGTGCTTTCTAGTTTTGCTACAGAAATAGCATCTTTGCTCGTGATCGCTTTTCCGTATTGAACACCTACTTTTGCAGGCTTAATGTCTTGTTGGGCAAAAGCTACAGCAGTCATCGCCA
This sequence comes from Sphingobacterium cavernae, assembly GCF_008520265.1. GTDB lineage: Bacteria > Bacteroidota > Bacteroidia > Sphingobacteriales > Sphingobacteriaceae > Sphingobacterium > Sphingobacterium cavernae. The sequence continues at coordinate 167,861 of NZ_VIQM01000040.1, forward strand.
TCAAAGACACACACAGTGTAATTAACTTTTTCATAGAATTATTATTTACGTATAAATTCAAATTTTCCAGAAGGATCTAATTTCATTATTAGAGACGGTTTCCCTTTAGAGGTATCATGTTGACCAAACTTAACGATATAATCAACACCATCTTTGATTTCATCAGAGATTTCATCAAAATTACCAGCAGATGATTGACCACTAATATTTGCTGATGTCGAAATAATAGGTTTTCTAAACCGTTGCAATAATTGTTGACAAAAAGGATGATTTACAACGCGAATACCTATGGTGCCATCTTCAGCAATAGCATTTTCTGCCAAATTTTTAGCCCCAGAATAAATAATAGTTAATGGTCTTTCCGTAACTTCTATCAATTCATAAGCAACTTCTGGAATTTCGCGTACATAACTTGCCAATTGATTGTCATTATGCAGAAGAATCAACATACTTTTGCTTTTATCTCTTCCTTTCAAGGCAAATACTTTCTCTACCGCTTCTGGATTCGTCGCATCACAACCTATACCCCAAATCGTATCCGTTGGGTACAAAATGAGATCACCGTTTTTCAATGTCTCTAATGCTTGATTGATATCCTCTCTATCTACAAATGTACTGGCCATGTCGAAATTAGATTAAACAGCTACGTTGTGCTCGCGCAATGCATCATTCAATGATGTTTTCTTATCTGTAGATTCTTTACGTTGACCAATGATTAAAGCACAAGGGACTTGGTATTCACCCGCAGGGAATTTCTTTGTATATGAACCTGGGATTACTACCGAACGCGCTGGAACATAGCCTTTGTATTCTACTGGTTCTGGACCTGAAACATCGATAATTTTTGTTGACGCAGTCAAAACTACATTAGCTCCCAATACAGCTTCTGTTTCTACGCGAATACCTTCTACCACGATTGCACGAGAACCGACGAATACGTTGTCTTCGATAATCACTGGAGCAGCTTGTACAGGCTCTAATACACCACCGATACCTACACCACCAGATAAATGCACATTTTTACCAATTTGCGCACATGAACCTACAGTAGCCCAAGTGTCGACCATAGTACCTTCATCAACGAATGCACCTATATTTACGTATGAAGGCATCATGATTACACCTTTAGCTAAATAAGCACCGTAACGTGCAGAAGCTCCAGGTACAACACGTACACCTAATTCTTTGTAGTTAGTTTTTAATTTCATTTTATCGTGATACACAAAAGGCGTGTTTTCAATGACTTTCATATCACGGATTGGGAAATAAAGAATTACAGCTTTTTTGATCCAATCATTTACATGCCAACGGTTGCCAATTGGTTCTGCTACACGCAATTCGCCAATATCCAGTTTCATAATGATAGTCTGTACAGCCTCAAAATATTCTTTATTGCCTAATAATTGTCTATCTTCCCAAGCTTCTTCGATTAATTTTTGAAGTTTTTGAATTTCCATTTTTTCTTTTATAAATCACTAAATACTAACTACAAATATGCTCATTTTTCTCGAAATGAATAGCCAATTAAGGTCATTATTTTGAAAGAATGTAGTATTTTTGGGCATGGCAAATGAATCTGAAAAATTACGTATTGACAAATATTTATGGGCTATTCGGGTTTTCAAGACGCGTAGTTTGGCGACTGAAGCCTGCAAAGCTGGACGTGTCAAATTGAATGGACAGAATATAAAGCCTTCATACGTTGTGAAGGTGGGAGATACGTATGCCGTACAAAAAGGTATCGAACGCAAACTTATCTATGTAGTTGGACTTTTAGAGCGTCGCGTAGATGCAAAAACTGCTGTGCAATTTTATGAAGATCGTACGCCTGTGGAAGAAACACATAGTTATAAATCAATGTTCCAAGCTCCGATTCTAAAACGTGATCGTGGAACAGGTAGACCTACAAAACGTGATCGCCGTGAAATCGATGATTTGAAAGCGAGTGAATGGTGGGAAAACGAAGAATAATTACTTTATTATAATATCAATTATTCGTCGTCTGTTATCGATGTATTTCAGAATGGAATCACCTATTCCCACATTTCTTACCTTAACATTATTTTCCAGAATAAGTTTTTTGGCTTGAGTGGTGTCACCTAATAGAAAATATGTAAGTGCTATTGACATGTTTTCCGCGGCAATTTTATTTTCAGGAAGTGTATCGATATGGTTTTGATGTATAGTAAGAGCTTTTTTGTAAGTAAGTTGTGCTTCTTCAGTATCATCACCTAATTTCTCTAGTAGCATTCCTTTCATTTGTAGAGCTTCTGGGTATTCTTTTTTAGCTAATAATTCGTCTACTGCTACTTTTGCCTCTTCATATCTGCGTTGATCGATCAGAAGATTAGCTTTATTTTGAATAGGTAAATGATAGGACGAATCTAGGGCAATTGCTTCATCGAATAAGATTAAAGCGCTATCAGGGTTGGTAAGAAATAGCTGTGTAGCTTTGTTATTCAATGCGATAGCCTCCTTTTTATAAGGGGAAGATGAAGTACATCCTATGAATATTATAACAGTTAATAGGCTTAAAATTGATTTCATAACAAACGAAAATGGGATATAACTAAAAAGGCAGAACGTTACATTCTGCCTTTTATATAATTATTATTGAAAATTATCTCTTATCTAAATCGATATAAACGCTATCTACATCACCTGTGTATACTTGACGCGGACGACCGATAGGCTCTTTGTTGTCACGCATTTCTTTCCATTGTGCGATCCATCCTGGAAGACGACCTAATGCAAATAATACAGTAAACATTTCTGAGTTAAAACCTAAGGCGCGATAGATAATACCCGAGTAAAAGTCAACATTTGGATATAATTTTCTGTCAATGAAATATTGATCTTCTAAAGCTGCTTTTTCAAGTCCTTTTGCGATATCCAATACAGGATCATTGATACCTAATTTCTCCAATACATCATCTGCTGCTTTCTTGATGATTTTAGCACGAGGATCGAAGTTTTTGTATACGCGGTGACCGAATCCCATCAAACGGAAAGGATCGTTTTTGTCTTTCGCTTTGTCTAAATATTTTTTTACATCGCCACCATCGTTTTTGATGTCTTCCAACATCTCAATTACTGCTTGGTTAGCTCCACCGTGAAGTGGTCCCCATAAAGCATTGATACCTGCCGAAATAGAAGCATATAAATTCGCATTCGAAGAACCTACGATACGTACTGTCGATGTAGAACAGTTTTGCTCGTGGTCTGCGTGTAAGATTAATAAAACGCGCATAGCGTCAAGTACTGCATCATCAAAGATTTTATCGCAGTTCACTTCACCAAAGATCATGTTCATGAAGTTGTCAATATATCCTAAATCTTTTTTAGGATATACAACTGGATGACCTAATGATTTCTTTTGAATCCAAGAAACGATTGTTGGCATTTTACCCAACAAGTTTACGATCGTTTCGTATTCTTCTTCTTCGTTTTGATTTGGATTTAATGATTCTGGATAGAATGCCGATAAAGCACCTACTAAACACGAAAGTTGACCCATAGGGTGGGATTTCGATGGAAAACCAGCGAAGAAATTTTTCATGTCTTCGTGTACCAACATTTTCCCTTTGATATCAGATCTGAATTTTTCTAAAACTTTTCTAGATGGTAATTCGCCGTATATCAATAAGTAAGCAACTTCTAAGAAAGTGGATTTTTCTGCTAATTCTTCAATTTTATATCCACGGTATTTAAGAATACCTTTTTCGCCATCCAAAAATGTAATTGCACTTTTAGTTGCACCTGTATTTTTGAATCCTGGGTCTAAAGTAATATATCCTGATTGGTCTCTTAATTTTGAAATATCAATAGCTTTCTCGTTCTCCGTTCCTGTGATTACAGACAACTCGATCGTCTTGCCATTTAAAGTAATAGATGCTGTTTCCGACATAATCAAATTTCTTGTATATACACAAAAGTATAAAATTCAACAAGAAAAACTAAACTTAAAACAAGTTTAAATGACATTTATCAGTCATAAATCGTAAACTAAATAATTCTTTAACTATCTGATTATCTATTTCCGTCAAAAAGTGTTAAATATTTTACGAAAAATTTTTTATTCTACGAAATTTTCGTAGATTAGTGTTGTGAAATATAATCATGACGATATGAACTTAGAGAAATTAACGATACAAGAAGAAGAGGCAATGTTATCCATTTGGCAATTGAATGGTGGTTTTGTGAAAGAAATATTAGATAATATGAAGCCAGAAGAGCAAGTTCCTTACACTACACTTGCTTCTACAGTCAAAAACTTAGAACGTAAAGGCTATGTAAAGGCTGTTAAATACGCAAATGCCAAACGTTATGAGCCACTTATTTCATTGGAGGATTACCGCGCTAAATTTATGAATTCATTCGTGGGCGATTATTTCAAAAACTCGTACAAAGAAATGGTTTCATTCTTTATCAAGGAAGAGAAGCTTAGTGAAAGTGAATTGAAAGAAATTCTCAATATGATCAAGGACAATAAATCTTAAAGAGATGGAAAATCTACTAACCTACATACTTCAAGTAAACCTTCTTATATCGTTAATCTTTTTGGGTTATTATTTCTTATTGAAGGGTTTGACTTTTTACACGTTGAATAGGGTGTACTTTGTCGTAGGGAGTCTGTATGCATTTGCGTACCCGTTTATCGATATTAAATCTTGGTTTACGAGAAACGAAGTTATGCTAACTGTTCTACCACCAGAATTAATTACAACATTCGATATGCCAGCTACTAGTACTAGTCAAATTACATTGTTGGATGTCATTATCACGGTTGTAGCCATCTTGGCAGTGCTATTTGTATTTAAATTGCTGATGCAGCTATTTAGTTTGTTGCGAATACATTTGCATTCCAAAAATTCTTCGTGGCAATCCTACATCTTTCGCAATGTAGTTTTTCCAATTGTTCCTTTTTCATTTTTCAATAAAATATATATACACAAAGAGCAACATCAGGAAACTGAATTGCAAGATATTTTCGCGCACGAGATTGTACATGTGAGAGGCCATCACACGGTAGATATTTTGTTGTTCGAAATCATATTGGTGGTTTGTTGGTACAATCCCTTCGTATGGTTAATGCGCAAAGCTGTACGTCAAAATTTAGAATTCCTGACCGATCAACAGGTGCTGAATAAGGGCGTGGACAAGCAAACCTATCAATATTCTCTATTGCATGTCACGCGACAAGGTGTTGCGGTGGGCATGAGTAACCATTTTAATTTTAAAACCCTAAAAAAGCGCATTATGATGATGAACAAAAAGCGCTCTTCCAAATTGGAATTGAGCAAGTATGCTTTCTTACTACCAGTTTTTCTGATCGCGGGAATGTCTTTTACAGTAAGTAAAGCCGAAAATAATATTGAGAAAATAGTTGAGAAATCACAACAAACTACTGTAATATCTGAACCACTAAAAGTAAAAATGCAAGGTGAAGTAGGTGAATTGTTGAAAAATACGATTGGTACGGATATTATATCCGTCGACACTAGTCAACAAATTTATAATGCGGATTATCCGTTAGCTCCTTCAACTTTTAACAAAGAAGAATTGAGAGGTAAGAATCTCTTTTTCAAAATTGATGAGAAGTTAGTGTCATTAGATGAATTTTATGATTTCTCTAGATCCGACATTTATGCAGTAGATATTTATACAGATAAAGAGTATATACGGAAGAAGATAGGCAAAGAAAACGCTGAAGGATATTTTGTGATTACTTCGCGTGATTGGATTGCGAAAAATTATCCGGTAGAGCAGTTGCAAAAGATGGTGAACGAGGGAAACGAACGTGGCCTTACTTTTACAGTAGAAGAAAATGGTAAAAAACGTGTAATAAAAGGTCAATCTGCAGATTTTGAAGCTTTGAAAAAGTTAGCTCCATTCTATGATTACGAATCTTCAAAGAATAGGAAAAATGCTCAAACTAATGAGAAGTTTGAATTGACTTTTATGAAATCAGATACTTCTAGTCCAATAAAGCTAATTTCCAAAGATAGCCTAGGTAAGGATATTATATCGTCAAGTAAAAGTGGCGCATCTGTTATTCTTTCAAATCCAGATATAAAACCTCTTTATGTAGTGGATGGTAAAGTAAGCACAGGCGAAATTGTAAGATCTTTAAGTCCCGATAACATTAAATCTATTTCGGTATTAAAAGATAAAAGTGCCACAGCGATTTATGGTGATAAAGGAAAGGATGGGGTTGTGGTGATAAATACTAAGGATTACGACCAAAAGAAAGTTAATGTTAAAATCAAGGAAGCAATAACTAGAGAAATTGAAAATGAACGTCAGAAAAATGAAGTTTTAGTAGTAGGCTATAAACAGGAACCTCAATCTAAAATAGAGCTAAAAGGAGTCATTAATGGGATTTCAATAGATGATGCTTCTTTAATTACTAAAGAAAAGCGTGTAAATTTTAGTTCTTTTCAAACGAATAAGCCTTTGATCATTGTTGATGAAAAGGAAATGGAGAGTAATTTTGATTTGAATTCTTTAAATGTAAATAATATTCAGTCAATTTCTGTGTTAAAGGATCAAAGTGCAACAGCCTTATATGGTGATAAAGGAAAAAATGGAGTTATTTCCATTCAAACAAAAGGTAATGATCAGAAAGAGGTAGTAGTTACAGGTTTCAAAATCGATAAATCACATACAGATTCAAGCAAAACTATGTCAAATGACAAGGTGAAAGAAGTTGTAGTTACAGGGCACAAAAAGAAATAAATATATTTCCAAATTCTAAATTATATAAAAAAGGGTTCGAACATATTTTCAAACCCTTTTTTAAGCTATACAAATTCAGCTTCCTATTTATAAGCGAATACTTCACCAAGATCTTCGTTACTTGTAAAAGTACAGCCTAAGTCAGTTAATTCACCTGTACCAATATTGATAACCATTCCATGAACCGCTAAATCATCACGATCTTTCCAAGCATTTTGTACGATAGAAGTTGTACATAGGTTGAAAACTTGCTCCTGAACATTCAATTCAATAAGACGATTTACTTTATCCTCGTGATTTTCGATAGCATCAATTTCAGCAGCATGCAAGCGGTAAACATCTTTGATATGGCACAACCAGTTGTCAATTACACCAAATTGTTGACGGCTCAAAGAAGCAGCTACACCGCCACAACCGTAGTGACCTGCAATGATTACGTGTTTCACTTTCAATACATTAACCGCATAATCCAATACAGATAACATACTCATGTCAGAGTGGATTACCATGTTTGCAATATTACGGTGTACAAATACTTCACCTGGTTTTTTACCTGTGATTTCATTTGCCGGAACTCTACTATCCGCACAGCCAATCCACAATACTTCTGGACTTTGACCTTTTGCTAATTGTTGAAATCTGCCTGATTCGTCTTGTTTTACGAAATCAACCCACTCTTTGTTCCCTTGTAATATTTTTTTAAATCCTAATTCTAATTCTTTGTTACCCATTTTAATAATTATTAGGTTTTTTTTGTTTGAATATACGAATTACCGTATTTATTATTAATAATTCGAATCTTCGATATGATAATTTGTGTTTTTGGAATTTTATTTACAAGGCATTGTAAAAAGGTATATTAGAACAATAAAGCAGTAGCAAAATTAAATTACTACTGCTTTATGAGGTCTTTTACTTCTCCAGTTATTTTTTTCGCAGAAAGAATAACCTAATGAAAAGTGTGATCGAAATTATATCCAGCTTACCACACCAGTTTCTACATTATAGTTCGCACCTATTATTTTGATCTTTCCATCTTTTTCCATTTTATTCAAAGTGTTACTTTGATTGCGGATATCTTCCATTGTTTGTTTTACGTTTTGAACGTTTAATCTTTCCAACAAATCCTCATTTTTAGAAGAACGCTCTTCTCCTTCCTCAAGTATATTCTCAATGATAGGGTTGAAATGACCAACTAAATGGCTAAGATTATTCATCTCCGTCTGCTGGATTGCAGCCGCATCTAAACCTCCTTTTAATGCACCACATTTCGAGTGTCCTAAAACAACAATTAATTTAGAGCCAGCGACGTTACAAGCAAATTCCATAGAACCCAAAATATCTTGATTTACAAAATTTCCAGCAATACGAATACTGAAAATATCTCCTAATCCCTGATCAAATATTAATTCTGCAGATGTACGACTATCTATACAGCTTAAAATAACCGCAAATGGCCACTGTCCTTCTCTCGTATCATTTACTTGAGATAATAAGTCTCTATTAGCTTTTAAGTTTTGAACAAATCTATCGTTACCAATTTTTAATATTTCAAATGCTTTATCTGGAGTAATTGTCGCTTGAGTTTCTAAAGTATGTGCCTTCATTATATATTTTTAATTTGTTATTGCTTGATAAATATTATACTATTTTCTGTAGTTTGTTTTGTTTGGTGCGTGCTGTCCTGCGTTTGTATGTCACGTCATTCAGCTCGATTTCAAGACCTTTGCTCATGGCATTCTGTTCAAAATCTTTTAACACTTCCAATACATCTTTATCAATAAATTTACTGTTCTCGCCATTGATGATTACCTTATCAACGGATTTTGGTAAGCTATATAGCTTTTGCTGGATTGGTACTTTATTTAAGAAAGAAACCTCTTCTGCCAAAGTCAATACCGCAATTTGCTCTTCGGTGATTTCAAATTTATAGGCATTTTGCATATTTGCACGCAAGATGTAAAATGTAGCTACTAGGATACCAATACCTACACCCATTAATAAATCTGTAAATACAATCGCTACTACAGTAGTTGCAAATGGTATAAATTGATCTAATCCTTTGCGAAACATTTGTTGGAATAAAGCAGGTTTAGCTAGTTTGAATCCTGTGTGCAAAAGAATGGCAGCCAAACATGCTAATGGAATTAGATTGATGATTGCTGGAATTGCCATCAATGCAACTAATAACCAGATACCATGGAAAATAGCGGATTGACGTGTACGACCACCAGAGTTTACATTGGCTGATGAACGAACAATAACGGATGTCATTGGTAGACCACCTAGAAAACCAGAAGTCATATTACCTACACCTTGAGCAACTAATTCTCTATTTGTTGGCGAATTTCTTTTGAATGGATCCAACTTATCCACAGCTTCTAAGCTTAATAATGTCTCCAAACTTGCAATAATTGCCAAAGTGAAGGCAACTATCCAAACTTCTTTATTCGCAATTTGCGTGAAGTCTGGGAAAACAAATAACTGTGTAAACTGTGCTATAGATGATACTTCCGGTATGGAAACATAATGCGATGGAATTAACGCCATTTCGGTACCTTGAAAAGCAAAGCCTAATCCTACCCCCAACAATACCACCACAAGTGGTGCCGGCATTTTGTTCAGGTATTTAATAGATGGCCAAAATATAAGTATTGCCAACGATAAGAAACAAATGATTGTAGCTCCCCAATTCACACTGGAAAAGATCGTATCCGTATATGCAGCAATGCCACCTCCGTTATCCAATTCAAACGCGTGCGCTTCTGTCATTCCAAATGCCAAAGGCAATTGTTTTAAAATTATCGTAATACCAATTGCTGCAAGCATTCCTAAGATTACAGATGATGGAAAATAATTTCCAATCATACCTGCTTTGATAATTCCCAGAATTAATTGAAGCACACCAGCAATAACGACTGCTAATAAGAAAGTTTCGTAAGCGCCTAATTTCTGAATTGCTCCAAAAACAATAACTGTTAATCCCGCAGCAGGTCCAGATACGCTCAACGGAGAACCGGAGATAGCACCTACCACTATTCCTCCAATAACACCTGTTAATACTCCAGCGAATAATGGTGCTCCTGATGCCATAGCAATACCTAAACACAAGGGTAAAGCGACTAAGAATACGACTATTGACGCTGGTAAATCATATTTTAAGTCCCTTTTCGATAATTTAAGAAAAGCGGACACACGAGTTCCAAACATAATAATTTATGATAATTGTTGTTTATTTATTAAAAATCAAGATTGAAAATGCCATCTCATTAAGAATATGTCTTAATAAGGGTTAATACCTTGGCAAAGCCCAATAAAAACGTTAAAAATAAACTAACAGTTCGGAGGCGGGGTCGGAACTCTTGGATGGAAGCTGCAAATGGATTTTTCGTTTCTTAAATAATTTCTTTGCTTGCCACTATTTTCTACGGCAGGATTGAAACTTAAATCTATTGCGTCAGGTTTAAAAATCTTTATAGAATGCTCATGTAAATCTTCATTGCTTGAGTTTGCATTTTTAGCACCAAGTTCTATTTCAAGTTGCAAGACAACTTGTAAAACCGTGCCTTTGTCAAGCATATTATTAAAAATGGGTGTAGCGGAAATAAGCATCTTCGTAAAGAAGACAAAAAAACAAAGCTTTGCAGCTATGATTCTTTTTCCCTTATCAAACATTGCAGATTTTCCTTTCATACCCTACAAAAATAACTTTTCTCACAAAAAAAACAAGTGAAAAAGGAATTTTGTTGTGAAATTGTGACAAAAACAAGATAAAATTTCAAATAATTTCAATTTTGGAAATTAAATTCTTGTTAAAGTGATGGTTATAATTTGATCATAGAGATTTGTATATTTATCTCTAAATTAGAAAATCTTATTTTTAAACTAATGAAACAGGAATTCATCAATAAAATCACAACTTCATATAGTCCGAAGGGAGAGTATATTCAATTAGGCTCTGGAATACTAAATGGGGAAGTGGTAACGGACGCGAAGGTAAATTTAGCCTTAAAGATGATGAATCGTCATGGTCTGATCGCAGGAGCTACGGGTACAGGAAAGACGAGAACATTACAATTGATGGCAGAACAGTTGTCTGACAAGGGTGTCCCTGTTTTCATGCTGGATGTAAAAGGTGATTTGTCTGGGTTAGCTGAGCCAGGGAAGACGAATGATGCTCTAATAGAACGAGGCAATGCTGTAGGTATTCCTTTCGAACCCTCAAATTTTCCTATTGAAATATTTTCACTGACAGGCAAATTGGGAGCTTCCATGCGTTTGACAGTAGAAGATTTTGGCCCAGTGATGTTAGCACGAATTTTGGATTTGAACGATACGCAATCTGGGGTCTTAAGCGTTATATTTAAATATGCGCAAGACAACAATATGCCGATTGTTGATTTCGATGATATAAAACGATTGCTATCTTATTTGTCAGAAGGAGCTGGAGCCGCTGAGATTAAGGATGATTATGGAAAGATAAGTTCGGCAAGCTCGGGTGCTATTTTACGTAAGCTTGTGGCAATAGAACAACAAGGCGTGGCTCATATTTTTGGAGAAAAAGAATTTGATATTCAAGATTTGTTCGGAAGAGTAGATGGTAAAGGTGTGATTACATTATTAAATATTTCTGATATTCAAGATCAACCCGTCTTATATTCGACTTTTCTATTGAGTTTATTAGCACAGTTATTCAAAAAGTTACCCGAGGCAGGCGACCTAGATAAACCTAAGTTGGTATTCTTTTTAGATGAAGCACACTTGTTATTTAGCGACGCCCCAAAGGCATTTTTGGCGCAAATAGAACAAATTATTAGACTTATTCGATCGAAGGGAGTTGGTGTGTTTTTCTGTACACAAGCCGCTACAGATGTTTCAGAAAGTGTATTGAGTCAATTGGGTAATCGCATTCAACATGCGTTACGGGCTTTTACACCTAATGATGCTGAGAATTTGCGAAAAACTGTCAAAACCTATCCAACATCTCAATTTTACGAGATTGACAAAGTATTGACTTCTTTGGGGACTGGGCAAGCGTTAGTGACTGTGTTAAATGATAAAGGTATACCGACTGAAGTGGTCGCTACGCATTTGGTGCCTGCACGAGCTGTAATGGGACCTTGTACAGCACAAACGTATAATCAAATCACACAATCCTCCGAATTCTATAGCAAGTACCAACAGCGGGTCGAAAGACGTACAGCAGCGGAAATAATAGAAGAAAAAGAAGCACATGACTTGCAAGTGGAAGCGCGTGAAAAAGCTCAAGCAGAGGCAGCAAAACAATCCTCAAAATCAAGTTCTTCAAGCTCGAGAAGACAATCTCCGTTAGAAGCAGCGCAGACGCAAGCTAGTCGAACATTAGCACGTGAAGGTGTAAAACTTTTAGGTAAATTGGCAACAGGATTATTGAACACATTCTTTAAAAAGAAATAGTATATTTGCGGAATTTAATTATTTACTAAACAATATGGAAAAACCTACTTTATTAGTGCTTGCAGCTGGAATGGCAAGTCGTTATGGATCATTGAAGCAAGTGGACGGATTCGGGCCACACGGTGAGACAATCGTCGATTATTCTATTTACGATGCTATTCAGGCAGGTTTCGGAAAAGTAGTATTTATTATTCGTCAGGAATTTGAAGAAATGATGCGTGCTAAATTTGATGCTAAATTAGCAGGTAAAATAGATGTGGATTACGCTTTTCAAGATTTTGATTTGACTAAATTTGGCGTAGATCGCGTCATCGAACGTTCTAAACCTTGGGGTACAGCACATGCGGTAATGAGTGCTAAAGATAAAATTAATGGTCCATTCTGTGTAATTAATGCAGATGATTTCTACGGTACAGATGCATTTCAGAAAATGGCTAAGTTTTTAACAGCGGATGTCTCAGATAGCAATATGTCGTTAATGGGATTTGAAGTAGGAAATACAATGTCTGATTACGGATATGTATCTCGTGGTGTATGTGAAGTAAGTCCAGAGGGTAATATGGACTCTGTAACTGAACGTACAAATATATATTATAAAGGCGAAGGTGAAGACCGTAAAATTGTATTTAATGAGAATGATGTAGAATACGATTTGGATCCAAAAACACGTGTTTCAATGAATTTTTGGGGTTTTACGCCCAAAGTTTTTGACGTGTGTCTCGATTTATTTCCAGCTTTTGTGGAAGCGAACACCAATAATCCGAAAGCAGAATTCTTTATTCCATCTATTCCAGATCATATGGTAAAAAATGGAATGGCTGATTTCAAAGTTATTCCAACATCGTCTAAATGGTTTGGTGTGACATATCCGGAAGACAAACCGATTGTTCAAGAAAGCATTTCGACATTAATTGCTCAAGGAGCTTATCCAGAAAAACTTTTCTAAACACAATTTGTTTTGAATAAAATATAAAGTGCAGAAGTTTTTTGCACTTTTTTTATGACTTAAATTATGAGATTTTTCAAAATGGTACTGCTGTATATTTTAGGTATTTTGGTGGTATTTGTAGCGTTGTATTTTGCCGCGGATGCAATCTTGTCGCGCATTCCTGCAAACTCACAATCTTCTGCTAGTACGGAAACGCATTACAACATCTATTTGCTATCCAATGATGTGCACACAGATATTGTATTCCCCGTACAGACAGATTTGTTGGATTGGCGTGAAATTTTTCCGACTTCAGATACAAAAAGTAAAGATACTACCTACAAATGGGTTGGAATTGGTTGGGGAGACAAAGGATTCTATCTCAATACACCCGAATGGAAAGATCTAACTGCCAAAACAGCATTAGTTGCTGCATTGGGAATAGGAGAAACAGCATTGCATGTGACCTTTCATCACAGCGTAGTTGAAGATAAGTTATGTTATAAAATTGAAGTTAGTAAAGATCAATATCAAAAACTGATTGAACATGTGCTTGAAAGTTTAGAAACTAAGGAGGACAAAAAGCCTATCTATATTGAAACTAATGCCCAATATGGTGATACCGATGCTTTTTATGAAGCACTGGGTTCTTATAGTATGTTCTATTCTTGCAATACTTGGACTAATATTGCACTCAAAAAGGCCGATCTTCCGTCTGGTATCTGGACGGTGTTTGATAAAGGGATATTACGGTGGTATGGGTACGATAAGTAGCTAGCGATTTGTAACAACTCTTTTATATCTAATATTTTAATTATAAAGGTTTTATGATTTATATTTGGGTAATAAATCAAACCATATGAACTTTTATCCACTTTTTGGTCGTTTAGGACGAATTATAATTGCGACTGTATTATTGGTTGCAGCTGTAAATTATGTTCAAGAATCTTTGTGCGATATAAAAGTTGTTGAAATTGCTAAGAAGTTAGAAGGCGAATTTTCTATTCAATTTGATGAGATTGGTGTTAAATTGGCTTTAAATGATAGTACCTTTATATTAAAGGTTGAAGCTTAAGAAATAATTATATTTAAGATAAATATGAAAGCACGAATTTATTAATTTTCGAGCTTTTCTACTTTTATAATTTTAATGCCTGTGAAGCAGTCATCTTGACATCCATTATGTACATATCCCGCTAAGGAAATTAATCCATTATTATTAGTTTCGAAGTGTATTTGTGCATTTGCTCGTTTAATCAACCATTCTTCTTTAGCTTTATCATAAATTTGGTCTAAAGTCCATATGTTTAAGGGGGCTGCTTCCATTGTGCCTAATTGGTCTTTTTCCTCTACCCATTCTAATTTAGAAATCAGATTTGCAATTGCTTCATCGGTATAATCAGTAGCTTGGAAAGCTAATCTTGCTGATTCTTCTGTCCAACCTGTTTCTGGACGTTTATTGTTGCCAATTTCTTTGAACATAAAGGATCGTTTTGTTACCACCCCTTCAACAATTTCAAATGTTTACTCGCGAACAATCCCATCATAATACGATTGTACAGTTGTTTTATATGTATAGGTGTTCTTTGTTTCTTTTTTAAATTTTTGAAAAGTGGCATAGCTTTTTTCAAAATCATTTTGATTCTCCAATTTATCTTTACCACAACCAATTAGTATCAGTGTAAAGAATAGGAAGTGAAGGAGTTTGTTCATAATTGTAAGTTTATATTAATATATCGAAGAGATACTTAGACTGCTACAATACAAAAAAATCCCCTAAGAAAATTTTCTTAGGGGATTTTTTTGTATTGGTGAAATAGATTATTTAACCTCTTCGAATTCTACGTCTTGAACGTCATCGCCACCTTTTTGTTGTGAAGATTGACCAGCGTCACCTTGAGGTTGTTGTGCACCACCTTGTTGTGAAGCTGCATACATTTCTTCAGAAGCAGCAGTCCAAGCATTGTTCAATTCAGCTGAAGCTGTATCAATGTCTTCGAAATTACGTGCTGCATAAGCTGCTTTTAATTTCTCTAAACCTGCTTCGATAGGCGCTTTTTTATCAGCTGAGATTTTATCGCCGTATTCTTTCAATTGTTTTTCAGTAGAGAACACTAAAGCATCTGCAGCATTGATTTTATCCGCCTCTTCTTTTATTTTTTTATCCGCTTCAGCGTTAGCTTCTGCTTCTTGTTTCATTTTTTGGATTTCTTCATCCGACAAACCTGAAGAAGCTTCGATGCGAATATTTTGCTCTTTACCAGTTGCTTTATCTTTCGCAGATACTTTGATGATACCATTCGCATCGATGTCAAATATAACTTCGATTTGAGGAATACCACGAGGAGCAGGAGGGATGTCAGCCAATTGGAAACGACCTAAAGTACGGTTGTTTGCAGCCATTGGACGCTCACCTTGCAATACGTGAATTTCTACGGATGGTTGGTTGTCAGATGCTGTAGAGAATACTTCTGATTTCTTAGTTGGAATAGTAGTATTCGCTTCGATCAATTTAGTGAATACACCACCCATTGTCTCGATACCTAAAGAAAGAGGAGTAACGTCTAATAACAATACGTCTTTCACTTCACCTGTCAATACACCACCTTGGATAGCAGCACCTAAAGCTACAACTTCATCCGGGTTAACACCTTTAGAAGGCTCTTTACCGAAGAATTCTTTTACTGCATCAACGATAGCAGGGATACGTGTAGAACCACCTACTAAAATGATTTCATCGATGTCAGCTGTTGTGTAACCTGCATTTTTCAATGCTGTACGACAAGGATCGATTGTACGTTTTACTAAATCAGCTACTAAAGACTCGAATTTGGCACGTGATAATGTTCGTACTAAGTGCTTAGGACCTGTAGCGTCAGCAGTAATATATGGTAAGTTGATTTCTGTTGAAGTAGTGCTTGAAAGCTCGATTTTAGCTTTTTCAGCTGCTTCTTTCAAACGTTGTAACGCCATAGCGTCATTTTTCAAATCAAAACCATTGTTTTCCGCTTTGAACTCATCGTTCAACCAGTTGATTACTGCGTTGTCAAAGTCATCACCACCTAAGTGTGTATCACCATCAGTAGATTTTACTTCGAATACACCATCACCTAATTCTAAGATAGAAACGTCATGTGTACCACCACCACAGTCAAAAACTGCGATTTTCATATCTTTGTTTGCCTTATCAAGACCGTAAGCTAAAGCTGCAGCTGTAGGCTCATTGATAATACGCTCAACTTTAAGACCAGCGATCTCACCAGCTTCTTTAGTTGCTTGACGTTGTGCATCATTGAAGTAAGCAGGTACAGTGATTACCGCACGTGTTACTTCTTGACCCAAATAATCTTCTGCAGTTTTCTTCATTTTTTGAAGTGTCATCGCAGAGATTTCTTGAGGTGTATATTTACGGTCATCAATCTCCACACGAGGAGTATTGTTGTCACCTTTTACTACTTTGTAAGGTACGTGAGATGTTTCTTTTGAAGCCTCATCAAAAGAAGTTCCCATGAAACGTTTGATAGAATAAATCGTTTTGTATGGATTTGTGATTGCTTGACGTTTTGCAGGATCACCTACTTTACGCTCACCACCATCTACAAATGCTACGATTGAAGGTGTAGTACGTTTTCCTTCGTTGTTAGCAATTACTACTGGCTCATTACCCTCCATTACAGCGACACATGAGTTCGTAGTTCCTAAGTCGATTCCTATTATTTTAGACATATTATGTATTTTGTTGTTTACTATTTATTCAAATTTGATAAGTATATATCAACCCTTGTGCCAACAACTATTTTGACCATAAAATCTAATGTTTATCATCAATATGTCTTAATTCTGCCACAATAGTGTGACAAATTGTCTTTGATTAGTAAATTAATTGTTCTTGAATTTGCCTTTTTGCCGTATTACTGTCACGTCCACGTTGAAACATTCTGCCAAAATTTTTGACAAAATCATCTAATGTCAATGCATTGGCTTTTTTGTCTTTCCAATCTGTAGGTGTAGTATCATTTGTATAATCCACTTTTGTTGCCCAATATTGAATATGCATTTCCGGTATAGCCAATCCCATAATCATGCCCGGAAGACCACTACTTAAGGCTGGTCCGGCTGAAACGGGAATCTGATCCGTATAAAATGCGACTAAATAAAGGGAATCAGGTGTAGAACCATTTACTCTTCGGCATTCGAAACCTGCAATTTCTCGGTATTCGTTGGTGAATCGCCATGTAATATTGTTAAGGCTGTCAGATATGATGTACTTTTCGTCGATTTCCAATTGCACATTACTGGTGCCATCTTTTAGATTTTGATGAAAAACTTTAGAATTGTTATTCATTCTACCTCGAGGCATATTTCCACCGACACCAGCATTCATCCTAAAATTTCCACCGCCCATATTTCCACCTCTACCGCCACCTGCGCCAGCTCTCACAACAGCTCTATTGCCCGAATTATTTGGTGTTGCAGTTTCTTCGGCCGAAGGGTCTACTGTCAATACGGTGCTATTTTCATCAAAATATAACATCAACTTTTGTGTGGTCGATTCGGGCATATTATCCAAATTAAATCCGCCTCCACCACCAAATCGCATCATCATATTTGGATCCGCATTTTGAGTCATGCTGCGTACTCTTGCTTTGGTGAACGTGACTTTGTCAAATGAAATTTTACCTCTTGTACCGAAATAGGCGTACTGTGCATCACTCTGCCCCCAGCAGATTAATAATATAAATGTTAGTATTAGCTTATTCATTGTTTTTCTTTCCTAAATTTTTGTTAAAATCCCATTTTAGACCAAATAAAAAGTATCGTGTCAACATCAATTGTGTTGATTCTGAGAATTGTGTATCCGAGACATTTCTATTTGTTGTATTGAATGTTTTGAATATGTCAAATGCTTTTACGCTAGCTACTAAACTTTGATTTTTTAATAGCTTCTTGCTCATTTCCAGGTTTGTGTAGAATTGATGAATTGATTTGTTATAAAATTTGGTTGGTCCTTCTACACTATAATTTATGTGTGTGGTAATATTAAACTGTTTTGGTAAAAAGTAGCGTAAATAAGTTGATCCGCCAGTACTTAGATTTGTATAATTCAAATCACGTTGTAGGCTGTTACGTTGATTATTTACATTCACACGCCAGTTAAAATCATAGTCCAAACCTTTTGAATCTTGTTCATTAAAACTAAATCCTGTAAAAACAGATGCGTTTTGCGTATTGTTTAGTTCATACTGCCCCTGATCGTTTCGTGAACCATCTTCCGAATAGCGTGTATATGTAAATCCATTTCCATAATTCGCTCCTGAAAATATATTCAATTGCACCTTGCGGTCAAATATAGGTCTGCCATGGTTTGCATTTAAGTTTGCGTTCCAACTGGATCTACCCATTACATTGACATAGGTGCTTGTCGTCAATGTGTCAGTTACAGTTCGTTTGTTTACGATTGGATTGTTTTTAAAACTTATTGCAGAATTTAAATTCCAGCTTGTCCCTTTTAAAAGACTCATAGTATTGTAATTCAACCTGAAATTATTGTTCACAGCTCGCTGCAAATCTGGATTTCCTAATTGTAAAAAGATAGGTGAAGTTTGTGGTTGCAATGGTTGCAATTGTCCAAATGAAGGTACATCAAAACTATTTTGGTAAGATGCAGATAGATTTTTTCGATTAGAAATTCTATAATTACCATTAATATTTAAATCATTATCCCAAAAACTTCTGCTAAGATCAATATCTCGGTAAGAGTCATTTATCCCCTGATCTCTATAGTTCGTTCGATTTGAAAGAGAGAAATTTAATTTTTCAGTATTATAATTCAAATTTGCTACGACGCTTTGATTGCTAGACTCATTTATTAGATTTTGTGAATATTGTTCGTCAATTGTTTGATTCCCACCATCATTATTAAATGCATCAATTTTATTCTTGTTTTTATTGTACCCAAAATTATAGCCTATAGAGTAATACATTTGTTGGGTAATGCGATCAGAAAACTGTAATTGTGTAGAAAAATTATTACCATCAGATTCATTTATCCTTGTCTGATCGACGATTGTTTCTCTATTGTCTTTGTGTAAATAAGTGCGTTGAAAGACTTCACTTTCTTGGTTGGACTGATTCATGTCATTACTCACGTGAATATTAATCGATCTTCCATTGGCGTTGAGTCGTTTGCGATAATTTATTCGGAAATCGTTGGAAAGATTGTCTCCGAAATTGCGGTTAGAACTCCTAAAGTCACGTACAGAGTCGGTCGCATTGTTAAGCATAAAACTCTCCGAGCTACTAAAGCCTGTACTTTGATTTTGTCGTGCATTTAAATGCACTTCCATATTGGACGTCGAATCTATACGCCATCTAAATTGTGATCTAAAGTTATGTCCTTGGTTAGCATTCTCATTTTTGGAGCTGCTGTTTGTCTCTTGGATTTGATCATTAGAAACAATCTCTTTATTGTAGCTATCACGTTCGTTGCGGTTACTCGCATCATTAAAATTATAATTGGCGTTCACGTTCAGCTTTTTGCTAAAGAACTGATTTTCATAATTAGCTCCAATAGATGAGTTTTTTGGTTCACCTGTTATTTGGCTATTCATGCGTAATCCACCTTCACGCCCTCCCGCTGATGCGCCCATATTGTTGGTGTTAGCGGTGATTCCAATGCGTTCTGTTCGGTTAAACTTTGCAGCAAAGAGATTGGCTGTATATAATTCTTCCGTTCCGAGGTTAGCTTCGATGTTGCCGAATACACCAACGC
Organism: Sphingobacterium cavernae; assembly: GCF_008520265.1. GTDB lineage: Bacteria > Bacteroidota > Bacteroidia > Sphingobacteriales > Sphingobacteriaceae > Sphingobacterium > Sphingobacterium cavernae. The sequence continues at coordinate 187,735 of NZ_VIQM01000040.1, forward strand.
GTGCTTCTTCTTTGAGCACTACATTCAACGTCTGAATACGCTGCCCATCATCGATGCCCGTTAACTCAGCTTGTTCAGACTTACGTTCATACACTTGAACTTTGTCAACCGCATCAGCGCGGACATTACGAATAGCGATTTTAGGATCATAACCAAAAAATTCCTCTCCATCAATCAATACCTTAGCAACTGATTTTCCGTGAGCGGTGATTGCACCATCACCAGAAACTGTAAGCCCCGGAAGCCTTCTCAATAGATCTTCTAATTTAGCATTCTTCTCTGTTTCAAAACTGCCGGCATCGTACTCGATAGTATCTCCTTTGATACGAATTGGAATTCTTCCTGTCACAACCACTTCTTCTATCAAATTAGCTTGAGAATTCAGTAGAATGTTATCTAATGTGGTATTCTTGTTAAGTTGGATTGGTTGAGAATACAATTCGAATTTGGGGTAAGAGATTATTACTATATAATCATTGTTTTTAATTCTCTTGAATTCAAAATTTCCGTTTTCATTCGCTCTGGTATGATATTGTAAGATCGAATCTTGATTTAGTAATATAATTGTTGCATTTGTTAGGGGGGTATTATCCGCTTTATCCAGGATTTTCCCATTTAAATTTGATTGTGCTATACTCAAGCTTGAAATCAGAAGTCCAAGAAAGGTAAAAATGATGCTTTTCATTAAAATTGGTTTATGGTATTAGGGTCTTAGATGGAAGTTTTATAAAAAGGTTTAATCGAGAACCAACAAATTTATGACAAATAATATTTCGTAAAAAAGTACTTTTGTTTAACCTTAAAACACTGATATATGACTTTTGAAGAATACTTAAATTATTTCGAGCAGATCATCTTAAATCCTGAGCAATATCCTGTTTATCAAGATGAAAATTATTACAATTATGCCAAACTAAATTGGTCAAGAACCAATCGTTGGCTAAATAAATTTGAGCCCAACGATGAGCTCAAAGCTCTAATTTCTTCAATACAAGAGCCACAAACTTGGATTATTATTACGGAGCCATGGTGTGGTGATGCAGCACATTCAGTTCCACAATTGATTAATATGGTGGAGAATAATGCAAATATCAAGGTGGATATTCAATTGCGTGACGAGGAGCCTTTTATGATTGAGAATTATTTAACAAATGGGGGGAAGTCTATTCCTAAGCTGATTATACGAGATGCAAATAATAATGATTTAGCTGTTTGGGGACCGCGTCCTCAAAAACTCCAAGAGTTATATTTGTTTTGGAAAGAAGAAGGTGTTGAATTCAACGCTATGAAAGAATCTCTTCAAAAGTGGTATAATGAAGATAAAGGTGTTGAAATTCAAAATGATATCATAAAACTTTTATCTTAGTACATAATTTTACTATGCATATTGAAGATATTAGATCGCATTGCTTAGAAAAGCATCAATTGGTCACTGAAGAATTACCTTTTGGACCTGATACGCTTGTTTTCAAAATTGCAGGTAAAGTGTTTCTTTTAATCGGTTTGGATCAAGTGGAGAATTTGAGTTTCAACGTGAAATGTGATCCTGAATATGCAATTGAACTACGTGAGAAATACGATCAAACTATATTTCCAGGATATCATATGAATAAAAAACACTGGAATACGGTTTTTCTTGGTCGAGAATTGAACCCGAAACAGTTATTAGATCTAATTGATCATAGCTTTGATTTAGTGGTCAAATCCCTTCCTAAAAGTATGCGAGAAACTATATAACTACAAAAGGCAATCCTCAAGATTGCCTTTTGTAGTTATATTACATTTTCAAACCAATTTCTCTTAAGCGTTCGTCCAAATATTGACCTGCTGTATAATCTTCGTATAATTTTGGATATTCTTCCGAAATACATGAATCTAATGATTCTAAGCTCATACTTGCCTTTGGATGTAAGAAGAATGGCACAGAATAGCGTGATGTCTTCATCAATTCACGAGGAGGATTCACCACTCTATGTGTAGTTGATTTCAATTTATTGTTAGTTAACCGTTGCAACATATCTCCTACATTCACAACAATATCTTCTCCTTTAGCTTTTATTGGAAACCATTGGCCATCTTTCGTTAATACCTCTAAACCATCAGCACTAGCTCCAATTAATAAAGTAATCAAATTGATGTCTTCATGTGCACCTGCTCTTACGGCATCATCAGAAATAGATTCTGGATTTTCGATAGGAAAATAGTGAATAGCTCTCAGTATTGAATTGCCATTGATTACATATTTTTCAAAATAATCTTCTTCTAATTCTAAATAGGAAGCAATGGCTTTCAACAGATTACGCCCAGCATCTTCAAGTTTTTTGTAAATTTCGGCAGTTATCTCGTTAAATTTCGGTAATTCAGCTACAGATGGATTGTCCGGGAAGTCCGCTTTTGAGTACTCTTCGCCTATAATAGTTTGACCACGCTGCCAAAACTCTTTCAAATCTGGAACCTTAGCGTCTTTGGCTTTTTCTCTGCCTTTACTAGTATAACCACGTTGGCCAGCTAACTCCGGATATTCATATTTATCTTTTGTTTCTTGCGGTAAATCAAAAAAAGCTTTTACGACAGCATAAAGCTCCTCGATCAACGCAGGGCTAAGTCCATGATTTGCAATTGTTACGAAGCCGGTCTCATTAAATGCTTTACCGATATTTTGTACAAATTGAGCGCGAAGCTCGGTAGACCCCTGAGTATAATCATGTAGATCTAGACGAGGAATATTCACTAATGCCATATTTTTGCTTTTTGTTTTCACAAAGTTAAAGCATTATTCGCATATACAATATTGATTATGTTTATAACCTATCGTATATTCGCGCTAATTATTAGATAATCAATGCTTAAAAGTTATCCACATTTTGCCTTGATACTGATTATATCTATTAACCAATGATGTGTTTAATCAATTTCAGACACAATTTTATTAAAAAAAACAACATAATTCTTGAAATATTAAATTCTAATCTATAGATTTGTTATGCGTGCATAATAAATGCAGGTTAGCCATTTTACCGAATTGACTATGAGCCAGAATAAAACAATTGATTATTTTTTAAAAGCCGCTTGGCAAACTGTAGCGAATAAATACAATGCAATAGCTACACAGTATGGTTTTACGCAGGCAGCTGGGTATATATTAATCAATATTCACAAAGAGGGAACACCTGTATCACAAATAGCCACTTTGACAGGTGTAAAGACGACATCGCTTTCGCGCGTGTTAGTGAATTTGGAAAGTTTAGGCTTCATTTATAGAGAGGCTAGCGCACAAGATAAACGTTCTGTGAAGGTATTTTTAACTCCTTTGGGGGTGGAGAAACGAAAAATTGCAAAAGATGTCGTGAAAGGCTTCAATGAATATTTGGATGCGCAATTTACCGAGAAAGAAAGACAACAGTTAGCACAAATGCTTGCTAAATTAAATGATTTGGCAAATAAATATGAACCACAAGTCATGGTTGAAGAGTAATCAAAAAAATATAAACTTATGATGAGAAGCATTAAAAAAGTAGCAGTGTTGGGTTCGGGGGTGATGGGTTCGCGTATCGCATGCCACTTTGCTAATATTGGTGTAGAGGTGTTGCTTTTGGATATTCCTCCAAAGGAATTGCTTCCCGCCGAAGAAGCGAAAGGGTTATCATTAGAAAGTGCTGCGGTAAGAAATCGTATTGTTAATACCTCACTTGATACCGCAATAAAATCTAATCCAGCGCCTCTATTTAGCAAATCTTATGCGAAGCGAATACAGACAGGAAACTTTGAGGATGATATGTCCAAAATTTCGCAGGTTGATTGGATTATCGAAGTTGTAGTCGAACGTTTGGATATTAAAAAATCTGTGTTTGAACAGGTCGAAAAATACCGCAAACAAGGAACTTTAATCACTTCCAATACATCTGGTATTCCTATTCATATGATGAATGAAGGTAGATCGGATGATTTTAAAGCTCATTTTTGTGGCACACACTTTTTTAATCCTCCTCGTTATCTGCAATTATTAGAAATTATTCCAACAGCATTCACTAAACAAGAAGTTGTTGATTTCTTAATGCATTTTGGTGACAAAATGTTGGGTAAGACAGTTGTATTGTGTAAAGATACTCCTGCCTTTATAGGCAATCGTATTGGTGTTTACTCGATGTTGGCTTTGACACATTTAGTGAGTCAGTTAGACTTGTCAGTCGAAGAAGTCGACAAATACACTGGTCCAGCTATGGGACATCCTAAGTCGGCAACTTTCCGTACTGCAGATGTGGTTGGTTTGGATACTTTAGTCAACGTGGCTAATGGTTTGGATCAAAATGCACCAAATGACGAGGCTAAAGGTGTCTTCAAATTGCCTGATTACATCACCAAGATGGTCGAAAATAAATGGTTGGGTGAAAAGACAAAAAAGGGTTTTTATGAAAAAGTAAAAGCGGCTGACGGTAGTTCTGAAATTTTGTCTTTAAACTTGAAAACCTTAGAATATGGCTCGCAACAAAAAGTTAAGTCTTCGACATTAGAAGCTACTAAGTTGGTGGAAGATATTCGCAAGCGCATGAAAGTATATGAACAAGGTACAGATAAAGCGGCTGCACTTTTTCGCGCTATGCATTACCCTTTGTTCGAATATGTTTCAAAACGTGTACCTGAGATTACGGATGATTTTTTCCGTATTGACGATGCGATGCGTGCGGGTTTCGGTTGGGAAATAGGTCCTTTTGAAGTTTGGGATGCTTTGGGAGTTCGTGAAACTTTAGGCAAGATTCAGTCAGAGGAAAAACGCCTTCCAGGTCAAACAGGTGAAGTAGCACAGTGGGTGCATGATATGTTGGCGTCGGGTGCTGAGAGCTTTTACAAAGTAGAAAATGGTGTTCGCCATTATTATGATATAGCAAGCAAATCGTATAAACCAATTCCGGGTACGGAAGATTTAATCGTATTAGACCATATCCGTGACTCGAAAACGATTTGGAAAAACTCTGGAGTTTCAATCATTGATTTGGGTGATGGAATTATCAACTGTGAATTTCATACCAAAATGAATACTATTGGAGGTGATGTAATTCAAGGTATCAACAAAGCAATTGATATTGCGGAAAAAGATTACCGTGGATTAGTGATTTCGAATGACGGGAAAAATTTCTCCGCAGGAGCGAATATCGGTATGATATTTATGATGGCAGTAGAGCAAGATTACGATGAGTTGAATATGGCGGTTCGTATGTTCCAAAATACAGCGATGCGTCTTCGGTATTCATCAATTCCTGTAGTTGCAGCTCCATTTCAATTAACTTTAGGTGGTGGTTGTGAGTTTTCGATGCATGCTGATTTTGTGCAGTTGCACGCTGAGACATATATGGGATTGGTTGAATTTGGTGTTGGTGTAATTCCAGGTGGTGGCGGTTCAAAAGAATTTGCATTGCGTGCTTCGGATGAGTACAAGCCAGAGCAAATTGTGCAGACTACTTTAAAAGATAGATTTTTGACTATAGGTCAGGCTAAAGTGTCAACTTCAGCTGTCGAAGCATTCGAGTTAGGTTATTTGCAACAAGGAAAATATGCGATTACGATGAATCGTACACGATTATTGGCTGATGCAAAAGCTAAAGCTATTGAATTGGCAGAAGCAGGTTATGTACAACCAATTCCACGTACGGATATCAAAGTATTGGGTAACCAAGGTTTGGGCATTGTCTATGTAGGCGCTGACTCGATGCGTGCAGGTAAATACATTTCAGATCACGACAAGAAAATCTCCGAAAAACTAGGTTATGTGATGTGTGGGGGCGACCTCTCAGCACCAACGGAAGTTTCGGAACAATACTTACTCGACTTAGAACGCAAAGCTTTCTTGGAATTATGTGCTGAACGCAAAACATTAGAGCGTATACAGCATATGTTGACAAAAGGGAAGCCTTTGAGGAACTAGTCTTGAAGTATTGAATATTAAGTAGTGAGAATTGAGTATGCATAAATTTCGAGAATTAGTTGTTTGGAAAAAGGCTATGGATTTAGCTACTTCAGTATATCTGAGTACAGAAAATCTACCTATCACGGAAAAGTTTGGCCTTCTGACTCAAATTAGAAGATGTGCTGTTTCAATTTGTTCTAACATTGCTGAAGATGCGGGGCGAAATACAAAAGGTGAATTTGTTCAATTTTTGGGAATTGCAAACGGTTCGGCATATGAATTGGAGACACAATTAGAACTGCTTAATAGATTGGAGTATATAGATGATTCGATTAAGAATAAACTATGTGATGAGGTAGAAGCTGTACAAAAGATGCTTTACAATTTGATGAAATCAATGAAGTAATCTCCATACGCAATACACATTACGCACTACTAAAACACAGAAAAATGGAAGCATATATAGTAGCAGGATATCGTACGGCAGTAGCGAAGGCGCCGAGAGGTGGTTTTCGGTTCTTGCGTGCAGACGATTTAGCAGCAGAAGTTATAAAACATTTAGTGGCTTCAGTGCCCAATTTAAATAAAGAAGAAATTGACGATGTCATCGTCGGTAATGCGATGCCCGAGGCTGAGCAAGGGATGAATATGGCGCGTTTCATTTCACTGATGGGATTAGATACGGACAAAGTTCCAGGTGTAACAGTCAACCGCTATTGTGCGTCGGGCTTAGATACTATTGCGACAGCGACAGCAAAGATTAAAACTGGCATGGCGGATATTATTATCGCTGGTGGAGCAGAGGTGATGTCAGGGATGCCATTTGGTGGGTGGAAGATAGTTCCAAATCCAAAGACAGCAAAGGAGAATCCTGATTGGTACTGGGGAATGGGATTGACAGCAGAAGCTGTCGCGCATGAATTTAACGTTTCACGTGAAGATCAAGATGCTTTTGCGTTGAATTCACATAAGAAAGCTGTGAGCGCAATTAAATCTGGAGTTTTCAAAGATGAAATCGTTCCGATTAAAATCAAGGAAAATTATGTCAAAGATGGCAAAATGGCAACACGCGAATATGTCGTAGATACAGATGAAGGTCCTCGCGCGGACTCAACGTTAGATGCGTTGGCCAAATTGAAACCGGTTTTCGCAGCAGACGGAGTAGTTACGGCAGGTAATTCTTCCCAGACTTCAGATGGTGCAGCTTTTGTATTGGTGATGTCCGAACGAAAAGTGAAAGAACTTGGCTTAAAACCAATCGCAAAATTAATTTCTTATGCAGTAGCAGGAGTGCCTCCACGCATCATGGGGATTGGACCAATTGCAGCAATTCCAAAGGCTTTGGAGATGGCTGGCTTGCAGAAAGAGGATATTGATTTGTTCGAATTGAACGAAGCATTTGCTTCACAATCGTTGGCAGTTATCCGTGAGTTAGGTTTGGATGAATCAAAAATCAATGTGAATGGTGGTGCTATTGCTTTAGGTCACCCATTAGGATGTACTGGAGCAAAATTAACCGTGCAGGTTTTGAATGAACTGAAACGACGCGGTGGAAAATATGGCATGGTGACCATGTGTGTGGGTACGGGACAAGGTGCAGCAGGAATTTTTGAAATGCTTGATTAGAAATAAGAGGGCAAACATTAAAGATTATAAATTATGATAAAAAGAATAAGAAATTAAGACTTATTCTTTTCTCCTTAATCAATTAAAAACTATGAGTAACAAAGCAACAATCAAGGGCGGGGAGTTTGTAATTAAAGAAACTACATACACAGATATTTTCATTCCAGAGGAATTTGATGAAGAAGCACAGATGATTCGTCAGACTTGTTTGGATTTTTTGGATACGGAAGTACTAAATAAGTTGGATCGCATTGATGCGCAAGAAGAGGGCTTGATGCAAAGTTTGCTGGATAAATCAGGTGAATTGGGCATGTTGGGCGTGTCCATTCCAGAGGAATACGGTGGCTTTGGTAAGAATTTCAACACATCGATGTTGGTTACGGATGCGGTAGGCGGTGGATTTTCTTTTGCGGTAGCGTTATCAGCCCATACGGGGATAGGTACATTGCCAATTTTGTATTATGGAAATGAAGCGCAAAAGGCTAAATATATTCCAAAGTTGGGAACAGGCGAATGGAAAGCCGCTTATTGTTTGACAGAGCCAAACTCGGGCTCCGATGCGAACTCAGGTCGTACTTCTGCGAAGTTGAATGCAGAAGGGACACATTATTTGATAAATGGTCAAAAAATGTGGATCACAAACGGTGGATTTGCAGATGTTTTCATTGTTTTCGCCAAAATTGATGACGATAAAAATCTAACTGCTTTCATTGTAGAAAAAGATTTTGGTGGTATCACTATGAACCCAGAAGAGCATAAATTGGGTATCAAAGGATCGTCGACACGTCAAGTGTTTTTTAACGACTGCCCTGTTCCGGTCGAAAATATGCTTTCGGAGCGCGAAAATGGATTCAAAATCGCTGTGAATATTCTAAACATTGGGCGTATCAAATTGGGTGCTGCTACGATTGGTTCTGCACGTGCAGTTATTTCTCGCGCGGTGAACTATGCAAATGAGCGTGTGCAGTTTAATTTACCGATTTCCAAATTTGGTGCTATTCGTTACAAATTAGCTGAAATGGCAATACGACTTTTTGCTACTGAATCTGCCACGTATCGCGCTGGACAAAACATCGATGATGCATACGATGCATTAGTCGCAGGGGGAATGGATGAAGCAAAAGCTAAATTAAAATCTGTAGAACAATTTGCTATTGAGTGTGCGATTATCAAAGTTTGGTGCTCGGAAATGTTGGATTATGTGGTGGATGAAGGCGTTCAAATCTATGGCGGAATGGGGTATTCTGCTGAAGCACCGATGGAAAGAGCGTATCGCGATTCACGTATTAACAGAATTTTTGAAGGTACGAATGAAGTAAACCGTTTGTTGGTGGTTGATATGTTGTTGAAACGTGCGATGAAAGGCGAGTTAGACTTACTGGGACCTGCGCAAGCGGTGGCTGGTGAATTGCTGTCTATTCCAGATTTTGGTGAAGAAGATGAAACACCTTTTGCAGCGGAGAAAAAAGTCATCGCTAATCTTAAAAAAGCAGGTTTGTTGGTGGCAGGTGCTGCGGTTCAAAAATTGATGATGTCGTTGTCGAAAGAACAAGAGATCTTAATGAATATAGCGGATATTATCGGTTACGTGTATGTTGCAGAATCTGTGCTATTACGTGCGGAAAAATTATACCATACAAAAGGGGACAAAGCAGCCGCTCTTGCAACGGACATGGCTCGTGTATATTTATACACTACAATTGATAAGGTTAATGTGGCTGCGAAAGAAGCCTTGTATTCTTTTGGAGAAGGTGATGAATTGAATATGATGCTTGTAGGTATTCGTCGTTTTACTAAAGCTCAACCTTTCAACGTGAAGGATGCCCGTCAACGTATTGCACGAAAATTAATAGAAGAAAATAAGTATTGTTTTTAAATAACAGTTTTAATTAAGTTGATTGATTTTAGCCCGCTTCTTAGCGGGCTTTTTTTGTGCTAATAATTCTACATACGGATTAAATTATGGTTATTAAAATATTATTCTAGTTAATTTTAAAAAATTATATTATTGATATTCAGTTTTTTAAATAATAAAGTATATAAAATCTATAAAATTAGTAGACATTATATTTTTTGTTTTTATATTTGCATCGTTATCTCATTCATTATGAGAGCAAAGATGGAATTAATCAACCTTAATATTAAACTTTTGAGAATGAATCAATTTTACAAATTACTAAAAACAGATCTGATAGCGCGGACTACACTTATTAAACAAAATCTTTTGCGTGGGAACATGCGAATGTGCAGATAGTTTCTTTTCCCCTTATGTATATAGATAGGGGAAGTGTGAGGCTTCCCCTTGATTTTGTTAAATAATGAACAAGTTTTCGATTGGCATTGATACTTGTAATATTCACTACTAAACGATTTAAATTTATGAATTATAAAGCTATTTATAGCATTTCCTTCGGATTATCTTTATTACTTGGAACTGCGGGCGCGGTACAAGCACAACAAAAAGATCCAAAACCTATTATTAATGCTTCGTTGGTTGGTACTGTGATTGATGCAGATACTAAAGAACCAATTTCAGGTGTCACCGTGCAATTGGATGCAGTGACTCACCAAGTTAGAACAGATAGAGACGGTAAATTTCAATTTGTTACTGGACAAAAATTACCTTTTACGGTTATCGTTTCTTACTTGGGCTATGAAACTCAAAAATTAGTTATCGAAACTTCTCCAGCTGTTATCGAATTAAAACAAAGCGTAAATTCTTTGGAGCAGGTTTTTGTAACTTCTCGTCGCCGTACAGAACAGATTCAAGATATTCCTATCCCAGTTTCATTAGTAAAAGCAAGCACTATAGAAGTTGCCGGAGCATTCAACGTAAGCCGTATTAAAGAGGTTATTCCTTCGGTACAATTGTATGCTTCCAACCCGCGTAATACAACTTTAAATATTCGTGGTCTTGGATCTACATACGGTTTGACAAATGATGGTATCGACCCAGGTGTAGGTTTTTATTTGGATGGTGTGTATATAGCACGACCAGCAGCTACAGCGTTAGATTTCATTGATATCGAACAGATTGAAGTATTGCGTGGCCCTCAAGGAACATTGTTTGGAAAAAACACTACTTCTGGCGCTTTCAATATTACCTCAAGACTTCCTTCCTTCATTCCGGGAGCTAATTTTGAAGTAAGTTATGGTAATTACGGTTATGTACAAGGTAAAGCTTCAATTACAGGACCTCTTGTAAAGGATAAGTTAGCGGCAAGAGTTTCATTTTCTGGTACACAACGTGATGGACTATTTTACAATGTGCATACAGATCGTCAAATTAATGATATTAGCAATTTGGGACTACGTGGACAATTGTTGTATACGCCAACAGAAAACTTGAAAGTTACGTTGACGGGTGATCGAACTATTCAAAAGCCAGATGGATATGGTTGGGCAGTTGCTGGTGTAGTGAAAAATCAGCGTTCAGAATATAGACAGTTTAATAAGATTATTGAAGATTTGGGTTATGAAATCCCTTATAAAAGTGCATTCGAACGTAAAGTTGATTTAGATACGCGATCAAAGGCAGATAACGAATTGGGGGGCGCTTCATTAAATTTTGACTATAAAATTGGTAATGGAACTCTAACATCTACTTCGGCTTGGAGATATTGGAAATGGGTACCATTGAATGATAGAGATTATTTGGGTATTCCAGTTTACACCATTTCATCAGGAACTTCGAAGCATGACCAATGGTCCCAAGAATTCAGATATTCTGGTAATATCAATGAAAAAATTAGTGGTGTTGTCGGTGTGTTTGGATTGTGGCAAGATTTACGTACCGACCCAGTACATACAGAAGAGGCGGGTGACGCATTATGGCGCTTTCAGCAAAATAATGCTACGGCTACACAATGGGGACCTGGTTTGATTGATAAAGTAGGTATTCGTACAAAATATGGTATTAAGAGTACAAGTTTAGCAGTATTCGGTCAGCTAGATTGGGTTATTACGGACAAAATTCACGTATTGCCAGGTATTCGCTACAATTATGACAAAAAAGTAGCTAACTATGACCGTACTAAATATATCGAGAATACTATCAAATATACGGATGCACAATTAGCTGCTGTAAACAGCATATATTCTAATCAACAATTTGATGTCGATGCGGATGCAGGTAATTTGTCTGGACAATTGTCTTTACAATATAAATTTAACCTGAATTACAATACTTTCGTCACTTATTCTAAATCTTATAAGCCAATTGGTATCAACGTAGGTGGTCTGCCCGTTATTGATGGTAAAGTAGCGACAGAATTAGCAGAGGTAAAACCAGAATCTGTCAATCACTACGAATTTGGGGTAAAAACAAATCCAATTCAGAATGCATTCTTGAATTTAACAATTTTCCAAACAAGTATTAAAGATTACCAAACTCAAGTGCAAACGCCAGATCCAGGTGTAAATAGAGGATATCTAGCCAATGCGGAGAAAGTAAGTGTGAAAGGTTTGGAATTGGATGGAAGTATTAAACTCAGCAATTTGTTACGAGTGAACGCAGCGTTTGCTTATACAGATGGTAAATACGATTCATTTACTAATGCGCCAGTTCCATTGGAAGAAGTCGGTGGAGCACAAGCATTCAAAGATGTATCTGGCGGTCAGCTACCGGGTATTTCAAAATATTCGTGGACTATCGCTCCTGAATTAACTAAAAAAGGTAATTTCTTGAGTCTACAAGGTACTTATTTCTTAGGTGTGGATGCTTTCTATCGTTCTAAATTCTCGTCCAGTTCTTCTCCATCAGCACATTTGAATATTGATGCATATACTTTGTTGAATGGACGTGTTGGTTTCCGTGCGAGCAATGGATTATCTGTAATTGTTTGGAGCAGAAATTTAACAAACAAAGATTACTATGAGCAACTATTGGCAGCTCCAGGAAATTTTGGTCAGTATGCAGGTGTAGTAGGAGATCCACTTACTTACGGTGTGACTTTAAGATATAATTTGAGATAATAATTAGAGTAAATTAACTCAATAAACTAATCAAGATATGAGTAATAAAACACAAGCTATAGAAATACTCACAGTTGCAAATAAGAAAAAACTATTATCGCCAATTGTAGGATTTATATTGTTACTAAAAGTTGTAATCATATCCTATTTTGGTTATTTGATTACACAAGCTGTACATAACAATACAGTAGATTTTGATACCACATTCTTTTTGTTCATTGTGGCAGGATTCTTTGCACAATTGATTGATGGAGCTTTAGGAATGGCATATGGTGTTAGTTGTACAACATTATTACTCAGTCTAGGTATACCACCTAAATTGGCATCAGCCAGTGTACATACATCAGAGATATTTACAACAGGTGTTTCAGGCTTGTCACATATCCGATTCAATAATTTGGATAAGAAATTATTTTACAAGATTGTATTTACAGGAGTTCTAGGAGCTGGATTGGGAGCATATCTCTTGTCCGATGTATTGGATGGAGGTGTCATAAAGCCCTATATTTCTGCGTATTTAATCTTTTTAGGAGGCTATTTGATTTTTAAAGCAGTACGCAAGAAAGGTGATGCAAAGCCAAAAACAAAGTATGCACCATTTCTAGCTTTATTTGGTGGATTGTTTGATGCGATTGGCGGAGGTGGTTGGGGACCCATTGTTACTTCAAACTTATTGAGTCAAGGTCACAATCCCCGTAAAACAATTGGCACTGTGAATACGGCAGAATTTTTTGTAACCTATTTTGCAACCATTGTGTTCATCTTCATTTTAGGAGTACAGCATTTGGATATTGTACTGGGCTTAGTGATAGGAGGAGTAATCGCAGCACCTATCGGAGCTTATGTAGCATCAAAAGTAAATCCCAAAGTTTTATTAATATTAGTTGGTGTCTTAGTAGTACTTACTTCTGGGTATAGTCTATTTAGTTTTTTAAAATAAAGGCTTATCAATCAATTTATAAATCTGTATCAAATTATTTGATACAGCTTTTTTCGTATATAAAAATGTAGAATCTTAAAAGAAAAAATTTGATTCATAAAATTGACCAAGATAACTGTTAACTTAGAAAGCGAATTGAGCTTTTGTAGGTAATAATAATTTAAATTCTTGACAAAATACGACGCAATAATAGTAGGTTCTGGACCGAATGGTTTTGCCGCCGCAATTACATTGCAGCAGCAAGGTCTTTCTACGCTTATCATAGAAGGAGCGGATACCATTGGTGGGGGAATGCGGACGAAAGAATTAACCTTACCAGGATTTAAGCATGACGTTTGTTCAGCTATACATCCTATGGCAATGGCGTCGTCTTTTATGCGTTCTATTCCATTAGCAGATTATGGATTGTCTTTCGAATATGCAAAATATGAAGCTGCACATCCGTTAATTGGCGAAGAAGGTTCTGTGTTGAATCGTGATTTACACGAGACGATTAGGGAGTTGGGGGAGGACGGCGAATACTACAGAAGCTTGATAGAACCAGTCGTTAACAATTGGGAAAAACTGGCTAAAGATACGATGGGGCCATTGGGATTACCCAAATTCCCAATTAATCTTGCAACTTTTGGTTTACATGCGATACAACCTGCTTCATGGCTTGCTAAACATTTCAAAACAGAGAAGGCGAAAGCGCTATGGGCTGGAATGGCAGCGCATGGTATTCAACCACTAGATAATTTCACTACTTCCGCTATTGGGTTGGTGCTTATGGGAGTTGGGCATCGCTATGGTTGGGCGATACCGACAGGAGGTTCTCAGTCTATTGCAAATGCTTTAGAAGCGTATTATTTATCCTTGGGTGGAAAAATTCAGACTGGATTTTGGCTAAAAAATAGATTTGATCTTCCAGAACATAAAGTGTTATTGTTGGATTTGACACCGAAGCAATTGTTAAATATTGAAGGTTTAGGTTTTACACCTTTCTATGCGAAGCAGTTGCAACGATACAAACAAGGAATGGGCGTGTTCAAAATCGATTGGGCGCTTTCTGAAGAAACTCCATTTACGGATTTGCGTGCTCGTCAAGCGGCAACAATACATATTGGTGGTACATTCAATGATATAGCATTGTCTGAAGAAGATGGACATCGAGGGAAAATAACGGATAAACCTTTCGTGCTTTTCACGCAACAAAGTCAATTTGATAAATCCCGAGCGCCAGCAGGTAAGCATACGGGCTGGGCATATTGCCACGTACCAAATGGTTCAACGGTTGATTATACCGATATTATAGAAAATCAAATAGAGCGTTTTGCGCCAGGATTTAAAGAAACTATTCTAGCAAGATATACATTTAGTCCGCAGCAAATGGAAGCGTACAATCCAAATTACATAGGTGGAGATATCAATGGCGGAATCATGGATGTTTCGCAGTTGTATACACGTCCGACCATTTCTTTGAATCCACATCGCACATCCAATAAGTCAGTTTACATCTGTTCATCTGCTACACCTCCTGGAGGAGGAGTACATGGAATGTGTGGATTTCATGCAGCTCGTATTGCCTTAAAAGATCATTTCAACATAAAAGTAAATTTATAATGGTTTCGAAAAAGATTGTAATAGCTGGAGGGACGGGCAATATTGGGAAATTGTTGTCCAAAACATTTGCTGAGTCGGGATATGAAGTTATCATCTTAAGTAGACAAAGAATGAATTCAATGAACCCAAAAATCAAATATATTCTTTGGGATGGAGAAGCTATAGGATCTTGGGTTGATGAGCTCGAAGATGTAGATACTTTAATCAATCTAAGTGGGAAATCTATTCAATGTCGCTTTACAGAGGAAAATAAAAAAGAGTTATTTCATTCTCGTTTAAAACCTACTCAAATTTTGGGTGAAGCAATAGAAAAATTAAATTTACCACCTCGATTATGGATTAATTTTTCTGGCATATCTGTTTTTGAAGGAGTAGTAGGATATCATGACGAAGAGTCAAAAGATTATGGCAATACTTTCTTAGCTAAGCTAACCGAACAATGGGAACAAACCTTTGTCCAGTCTAATACACCTAAAACACATAAAGTCATTCTTAGGTTAAGCCCAGTATTATCCAAAAAGTTTGGCATGTATAAGGAGTTATATCCTTTAGCAAAATTCGGCTTAGGAGGACAAGTGGCAGATGGTGAACAATATGTTTCTTGGATACATGAATTGGATTTAATTCGAATGGTGGTGTGGATTATCGATCGCGAGTCACCATCGACACTATATCACGCATGTGTACCTGAACCAATATCAAATAAAGAATTTATGAAAAATCTACGAAGGTCAGTGGGAATGCCAATCGGAATGCCATTGCCAACACTTTTTGCAAAAATGGGCGCATATTTCAAAGGAGTGGAAAGCGATATGCTTCTACTCACAAATTCTGTATATGCTACTCAACCTTCAAAAGAAGGTTTTAACTATAATTATTCAACTACATCAGTTGCTTTTGAACATCTAACTAAAAAATAACATTACAACTAAATTATGTCTACAAAAAGAATAGCATTCACCGAAGATTGGGTAGTGGTGATTTTGGGATTGGGATTAGTTCTTTTAGCTTTATTAGGTCTTATTATTCCTAAACCAAGTTTTAGCTGGGAATCTACTTCGGAATTAACAGATAAAGTTCTTTCAATTTCTAATCTCAGTAAAATTGGAAGTCAATTTATTACCATTTATATTACGGCTATTGTAGGAGCTTTATTATTGAATAAATCCATAAAATCTTTACTTATCGTATTTCCTTCTGTTTTTATTCTGACCATTATTGCTTTAATTCTGGCTGGGAATTCCACTGTCAAAGAGTATAATTTGGAAGCCGTGATTTTTGCATTAGGTATTGGATTGCTTATCAGCAATATATTTACCTTGCCAGAATGGTTCAAAAATGCATTAAGTACGGAATTGTATGTTAAAATAGGTCTAGTTCTTTTGGGGACGACTGTAATTTTTGGTGATATATTAAAAGCAGGTTCTTTAGGATTGATACAAGCTTTGGTAGTAGTTATTTCGGTATGGTATTTTGCATTTTGGCTGTGCAAAAAGCTCAAAATAGATAAAGAAATGTCGCTGATGTTAGCCAGTGCAGTTTCAATTTGTGGTGTTTCTGCAGCTATCGCTACTTCGGGAGCGATCAAAGGTGACAGCAAAAAATTGTCCTATGTAATTTCGTTGGTGTTGATTACGGCTATACCGATGATGATTTTTATGCCGTACATGGCAGAATGGATGGGCTTATCGCAAGAAGTTACAGGAGCTTGGTTGGGCGGTTCTATCGATACAACAGGTGCCGTGGTGGCATCAGGTTCTTTGGTCGGTGAAGAAGCATTAAAGATCAGTACAATTGTGAAATTTTCCCAAAATGTATTGCTTGGAATTGCCGCTTTTGCGATTAGTATCTACTGGACTTATTCCAAATCCGTGGATGATGAAACGAAAAAGGAAAAACCAACGTTGAAAATCATCTGGGAGCGCTTCCCAAAATTCGTAATCGGTTTTGTGTTTGCTTCGTTACTTTTCTCGTTCGTTATCTCTCCAGAGACCAATGCTTTAGTCAAAGAAAGTCTAAAAAGCTTACAAAGCCTTTGGTTTGTGTTAGCTTTTACTTCTATTGGATTAGAAACCAATTTCAAAGATCTTTTTCAACACAGTAATAAAAAGCCTTTATACGCATTTTTGATTGCACAGACATTTAATATTATCGTGACATTGGTGATTGCGATGGTTTTATTTAGATAATTTTATGGAAAATCGTATCTTAAAACATCATTATAGCAAATAAAGTGCATGACCGAAAAGGAGCTTCTATTACAATATAAGACGACAGGCAGTCTCGATGTATTGGGCAAATTGTATGCTCCGTATATGTCATTGTTGTATGGTGTATGCTTCAAGTATTTGCAAGATACGGAGCAAAGCCAAGATGCGGTGATGCAGATTTTTGAAGAGTTGATTCCAAAATTACGTACACATGAGGTGGATAATTTCAAAAGCTGGTTGCACGTTTATACCAAAAATTATTGCTTGATGCAATTGCGTAAAGATAAGCGTAGACCACAAGTTGATATTGAAGAGAATCTTTGGGAAAGTGAACAAAAATTAAGTGATGTTGCCGAGGATAAGTGGGAAGAAAAGGATTTTGAAAAACTCGAAGGTTGTCTGCAAACGTTGAACGTTGAGCAAGAGCAATGTGTGCGCTTATTTTATTTGGAACAAAAATGTTATAAAGATATCGCGGAGGAAACGGGCTTGGACTTGAATAAAGTCAAAAGTGCCATTCAAAACGGAAAGCGAAATCTCAAAATTTGTATGGAGAATAAGAAAAATGGAAAATAATTACCAACTATCGCGAATTCATAATTATGTACATGGTTTGATGAGCCGTGATGAAATGCATGCGTTAGAGCGAGAAGCATTGGATGACCCATTTTTGCAAGACGCAATTGATGGTTATCGATTGCAAAATGGAGTGGATGCAAAGCAACTAAGCATATTACAACAGCGATTAGCGACACGTGTGCAAGAGCAAGCAAACGATAAAAATAGAAGATTCTATAGCTGGCAACGCTTGGCTGTCGGAATGGCTGCAGGTGTGATGTTTATGGTGGTGTGTACGTTGTTATTAATGAAATATTTTCCGCAAAACAGGAATGCGACACTGACAGAAGTGGAGATAATGCCGGTAAAGGAATATAATGTTAAAATATATCCTTCTGAACAAAATAATGGATTTCCTATGAATGGTTGGGATGATATTGAAAAAAAGATTGCTAAGTCAATTGAAGGTTTAAATATTAGTGATGGTACCGAAATAGTTTATCTTGAATTTGATAAAGGGGGAAAGGTTATTGGAGGAGGATCGGAGCATCGTACTTATTCCTCAGATGATTTGAATGATAGTTTAATTTACAAAATTTTTGAAAATGTTAAGTGGAAAGGCGTAAGTTCAAGTTTTACACTTGAGATTAATAAGTTACGCGTAGATTAGTTTTTGGCAAAGTATTTCTTTTTGATAATTATTTTTCTGTTTTATTTTAATAAATAAACAATCGTTGTTAAACTTAAAATGTGATTAGAAAACTTTTATTATTAGCATTTGGATTATCTATATCTCTACTAACTTTTTCACAAGAACAAAAACATAGATTATCGCTTATATCTGACTTGGATGCTGAGATTGTCACTGAATCAACTAGACCCGTTACAATTGGAATTCAATATCAATATTCTCTAAGAGATAAACAAAATCTGTCTGGATATTTTGCTGTTCGCAATAATATTTCTTATGTAGGTGCAGATTATGTTTATGATTTTTCTATTATTGAAGATAAACTTGAGTTTAATCTTGGAGGAGGACTTGGTCGTTATAGATATAAAGAGGATTTAATAGGATTATCAGTAGATTATAAACTATGGTATTTAGCAGGTACGGTTGGATTTACTTATAATTTCTCTTTAAAGCCAATATCTATATTTGCAGCATATAAACCAAAAGTAGATTTCAATTTTGATCCAGCAGGACCTACTGATATGTTTTTGGGAGTAGGTTATAGATTTTAACAACAAAGTCATTTCGTTGGTTGCGAAATGACTTTGTTGTTTATATATCTTTTATTCATCCAAAGAAGAAACATACATACTTCCCACACCAAATGTAGTAGGCTTACCTGTAGCTTCAATTTCTAATACAGCATCTTGAGAAATTTCTTCATGTGTAACCCAAAGTCTATTTAACGGCTTATTATTAAGCTTTATAGATTTTATATAGCGGTTTTTATCACTAAAATTTTTAACAAGAATCTGCAGCTTATTGTTGCCATTGTTAATTGTTATTTCTGGGAAGAAAGGAACATTGACATAATAAATTGGCTCACCAATTAGAGGTTGATGAATTCCAATTGCTGATAAAACAAACCATCCTGACATAGCACCCGCGTCATCATCCATCGTGCGAATAAATGCTTTCGGTTCATTCTTATAGATTCGATCGATAAATGGATCAATACCTCGACTATTGTCATTGAAGTAATATTGTATAACTGTATCTAATGCAAGCTCGTGTACTAAAGATTGATAACGCCAAGGTTTATTAGAAGCATAATACAATGTTGGTGATTGAATGTCGGGTTCATTGGCTCTATTGAAATAATGATTGTCAAAGAAATCATCCAATTGGGCTGTCAAATTAGCTTTTCCACCCATTAATTCAGTCAAACCTTGGGTATCAAAAGGGACATTCCATCGGTATTGGCGAATCGTTCCTTGGTACATTTTACGTGCGGACATACGATCGACATCATTTTTGGTCAAATCTTTAAATTCTTTGAGCCAATGCGATTTATAGGATTTTGCGCGATTAATGAACTGTTCTTTTTGTGAAGGAATCAACTTACTCATCGCCCACATATCGTATGTGGCTTCCAAGAATTTGTCTGGTTTTGTAAAATCGAAAGTTGCAGTATCTTGAATTAGTTTATCCTTAATTTCGTCAATAGGAACAGAAAAATTCTTGTTCCTTGCATCCAATAAGACTACAGCTGCATGTTCAGTTCGGACAGAGTTCGCGGGCTCGTTTGGACCAGCAAAATCATATTTACCGTATTTATAAAGATTGGTAATTGAATATACAATATCTTGAAAACGATTGGGATTCAGCAGCGCTAAAAGGGGAAGTTGTGTCTTGTAATTGTCCCAAATAGCCCAACCATGGTACCTCGGGGAAGTAGCTTTATATCTGTTGCCATCCGTTGCTTTGAACTCGTAATCGGATTCTGAAATCTGGTATGGAGACTGCATCGTGCGGTACAGCAGTGAGTAAAAAAGTTTTTTACGTTCTTCGTTATTTCCTTCAACTAGTATTGCTGATAACTCTTTTTCCCAATTATCTTCAGAAAGTCTTTTTGTATGATTAAAATCATTTGACCTATTTGCATTCAAGGTGGCTACTGCGTGTGCTTCACTAACAGCAGAAAAACTAATCTTGATTTCTTGCTTTTGTTTGTCAGCAGGAATGCGAACGTCTACTTTTTGTTGTTCTATTTGTCTAAGTGTTGCGCCTTCTATTTCAACGGCATAATAAATTGTATAAATACCGATATTGCAAGTCGTCTTTGCGCGGATTGTACCTTTGATTAACTGATTGCTAATTTGCATTTTATTATCTACGAGCGCATCGTTTAATGCGTATCCTAAATCAATAAGAAAACCTTTATTTCCTTTAGGAAGTGTATATTGATGAATCCCATAATTATGATGAACAGCAAAATTGGCTTGAATGCCTTCTTGTAAGTTTATTTCATAAAATCCTGGTCCTGCTTTTTCAGAAATCTTGGTAAACATAGTGTTACTGAAGTTTTCACCTAAATAGGGTTTTATCATAATTAAACCGCCGCTACCTTTACATCCCGTTCCTTCCATTCTATTATGTGTGAAGCCAATGATTTTCTTGGCTAAAAATTCATAACCTGTGTGTAGCTGAGGATACGTATGTGGCAATATACTCATTTGGTGAAATGGTGAAGATGCACCTGGAGACATTTGACCATGATCACCTGAGCTACCTAAAAATACATTAACCTTTTCTACTATTTTCTGCGCATGAATTATTTCTTTTTTTATCAATAAACACAATATAAGGACTAGATAGAATGCTTTTTTCATAAATAATAATGGTTTTTGTAGGTTTAAAAGTAAATATAAGCAAAGTATTTATTAAGGTTTATAACGTATTCAGTTGTTATTTAACGAAGGCTTAACGTGAATTTTATATAAATCACTTTTCAGTGCAATTCTGACGTTGTAATTCTTGTTTTCTTAACATTAAACACGTATTAAGCTAACACGGTTGGGCTAGTTTTGCGACTAAACAATTGTATCATACACTATGCAAAACAAGTCAAAAAAGCTTTTCTGGCTTTTAATGTCCTTATCCGTTTCAACTTTTTCTCTTGAAGCTGCGCCTAAAGGCATAGCTACCAATTCGTTGAATTCTGTTATACAACAACAAAAGATTTCAGGTAAAGTCTTAGATCAACAAGGTAATGTTATTGCGGGAGCAACGGTTACGAATTCTTCGACAAGAGTACAAGTTCAAACTGATGTAGATGGTCAGTTTAAATTGGAAGGAAAAGAAAATGATGTGTTGGTTATTAAGTTTGTAGGCTTTAAAGATGTTGTACATACGGTGGCGCAGACTGATAATTTCACGATTGTACTACAAGAAGAAGGTCAGCAAATCGAGGAAGTCTTGGTGTCTATTGGTTATCAAAAAGTTCGTAAATCAGATGTTACTGGTGCCATCTCCAGTGTGAAAGCGGAAGAACTAAATTTGAGCTCACCGAAATTGGGTCAAGCGATGGTAGGAAAAATAGCAGGTGTGCAAATCTTGCAAACTTCTGGTGCACCGTATGATGGTACGAAAATACGTGTACGCGGGATGGGGTCGATCAATGCGGGTACTGATCCTTTATATGTAATAGATGGCTATCCAGCAGGAAATAATTTGAATATCAATCCCAATGATATCGAAAGTATAGATGTTTTAAAGGATGCGGCTTCTGCAGCTATTTATGGTTCTAGAGGAGCTAGTGGTGTGGTTTTAATCACTACTAAACGTGGTAAGTCAGGCAAGAGTAATGTAGAATATGAGGCTTTGGCAGGCTTTGGACAGTTGTCTAAGAAGATTGATTTATTGAATTCGGAAGAATTTATCGATTTATTAATTGATGGTAGAAACAATACGTATCGTGATCTAGTAATAAGTCGCGGTGGTTCTTGGAATGACAATATGCGCTTTGATAGTAATGCGGATCGTGTGGCACGTGTGGGTAATGCAGGATCGATCACTATTCCTGAAGAGTACTATGATTTTGCTACAGGCACAGCTAAAAAAGCACAATATGATACTGATTGGCAAGATGCTTTATACCGAAATGCACCTTTTCAACGACATAATTTATCGGCTTTTGGAGGTACAGATAAAACAAAATACTTTTTAAGTGGATCGTACCAAGATCAAAAAGGTATTATGTTGAATACGGGGCAACAAACGTTTAATTTCCGCACGAATGTAGATTCGAAAATTAGCGAACGCCTTACTGTAGGCGCGAATGTATCTTTTACATTCAATGACAATGACGAAGTGACAACGGGTCGATTCGACAGAAGTCCATCAATGTCAGCACTGATTTATTTGCCGACATTGCCTGTTTATAATGAAGATGGCACATATGCTCAGTTTGGGATGGGCCAATTATCAGCTTCGCAATATGGGATTCAAAATCCAGAAAATCCATTAGCATATGTATCTAAAATTAAAAATACACGATTAGGTAAGCGTGGTTTATACAACGCGTATGCTGATTTTAAAATTGTAGATGGTCTCTCTTTGAAGATAAATGGCGGTATTTCTACGAATGATCAGAAATACGACTATTTTAGACCAACGAGTATTTCTAATGGAAACAATAGACCTTTCTCAGATAACGCTAAAACAGCAGCATACGCTGACGCAAATACCAGAAGTGAGATTGATAAGTTGGTCGAGGCAATTTTGAATTTCAACAAAACTTTCAACGAAAAACATACTATTGGTGCTTTGGCAGGTTATTCGGCGCAGCGCACAGATACAGATTATATAGCGGTGCGTGCGAGAGGGTTTCAAAATGATGCCATAGGCCAAATTACAGATAAAGGAGCCGATCCTTCAAACTTTATTTTACAGGATGCATTTAAGCGTGTAACGACCTTGCAGTCTTATTTTTCACGCGTTAATTACAGTTTTGATTCGAAATATTTCTTGTCGGCTTCTATACGTACGGATGCTTCATCGAGATTTGGTGTGAACAATAAGTGGGGTGTTTTCCCTTCTTTATCAGCTGGATGGACGATTTCTAACGAAGAATTCTATAACAATTGGTTAGGCCAAGGTTCTACCATGAAGTTGAGAGCAAGCTGGGGACGTAGTGGTAATAATAATATTGGAGATTATGCAAATATTACCAATTTCAGTAGCCCAACGGGCGTGATCATCGGAGATCGTGTAGAGACTGCATATTATCCATTGGATTTGAAAGATGCAAACATCGGTTGGGAAAAAACATCTCAATATAATGCAGGATTGGATTTAGGTTTCCTTAATGGACGAATCAACTTGCTTACAAACCTGTATTTAAGTAGATCAACGGATTTATTATTCAATCAGCCCGTTTCAGCGGTATCTGGTGCGACGACGATCTTAACCAATTTACCAAATAGCAAAGTTCAAAACAAGGGTTTTGATGTGCAGTTAGATACACGTATAATACGCTCTTCTGATTTTGATCTAGGTTTCAGTGGAAATATCAATGTAAACAGAAATAAAGTTCTTGATTTGGGTGGAGGCTCGACAATTATTACTAATGGAGCTGAGCGTTCTTACCATACGCATATCACGCAAGAAGGAAGTCCAATCGGAATGTTTTATGGATTTAAAGTCTTAGGCGTTGCTACGGAAGAAAACTACGATAAAGTAGCTCCATCTTCAGCTTCTACAACAGCATTACAGCCTGGTGATTTATATTTCGAAGATGTTGATGGGAATGGTGTAGTGAATGATGACGACAAACGTGTCATCGGTAATCCACATCCAAATTTCACTTATGGTTTTGCTGTAGATTTAAGATACAAGAATTTTGACTTACGTACTTCATTTAATGGTTCGCAAGGCAATATGGTGTTGGATGGCTATGATTACTACTTGTATAATATGGAAGGAAGTGGCAACCAGTATGCTGACGTAGCGCAACGTTACCGTTCA
This sequence comes from Sphingobacterium cavernae, assembly GCF_008520265.1. Taxonomy (GTDB): domain Bacteria; phylum Bacteroidota; class Bacteroidia; order Sphingobacteriales; family Sphingobacteriaceae; genus Sphingobacterium; species Sphingobacterium cavernae. The sequence goes on from NZ_VIQM01000040.1 coordinate 212,025, forward strand.
GCAATTAATCCGGGTAATGGAAAAGTATATCGTGCAGCACGTGGTGGTACACAGAGTAACAGTACACGTCTGTCTACATTTTATCTGCAAGATGGATCATTCTTGAGAATGACAAACATAATGGCGGGCTATACTGTCCCGAATAATCTAGTAGAAAAATGGAAATTAGCCGGGTTACGTGTATACGCTACTGTAGACAATCCATTGACATTCTCCAAATACAAAGGGTACAATCCAGAGCCAGATTATAATCAACGCGGTAATTTAACACCAGGTGTTGACTACGGTCTTTACCCGTTGGTTAGATCGTTTAATTTCGGTGTCAAAGTTACTTTTTAATCCATCTTCAATAAAGCAGGACTTTTAATCAACTACAACAACATGAAAAAAAGATATATATTACCATTTTTAATATTAGCATTGAGCTCTTGTAAAGATGATTTTTTGAACCAATTGGATCCGAATGCGGTTTCTGTTGAAAGTTACTTTCAAACAGAAAATGATGCTTTGTTAGCGGTGAATGGTTTGTATCAGATTTTGCGATCGGGCAATACGATTGGCGAAGGAAGTGCATTGTATAGTGAAGAACGTTCAGATAATTCGGGGCGTGATGACAATCAGTCTAATTCTGGTGAGCCTTTCCAATTCAATGATTTTTCGATTTTACCAAGCAATAGCTATTTACGTACACATTGGTCATCGATGTATGATGGTATCGCACGTGCGAATACAGTGATTAGCCGAATTGACAACATGACCTTTGCAGCAGAAGACTTGAAAAAGCGTTATTTGGCCGAGTCAAAGTTTGTTCGTGCATTACTTTATTTTCATATGGTACGCAAATTTGGTGATGTGCCTTTATCGACTGAAGAAGTTACTACTAAAACACAAGCAGATCAGTTGGCTTATCGCGCCAAAGAATCCGATGTGTATGCACAAATTATTAAGGATTTAACAGATGCTTTGGATAGTAATTTACCTAATCAACAAAAGGATTATGCGGTTGGAAGAACGTCCAAAGCGGCTATTCATTCTATTCTTGGACAGGTATACTTGACCATAGGAAGTACCCTAGAAGCCGATAAAGTAGAAAATTTTAGAAAGGCAGAGGAACATTTGAGTACCGCGTATGGAATGAGAAACTTTGGTAAGTTGTCCGAAATAGCATACAGTACTGTTTTTGATGTAGAACAAAAAATGAATTGTGACGAGTTGATTTTCCAAATACAATATTTGCAAGGCGATCAAAACTACCATTCAAGTATTGCTCGTAATAACCAAGCGCGAGGTGAATCTATCAATTCTCAATTTCCATCTACAGGAGTGGGAACACGCGCAAGTAAAGACTTGGTTAACGAATACGAAGCAGGTGACATTCGTAAGGATTTTTCGGTAAAGTTTGCTACTGATTCTAGGGTAAATGATTGGTTTATTACTAAGTTTAGAGACAATAGCGAAGCGGCTGGGACAGCTGGCTGGGGTGGAAATGACTGGATTTTGATTCGTTATGCAGATGTCATGCTGATGTTGGCAGAAGCTAAAATGAATTTAGGTAAAGATGCAGAAGCTATTGTAATATTGAATGAAGTACGTGATCGCGCAGGCCTTCCGTCGTATGAGATTTCTAGAGTCAATGCTACATATGCTAACAAATATCCAACGTTAAAAGATGCTATTTTACACGAGAGACGTGTGGAATTGGCTTTTGAAAACCACCGTTGGTTTGATTTGATAAGAGTATACAATCCAGAGGAATTGGTTACTTATTTCAAGAAAAAAGAACAGGCTAATTATGGTAATGCGAAGTTGTCGAATATTACGACTAAAGATCGATACTTCCCTATCCCTTTTGATGAATACAAATTGGATCCAATAAAAATGTATCAAAATCCAGGATACCAATAGTCATTACATTCAAATCAATTATAATCTTTTAAGAGTTTGTGCTTCTACTATTTACGTAGAGGTGCAAACTTTACTTCTTTTAAAGTATATTTGAACTTCTAAATTTTTCTAAACCTAAAGAATACATTCTCTATGAAAAATTATTATTTATTTTTTACTATTCTGTTTTTTTTAAGCGGTGTAAGCTTTGCAAAGGCCCAGACTTCAACGTATAAAAAAACCCAACAAATCTTGGATAACCCAAAGTCTGCTGATCAGACTTTAGTAGCAGCACATCGTGGTGATTGGCGTAACGCACCAGAAAACAGTATCCAAAGTCTAGAAAATGCAATAGCTATGGGCGTGCATATATATGAGTTGGATGTACAATTGTCCAAGGATTCTGTATTGTACCTCATGCATGATAAAACTATAGATAGAACGACCAATAAGAAGGGGAAAGTAAGTGATTATACTTGGGCTGAATTGCAGACTTTTCGTTTACGCAATGGTTTAGGTCGTACAACAGATCATAAAATTCCAAGCTTAGAGGAATTTATGCAAAGCAGTAAGGGACGCATATTTTTGAATTTTGACAAAGGCTTTCAGCATTTTCAATTGGTCGTTCAATTAATTCAAAAAATGAGCATGCAAGACGAAGTGTATATCAGCATCGATGGTGGTAATTCATTGCAAGATATAGAAAGAAAATTTGGTAAAATCCCTCCTGATATTAAACTAATGCCAATTATCAATATTAATAAAGAAGATTACAAAGAATATGTGGAGTCTTATTTTTCGCGTAAAAACACAATGTTTCAAGCCGTGTTTCAACAAGAAAATGAGGAGGCTTTCCAATATCTAAAGCAAGTCCGTGAAAGAGGATATTTATTGTGGTATAATTCACTGTGGGCTTCTTTGTGTGCAGGAAGAGATGATGATAGAGCTGTAGAACAAAATCAGCCAGACGAAACTTGGGGCTGGTTAATTCAAAAGGGAGCTCATGTTATACAATCGGATAGACCAATTCCACTTTTGCAGTATATCGAAAATTTAAAATAAAAATGTAAAGGGTTGGCAATTTGGCAACCCTTTACATTTTTTATTATTCTTCCCAACGGATTTTATCCTCGATTGGAGAGCGAGCAGGCTCACGTGGTTCCGCATTGTGGTGTCCTAAATAGAATAAACCAATACATTTTTGGTTTTCTTCTAATTGAAGGAATTCACCCAAATGATTGATTAATCCTGGAGTCGCCCAATATCCACCAATATTTAACGAATGCGCTGCCAACCAAATATTTTGAACCGAACAAGCAGTCGCTGCTAATTCCTCCCATTCCGGTAATTCACCTGTGTAATTCACAATAATGGCAATAGCTACATTTGATTGAGTAGCTTTTTTCGCCATATTTTGTTTCATCACTTCTGTGTATTTTTCCACTGGCGTAATGTTTTTGTAAATACGTGCTAATTCACTTCCTAATCTTTCCAAGCCATCCTTACGGAAAATCACAAAACGCCAAGGTTGTGTGCGTTTGTGTGTAGGAGCAGCATTTGCAGCTTCTAAAATCGTAAGTAGATCTTCTTTTGAAATATCTTGATCCGTAAAACTGTTTTGATTAACCGTTCTACGGTATTTAATTGCTTTTAAAACTTCGTTTGACATAATATTTTAATAATTAAATTAAGCTTTTTCTTCCCAAAGAGCGGCAATATGAAGAATAGTTTTCACCGCTTTTTCCATATCTTGTTTACTTACCCATTCCATTTTACCGTGAAAAGCATGACCTCCAGCGAATACATTCGGACACGGTAATCCCATGAATGACAGTCTTGAACCATCAGTTCCACCACGAATACTACGACGTTCGGCTGTCATTCCTGCACGTTCAATAGCTTCCAAACCAATTTCCATGATTTGTGGAAATTGATCCAATACTTCTTTCATGTTGCGGTATTGCTCCTTTGTTTCCAAGGTAAAAGTAGTACCTGGATATTGTGCCACAACAGCCCTTGCAATGCTTTCCAATTCTGCTGCGTGGCTCGCCAAATTCGCCGTATTATGATCTCTTACGATAAATTGAATTATTGCTTTTTCTACCGAACCTGATATGCCTGTTGGATGCACAAAACCTTGTTTGCCCGATGTACTTTCTGGCGAAAGTCTATCTGTCGGAAGAGATTCTACAATTTTAGAAGCGATTTTGATAGCCGATTGCATTTTTCCTTTGGCAAATCCTGGATGTACCGAAACTCCGTGAATGGTGATTGTGGCAGCATCAGCAGAAAATGTTTCGTCTTCAATAGTTCCAGCCTTTTCTCCGTCCATCGTGTAGGCAAATTGAGCACCTACTTTTTCTAAATTGACAAAATCCACACCACGACCAATCTCTTCATCTGGTGTAAATAAAATTTTGATGTCACCATGTTTGATTTCTGGATGTGCAATTAACAATTTAGCTGCTTCCATAATTTCAGCAACTCCAGCTTTGTCGTCCGCACCAAGCAATGTCGTTCCTGAAGCGGTGATAATATCATTACCGATTTGTTCTGCCAAATCTTTGTGTTCCGCAAAGCGAATCACGACTGAATTGTCATCAGGCAAAACCAAATCCTGACCTTGGTAATTGTAGTGAACAATTGGCTTGACATCTGTGCCCGAACAATCTGGTGAAGTGTCTACGTGCGAACAAAAACAAATAGCAGGAACATCTTTCGTAGTATTCGATGGAATCGTCGCATAAACATAGCCGTTTTCATCGAGTTCCACATTAGTAGCGCCGATTTCTTTCAATTCTTCGACCAAAAGTTTACTTAAATTCAACTGTTTGGCTGTAGAAGGAAATGTCACCGATTCTGCATCGGATTGGGTATCAATCTGAACATAACGTATAAAACGATCTGCAACAGAAAGATTAGATAGATTATTTATAATAGAATTATCCATTTTAACATGTTTTGCATTACAAATGTAGCAAAGAAAGAAAGTTTTAAGGTATGTTTATTGTCAAGATCAAATAAAGAAAATAGGGAAGTTTATGGCTTCCCTACCCGCTTATTTTTGTTTATCAGCCCATCCAAAAACAGATTGCAAAATACTGGAGTTTCGAGATCCACCAATATTTTGTCTGATTTTTAATTCCTCATCAGCAACTTTCAAGAATAGACCATCGATTGCTTTTTGCGTGACATAAGCATTTAAATCCGTTTGTACTTTATTCGTAGAGAATGTGTTGTACGCTGATGTTAACTGCGTCCAATACGTATTAACTTTATTTCTACCTAGTGCAGATTCTATTATAGGACTAAACTTCTGTGTTAAAGTAGCTGAAGTCGTTCTTTTAAAGAATGTAGTTGCAGCGTCTTGTTGTGAACCCAATAAAATATTAAAAGCATCCGTCACAGTCATTTGCGAAAGCGAATTCACAAATACAGGTGCAGCTTCTTTTACTGCTGATTCAGCAGCTCTATTCAAACTAAGTACAAAATTATCAACTAATTTACCCATTCCTGCAGAACGCAAAACTTGCTCGATTTTTTGTGCTTCTTGTGGCATCATCACTTTTACCAACACATCACCATAAAAGCCATTGCTAGCAGATAAAGTTTTGATACTATTTTGCAGACCATTATTCAATGCTTGTTTGATACCTGTTGCAGCCTCCGTTTGCGTTATCGTTCCACTATTGGAGTTTGGATTCGAAGTCGTTGAGCCCGGATTCGATTGCGGTAATGTACTAGCGATTTGACTCATTGTCTCGCAGCCTGTGAATAACGGCAACGAAGCAATGCCTAATGCCAAATATTTAATTGTTTTCATATCTATACTATTGAAACGCAAAAATACAAAATCTTATTTCCAGTCCATATGTACGGCTACAGGAAAATGGTCCGAAGGATATTTTCCGAAGTAGGTATCTGTCAAAATACCATACTTCGAGACCGAAAATGGTTTGGAAACGAAGATATGATCAATACGACCTTTTGCTTTGATGCTTTTCCCCCAACCGTTGAATGTTGAATTTGGTTCGTAGACAATACTTGCCAGCTCATAAGTATCTTGAATGCTTAGTGAGTTAGCTAATGTAAAATAGGCTTCATCGTTTTCATCTACATTTAAATCGCCCATCACGATTAATGGGAGATTCGATGCTAAAACTTTTGCTTTTTGAAGCATCAATTTCGCACTTTCTTTTCTTGCAATTTTTCCGACATGGTCAAAATGTGTGTTCATCAGAATAAATTGCTTACCATTCTTTAGATCTTCAAAAACTCCCCAAGTGCAAATACGCGGTAATGCGGCATCCCAACCTTTGTTAGGATTTTCGGTATCTGTAGTAGAAAGCCAAAATGTTCCACTTTTGATTACTTTGAAGCGATCTTTTTTATAGAAAATAGCCGAATATTCCCCTTTTTCTTTACCATCATCACGTCCTACACCAACGTAAGCATATTTTGGTAAAAGCTTTTGCATATCATCCATTTGATCTTTAAAGGCTTCTTGAACACCAAAAACATCAAACTCATGATACTTTATAAGGTTACAGACTTTGTCTTTACGGTCTATCCACAGATTTCCCGTGTCTACCTGATTGCGTTGGCGAATATTATAAGTTGCCACATGCATGGACTGTGCAAATGCTTGATAGGAGCACCAGAGCAATAGCACCAAACTAAGCGTCTTTTTCATATTATTTCTTTAATAATTGTTTCAATAATTCAGGCTCGTCCGTCGTGATATAATCTACTTTTTGATCAATGAAGTATTGCATATCATCTTGATTGTTCACCGTCCAAACATTGATTTTCATTTTTCGTTCTTTAGCTTGTGGAAGATAAGTTGGATTATTTTTGAATACATTGTAGTTGAAATCCATTTCAGAAAAACCGTCGTTGTAGAGATCTATAGGACTTTTATTGCTTCCCAAATATTGCACGCGTACTTTTTTATCCAATTTCTTCAGGTGTAAACATGCATCATAACTGAATGAGATAAAAATCGTTTTTTTCAAACCTTTCATTTTTTTAACCAAATTGTACGCTAATTCAGCAGCTTGAACAGAACGCTCTACCCCCAATGCGCTAGGTTTAATTTCAAAAACCATTTTAGTACGTTTTTGTTTCAAGCCTTCGCGCAAGTATTCTTCTGCCGTAGGCAGTTTTTCACCGTTCGCAAGTTTTTTCTGACTTAATGTCGCGTAATCGTTAGTGGCTATATCCGTACCTTGATAGTCATTATCGTGATTGACAATCAAGACATCATCTTTAGCTAATACCACGTCAAATTCAGTTCCCCAGACTTTTTGTTCAATGGCATGTTTTAACGCTGCAATTGAATTTTGAGGCACTTTTGTGTTTTTCCAAACACCGCGATGAGCAACTATTTTGGTGGATTGTGCAAAGATTGTACTCGTTAAAAGGGTAAATAATAATAGTAATGAAATGTTTTTCATAATCGTAAGTGCTAGATTTATTTAGTAAGGTATATGATATTTGAAACTTTCCGCTCGCCTGCATGATCAAATTTGTTATTGTCTGCAGGATAATTCACAATGCCATTATGCGGCTGATTGTAAATATACATCGAAGTACTCCCTCCACCATCAAGATTCATTGCATTTTCGCAACCATACCACTTTAGGATATTGGTCAACTCATGCAAGTTCATGCCTTGCGATTCATTTCTACGTCCATCAATCGTAATGAGGATTAATTTATTTCCTTTTAATCCAATGGCAGTTCTCGGATGTCTATTGTCATTAAATGCATTTTTGGAAAGTTGTCCTCTTACATCTTGAGCTAAAAGCATTGGTCCAGCAAGCATAATATTTGGGTAGGCGCCAATCGAAGAAGAATCGGAAGTAATATGAGTAGTTTTTTTGTCGAACGCGAAATAAGCATTGGCACGCACACTTTTAGAAAGTGTCTGGTTCACGACGTGATTTTCAACTTTGATAAAATCAACTGCTCCTCCATTTTTCATATCAAAGAATCCACCATTTATCGCCACTATCGCATTTGCTTCTTGCGCTAGCTTGGATGTCAATTCACGACTTTTTGGAAGCGCTCTGAGTCCAAGTTTCTTTTGATTCTTCTTAAGATCAATCTCAAGGATGTTTATGATCTGATTGCTATTGAATATGGTTGACGTAGAAGCGCTTTTCCACAGAATTCCTTTAGCAATTTTTTTAGTTTGCCAAAATTGTTGTACAAATGCGAGCGAATCTTTCTCGCTACTTGTTTGACTAAAACTTAGTATGGGAAATAAGATTATAAATAAAAAGGCAGTACTATTTTTCATAATTACTGCCTAATTTAAATATCTTATATTAATTTAAAGTACGATTATCTTTTTCCTTCCCATTCTGCATAAAATTGTTGCAAAAATCCTTCCATATATTGATGTCTTTGTTCCGCTATGGCTTTCGCCGTAGGCGTATTCATTTTATCTTTCAATAACAACAACTTCTCATAGAAGTGATTAATTGTAGGAGCTGTGGTATTTTTGTATTCCTCTTTACTCAGGTTCGTTTTCGGTTTTATGTTTGGATCATACATCTCTCTATTTTTATATCCACCAAAACTAAAAGCTCTGGCAATACCTATCGCGCCAATTGCATCTAAACGATCCGCATCTTGTGCTATTTCCAATTCTTTGGAATGAAATGCTACTTCTCCCAACGAAGCCTTGAAAGACATATTCAGAATGATATTCTGTACATGCTCTATAATTTTTTGATCTACACCTATTGAAGCTAAAAATTCGCCAGCCACACGTGGACCAATGGTTTCGTCTCCATCATGAAATTTACTGTCAGCGATATCGTGCAAGAGTGCAGTCAATTCGCAGACAAGATGGTCGGCTTCTTCTGTTTCTAGTATCAATTTCGTATTGTTCCAAACACGCTGTATATGCCACCAATCATGTCCTGATTCAGCAAATTTCAGCCTATCTTGTACAAATGCTACGGTTAGATCAATTGTTTGTTGCATGTGATTTTTCTTTTGTTCCGTCGTAAAGTTCGTATTGTAATAATCTGCAGTCTAATTTACCATTAAAAAATTCAAATCTCCTAGAAGCTTTTAAACCAATTTTCTTTGCAAGGTCTGGATTGCCTGTAAATACGTAGCCACGGTAATTTTTGCATTCTTGTTTCATAAAATCACCGACACGTTTGTACGTAAGTTCAAGTTTGCTGTGCGTTCCCAAACGTTCACCATATTCAGGGTTGAACATGATAACCCCTGGTTCTTCGGGAACTGTAGTCTCTGCAAAATCACATACTTCAAATTGAATTAAATGCTCTACACCAGCAGTTTGCGCATTCATCTTTGCAATCTCTACGGCCTGCTCCGAAAGGTCAGAAGCTATGATTTGAGGAATATTGTGTTTATTCGCCTTATCTTTTATCAATCTTCTTTCTTCAAAAAAGACTTCCTCATTATAACCAATGATATGCATGAATGCATAATTCATACGTTGCAATCCTGGCATTCTGTTTTGTGCAATCAATGCCGCTTCGATAGCCAATGTACCCGAACCACACATCGGATTGATAAATGGTGATTTGCCATCCCATTTTGTCGCCATGATAGTCGAAGTCGCTAATGCTTCCAGCATAGGTGCTTTTCCAGGATGTTTACGGTAGCCATGTTTAGCCAATGTTTCGCCCGAAGTATCCAAGAAAATCTCCGCACGATCTTCCATCCAGTGCAAATGAATCACAGTTTTGTGCGCGTCTGGACCTGTATCTGGACGAACACCTTTCTTGTCTTTTATTCTGTCTACAATCGCATCTTTCACTTTTACATTGGCAAATAATGGGGTAGTGATTGTATCGTTGTGTACATTAGATGTAACCGTGAAATAACCATCAAATGGGATAAGCGCTTCCCATTCGATTTTCACTAATGCATCGTATAATTCTTTTGGATCGTTCGCGCGGAATGCACTGATTTCATATAATACCTGACTTGCGGTACGCAGATTAAGATTCAAACGAATACAGTCATTGATAGAAGCATGAAGTTCTACTCCTGTATTGAATGCTCTTTTTATTTCGAATCCTAATTCTTTAATTTCTTCTTGAAGGAATGGTGATAATCTCTTGTTACAAGTTATAATCACTTTGCTTGCTGTGTTGAAAACTTCTTTCATATTTGTGCAAAGTTAATTAATCTTGAACGCAAAAATTGTGTAATTTTACGGTTTAATACAATTAATGATATGGAAATCAGAGGAAAAGTTCACGAAGTAGGTGCTGTACAACAGGTTACTGAGTCTTTTAAAAAGAGAGATATGATTGTTGCATACGCTGAAAACCCACAATTTGTGGAATATATTCGTTTTGAAGCGACGCAAGATAGAGTTAATATTTTTGATAATTTAGCTGTTGGCGAAGAGGTTGAAGTTTCTTTCAATTTACGTGGCCGTCCATGGACAAATGCGCAAGGTGTTACAACTTATTTCAATTCTTTGGTAGCTTGGAGAGTAACAAAATTAGCTAATACAGCTTCTGCTTCTGCTCCTTCATACAATGATATGCCAGCTCCAGTAGATATTTCATCATCAGGTGCTGATGACGATGATTTACCATTCTAGTAAATAAAAACCGTATATAATATAGTGGAAGCTATCTCGATCGAGATAGCTTTTTTTGCTTTTTACCCACTCACATATTTCCCATAAGGAATTTTCCTCAAGACATAAATTATTCCAATAGAACTTAGTATTGTTAATAGTGTCGCTATTGGAATCACCCAAACTGTACTCATATATTTGGAGATAAAAGGATGAATATAATTCAGGGGTAGTATATGAACCAAATAAATCCCAAAACTATGTTTATCGACAATCTGAATCCATTTGGGAAGTTTGGCGTCTTGTGGTATTATCTTTTTGAAGAAAATAAACAAAAAGCCAGCTGCGAGAGCCGTATTTGGAAAAACATAATGATACCAATGGGGATTGTATTTATTTGCGGATAAACTCCATGTGTACGTCATGTAAGCTGTGAACATGGAAATCGAAATATATCCTATTACAGGAATCCATTTGTTCCAATTGAATGATTTTATGGACAAATAATAGCCCAATACCAAGTAACCTAAGTAGCCCGAAAAGAATGTAAGGTCAAATTTCGGAACTACAGGAAAATAAAATTTGTTCATTACGATCATCGAAATAAACCATAATACTAGAAATATCTCTAGTTCTCGTATACTCACCTGATTTATTATTTTGCGTAAGTAAGGAATAGCTAAATACAATCCAATAATCATATATAAATACCACAAATGTGCATTTGCGCCATGTAAAATTTTATCTTGTGCAATAGCGATGATTTTTTCTGACGACAATAGCGAGAATTTGGTATATCGATAGAAATAATAAATCAGATATATAATGGTCCAAAAAGCAAATGGATAAAACAATTTTGGTATCCTTTTCATATAGAAAAGTAATGTCTCTTCGTCCTTGTGTAATAATAATGCACCAGACAACATGACAAATATAGGAACAGAACATCGGGTAGCCGAATTAATCCAATTGGCGTAATTCCAATCAAAGCTATCGGCATCAAAGCGATTCAAAAAACCAGTGCTGGCATGAATCAATATGACAAACACTGTCGCTATGACACGTAAGTAGCTGATATAGTTGTTTTTTGTAGCCATTATGTAAAAATATTGATTATTGGAGTAGGAATTGAACGTTTTCTGTCTATATGGTGGAATTTATTTCCGCAGAAAGCTTGAAAATTGAGTATATTAGAAGTGATTATATTAATTGATAAAAATGGGTTTTGCGACAAAGAAAACTAAAAGATGGGAATTTGGACAACTGAAATGGACTTTTTTGTCTATTTTATTTTTTGTTCCGCCGATACATCCTTTGGTGATGATGTCGCAAGCTTCCAAAAGTAAAGTGCGTTCTTGGTATGCGTTAGCGTGGGTATTATTAGCTATTCAACTTGGCTTATTCTATTCATTTTATTATTTCGCGGGTGCCATGTCTTCGGGCATGTTGGCAACTATTGTTGGATACATAAGTTCGTATATCGTAGGTAATGGGCTCTTATTAGGGCAATCCAAAGATTATTTGCAGCGTATAGAACTTTCGGAAGTCAGACAATTGACTTGGGTCAATAACATTGCGCATCAGCGTCGATTGGAATTGGCGCAAGCCGAAGTGGAAACGCCACAATCATTCGTTACTAAGTTGATGTTTTTCCAAAAGTCCATTCTGAATAGAACGTTGCAAGCGCACACAGAAAAGATTATACGCATGTTTCATTTGCTGGAACAACGTGATATTATGGAAGCTGAAAAATTTTTGGTAAGACATGGCACCGTGGTCAATGTATTGCGTGAATATTACGATTTAGAACAAACAAAATTGAATAATGCCATCACCTTAGAATCTAAAAATAAGTTGGAATCGGTGTTGGTACAAGCTTCTTCTGCTATCGAGCAGGATGTGACAAATTTGATTAAATACCGTTTGTTGGATGTATCTGCGGAGTCGGATGTGTACATTCAAACGCTTAAAAATAAAAAACTACTTAATGACTAAAATATGAGTACAATAGATTTGACAACTTACGACGATAATACACCGAATAATAACCAAGAAATTCAGGTTAACTTTTCGGAAGAAGATAAAGCGGTAATCAAACAATATAAGGATAAAATAAACTTGCAATCGACTACGGATATCATTCAATTTGGTGTGGCGAGTCAGACGAAAGTAAGTAATTTTTCGAATGAAATCTTAAAGCAAGTTCGTACAAAAGATATGGGCGGTGCAGAGGATATTTTGTTGAATCTACGTTCGGACATCAAATCTTTTGATGAAAATCTAAATAAAAAGCCGTTGATTCCTTTTTTTGATACACTAAAGAAAAAGGTGCAACGACTGCGTACTGAGTATGCTTCGGTAGAAAAAAATATTCATCAAATTGAACTGAAGTTGGAAGGACATTATAAAACCTTGTTGAAAGATGTCAATATTTTTGATAAGCTCTTCCAAGAAAATCAGAACTATTTTAAAGAGCTTTCTTTACATATTGCGGCAGGAGAGGAGAAATTGCAAGAAGTACATGCGGTGACGTTGCCACAATTACGAAAAGCAGCGGAGGAATCGGGAGATCAACACAAAATCCAAGCGTACAAAGATATGGAGCAACATGTCGTACGTTTTGAGCGTAAGATTCATGATTTGAAGTTAACGCGTATGGTCGTTTTGCAAACTGCCCCACAGATTCGTATGATCCAAAGCAACAGTTCTTCATTAATGGAAAAAATCCAATCGAGTATTGTGAATACTTTACCGCTTTGGAAAAATCAAATGGTATTGACTTTGGGTATTGCGCATTCGCAACGTGCTTTAGAAGCACAGAAAGCGGTGACTGATGCAACAAATGAATTGTTACGTAAGAATTCTGAAATGCTCAAAGAATCTACAATCAATGTAGCACGTGAAACGGAACGTGGAATAGTTGATATCGAGACGATCAAAAAGGCGAATGTTGACATTATCAGCACAATCGAACAGGTATTACAAATTCAACGAGATGGTCGCGAAAAACGTAAAGTCGTAGAGCAAGAATTATTACAATCCGAAAACGAATTAAAGCAGAATTTGCTGAAGTCTTCAGACGATTCGAAGTTAATAAACTAGTAGAGGCTGTCCAAAAAGTATAAAATGAAAAATTTAAAATATGATTTTAGCAAAAAGCTATTTTATTTGGTAATGAAAAATGCAAAAAATTAAATTTTGAAACACTAATTTAAGAAAGTGTAAATAAGTTAAGAGGCTGTCTAGCCTTTTTGGACAGCCTCTTGTTAATTATATGCGTCATTTCGATGTTAGGAGTAGGAGAAATTCTATTATTTTATTCCTCTATCAGGGAAATTTCATAAATATCAATTCTCTTGATACTTTCATCTTTTCCATCAGCTGTTATTTCTTTGTAAAGTTCAATATAAGTAGCTACACCATAAACTGAATTATATTGATACGTATTATGGAAGTAAATGTCCATTTGCAGATCTTTAAAATCTTGTTCGTTAAAAGGTTTTTCTTTGTTTTCGTATTTTTTGAAAAAATCAAAAACTTTTTCCATGAAATTTCCTTCAACTGTCTTCTCTTGGATTATAGAGATAAAATCATTTTCTTGTTCGTATTCATCACAATACAGTATTCCATTCATGGTGATAGGAGCGTTTAAAATTGGTGCAACAATTTCTTCTTCAAATGGAATAGTATCTTGAAGATTAAATGAAGCCCCAAGCGCATAATGTAATGCTTGTATATCTTGTGCATATGTAGTGATTAATGACTTCGGATCTATTGAACCTTGAAAATCTTCTAGAAATTTTTGGATATTGGTATCCGATTTTTTTTTAGAAAACATTTCAAATATTTGTTTCAAATCTGAGGCTATCTTGTCGGCAAGTTGTTCTTCATTTAAGATACGCTTAAATGTTCCTAATTCATTTGTTTCGTAATCGAATTTGATAGTTGAAAGATCAATGAGTTTTTTTTGCATTTCGTCTGGCAATTCAATCAACTTTGGATTGGAAAATACATCGGCAGTTCGATAATAACTGATGACATAATTAGAATCTGTAGAGTCTTTTACCGTAATCTTGAAGTTAAAGGCAGCTTCTGTAGTTTTGGGGTCTTTGGTACTACTAGAATCAATTCTTGTTTTAGTCACGGAATAATTTAACGTTTCTCCCTTTGATATATAAGAAATCAAATTAATAGTTTTGGTACTATCACTTTGACCATAACAAACATTAATAAGAATTGTGGCAATAAGGAATAAAAGTCTTTTCATATTGGGTTAAAAATTTAAACTAAAAATGCCAATATTATTTGGCATTTTAATTTAAATTTTACATTTCCCAACGTTTTTTAGGGACGCAGGTAATATCTTGCGTTTTGCGGAGAGTAATAGGTTTGGACTCAAACTTATTTTGCAAGACGATGCTATCAGCAGCAATAGAAATAATTTTAAAGCGGGGCAAATACTGACCATTTTTGTAGCAGCCAGATATCTTTTGTTTGCCGTTTGCACGTGTATATACGCCTTCTACGACTAAACTGTCGCCACGTTGTACGTATACACCTTTAGCATATTCTTTCCAATTTCCATTCTGGAAACAAGAGTCAGGCATTGTTTTGGTTTTTGCATGGACATCCATTACTGCATAAATGGAATCACAACGAAAAGTGAATTCGTGAAGCGTATAATTCAACAATTGTTCCTTATTGTCAACACTATCTTGTACCCATACACCTTGAAGATCTTTCACGCCTTCAGTCTGCATATCCGAATGACGGTAGCAGCTCGAAAAAGCGAAAAGCATACCCAGCAAAATTGATAGGTATGCTCTTGTTAAATTGTATTTTTTCGAAAGTTTAATCACTAAGCTTATTTTAAACTTCCAACCATTTCTTCTGGTTTCACCCATTCGTCAAACTCTTCAGCTGTCACATAGCCTAATGCAATAGCTGTTTCTTTCAACGTAGAGTTGTTTTTGTGTGCTGTTTGTGCAATTTCAGCAGCTTTGTAGTATCCAATTTTAGTATTCAATGCTGTTACCAACATCAATGAATTGTCTACTAATTCTTTGATACGTGCATAATTAGGCTCGATACCTACAGCACAATGCTCTTCGAATGAAACACAAGCATCACCGATAAGACGAGCTGATTGTAAGAAATTAGCTGCCATTAATGGCTTGAAAACGTTCAATTCGTAATGACCTTGCGTACCACCAATAGTGATAGCGACATCATTACCCATTACTTGCGCTGCTACCATTGTCAAAGCCTCACATTGCGTTGGGTTAACTTTACCGGGCATAATAGAAGAACCTGGTTCGTTTTCAGGGATTAAAATCTCCCCAATACCCGAACGAGGGCCTGAAGCCAACATACGAATATCGTTCGCAATTTTATTCAATGAAACGGCCAATTGCTTTAATGCGCCGTGTGTTTCTACAATAGCGTCGTGTGCCGCTAAAGCTTCGAATTTATTAGGTGCAGTCACAAATGGATGACCCGTAAATTCTTCTATATATTTAGCTACTACGACATCATATCCAGCAGGTGTATTCAAACCAGTACCTACAGCAGTACCGCCCAAAGCAACTTCTGCTAAGTGAGCTAATGTGTTTTTAACCGCTTTGATGCCATAGTTTAATTGCGCTACATAACCTGAAAGTTCTTGACCTAAAGTCAATGGCGTAGCATCCATCAAGTGTGTACGACCGATTTTCACCACGTTCATAAACTCTTGAGATTTACGTTGTAATGTATCACGTAATTTTTCTACACCAGGAATAGTGATTTCTACCACCGCTTTGTAAGCTGCGATGTGCATTCCCGTAGGGTACGTATCGTTTGAAGATTGTGATTTGTTTACATCATCATTCGCTTTCAATACAGGCTCGCCTTCACCGATTTTGCCACCAGCCAATACTTGCGCACGGTTAGCCACAACCTCGTTTACGTTCATGTTGGATTGTGTACCTGAACCCGTTTGCCAGATTACCAATGGGAATTGATCATCCAATTTACCAGCTAAAATTTCGTCACAAACTGCAGCAATAGCATCACGTTTTTCGATAGGTAATACGCCTAATTCGTGGTTTGCATACGCAGCAGCTTTTTTCAAATAAGCAAAACCCTCAATAATTTCTTTCGGCATAGAGCCTGAAGGTCCGATTTTAAAGTTATTACGTGAACGTTCAGTTTGTGCACCCCAGTATTTGTCTGCAGGTACTTGAACTTCACCCATTGTATCTTTTTCTATTCTGAATGACATGATAGTAAAGTTTTATTTTTTTGTGTCCCAAAGTTACTGAATTATATATAGAATAGAAACTTGCAGCTGCATATGAAAAACAACATTATTGTCAAAAAATAGTATATTTAATAATCTTTCACTCTAATTATATGTTATGATGAATGTTCATAAGTTAACAGGTTTTATTTTATCAGTTTGTGCTTTTATTCTTATTTTTTCATGTGTAGGCGAACGTGGTTCTGATACGGATAATTCAGATTCAATATCCGCTACACTTGATACGACTCAAACAATAGATAACGATGTTTTTGGTACGCTTTGGACGTATGATGCGGAGGGAGATAGTATGGTCAAAAATGATATTCCAGATGATTTGACTGTTTATTTTGTGATGGATGTGCTCAATAAACGATATGAAAAGTTAGACTTAAGTCTCTCAAGAACTTCTGCTGATACAGTATATGTCAAGTTAGGTGATGTTTCTTATTTAGAACAATTGGGTTCGACAGGCAACTATGCTTTCATGGCTGAAGTTGTGTATTGTTTGACTGAAATTTCCACTGTTAATTTGGTAAAATTTGATTTTCCAGAATTGGATCATGCTTCACCAGGAATTTATAGAAGAGAAGACTTTGACAATAAAATCGTAGAATAATTACACGCCCAGTCGCTTCTGCATATGTTCTTCGATATGATGAAACAATTGTCTTGGTTTTAAAGTGCGCCAAGGAATTTCATTCAAGAAGCCTCCAATGTTCAAATAATAATCAATATTCTGCGATTGCAACTCTTCTATTACATGTTCTCGAAAATGCAAACCTGCAATCCAACCATCTTCAATGTCTTGAAACCATTCTTCGTAATAGGAATCATCAGAACCGTGGAAATTTAGTACATTCTCACCTATTAAAATATATTTGGTAATGCCTTCGCCAATCATGATGTCGATTATCTCTCGCTTGAGCAGCATAATGTCATTGTAAATGGCGTCATTCCACTCTCCAATAAATTCAATAACAGCAAACTGTTTATCGTAATCCGTATAGATGACCTTCAGATAAAGTGTCTGTGAACCAAAGTCATCCCATTGGGGATGTAAAAGGTAGTTATACACTTGTTTATCAAATTCGAACTCATTGTAAACCGTGCCGTAGAATGGAGATTTCTCATCATCCGCAGCAATATAGTCATGTCTCCAATTGTAGAAAGGTTCGATTTCGTGCATAAATTCCAAATTAAATTCAAAGATTGGTAATTATTTATTGATAATAAAGAGATTGGAATACAATTTGTTTTAATAAATATTGAATTATCTATACATTAAATAGAATTAACTGTTATTTTTGCTCACGCGTTTATTTCATGCAAAAAGGTACTGGAAGGAATCTATTTGTAGCTGCTACTTATGCTGCTACGCTTTTACTCGGATTGATACTGGGGCAAAATTACGTTGCGCAACAGAATAACAATCCAGGTGTATCGCTTGTGCCGATTGGACTTTCGGATAATTCGTACAAAATCCAGCAAGTTCTTGATTTGCTGTCAAACTCGTATGTGGATAGTATTGATTTGGATTCTTTGCAGAATGGCGCAATAAACCACATTATTTCGCACCTTGATCCATATTCCACGTATTTAGTTCCTAATGAGTCCAAAAATCAAAATGAACTTTTAGAAGGTACTTTCGAAGGTATAGGTTTAGATTTTTTTAATCTCAATGACACTTTACTGGTCGTTGGTGTGGTGGGAAATGGTCCCGCAGAAAAAGCAGGTTTGAAAGTAGGTGATCGTATAATTCGTATTGATACGACATTTGTTTCTGGACGAAACATTGGACAAAAAGTTGTTGATCGATTGATGCGTGGCAAGAAAGGCTCTGTCGTAAATATATACGTGAATAGAGAAAACGCGCCATCGAACCAATTGTTTAAAGTGAAGCGGGACCAGATCAATGTGAGTTCTATCGATGCTTCGTATCTATTGGAACCGCAAATTGGTTATGTGAAAATTAGACGGTTTGGTCTGAAGACTGCCGATGAATTTAAAACATCCATTACCGAACTTAAGAAACAGGGTGCTAGTAATTTAATCTTAGATTTGAGAGATAATGGTGGTGGTTATTTTCACATTGCCATAAAAATAGCAAGTGAATTTTTCGCGGATAAGAAGCTATTGGTGTACACGCAGGGTGCTCATGAGACAAAGAGGGAATATTTTTCAGATGGAAATGGAAATTTTGCATCCGGTAAATTGGTTGTTTTAGTTAACGAATCTTCGGCTTCCGCTTCAGAAATCGTTGCGGGTGCATTGCAAGATTGGGATCGCGCTACTGTCGTAGGACGTCGTTCCTACGGGAAAGGCATTGTGCAGGAGCAATTTGATTTCTTGGATGGTTCACGCATTAATTTGAGTATTTCCCGTTATTATACGCCTTTAGGACGATCTATTCAACGCAAGTATACGGCAAACTGGTCTAATATGGTTGATTATGTGACTATGTATAGAGGATTGTGGGCTTTGGATACAACATATACCAGCAATCAAATTTTCAAAACTTTGGCAGGGCGTGAATTATTCAGTGGAGGTGGTATTAGTCCAGATGTGACTATAAATATCGATTCCAATGCGACTAGCCTGTTGTACCAAGAAATTCTGAAATCCAGTTATATCGAGCAGTTCGTCTACGAAAGATTTACAAAGCTGTTGCCCGCATATTCAATTGAGAATTTCCTGCAAGGTTATAGACTTCCACAGCAAGAATATGATACGTTTATAGAATACCTGAAACAACGTGGTCTCGTGATCAGCGAACGTAAGAAACGTGATCTATTAAAACTTATTCAATCGGATATAGAAGCAATAGTTGGACGTTATTATTTTGGCAGAGAAGCTTATTTCAAGGTTAAAAATAGATATGATAATTTTGTGGAAGTTGGATTGTTGCTTTTGCGTCCCGCGCCTACTGATGCTGCTTCTTAATAAATCAAATCGGCCCAAATAGGGTAGTGATCGGATAATTTTTCCTTAAGAATACCGTAATCATCTATATTAATCCTCTTGTCAGTCATGATATAATCAATTTGGAAGATGGGTAAAATGCCGAAATAGGTCACTCCCCAACCAAACCCCTTTTCTTGAAAAGCATTATTCATATTCTTACTTAAAAGATTGACACTGTAGGACATTGGCGTATCGTTAAAATCGCCCATTACAATATAAGGATATGGACAGCTTGAAATGTGTTTGACCAGTGTGCTCGCCTGATTACTGCGACTCGTAAACGCTCTTTTTAATTTACGCCCTAATTTCTTAGTTTGCTCTTCGTTTTTCACCTGTTCGGTTGGAGATTTTTGAATGAAGTCTTTATCTTCTTCTTGCAATGCAAAGGAGCGTAAATGCACATTGTACACGCGTAGCGTATCTGCTTCACGTTTGATATCTGCGAAGATAATACGGTTAACACCATATCCATTTTCTTCTATCGCTCCTGAATTGATTATCGGATATTTCGAATATATGGCTTGTCCATATCCTTCGTAATCATTTTTTTGGAAGGGTTCGAAGTAATAATCCTCAAAGTCCCCTTCGTCTCTAAGTGTTTTTGTAAATTGTTTAGAACCTTTTAGTCTACTGTAAAATTCTTGGAAGCAGGCTACATCGGGATTTATAGTTCGTACGAATTCAATTGTTTCTTCCCTAAACTTATTTTTTTTGTTGTCGTAATGTTGAAAGAGGTGCACATTAAAACTCATGACACGAACGATTGTATCCGCTTTGATAAGAATTTTATCGTTTTTATTTTTAAAATTTATATGTTGAGTTAGGAAAGACCAGCCAGCTACAATCGCAAGTAGACTTAATAATGCATTTCGTTTTTTACGTAAAAGCCAATAAACAATAAAGCCACAATTGATAAATAAAATGGGTGGATAAGCTAGTCCAAAGAATGCAATAATCCAAAATTCGCGTGGGTCAATAAAAGAAGCACAATAACTCAATAGCAAAGCTACTACAGCCAAAACATTAGCCGTAAAAACTGTCTTGCTAAAGAAACCGAGTTTTTTCTTACGTAAAAACGGTTGGTTTTTCATCAATCTCCTTTTTTGCTCGCGCGAAATAGCATTTCTTTCTCTCGAGGAGTAAGACTTTCATAGCCTTTGAGCGAAATTTTATCTAATATTTGGTCAATCTGTTGTTGATCTGGATATTCCTGATCCTTGGTTTTGCTTGTTTGTGCGAAATTTCCTTTTACTACTTTCAGTTTGCTGTTTTTCCTTTGGAAGATTAAGCTCCAATCT
Source organism: Sphingobacterium cavernae (assembly GCF_008520265.1). Lineage (GTDB taxonomy): Bacteria > Bacteroidota > Bacteroidia > Sphingobacteriales > Sphingobacteriaceae > Sphingobacterium > Sphingobacterium cavernae. The sequence continues at coordinate 233,035 of NZ_VIQM01000040.1, forward strand.
TTTCCACGTTGCAATTGTCTCGTAAACAACATTCCTGCAAACACAACGATTAAATAACTCAATGCAGCAGCTTTATTTGTTGTCACTAAGAAAGCGAATTGAAGTCCTAAATAGACAGCTGCAATCCATTTGAATTTGATTGTGCCTAACAGCAATAGACGCAGTTCGGAATTCGGTACTAATAACGATAAACTACTTATCATAGCACCAATTCCAAAAGCAATTGTACTCCATGTTAATCCTGGCGTATTGAAATAGGGAATAAACCCAAGCGCCAAAAATAATAGTGCTCCGAGTGTTAATCCACCAATTAAAACGGTGTTTAATTGATGTTTACTTAGAAAATTTAAATATAGATTGCCAATCCAATACAACCAGAGGCAGTCAAAAAGTAAATTCCAGAGACTCGAATAAATAAAAGGATGTACGAAGAATGACCAAGGCTGTGCTATGAAATCTTGTATGCCGATAGGTAGCACAGTTTTATTTAACAGTAAATTATACAAATCCACTGAAGTAGTCTCCGAAAAGGTAAGAAGGTCAAAAATATGCAAGAGAATGAATAGGACAACTTGTCCTGTAATAACATACGGGATAATGGATGTCGTTTTGTAAGTGTCTCTTAAAAATGTTTTCAAGACATTCTCTTTCATGTTATTCATTGTTAATAATATCCTTTTTTATAGCCCCACATCTTAATCATAAGATAACCGAATAAAGCACCACCAACATGTGCTAGATGCGCTATGGATGAACCAGAATTATTAAAACCTAAGTAAATTTCGATTAAAATATATCCGCCTACAAAGTATTTAGCTTTGATAGGAACAGGAATAAACATAAAGTAAAGCGGCATATTTGGGTAGAAATAAGCAAATGACAATAATAAACCAAATATTGCACCCGATGCTCCAACCATTGGAGTTGCGTATATTGATCCCAATTTCCCTAATTCATCACCAGTAAGCGGTAATTGAGATGAAATACGATTCGCTGCTAAATCTAGATTTATTGATTCTGCTGCAAATGGAGAACCAATGATTTGAGAAACTTCAACAGCTTGAACGCCGTATTGTAATACCAAAGCACCTAATGCCGTAATTAGATAATAGTTTAAAAACCGTTTTGAACCAAACATTTGTTCGATTACAGGTCCAAACATGACTAAAGCAAACATATTAAAAAACATATGTGTAAATCCACCATGCATAAACATATAGCTGATTGGCTGCCATACTTCAAAAAATGGTGAATCAGGATAATACACACCTAATAAACGGTTTGCATTTGGAAATATCATAGTGCCCACAAAACAAATGATATTTATTATCAATAAGTTTTTGACTACAGGCGAAAGGTTTCCTAAAATATTATTCATCTAATTTAATACGATTAAATTTTGTCAAATTTTTCCATCAATTCTGCTAGTGTGAGCGTGATGATGGTTGGTTTTCCATGTACAGATATATTTGGGCTTTCGCACGCAAATAATTTGTCAATTAATTCTTCAATAGCATCGTTATTCAACGCGATTCCCGCTTTTATGGCTGCACTTTTAGCCAAAGATTTAGCAAGATGGTCTCTTTTGTCTACTTTTAGTTCTGTGCGATTATGTTTATAATCTTCCAAAAGTTGTTCAATAATCTGCTTTTCGTTGATATTATTTCCCAAATCTGCTGGAATTCCATCTACAATATAAGTAGTTTTTCCGAAAGGTCTTAATTGAAAGCCTAAAGTTTGTAATTCGGGAAGAATATCATCCATCAACTCAAAATCCGAAGGGGATAAATCTATCGTCGTCGGAAACAAAGATTGTTGACTACTACCTTGATTATTTTCCAATTGCTCTTTGTATTGCTCGAACAAAATACGCTCATGCGCGGCTTGTTGATCAATCAGCATAATGCCAGAATGAATTTGCGAAACGATATATCTATTGTGTATCTGGAAAAAACTTTTTTTCGATTCTGCTTTCGGAATGATTACAGGTCGCTCATCTGTTTCTTGCTCTTCTTTATCCAATAAAGGCAATTGCGTAGCTGTTTCTGTTTCTGTGATTTGATACAGTGAATCCCAATTTTTAGGAACGGCCTCGCGTTCGAATCGTGAACTATAATCATTTGATCGTGAATTATTTGAAGGCCTTAAAGAACCGATTTCACTTTCGAAAGGATTAAAATTTGGATTAAACGTAATTGTAGGCGCTTGTATTTCATCAATAGGCTTAGAGGAAATCATTCCACTAAAGCTTGTTTCTTGATCAAAATCAAGTGATGGCGTAATATTATAACGCCCTAATGAACGTTTTACGGCAGAACGAATTATCGCATAGATTGCTTTATCGTCCTCGTATTTGATCTCTGTTTTTGTAGGATGTACGTTGATATCAATTTTGGATGGATCAATATCGATAAACAATACATACATAGGAAAAGTCTCCGAAGGTAAAATCTCTTCATACGCATTCATCACGGCATGATTCAAGTACGGATCACGGATAAAGCGTTTGTTTACGAAGAAAAATTGCTCACCTCTAGTTTTCTTGGCATATTCTGGTTTGCCAATAAAACCAGTTAAATTTATAATCGAAGTTTCTTCTTCTACAGGAACTAATTTTTGGTTATAATTATTCCCAAAAAGATGCACAATTCGTTGCTTTAGAGTGCCGGGAGTCAAATGAAACAATTCATTATTTTCACTATGAAGACTCAAGAAAATTTCTGGATTAGCTAAAGCGATGCGTTGAAATTCGTCTATAATGTGTCGCATTTCCACAGAATTGCTTTTTAGAAAATTTCTACGCGCTGGAATATTGTAAAAAAGATTTTTTACTGAAATACTTGTGCCAGCAGGCAATGCTTCTGGAAATTGATTGACTACTTTGGTACCTTCAATCTGAACAACTGTCCCCAATTCATCCTCAATGCGTCTTGTCTTCAATTCAACTTGCGCAATAGCGGCGATAGATGCCATAGCTTCTCCGCGAAATCCCATCGAACGGATGGCAAACAAATCTTCAGCTTTACGTATTTTGCTGGTTGCATGACGCTCGAAGCATAATCGTGCGTCCGTAACACTCATTCCACAGCCATTATCAATGACTTGAATTAACGTTTTTCCAGCATCTTTGACAATAAGTTTTATACGATCCGCACCAGCGTCAATAGCGTTCTCAATCAGTTCTTTGACAGCTGAAGCGGGTCTTTGTACCACTTCTCCAGCAGCAATTTGATTGGCTACTGCATCAGGAAGCAATTGAATAATATCCGACATACGGCACAAAGTTACAAAAAATAATATGGCTAATTATTTGTCTAATGTATAATCTACAGCATAAAAAAAGGCAGCCAAAGCCGCCTTTTATAACTGTTTAAAAGTCAATCACTAGAGTGTAATTTGACGTTTTATACTTTCTTCTAACGAGATAATTGTTTCTGTACGTTGAATACCTTTTAGTCCTTGTATATCTTCATTCAATACTTTACGAAGATGTGCTGTATCGCGACATACAATTTTTGCAAACATACTGTATTGTCCCGTGCAATAATGCAACTCAACAACCTCTTTGATGTTTTTCAATTGTGCTACTGCATCCGAATATTGAGATCCTTTTTCTAAGTAAATTCCCAAAAAGGCAGTAATATCAAATCCTACTTTCTGTGGATTAATAATTAAATTTGAACCATGAATAATCCCTAGTTCTTCCATCTTCTTCATGCGAACATGAATTGTACCACCTGATACAATTAATTTTTTCGCAATTTCAGTGTATGGAATCGATGCATCTTCCATTAAAATGGACAAGATTTGAACATCAAGATTGTCTAAATCGTAATTAGAATAATTTTTTTCCATGAATGTGATTTTTTCCAACAACCGCGAACTCCATCGCGATAATTGTGATATTTAGCTTTTGTTAGAGCAGAAACTCAATTGTTATTTTAATAGATTGATGTATTCTACAGACAATCAGAAAATATTCTTTCTGCGAATGAACCAATTTTTAGCCATAACGGTTGAATCTTTTGCAAAAATAATAACAAAATTTGATATTTTATTTGGTTTTTTTGAATAAATGCAAATTAAAATTAACATATTTATATAACATGACATTGTTTAAAATTTATTAGCTTTAATTAAAAAAAATAAACTGTGAAGGGAAGATGGAAATAGAGGATGTAATTATTTCACGTAAGAAGCCTATTTATCCGGTTGGGCAAGGATTGGCAAAATATTTAAAGATGTATCAACGTGATGCAAAATTGCCTATATCTTATTTTGATTTATTGAATTTTCAGGAAACAGTGCCAGTTATGGATAAATTTGGCAACGATACTTTCTGGGAAACACCTTTATACCCACCATACATGCAAGATCAATTGTATGATGGCTTGAAAATCATTTATGCCAAGCTGAAAGCTTCGGGAAATACGCGCATAGTGCAACACAAAATCATTGATCGCATCGAATATTGTGCTTTCGGAAATACAAGACCTTTTCGGATTCGTATTATTAATAGGCTGAATGATGTTTACGACTATTTTTATATTAAGCAAGCAGATGCTTCACGGATCTATGGCTTGGAATTGGAAGAAATTTTGTCTCCTAATCAAGTGAATTATCTCTATGATTTCGAAACCTTGGTTGAAGAGCATATCGTAGGTATTCCAGGAGATGTATTTAGTAAAACCAGAATTACGCATCCAGATTACAACCAAACACGTATTGCTAAAGAGTTTGTGAAATTTAATGAGCGCTGCACCATAGCTTTGTTGGGTGATATGCGGGCTTATAATTTTGTGATGCAGATAACACCAGATTTTGATGATTTTCAATTTCGCATACGTGCAATAGATTTTGATCAGCAATTTTATGAAGGCAATCCGAAGGTCTATATGCCACAATTTTTCAAAGAATGTTACCCCTATGTGAAGTTGTGTATGGAGCATTTGACGGATAAAACAGTTTTGCAGTATCAGCAAGAGGAGCGTTCATCTATAGTTCATCGTGTGCGCAGCGAGCGCCATCGGATTAAAGATTTGCGGGATGCTTCAAGAGGACAGGAGTTGTCTACGCAAGAAAATATCAGGAGCTTACGCGAAGGTTATGCCAAGATTTATGCTAATGACCAATATTACCGTTGTAAAACGATGACGGATATTGTAGAATTAAATGTAAAAAACGTAGTTCGTTCGGTACAAATCTAGCGTACTCTGTTTTCGTTGTCTTTGACAAAAGCAGACCAGCCCGAATAGCTTTTAGAACCCGAGGTGGTGTTTTGCTGAAAGGAATGACAAACTGCCACCGCCAAGCCATCGGTAGCATCTAAGAATTCGGGTGTTTCTTTAAATCCTAGTAAAGTTTGCAACATCGCAGCCACTTGTTCTTTGCTGGCATTACCGTTACCTGTTACAGATTGCTTAATCTTACGAGGCGAATATTCAAAAATCGGAATATCTCTACTCAGTGCTGCTGCCATTGCGACACCTTGCGCACGGCCTAGCTTCAACATGACTTGAATGTTTTTTCCATAGAATGGCGCTTCCAAGGCCACACAATCAGGATTGTATTCATCAATCAAAGCCAATACTTTTTTAAAAATACGTTGCAACTTCAAGCCATGGTCATCCAAATGTCCCATTTTCACCACACCTAATGTTTCGAGCGAAACCTTTTTTCCGGTTTCTTTCACTACACCATAGCCTAGCACAACTGTACCGGGATCGATACCAAGAATGACACGCTCTTTGGCCTTTTGTTTTAGCATACAGCAAAAATACGGTTTTGCTTAGGCTTTTTATCTATTACGATTGTTTTACATAAAATTATTGTTAAAATTGTGCGACCAAAAGGAAAATGCTGACAAAGACGCAAAAGAAATATTTCAATTATACCCTCAAATTGACTATCGTTGGTTTGGCATTTTGGTTTATTTATACTAAAATCAATAATCAAAAAAATTTATTAGAATTTAAGTATCTAATCAACAGCATAAATACCACTGCTATATATTGGACAATTGGAGTTGTTGTTTTTCTAATGTTTTTAAATTGGTTTTTTGAAGTTGCTAAATGGCAATATCTGATTAGAGATTTGGAAGAATTGAATACTTGGAAAGCTGCCAAATCTGTTTTTTGTGGTTTGACATGGGCTATTTTTACACCAAACAGAATTGGCGAATACGGCGGTCGTATTATGCTATTAAAAGTAGAAAATAGAGCTAGAGGCGCTGTGTTAATGGGGGTTGGTTTGTTTGCTCAATTAGTTTTAACTAGTGTTTTTGGTGCGTTAGGTATTGCCTGGTTTGTCTCTACTTTTTTAGAAACTCCATCTGCCGTACAATTCGGGATTTGGATATTGGCAGCGATTTATGGACTTGCTTTTATATTGTTATATTTCAATGTTTATTGGGTCGATATCTTAGTAAATAGATTTAAAATGCTTCAGAAAATTCAGCCTTTTTTTGATGTGCTAAGAGAAGTAAATGTTTCTCAATTAGGTTATGTATTATTACTCTCCTTAATTCGTTTTATAATTTTCACATCACAATATATATTGTTAATGCAAGTAATTTTGCCGGATCTAGCTTTACTTCCAATGATTCTGATGATTTTTATCTTATTCTTTGTGCAGTCGGCATTACCCACGTTAGATATTTTTGATTTCAGTGTGCGCAGCTTTGTTGCGAGTAATTTGTACGCTTATATTACGACGCAAGATATTGCGGTGATGGCAATTGTTTCTTTTATTTGGTTTGTGAATCTGATTCTCCCTGCTATCATAGGATCGATTTTTGTGTTGAATGTAAATTATTTTGGTGATAACAATTCTTAATCTCATCCTGACTCTCTGTGCACTTGTTTATGTGCTGATCGTGATTTATTTGCGCAAAGGATGGTCAACTATTCCATTTTTTTTGGCAGATAAAACATCTGATAAAAGGGTTTCTATTCTTATTGCTGCGCGTAATGAGGAGCAAAATATTGCAAGAACTATTGATGCTATATTAAATCAAAATTATCCCACTTCACAATTGGAATTAATCATTGTTGATGATCATTCTACAGATAGAACAGCCGAAATCGTTCGTTCTTATGGAGATAGAGGCGTCAAATTGTTGCAATTGCAAATAGGTGATAAGCTCAATTCGTACAAAAAGTATGCAATCGCGAAGGCGATAGAAATGGCATCGGGCGAAATAATTGTTACAACAGATGCGGATTGTCGAATGGGACGCAATTGGATTCGGACAATTATGGCTTATTTTGATCAAAACAATAGTTTTTTGGTTTCTTCGCCAGTAGCCTATTCCGAAGAAAAGTCGAAATTCGAGGAATTGCAAACGCTAGAATTTTTGTATTTAATTGGTCTTGGCGCTGCAGGAATCGGAAACGGCAATCCAACGACTTGCAACGGTGCAAATTTAGCCTACCGTCGTGATGTTTTTTTTGAAATGGGTGGTTTCAAAGGGATTGATAATTTGGCGTCTGGGGATGATGAGCTTTTCTTGCATAAAGTAGCGGAAAAGTATGCAGATAGAATTGGTTTTTGCAAATCCCGTGAAGCAATTGTGTATACCGATGCGAAACCTGATTTGGCTTCGTTTATTAGTCAACGTAAACGTTGGGCTTCAAAAAGTACAAAGTACAAAGACAAGAAGGTAATTGTGTTGGGTGTCTGTATTTGGTTGTTCAATTTGGCTTTAATATGCTCGTTGCTGGGATTTCTAGTTTTATTGCCTGCTCAAAATGGGTGGCTATTGACGGCATTTGGCTTAAAGATGTTTGTAGAATTGCTGTTTATGATTCCAGTTTTATCTTTTGCTAAAAGATCTGAATTACTTAAATATTTACCGTTTCTGACGGTCATCCATACTTTTTACCTCATCTATATAGGTGTAGCGGGAAATATTGGAAAATACGATTGGAAGGGCAGACAGGTTAATTAACCTTCTACCTTGGCGCGAACTGTATCTTCTGCTAATTGCACAATTTCTTCCAAAGATAGGCCTTCAGTTTTCAATGGATCTAATATTTCCCACTTCAATGGCGTGAAAGGTCTTAAGGGAAACATGCTATAACTCGTCATTTCGTAAGACCCTGTGATCGCCACAGGAACAATCAATGCACTTGGATTTTTCTTCACTAACGTCGCAATCCCGCCAATATTAAAATGTTTCATTTTACCATTTCGCGTTCGCGTACCCTCTGGAAATATGAAGGCAGACCAATTTTTCTGTTTCATATTATTCGCCAGTTTCAATATTTCTGCAATTGATTGTTTTGGATCTTTACGGTCAATATTAGCAGCACCACCATGTTTCAAATTAAACGATATGCTCGGTATTCCAGCTGTTGCTAACTCAATTTTGGAGATAAACTTGCCGTGAAATCGGCGTAGAAAATAAATCATCGCTGGTATGTCGTACGTGCTTTGGTGATTTGCAACGAAAATAATGGGTGTATTTAGCGGTAAATTCTTGTTGTCAATAAATGTAACTGTATTGAAAAGAATATAATTACAGTGTGTCAAGAAGAAATTAAGGATATCTACACTTCTTTTGTGCGCTGAATAACCTCCAACTTTCAAGCATACCCACTGAATAGGATGGAAAATAATCAACAGAAGGGCAAAAGCCAAATAAAATATTGGGGTAAGAATAAATCCTAAAATTTTTCTCATGTTTCGATTCACTTAAAATTTAGCAAATATAAACATAAGGTTTCGAGTATAGAAAACAACTTTACGGCTTAATATTTGGAATAAAATATTCAATAATATTAATGTATTGTTTAATATAATTTAATTTATTTTTATATTTGTTTATAAAAATATTATAAACATGAAGTTGCCTGTACAATGTCCTAGTTGTGAAAAAAAACTCAGTGTATCCAAATTGGTATGTCAAACTTGCGAAACTGAAGTTCTCGGTAAATATGGAATGCCTTTATTTATGCAGTTGTCGACGGAGGAGCAGGAGTTTATTTTAGAGTTCTTAGTGAGCTCAGGAAGTCTAAAAGAAATGGCTAATAAGATGGGAAAAAGTTATCCAACGGTTCGCAATAAGTTGGATGATTTGATTGTGAAAATAACAAGTTTGAGAGATGAGAAATAGTGTGTATACAGAAAAACAAAGTTTTTGGACATGGTGGCTTATCTTGTTATTTGTCCTAATATGGATGATGCAGCTACAATCCATATACGTTAGCGATTGGAAGATTGATAATTCCAACTATGTTGAGTTGGGAATTCTTTTGTGTGTTCTTCTATTTTTCTTATTCGTTCGTTTGCATACAGAAATTGACGAAAGAGGAATTAGCATTAAGTTTTTCCCTTTTGTACGAAAGAAAGTCTGGCTTTGGGAAGATATTGATGATCTTTATATCAAAGAATATTCGATCACAGATTATGGAGGTTGGGGTTATCGGGTAGGTAAAAATGGGACAGCCTACAATACAAAAGGCAAATATGGCTTACAATTGTTGCTTAAAAATGGTGCGCGCGTAATGATAGGTACGCAGAATCATGAAGAATTACAGCATATAATCGAAACATTCAGAAAAACGAAATCATGAAAACCTTAACCAATCCGTTTGAAATTTATAGAGAAAGAAATTTACTGATTATAGGTGTGGTATTTGCGATATTGACTGGGTTAGTTTCCAGTTATACCAGTCACTTGCTATTCGGCTCTCTAAAGGTAATCAGCAACCAAAAACAATTGTGGTATGAAGCGATTCTCAATATTGCCATTACATTATTGAGCAATACAATAATGTTGTATGTATTTGCAAGACTGCGTTATGTAAAAACTCGTTTTGTCGATGTGATAAATGTCGTATTGGTTTCTCATCTCGTATTATATCTAATGCTGTGTTTGACGGTGTTGCCTCTTGTGCAAAATGCAGTTACTGCTGTAGAATTGGAAATATTGGATAAGGGTTTTGCAGCTCCAGAACTTTCGAAGGTACATATGATTACCTTGGTAGGTTTTGGTCTAGTTGTGATAAGTCTTTTATTCTATTTCTTCTATTTGCTCGTAGTCGGAATGAAAATTGCAATGAATAGCAAACGTAAACTGGATGTATTCTTACTTATTCTGTTAGTTTTTGTTTGGAATACTATTTTACAATTTTTAAATCCGTTTTTAACGACATGAAATATTTAAGTATAGTTCTTTTTTTAGTACTGCAATCTTGTGTGGGGTTTAGTCAAGATTTGATTGGAATTTGGTCGGGAAAGTTGGATTTTGGCGTGCAAAAGTTATCATTTGTAGTGCATATCAATCAGACAGATGGCAAGTGGATAGCCAAAGCGGACAGCCCAGATCAATCGGCATTTGGAATTCCATTCCAGATTGACGTAAAAGGTGATTCTATCTTTCTAAATAATCCGAAAGGCATTAGCTTAAAACTTAAACATAGTGAGGATGATAAATTAAAAGGTCATTTTTCTCAAAATGGCATGACTATTCCTGTGGTACTTGTAAAAGGTGCTGTGATCATTCAGCCTAAAAGTTCAGTGAAATTTCAGACTCCAAAACCACCTTATGCTTATGATACTGTGGATGTGGTTATTCCCAATATCTATTCTGACATTAATTTGGCGGGAACAATAACTAAACCCAAAGCAAAAGGTAAATATCCAGCCGTCATTCTTGTTACAGGGTCTGGTCCACAAGATCGCGATGAAACATTATTTGGACACAAACCTTTTAAAGTGTTGGCAGATTATTTAACCCAAAATGGAATTATTGTACTACGTTACGATGATCGCGGGGTAAATAAAAGTGGTGGCTCTTTTGAAAAGTCGACGATTGATGATTTCAGTAAAGATGCGTTATCTGCATTGGATTTTTTGAAAAAACAACCAAATGTTGATATCAATAAGATTGGGATTATTGGTCATAGTGAGGGCGGTTTGATTGCAAATTTGTTAGCGGGACAGGGAGTTCCAAATCTTTCTTTTATTGTGACATTGGCTGCTCCTACAATTCCTATTCGGGATTTGATGGTGGAACAATTGTATAGTGTAGGTAAATCAGAAGGAATGTCAGAATTCCAGTTGGCAATGGCCAAGGAAATCAATAAAAAGAACTTTGATGTAGTCAAAAGTAATCTGAATACGGATGAAGCCTATGTGCAATTGAAAAAAAATATGAACATAGTGGAGGAGACTGATAAAAATGCGGCTATTCGAAAAGAAATGTTAACCTTATTAGCTCCAGCTTATCGCTATTTTGTGCGCATCGATCCAACAAATTTTATCAAAAAGATTTATATTCCTGTTTTTGGGGCATTTGGAACGTTGGATGTACAAGTGCCATCTACGTTGAATCTTAGAGGATATTACGATAATCTTCCAAAAAATTCAATGACAGTTCTAAAAGAATACGATGGAATGAATCACTTATTTCAAAGGGCTAATACTGGCAAAGTTTCGGAATATGCACAAATTGATGAAACCATAAATGAACAAGTACTTGAGGATATAGCAGGGTGGATAAAGGGATTGTAAACGAGATTCGCCAATCAAAGTAATGATTGGCGAATCTTTTTTAAGGTGTCGTATTCGATACAGGTAGTATTTTACCGTTGTAGAATTTGCTCCCATTTTGGGCAAATTCAGCTACATAACGACCCATTTCGAAAGCCAAAGTTCCTGCTTCCAAACCTGGAAAAGCAGCTTCAAACATTTCTGTCTGGGATGATCCTAATGCCAAACAATTTACCTTTATATTCTTGTCTTTAAATTCTTCAGCTAGGGATTCTGTTAAGATTGCCAAAGCACCTTTACTTGCCGAGTAAGCACTTAAGCCAGCAAATTTCGATGACCCCTGAAAACCTCCCATACTGCTGATATTCACGATATGCCCTCCTTCTGTCATCAAAGGTGTAATATGTTTAATCATATTGATGTGTCCTAATAAATTGGATTGGAGCATTTGTGCGAAGTCTTCTGTTGAAGTTTCCAAGAACGGCTTATTTATCAGTGCACCAGCATTATTAATCAAAATATCAACTTTGTCAAATTTAGATTTAATGAATGGAACTAGAGAGTCAGCATAATTATCATAAACAATGTCAAATTGTGCTGGGTACAACTTTCCGCCATCAAAATTTAAGTCCGAAGATATTTCGTGCAATCGACGCAATTTGTCAGCAGATCGTGCCAAAGCTATTACATTATTTTCTTTGTTTGACGTCAAATCTAGGACTGTTTCGAAACCAATTCCACTGCTCGCTCCTGTAATAATAATATTTGCCATGATTAAATTTCTTCAGTTTTTTCGTTGTCAATAATTTCTTTTTCTACTTCTTTTGCGGATGGTAATTTATTTTCACCTAATCCTGATGGTCTGAAAATAATATATAAGCCGGGTAGTGAGGTAATTAAAGATATAAAGTAAAAAATCAAACTTATAGTTCCTGCCAATTGGCCGCTCACGCCTAAGTATGTGGCTAGTGCTATCGAAGAGGTGTCACGAACACCTAAGGCACCTCCAATAGATGGAATGATGGCGGTGATGGATGAAATTAAAAAGATCAATAGATGCGGCGAAAATTTGTCTTCGTGATTTAATGCTAATAAAATCAAGATAACAGAAAGGATTTGAAATCCTTGTACGCCCATAGCTTTGATATGTGTCTGCAAAAATCTTTTTGCAAATGGTCTAAAAAATAGAAATAATATATACAAATAAGCTGCACTTCCCATGATTGCCACTGCTACAGTGATATAGTTTGGAATAGCGAAACGAGGCATAAATACCACAAAAGCACAACAAAATATAGCCACAGCCCATAATCCACTCAATCGATCAAAAAACACAGCACTCAGGAGTTTTTTCGTAGGTATATTATATTTTTTCTTTAAGAAATAAACCTTGTAAGCATCACCCCCAACTCCGCCAGGTAGAAAGAAATTGTACAAAAGTCCCAGCCAATATAATTTGATGTTATACTTCTCCGAAAGTTTGAGATGTATAGTTTTAAAAAAACTGTTTAATCGAGAAGATGCAACTAACTGCGAGGTAATATAGCTTAAGAACGCTAGGAACAAGTAGAAGAAGTTGGCATTTATAATGGAATCCTTAAATTCATGGAACTTTAAATTTCTGGATAGCCAATATAATGCAATAACCGTAACCAGTACTTTGAAGATATTTTTTGCTATCTTGAGTATTTTCTGTTGAGTCATATGATAAGGTACATTGCTTGCAAAAGTAAACAATCTCTACAACATTGATTCTTTCGAAATATAAAATTACTTATGGTATGATTTTTGGATGACATGGCCTATTTGGTATACGATTATTTTATATTTGTGTACTAACGTTCAAAATGAAAATAAACAAAATAATTATGCGTAAACATATTCTTTCGATGCTATCCATTTTTACAGCGATAGCTTTATTGTCAAGTTGCGGTGCACAACGCAAAGATGCTGGAACAAATACTAACTCTACATCAAGCGCTGTATCATCTTCAGGACCATCTGCATCGCAGTGGCGCAATGGCGTAAAAGGCACTTGGGTGTTAAGTTCAGTGACACGTCAAGATATTCCACAGTCGTATACGATCAAAAATATTTTTGACGAAGCTCCAGTAGATTGTTTTATTGGTAGTGTATGGAATCTTCCTACAGGAAATTATAAAGGAAGTATTACTTTCAATTCAGCGGGCACATTATGTGCAAATGGAGCTGTCAGAACTATTATTTGGTCAATTTTTAATCCTAAAGATGGTGGAGAACCAGAATTTCAATTTAAAAAATTGTATGCTGGTGATAAAGCAGCGAATGTAACAACAGGTTATCGTTTGGGTTTAATGTTTGCAGATGGTCAGACATTAACCATGAAAATGCCAGTTCCTTTGGATAACGGAACTACTGGACATTTGGTTTTAAATTTTACGAAACAAGCAAATTAATAAGCATAAAAAAACTCCGATTTTCATCGGAGTTTTTTTATGCTTATTTCGTCTTCTCGAGCGCTTGCAAGATATCACCGATGATGTCTTCTTGATCTTCCAAACCAACAGATAAACGTATACTTCCAGGTCGGATACCCAAGTTAATTCGTTCTTCTTCCGAAAGTTTAGCGTGTGTCGTCGTAGCAGGATGTGTAGCGATAGTTCTTGAATCACCTAAGTTGGAGGTATAGCGTATCATAGCTAATTCATCAATGAAACGGAATGCGCGATCTTTTCCTCCTTTTACCTCGAAAGTCACAATACCGCCACCAGCTTTCATCTGTTTCTTAGCTAATTCATATTGCGGATGGGATGGCAAGAACGGATATTTCACATCTTCTATTTCCGAATGCTGTTCCAAAGCTTGAGCTAAAGCCAAAGCATTCGAACAATGTCTATCCATACGTAAGCCTAAAGTTTCCAAGCTTTTGGATAATATCCATGCATTAAATGGAGACATCGATGGACCTGTATGACGAATGAAAAACATCAACTTATTAATCAATTCTTGTGAACCTACAATTATTCCGCCCAATACACGACCTTGCCCGTCCATATATTTCGTAGCCGAATGAATGGATAAGTCAAATCCATAGTGCAAAGGCTTTTGCAAATATGGTGTTGCAAAGCAATTATCGATGGAGAAAATCACATTTGGATGTTTCTTTTTCAAATTACCTAATTTTTCCAGGTCGTATAGTTCCAATCCTGGATTCGAAGGTGATTCCAAGAAAACGATTTTTGTGTTTGGCTGAATAGCTTTTTCCCATTCTTCCAGATTTGCAGAATTAACATAAGTGAATGATACACCCCATTTTGGAAATTGCTGTGTCAGCAATTGATGCGTAGAACCGAAAATTGCACGACTGGACACTATGTGATCGCCTGATTCAATAAATGCAGCGAATGACGCAAATACTGCTGCCATACCTGATGAGAATGCCAATCCAGCTTCCGCATTTTCCAGTGTGCATACACGATTAATAAATTCAGTGGTATTGGGGTTAGCGTAGCGCGAATATACCATGCCTTCTTCTTCTTCGGCAAAGATGGCTCTACCTTGCTCTGCACTTTCAAAAATGAAACTTGAAGTTAAATATAAGGGTACAGAATGCTCGCGAGTAGCCGAACGTGGCACTTGCTCACGTATTATTCTGGATTGATCTTTTTTCATAACAGCCGTAAAGTTAACTATTTGTTGTTTGAAAATCTATCAAAATAGTCGTGTTTTTTTAAGTTTTTTTTATAAATTAATAAACTATTTTTTTGATACTGTTAAATCGCTGTCTTACTGGTTTTTTAATGACTATTTAAATAATATTATCTTTCGAGGCTTATAAACTTAATTTTTTAGGGTAATATAGTTTATTTCAGTGATAAATTAGTGTATCAATTATTTGCCATAGCATTGTATTTTAGTAAAGTATTAATATGTTTAATTCGTTGAATTAAGCACAAACAATTTATAAGCCATGAAGACTCTTCCTTTTATTTTAGCAAATAGTTTGTTTGTTTTGCAATTAAGTGCACAGCAAGCACCAAAGCCATATGGTGCATTACCATCAGAACGTCAACTCAAATGGCATGAGATGGAAACGTATTGCCTCATACATTTTACGCCGACAACATTTCAAGATAAGGAATGGGGGTTTGGTGATGCTGATCCCAAAATTTTTAATCCTTCAAATTTTGATGCCAATCAGATCGCTAAAGCCGCAGCATCAGCTGGGTTTAAAGGATTAATAAGTGTAGCCAAACACCATGATGGATTTTGCTTATGGCCTACAAAAACTACCACATACAGTATCGCTAGCTCGCCGTGGAAAGATGGTAAAGGCGATATGGTGAAAGATTTTATGGAGGCTTCGCATAGCAATGGGATGGCATTCGGAACTTATCTTTCTGCCTGGGATCGAAATGATACCCGGTATGGCACAGCAGCATATACCGATGCATACAGAGCGCAATTGACAGAATTAATGACCAACTATGGGGAATTATTCACTTCTTGGCACGATGGCGCAAATGGTGGTGATGGATATTACGGCGGTCGAAATGAAAAACGTACGATAAATTCGGCAACATATTACGAATGGGAAGAAAAAACCTGGCCTATCATCAGACGCTTGCAACCGATGGCTTCCATTTTTTCAGATGTTGGCCCAGATATGCGTTGGGTAGGTAATGAGCATGGATTTGCAGCAGAAACTTCTTGGGCTACCATTACGCCTAAAGGAAAAGACGGTCAAAAGCCTATGCCTGGTTCAAGTACAGACCCTTCTAATTTACCATCGGGTGACCGCAATGGTAAATATTGGATTCCAGCAGAATGTGATGTTCCTCAAAGACCAGGTTGGTTCTATCACAAAAACCAAGATAGCAAAGTAAAAACACCAAACCAGTTATTTGAAATTTATTTGAAATCTGTAGGACGCGGTGCAAATATGAATTTGGGATTGGCACCTATGCCAGAAGGAATTTTGCATCCCAATGATGTGAAATCATTAAAATATTTTGGAGAAAAACTTGATAAGACGTTTGCGACTAATTTAGCGACTGGCGCAAAAGCTACTTCGAAACAATTGCGTGGTAAGAGTGCTGAGTTTGCTTTAGCAAATATCTTTGATGGCGATAGATACAGTTATTATGCGCCAAAGGATAATGTGCTAAACCCTGAACTTGAAATTACGTTGGATGGGGAAAAGGAATTTGATCTTATCCGTATCCGAGAAAATATAAAATTAGGTCAACGTCTAGATTCAGTAGTTGTTGATACTTGGAAGAATGGTAAATGGGAAAAATTAGCTTCAGCAACGAGTATTGGTGCAAATAGACTGATTAAGTTGTCTGAGCCAGCCAAGGCATCCAAATTGAAAGTTAAACTTTATGCACCTGTTGCGCCAACATTAAGTGATTTTGCATTATTCAAAGAGTACGATGAGGATTTTAGTTATGATATAATCGATGCGGCAGATCAAAAAGAAAAATCAGAATTCAAAGTTATTTCTGATAATATAAAATCGGATGAAGTGCTTATTAGTGTTTATTCAGAAGAATTAATTTTTGAATTGCAAGGTCAAATTTCTTCATTGGGGTATATGCCACGACAAGATGGTAAAAAAGAAGGAATAGTCCAACGTTATGAAATTTATGAAAGTCAAGATGCGAAGAATTGGGTAAAAATCAGAACAGGGGAATTCTCCAATGTTTTATCTAATCCTATAGAGCAAGTTGTTGTATTTGATAAACCAATCAGTTCGAAGTATCTTAAATTTGTCGCAACGAATATGACTTCTGGATTTACGTATCGTAATTTTTCATTTTATAAATAATAACTACCTATCTACCGATGAAAACGCTATTTGTTATTTTACTTTTATTAATGCAAGTTAAAGTCCACGCACAAGAATTGAAAATGTGGTACGATAAGCCTGCTAAGAGGTGGGAGGAAACCTTGCCATTAGGAAACGGCTGGATTGGTATGATGCCAAACGGAGGGATTCAAGAAGAAAATATTGTCTTGAATGAAATCTCTATGTGGTCTGGAAGTTACCAAGACGCCAATAATTATAACGCTTACAAACAAGTAAGCACCATTCAAGAGTTATTAATTCAAGGTAAAAATGACGAAGCAGAAAAATTGGTCAATGCCAATTATGTATGTATAGGCGCAGGGTCAGGATACGGTAATGGGGCAAAAGTTCCTTATGGCTGTTTTCAAAATCTAGGGTACCTTAACGTTAATTTTTTAAATGCGAACAAAGGTGCAGGTTACAAAAGAGAATTGGATTTGAGTACAGGTATCGCTAGTGCACAGTACAGCATGAGCGATACAAGTTTTTCGCGTGAGTATTTTGTTTCACAAGATAAAAATATTGGTGCAATGAAATTTTCGTCCAATAAGAAAAAAGCACTCAGTATTGCGCTTCATTTTTACCGTGATGAAAATGTAAAGTCACATGTTGTAAATGGAAATACGATCTTAGTTGAGGGTAATCTACCAAATGGATATGGTGGAGATGGATTGCGCTATGCCACGAAATTTTTAGTAGTCAATAAAGGTGGAAAAGTGACTAACCACGATAATCAAATCATTGTGAAAGATGCAGATGAAATTGTCGTTTATTATACCGCCTCAACAGATTATTACGAACATGATCCTACAAATGCAGTCAATACAATGTTGGCAAATAAATTGGATTACAATAAGCTGAAAAATGCACATATTCGCGCATACAAAGAAGTATTTGATCGTGTGAAATTATCAATTCCTGATGAAAATCCGAAGCATACCATTCCTACTGATAAAAGGTTAAGTAATTTCTATACAGATCCTGCACAAGATAATGGTTTAGCTGTATTGTATTATCAATTTGGACGTTATTTGACGATTTCAAGTACAGCACGTAATTCAGACAAAGCACTACCTCCAAATTTGCAGGGCTTGTGGGCGCATGAGATTCAAACACCCTGGAATGGAGATTATCATTTGAATGTGAATGCACAAATGAATCATTGGGGAGTAGAAGTGAATAACCTCTCAGAATACCATAAGCCATTTATTCAGTTGATCAAACGAATAGCAGGAGAGGGGCATAAAACTGCAAAGGCATATTATAATTCGCCAGGATGGGTTGTCTATATGATGACTAATATTTGGGGATATACTGCACCAGGTGAACAAGCTTCTTGGGGCGCAAGCACAGCATCAGGATGGCTATGTAACCATCTATGGGAACATTATATGTTTACTGAAGATAAAGAATATTTAAAAGAAGTATTTCCTATTTTGAAAGGAGCTGCTCAATTTTATAAACATACAAATGTATTTGATCCAAAAACAAGACAGTTCGTTACTTCTCCATCTGTATCACCTGAGAATCGATTTCGAATGCCAAATGGCAAGGTTGCATCTGTAGTGATGGGGCCAACAATTGACAATCAAATTGTTCGTGAGTTGTATCAGAATGTGATTGCAGCGGATTCGATCTTACAAATTAATGATTCTTTCACGCGAGTTCTGAGGACAGACTTGCAACATATTCCCCCAGCAGTAGTAGTGAGTAAATCAGGTAGAGTGATGGAATGGATGGAAGATTATGAGGAAGTGGAACCTACGCATCGTCACGTATCTCATTTGTACGGACTATATCCAGCGCCATTCATTTCCCCAATTACGACTCCCGAATGGGCTGATGCGGCTAAGAAAACATTAGAAGTTCGTGGAGATGGCGGAACTGGTTGGTCCAGAGCGTGGAAAATATTGTTTTGGGCGAGATTGCACGATGGCGATCATGCGTTGGAAATTCTGCGTCAATTGCTAAAGCCTGCTATTAACGAGCAAGGCAAAGTTTCGGCTGGAACATACCCGAATTTATTTTGTGCTCATCCACCATTTCAGATTGATGGTAATTTTGGCGGATCAGCTGGTATAGCGGAGATGCTGGTACAAAGTCATGATGGATTTATACATCTTTTACCAGCCTTGCCTCAAGCATGGTCTGAAGGTAATGTAAAAGGACTTCGTGTACGTGGAAATAAGACTATAGACGTCGTTTGGAAGAATAATAAAGTCGTCGATTATAAAGTTTACGGTAAGAAAGGTGAATCAGTAAATGTTCGCGTAAACCAGATTATTGAAAATAAAATTCTATAAAATTAAATTTTGTTATTTTAAATTAATTATGTAGATTTAATGGTAGTAACTAACTATTTATCACATATTAATTTAAAATAACATTTTTATGAAAAGTCTATTTCACTTGAGGTATAGACTTTCATTTTTAATCATCTTTATTTTAGCTATTTCATGTAAAAAGGATTCTTACGTTGATGAAGAAAATGAATTAGTCTTTCCAGTTAATTTTACATTCACAAATTTCAAAAGCTCCTCCAGCTATTTGAAAAGTGCGTCATCGAAGCAGAATTTGTATGCTTCATCACAAATTCCCGCAAATTATAGCGAAGGCTATATTTATTTTTGGAGTTTTAACAATGAAACGTTGACACCCGATATCAAGTATTCAAAATCAGCTAATCCTTCTATCACTTATAACGATGATAAATCCATTACTTGGGGTGCAGGAATTGCTTTTGAAAATTATCCAGCTGGAAGAGCTTCAAATTTTGCAGGTCCTAAACAAATACTTATTAAACTTCCTATCAAGGATGTTCTTTCTATTAGTAGATTAGGATTTGATATGACTGGATCTGCCATGGGACCTAAGGATTTTGAAATGTACTATAGCTTTGATGAAGGTGATAACTACCACGAACTTTCTATGGTTAATCAGTTTGGCAATCTCGCTGCTAATGGAAAAAATTCTTTTACTTATAATTTGGAAGAATTAGAGCTATCTGGTGAGGAGCTTTGGATACGTATTAGTCCGAAAGCAGGAGATCGGACAGGTGGTAGTGCGTATAATGAATCTACGGGAATGTTGAGAATCGACAATTTACATTTGGTAGGTATAGCACCAACTTCTAATGAAGGTTTTGCAGTTAATCAATTTTATTACTACTTATTTCATAAGACTAACAGGATGATTTTCAAGGGCTATACTGATGATATTAGCAATTTGAATGTTCAACTTCAATTGCCAATGGGTGAATACGACATTTTCTTTGTATTGAATAGTTCCGATGAAGAATTGATTGTAGCGCCTGATATTGTTAAGGCTTCTGATGTGTACATTTCAAATAATTTTTCTAACAAGGATGCTGAGATATATGGGTATTCTGGTGTGTTGGAGGTTACAGGAAACATGTCCATAAATATTGTACTACAGCGTATGTATAGTCAAGTTAAAGTGGAATTTACAGATATTGATTTATCTACAGTGAAATCAATTGTTGTGACCCAGGTCCACGAGCCATTTTTCTATAGTCCATTTACTACGGATATACTGAATCCGATTCTTGATCAATCTGGTTTCATGATAGAAGAAGATTTTCAATCAAATAAACAGATTGTTTTTAATCAATTTATGGGAATTATTGCCGAAGGCAATCCTATTAAATATTATATCACTGTATTCGGAGAATCAGACGTTTTACGAAGTTTTGAAATCAGTAGTGCCATGAAAAATAATATACAATTGGTATTCAGAGGTGAATTATTAGAAGGTGCATCTAAGAATGTTGCCTTTCAAATCACGAAAAACGAAACTTGGGATGGCGAAAATGAAGTTAGTTTTTAGTCTGTATAATTAAATTAACTAGTTAGGGAATAAACGTACATTGTTTATTCCCTTTCTTGTTCTTGGTAATATTATATTAAAGATTTATTAACTTAGTGTTGTCTGAGTAAGGTTCTTTCTGTCAGTGTTTTACCTTTTAATGTTGTTGTCTGCTGGCAAAAATATTACAGTTTGCGTGTGTCATTAACATTATGTTAATATTAGATTAATGGTTTATTTATACGTACGCTGCAATTTTGTACCGATGAATAAAATCACGACATATTATATCACATTCGGGACTTTATTAGCAATCCTGATTTTAGCTGGCTGTACGGATAAGAGTCACTCTATCAAGATGAAAGGCTCCGATACGGAAGTCAACTTAGCTGTAAATTTGGCTGAGAAATTTACTGAAATCGATCCTGAATTTAGTATTGCTATCTCTGGTGGTGGGTCTGGCTTAGGTATAACATCCCTGTTAAACGGTCAGGCTGATATTGCTAATTCTTCTAGACCATTATCCGAGGAAGAAGTTGAACAATTCAAAAGTAAAAATATTGAGCTTAAAACGGTAGTATTTGCAGAAGATGCAACTGCGGTGATTATTCATAAAGATTTGCCATTAGAGGAAATTGATTTGGAGACTTTGGGGAAGGTGTTGGATGGAACAATTGAAGATTGGAATGAATTGTCTAAAGTAAACATGCCAATAAATATATACGGTAGACAAAGTAGTTCTGGAACGTATTCTTTCATGAAAAAGAAACTGAAAATTGAATTTGCCCCTAATGCAAAGGAGATGACAGGTAATGCACAGATTATTGAAGGTGTGAAGGCTGATAAGTCAGGTATTGGTTACGTGGGAGCGGGTTATTTGTCTCCTGATTCGGAAAACAAACAGGGTGTTAAAGTTTTAAAGATTAAAATGACAGCACAAGATACAGCGTATTCTCCTGTAGATCCATACGCTATCAATAATAATTTGTATTACTTCCAGCGTCCACTTTACCAATTCATTCTTGCATCATCGTGGCACAAGGTAAAGCCTTTTATCGATTTCGAATTAGGTAAAATAGGTAAAGAAATAATCCGCGATCACGGATATTACATCAAAGAAAATTAAATATGAAATATCAAGCTCGTTTATCTTTAGATATCGTCTTTAAGTATATCTTCAAAATCACAGGTTTGCTCGTATTGGCAGCATTGGGGGGGATTTTGGCCATATTGATTTATAATTCATTTTCCTTCTTCTTAGATGTCAAGCCTCTTGATTTTATCACTGGATTAGAATGGAATCCTACAGGAAAGTTGCCTCAATATGGTATGTTGCCTCTAATTTTGAGTACGACATTGGTAACTTTTGGTGCCATGCTTATCGCTATTCCGTTAGGAATAGGTACTGCGGCATTTATATCGGAATACGCCAGTCCTAAATTGAAAACCTTCTTAAAGCCAGCAATTGAGATGCTTGCTGCAATTCCTTCTGTAGTTATCGGTTTCTTAGGAATTGTTTTAGTAAGTCCAGGTATTGCGGATTTAGCGAATTTACCAAATGGTTTGAATGCCTTAAATGGTGCTATTTTATTAGCTGTAATGGCGTTACCAACTATTATTACGGTTGCAGAAGACGCTATCCATGCTGTTCCAAAAACATATAAAGAAGCCAGCTACGGCGTAGGTGCCACCAAATGGCAGACGCTATGTCGTGTAACCATACCAGCTGCTGCACCAGGCATTATTGCGGCAATCATGTTGGGAGTCGGTCGTGCTATTGGTGAAACAATGACGGTTTTGATGGCAACAGGTAACGCTTCATTATTGCCAGAAGGTATGTTTGATTCGGTAAAAACAATGACAGCAACGATTGCTATTGAGATGGGAGAGGTTCCTTACAAGACTACGCATTATTTTTCATTGTATGCTATTGCTACTGTATTGTTCTTTATGACGCTAGTTGCGAATTTGGTGGGCGAGTTTTTCATTAATAGATTTAGAAAGTATCATGCAGCGTAAAAGATTTCAGTTCACTTCCATCATTGAATGGGGAACATTATTAATAACCACAGGATTAGTCTGTTTCTTTTTAGTGCTTATCCTTTGGGAGATTATTTCTCAAGGAGCAGGATCTCTTTCATGGTCTTTCATCAGTGAAGTTCCTAGAGAAGGAATGACAAAGGGAGGAATTTTAACCCCAATATTAGGTACGGTTTTATTGACCTTATTGACGGCTTTATTCTCTATTCCTTTTGGTGTTTGTTGTGCTATATACTTGAATGAATATGCTGAGGATAATTGGTTGACCAAAACAATTCGTGCCGCTATCCGTAATCTATCTGGAGTACCTTCAATTATCTATGGTTTATTCGGATTAGCTTTGTTTGTACAGGCATTACAGTTAGGTACTTCTATGTTGTCCGCTGGTCTTACATTGGGATTATTGTCATTACCGTACATCATCACAACGACGGAAGAAGCATTGATGCGTATTCCTGCAAGTACCCGTGAGGCTGCATTAGCGGTTGGTGCTACAAAATTAGAAACAATAAAAGATGTTGTATTGCCATCGGCAATGCCAGGGATTTTAACAGGGGTTGTTTTGACATTATCTCGTGCGGCAGGGGAGACAGCGCCGATATTATTTACAGGAGCGGCATTTTATATTAATGGTATAGGTGGGACAGTGGATAATGAGTTTATGGCGTTGCCATACCATTTGTACATGCTTTCTACACAGCATCAATCTATCGAAGAAGTAAGACCAATTGCATATGGTACTGCTTTAGTATTAATAATCGTTGTCTTCTTATTGAATTTGACAGCATTTTATATTCGTTATAAATACAGAAAAAATGAAAACTAAGTTATCAGCTGAGAATTTACATATTAGCTTCGGCGCAAAAGAAGTACTTAAAAACATCAATGTATCATTTAATGAGCATGAAATTACGGCATTGATTGGCCCTTCTGGCTGTGGTAAAAGTACGCTATTACGTAGTTTCAATAGAATGCACGATTTGTCTCCTGATGCAAAAATTACAGGGACATTAAAGCTGGAAAACCAAGACTTGTACGATCGTTCTATTCCGGTTACGGAAATAAGAAAGCGAATTGGTATGGTATTTCAAAAGGCGAATCCATTCCCAAAAAGTATTTATGAAAATATTGCTTACGGGTTGAAAATAAATAATCTACCACACGGAAAAGATGTAATCGAAAAAGCATTGCGTGAAGCTTTTCTTTGGGAAGAAGTGAAAAATGATTTGAAAATGCCAGCTACACGTCTTTCAGGTGGTCAGCAGCAACGTCTTTGTATCGCAAGAGCAGTGGCATTGCGTCCAGAAGTGATTTTAATGGATGAGCCATGTTCGGCATTGGATCCGGTGAGCACACTTAAGATTGAAGATTTAATAACACACTTGAAAGAAAAATATACGATTGTAATTGTGACGCATAATATGCAGCAAGCACAACGTATAGCCGATAAAACAGTGTTTTTATATTTGGGTGAGGTGAAAGAAGAAGGAAATACCTACGATATATTCAACAATCCTAAAGAAGAAATGACCTCAAATTACATTAAAGGTAATTTCGGATAGTAAACCAAAGCGCCACAACTTTAAATTGTGGCGCTTTTTTCTGCTAGTCATTAATAGTTAACTCACCTCGAATATCTTTTTCTATCCAATAGGCTACAGCATCTTGATCAGCTAATTCGCCTTGCAAGTACATAAGTTTGGTCACAGCAGCTTCAAAAGTCATGTCGTATCCATTGAGTACTCCAATTGCCTTAAGACCTTGGCTAGTTTCATAACGACCAAGTTCAACAGATCCTACGCTACATTGGGATATGTTCAGAATGTTTTTTCCTGATTTGATTGCATCACTTAATAAATCCAGAAACCATTTTTCGGTTGTTGTATTTCCCGAACCGAATGTTTCCATCACGATGGAGCGCACATCAGCATCCAAAATAGATTTTATAGTAGAGGCACTGATTCCAGGGAAAAGTTTGAGTACTGCAACTTTGTTATCGACTTGATTATGACAAATAAACTCTTTGTCCGAATTATTCATCAACGCTTCAAAATTGTATTTTAAATGTATGCCAGCTTCTACCAAAACAGGGTAGTTTGGAGATCTGAAAGCTTCAAATTTTGCGGAGTTGTATTTGAAAGATCGGTTGCCACGGAATAATTTATTGTCAAAAAGAATGCACACTTCCTGCACAATAGATTTTCCATTATGTTTGGCACTGGCAATTTCAAGTGCTGTCATCATATTTTCGCGGGCATCGGTACGTATTTCACCAATAGGTAATTGCGAGCCAGAGAAAATCACTGGTTTTTGAAGACCTTCTAACAAAAAGCTTAAAATCGATGCCGAAAATGCCATAGTATCCGAACCATGTAAAATTACAAATCCGTCATATTCATCATAATTGTCTTTGATGATTTGTGCCATTTCAATCCAAATCTCTGGTGTCATATTCGACGAATCAATAATAGGATTGAACGAATGAACTGTTAATTGATAGTCCAACCGGCTCAAATCTGGAAGGTTGTTTTTGATTAATTCAAAATCAAAAGGCACAAAAGTACCTGATTCATCTTGAACCATACCGATTGTGCCGCCTGTGTATATGATGAATATTTTCATTGCTAAATACCAAAAATGTCTTTAGAATTTTGTGTTGTTATTCTGGCTACTTCGTCTATGCTTATTTCGTGTATATCTGCAACTTTTTGCGCAACATGAATTAAATAAGAACTCTCATTTTCTTTACCTCTAAATGGAGAAGGAGCTAAATAAGGTGAATCGGTTTCTAAAACGATATGTTGCAAATCAATGTCTTTCACAACAAGATCTAAACCTGCTTTTTTAAACGTCACGACACCGCCAATTCCCAACTTAAAATCAAGATTTATAGCCCGCTGCGCTTGTTCTAGTGTTCCTGTAAAGCAGTGAAAAATTCCAAATAATTTGTCGTCATTCATGTCTTCCAATACCTCAAAAATCTCATCAAATGCTTCACGACAATGGATGTCAATTGGTAAACCTAATGATTTAGCCCAATTTATCTGCGTTCGAAAAGCATCTTGTTGCCAGGTCAATGTACTTTTATCCCAATACAAATCAATACCAATTTCTCCAATAGCGTAAATCTTTTGATTTTCGATAGCTTTTTCTATTGTTGAAAGTTCCTCTTTGTAATTTTCTTTTACACTACAAGGATGTAAGCCAAGCATAGGAAAACACATATTCGGGTATGTTTGTACAGTTTCCATAACTTGCACAATAGATTCTGTATCTACATTTGGAAGAAATAATCGCTGAATATTATTTCCGATACATCTTTCGATTTGCTCTTGCATTTTATCTGTTCCGATATGATAATAGGCGTGAGTATGTGTATCTGTAAGAATTTGATTTGGTATTGTCATGGCTAAATAAAGCTGTAAAAGTAATAAATTGTTAAAATAGAATTTGTTTTAAAAAGAAAAAACACGATTTTGATAACAAAACCGTGTTTTTATTTTGATAATTATAATATATCACATGATATATTATATATAATTTTTCTAGTTAACAGGAGCTGGAGCTGTTGTTGCAGCAGAATCCGCTTTAGGAGCAGTACCTTTGATTACATCAACTAATTCAACTTCAAAAACAAGAGGAGCAAATGGAGGGATACCACCTTGAGGTGCACCGTTAGATCCATAAGCTAATTTTGAAGGAATAATCAATGTCGCTTTACCACCTTTGTTTAATAATTGAAGACCTTCAGTCCAAGCAGGGATAACAGGATCCACACCTAAAGCAAATTTGATAGGCTCAAATGTACGCATTGGATTAACAGGAAGTTTTGCTTTATCTGCTTCTTCTTTAATAGAAGTATCAAATACTTTACCATGTGTTAATTTACCTACATAATTTACTTTTACTGTGTCACCGATAGCTGGTTTTGCACCTTTTCCTTCTTCAGTGATTACATATTGTAAATCAGTAGCTGTTTTCTTAGGTTCTAATTTGTTGTCTTTAACGTAACTTTCAAGTTTACCAGCTTCCGCTTTTTCTAAATTAGCGATTAATTCTTTGTAATATTTGTCTAATTCTACGTGTGCGATTGAATCAGGCAATTCAGCTTTTTTGAAATGCTTTCTAACTTTAATAGTAAACGTTAAGAATTTGTCACCAATAGGAAGTTTTGGTTGACCTGATTTAGCCGCCATTGTATCTAAGTTAAGACGGAATACTGCACTATCACCTTCACCTAAATATTTGAACATTGATGAATAACTGCCTTTGTAGTTACCAGGGATTGTGTCCGATACAATGTTTACATATTGAGGTAAACCTAAGTCATATGTACTTTGAATTAAAGAGTCATTTCTATCCGATTTAACGATCATATCCACAAATAAGTGGTCGCCATCTGCAGCTTTAACAGCAGCTTCGTCTTTTACGATTTTATACTCAAGACCGCCGTCTCCTTTTTTAAAATTTTGGCATGAAGTAGCGAACAAACCTACTGCAGCAGCTAATACAAAAATTGATTTTTTCATTTTATTGATTAATACTTATTTACTTTATTAATAATTCTGAATATTCAGGTAATATTGATTTAAATTTGTTTACAACGGACGATAAGTCTTCAGAAGAGCTACCCCCAGAAGCATTTAAATGTCCACCCCCATTGAAATATTTTTTACATATCTCATTACAAGGGATTTCACCAATCGAACGCAAAGATAGTTTAATTAATTCGGTTCTGTCAACTATTAATGCAGCTAGTCGAATTCCTTTTATAGATAATGCATAATTCACTAAACCTTCTGTGTCTCCAGTAGTTACATCAAATTGCGCTAGATCTTCTTTCGAAATAGCAAAAAGAGCTGTATTGTATTCTGGAATGACTTCTAAACAGTTTAACAAACAGTAGCCCAAAAACTTTAATCTACGTTCTGTAGCACTGTTGTAAATTTGTTCGTGAATTTCCCAGTTTCTTGCTCCAGCGTCAATTAAACTCGCAATAATATGATGAACTGCTGCGGTCGTCGATCGGAAACGGAATGACCCTGTATCGGTCATGATACCTGCATAAAGACAGGTGGCTATATCCGCATCTACTTGCGAAGCTGATTGGCATACCTCGGCTATGAATGTATAAATTAATTGTGCTGTTGCGGCAGCATTAGAATCCCAATATGTCAATTGCGCGAAATCTTCGGGGTCCAAATGGTGATCAATCATCCATTTCTGTCCTTTCGCGTTTGATATAATAGGCTCTAAAATATTGGTGCGAGACAAAGCACTGTAATCAAGACAGAATATGATCTCTGCATTATCAATTAATTCTTTAGCAAGCTCCGGTTTCTCTGGATAAATAATTACATCCTGACGACCTGGCATCCAATCCAAAAATGATGGGAAATCCGAAGAAACGACCACCGAAACATCGTGATTGTTCTTTTTCAACCAATGATATAGGCCTAATGAAGAACCTAATGCATCACCATCAGGTTTATGGTGCGTCGTAATTGTAATTCGGCTAGGTTTGGTCAGTAAATATAAATTCTCTTCTCCTTGTAACATATCTTTATTAAGAATACAAACGTACAAATAATTCGTCTCTACGTAAAATTATTTTTGATGCTTAAAAGCATACAATTTCTTGTCTCTGCGCATACACAAAAGATATGTATCACTGTTGTAATTTATCTTGCCATAATAGAATAGCGGTTGACCTTCAACAGGAAATCCATCCATCAGTGTTCCAGTATTTCCAAAAAGATACAGCAAATTGGTAGCTTTCGAAGCTATACCTATTTGATATTCGTTAGAAGTCGGTGTTTTGAAAAATTGGGGTTTATCCTCTATATCTTTAGTAAAATGGAATTCGAACATTGGCTTATACGAATTTGTTTCATAGGCGCTGAGTTTGTTTCGCGCAATCAATGTAAATTTATGAGCTGATGATCCACTGATATTTTTAAATGCACCGAAATATTTATCTACATGTTGTTCGATTTTTATTTCAGATAAAATTTTGTCTGAATTAATTCTATACAACGTTGAATTATTATCAAAAGCTAAGATTTCGTATGAATTGTTTCCAATATCTACTACGCCGATTTGTGTCTTGAATACTACATCTCCCGGAATATCAATCTCTTTTTGTAATGACCCATTATTATTTAAAAAATATACGCGACCATAGGAAGTACCAACGACATAGTTGGTTCCTGCTTGTTGTACAGCACCTAATATTGTCCCATCGAAACTCTCATCTTTCCAATCTGAAAGTCTGTTTCCTTCCAAATCAAATGCATAAATAGAATTTTTGGATGTAATCAAAAAAATGTTTTTATCATTCCATTTGGAGATCAGCGGTTCTGCAATTGGGTCTTCTGGAATTCCTGCTGAAAATCCTTTTAATGTTTTTCCAGAAGTATCAATTCGATACAACCTGTTACGGTCTGTGACAAATACTATGCTGCGATCGGACATTTGCTGCATTTCACCGACGATGCGTCCAGATATTACAGTAGACCAAAGTTTATTTCCAGATGGATGTATCGCATGAAGTGTATGATCTAATTCTTGGATCAAAATCATCTGGCTCGTATCGGATTGTTCGAAAACATGGGGAGCAGTGATCGCTCTGTCTTCTAATTGGTAAGTCCAATCTGGCGTACTTCCAAGAGCATTCTTGCTTTTATATAAGGCATAGATTTGAGAAGAAAAATTGCCATTATTTCCGGATAACTGAACTGACCAAGAATAGAAATCTTGAAAACCAAAGTTTTCTTTATCCCTAAAGTTTGCTTGGTAATGACGAGGTAATGAATTCAATATTTTCGAAAAAGCATTTTTGTTGTGCACAAATAAAGTCACATTGGCATCGTTTCCTTGCAGTTTTTCAAAATTTTTGAAACCCAGCGTTCCGGTCAATAAGTCTTTCCTCCGAAAGTCATTTAGGTAATTCCTTAATTCATTGCTTGAATTAGAAATTACCAACACATCATCCACTCGTGAGACATAAGGACGAGACATATTTTTGAATGGTTCACCATAAAGTGCATATAAAATATTCCCATTTCTAAAACGATAAATATCATCACCTGCATCTTCCAATATTCGATTGGCAATTTCTTTCCAAGCTGAAGTATCGTTTATTCCTGCATATGCAATATGTGTTTGATTAGTTTGTTCAACGAGTGCGAAGCTATTATTCAATGCGGAAGGTAGCTTGCTCAGGGATGAACTGCTATCGGCTAAGGATTGCAAAGTTGATTTTAGTTTTTCAGTTTCATCACGAGCTTCAAAATATTCCTTTAAGTCAGCTTTAAATTTTGAATAATTACTGACGCTATATTCCATAAAGACAGAAGTATTAGCAGGGAAATAATTGTATAATCGTTGTGTTTTCTTCGCTTGATTTCGAAATAGAGCGATATAATTTTTAGCAGATTTTTCAACTTCACTTTCTCCGGTCAACATCAGCGCATCTTGCTTGAAATTGATATTCCACGCCGATTGTCCTTCTAATCCTACAAATTGATCAGAGAAAATCCCTTTTTCACGTTGTTGAAAATGTTTTATAATATTTGAATATTGCTGATGCGGGAAATAAACACTTAAAGGTGTATTTTTTGAATTATTTGAAATGAAATAATCAATTTGATTTTCCGAAAGCTTAGGTTTACTCTTATCCAGTACCGAAATTAACGTGCTTTTAGCGTATGAGGCAAATATTACCTGTTGATAATATGTCGTATACAATGTCGAGTCAGGATTTCCAAAGCTTAATGCCGTAATTTTTTGTCCTAAAGTATCTGAGGTGGTAATTTTAAAAGATTGACTGTATGTCTGCATTAAAGCTGTTAAATCACTTTCCTCAATAGTATGTGATGTTGGAACGGTAAATAACAGATTTAACGAATTCGCCTCGGGATGAAATGAAATATAAACATCTTGATTTTCGATAAACTCATACAATGCCTCATGGCGCAATATTTGATTTTTATATTTCTTAATCAATTGCATTTCTTTTTCGCCAAGCAATGCATCGAATAGGTCAAAATCTTTAAAAATATTATCCGTTATCTCGTCATTTTTGATTGATGCAATCAGAAATGTGCTTTCAGGAAGATACTTTAGCGGTTTTAAAGAATTATGTTGCTCTTTGTTAATATCACGAAAGTAATAGATAGAAGCCGCAATCACCCCAATAAATAACAACACCGTAACAATGATCGTATTCCTCATTTTACAAACCTAATTATTTCCGATTTCGAAATGAAACGAAAGCGATAAAAACATTGGTATCTGTCGTATATTAGTTCGTATTTTTTGTACATTTATGACTGGAATTAACTGAAATTATTTTTTGAATCGTAATTAATGAATAAGCAAATCATTCTAACAGCCTCATTTTTTGGAGTTATAGCTGTGATTTTGGGGGCTTTTGGTGCTCATGGATTAGAAGGCAAAATCAGTGAATATCATATTGATACCTGGAAAACGGCGAATCAATATCATTTCTACCATACTTTAGCTTTATTATTTTTATCTACTTTTTCACGTGCAAAAAGTCAGTCTATTCGTGTTTCCTTTATCTTTTTTACCATAGGGATTTTGCTATTTTCTGGTTCATTATACTTATTGAGTGTACGTGAATTGTTGGGAATTGAAAAGGTTTCAATTTTAGGTCCTATTACTCCGTTGGGAGGCTTATGTTTTATTGTAGGATGGATAGGTTTGTTTATTGCGGCATTGAAGAATAGAGCATAATACCATTTACGTCCAAAATATTGAGCCTCTGATAATCGCTATCAGAGGCTTTTTCTTTACATTTGTGTATATGTCGAGCCCAGATTTATTTGCAGAACGAAAAACTTTTTTTGTAGAGGTCATCTTACCATTGGCTATCGCCAAAACGTATACCTATCGCGTGCCGAACGAGCTGAATGAAAAGATTGGTATTGGTGTGCGCGTGATTGTACAATTTGGTCGAAATAAGGTTTATTCTGCTATCGTAAAAGATGTGACGACAGATCCGCCTGAAAAATATGAGGCTAAGTATATTTTGGATGTCGTGGATGATCAGGCTATCGTGGATGAAGGTCAATTGAAGCTTTGGGAATGGATAGCAGATTATTACATGTGTTATTTGGGTGAAGTGATGCAAGCTGCTTTGCCTGCAGCCTTAAAGATGGCATCTGAGACTAAAATTATAGCTGTAGATAATCAGGAATTGGATCGATCGGTATTATCGGACAAAGCTTTTTTGGTATTGGATGCATTAGATGTGGCGGGCGAATTGTCTGTTGGGGACGTTTCTAAGATTCTCGGGCAAAAATCTGTTTTTCCTTTGTTGAAATCATTATTTGAAAAGGGTTTTATACAGATTTCGGAAGAAATAAAAGAACGATACAAACCAAAAACTAAGGCTTACCTTCGATTAGCTGCATTGTATAATGATTCAGAAGGAAAAAGATTATTGTTAGATAGCTTAAATCGCGCGCCGAAACAACAAGATGCCGTTCTCGGATTTTTGCAATTAGCAAAATCGCAAGAAGATATTACGCGTCAGGATTTGATGGAGGCCACAGCTTGTGGTGCAGGTGCAATTACAGCGTTGATCGATAAAGGTGTTTTTGATGTAAAAGAAAAAGTTGTTAGCCGTTTCCAAGGTATTGATGTGCTGTTGACAAAAGATTTTACATTTAGTGAGACACAACAAAAGGCTTTCGAATCGATAAATCAACAATTTGAGCAAAAGGATGTAGTCCTCTTGCATGGTGTCACAGCATCAGGGAAGACACAGATTTATATTCGGATGATTGAACAGGCATTGACTTCAGGCAAAAATGCATTGTATCTTCTGCCTGAAATTGCATTGACTACACAGATTACAGAAAGACTAAAACTCCATTTTGGCAATGATTTGGGGGTTTATCACTCCAAATTTAATGACAATGAACGAGCAGAAGTGTGGCATAAAGTTATTAAGAATGAGTTCAAAATAGTTATTGGTGCGCGTTCGTCGGTGTTTTTACCGTTTCGTGATTTGGGGTTAATAATAGTGGACGAAGAACACGAAAACTCATATAAACAATATGATCCAGCGCCGCGTTATCATGCGCGTGATACTGCGATCTATTTGGCACATTTGCATCATTCAAAAGTGTTATTAGGCTCGGCTACACCTTCTGTCGAAAGTTATTATAATGCTAAAGCCAATAAATATGGGTTGGTGGAATTGTTGCAACGATTTGGTGAGGCGCAATTGCCCGAAATAGAAATTGTCGATATTCCTGAAGTTTCGCGAAAAGAAGAAATGCATTCATATTTCAGCGCAAGTTTGTTGAAAGGAATAGAAGAAGCTGTCGCGAAAAATGAGCAAGTTATTTTATTCCAAAATCGTCGTGGTCATACACCATTTGTGCAATGCAGTACCTGTGGCTATGTTGCGAAATGTGTGAATTGCGATGTAAGCATGACGTATCATAAGACTTCTGATTTGTTGCATTGCCATTATTGTGGACATTCCGAGAATACCGTAAATGTATGTCCAGCTTGTGGACTACCGCATATGGAGAGTAAGGGTTTTGGAACGGAAAGGGTAGAGGAGGAGTTAGAGATTTTGATGCCTAATCTACGGATTGGACGTTTGGATTTGGATTCTACGAAAGGTAAATATGGTTTCGATCGTATTATTTCGGCTTTTGATGATCATGAGTATGACGTGCTAATTGGTACGCAGATGGTAGCGAAAGGATTGGACTTTGGTCGTGTGAGTCTGATCGGGATATTGAATGCAGACACGATAATTAATTTTCCTGAATTCAGGGCTTATGAACGAGCTTTTTCATTATTTTCTCAAGTAGCAGGTCGTGCTGGTCGTCGTCAAAATCAAGGGAAAGTAATCATCCAAACTTATACGCCGAAGCATCGTGTGATTGAACAAGTCGTGAATCACGATTATAGCGGTATGTTTATGCAGGAAGTGACCGAACGTAAGAACTTTGCCTATCCGCCTTTTTATCGTATTATCAAAATTGATGTTAAACATCCCGATCAGCAGCAGACTTTAGATTCAGCCCAGAAATTGGCTAATCTACTGAGAGCTTCTTTGGGAAATAGGATTTTAGGACCAGAACCACCGTTGGTTTCTCGCGTCCGAAATCATTATATACAAATCATTACATTGAAAATCGAACGTACGAATATCAGCATCAATAAAGTGAAAGAATTGATACGTACAGCAATATTGCATTTCGAACTGGATAAACATAATGCAGGTGTGCGAACGGTAATTGATGTAGATCCGTATTAAATAGAAAGAGCGAGGCTTATCTCGCTCTTTTGTTATATTATAGTTTTATTTTTGATATTTTAAACGGTTTCTTTACCGCTTTATGAGCTGCTTGCTTGGCAATTTTAGCTTGGTTGTCGGTAACTTTTTCTGGTTTGTAACTATTCTTGCGTACATCAATACCAAATAACTTTTCATACCAAGTACAGGCCGCGGTGAATCTTCCATAGGTCAATTCCAAATGATAGCCATCACGTGTATAGGTGTCACCTTGCGAAGAAGTTCGGGCATTTTGAATAGCTGTTCCTGCTGGAATTACCATGTCAAAATCTTTTATTTTGCTGATTCTCTTTGTAGTATTCGCTATTGCTGTAAACATCTTAGATTGGCTGTTATCGTAATTCGCGAAACCTTTGTGATCAGAATCATGTTGATAAGCCCAAGTTTGGTGATACAATAATTTAGTGTGAGGCTTTTTCAAAGAATTGACATACTTTATTAATTCTGGTAAGTCATTCATAATTACATCGTATTGTCCCGAATAAGGACTTGCTTGTTGTAGGCTTATGTAATCCCATTCTTCATCTGCGATTGCTTTAGAAATACTCACATCCTTTGTCGCGACTTTTTTTCCGTCCAAACCTATTTTGCGATAAGCATATGCAGCTTTATCTTCACGTGATTTTTTGACATGAAGTTCGACAGATGCTCCACCAATGTACATATTTCCGATAATAATTTTTTTGCCATCAGCTTTTGCTAAATCATAAAGATAATTTTCGATTCCATCTTCCGAAAAACTATTTCCTATCGCTAGGACTTTTAAGATTTTATCTTGCGCGGAAGCACTTAAGCAAAAGAAAATTAATAGCAATAATGCTGTAGATATTTTTTTCATAGTATATGTGTGTTTCTTATAGGATTTGCAATAATTTTAAAACTTCTCGTGTCGCTAATTCTCGACCTTCTGCAAATTTACTTGTGTTATTTTGATCGATAGGTTCAACATTTAGTGCGAAATAAAATACATCAGGTTTTTTGTCTATTAGTCCGACAAACCAGCCATTATTATGATCGTTGTCTTGAGACCAGCCGGTTTTCCCAAAATAAATGTAATTAGATGTGTTTTCCTTTTCAAAAATGCGCAACATTTTATCATATGTTGAGTTTAGTATGGGCAATTTCTTCGTGTAAATACGTTGTAAGAAATCAACTTGCTCAAATGGCGAAATGCGGGATTTCCCCTCAATCCAAAAATTGGCAATTGTACTCTCATTTACATCCATATTATTGTAATGCAATTTGTTCAGATAAGTTTTCATACGCTTTTCACCAATATGTCGTGCAACATTTTGATAGCAAGGCAGACAGGAGGCTTGGAAGGCCTCACGTACTGTCATGTCTTTCTCCCAGGAGTCAAAAGCACGCTTTTCTCCATCCCATTTCATGGAATCATTCTCATCCTTTAGCACATTTGTTTCTAATGCAATAATGGAATTAACGATTTTAAATGTGCTAGCAGGCAAATATCCTTTTTCGGCTAGTTCAAAATTGTTAGAATAATAGGTTTTATTTTTTGAATCAAAAACTAAAATTGTACCCTTTAAATCTTGTTCGGATAAAATTTTTTCGATCTCACTTTTGAATTCTTCACTGCGCTTAGGGTTATCACCTTGAAAATCACAGGAACTAAAAATCACGAATAGAAGGGGTAGAAAATATCGTATTATCATAACATTTATTAAATTTATGAAATTACCTATTAAAAACTGTAAACCCTAAAATATGAAAGGAAAATCTAAACCTATTGGCTTCGAATTAATTGTATTTATTCTTTAATAATATGGGCAAACAATGGTATTTTTGACGAACGATGGCATATAAATTCATAGATAATTACAGAGAGAAGGGCGCAAGGAATAAGCTGGTAAAGCATCTAGAAAGTCGAGGTATACAGGATAAGCGTGTGCTCGAAGCCATCGGTAAAGTTCCACGTCATTACTTTTTTGACGAGACATTTTGGAATCAAGCATATAAAGATATTGCTTTCCCAATAGGCGATGGACAGACGATTTCGCAGCCGTATACGGTGGCTTATCAATCGGAATTATTGCATGTGAAAAAGGGAGATAAGGTGCTAGAAATTGGCACTGGGTCGGGTTACCAAACTTGTGTTTTGTTGGAGCTAGGCGCAGAAGTGTACACTATTGAGCGTCAGGAAAATTTGTACAATCGTACAATCCAAGTATTGCCTTACATGGGCTACAAGCCAAACTTCTTTTTAGGAGATGGTTCTAAAGGCATTGCTGAGCATGCGCCATATGATAAGATTATTGTAACTGCGGGAGCTCCATTCGTTCCTGAGATTATGCTTAAGCAATTGCGACTAGGCGGATTATTAGTTATTCCGGTAGGAGATGAGAAATCTCAAAAGATGGTTACGATTCTTCGCATAGGCGAAAATGATTTTGAACGTATAGAATTAGATACTTTTCGATTTGTTCCGTTGGTTGGCGATAAAGCTTGGTAATTTTATTAGCATTCCAATTCTTCAGGAGCTTTTGACTATCTTTAGCCCTAATGAAGGCATTCTACGAACAAAATATCCAACAGACAAAACAAGAACTTGCAGTTCTTGATAAAAATATCAACAGAAATAGTTTAATGCGATTGGCACTAATTCTAATTGGTGCTATAGCTTTATTCCAAATATTCCAAATGAACAATATTTGGATATTGCTTATTGCAGTTTTTGCGATCGTATTAGGCTTTGCATACTTAGTGCTGCGTCAAAGTAAGCTGGAAAAAATTCGTGATGAAAAGAAAGCGTTCTTACGTGTAAATGAGAATGAATTGAATGTGAAAGAGCATTCGGAAAACATATATCTTGATGGAATAGAGTTTGATGAACCAAAACATGCTTACATCTCCGATTTAGATATTTTCGGTCCAAAATCTTTATTTTCCTTAATCAATAGGGCAGCCACAAATGATGGTGTATCAATGCTAGCTTCATGGTTTTTGAAGGCAGCCAGCAAACATCGAATTTTGGAAAGACAGGAAGCAAGTGCTGAGTTAGCATCCAAAAGAGAATGGACGCAGTTATTGCAAACTAAATTGTTGTTTAATCTTGGGCAAAAGGTAAATATCAAAACTTTTCTCACGCGTTATATGGAAGACGGATCATTGAATTTTGGTTCATCCTTTATGCGTATATACGTCAAAATAGCGCCATTTCTTTTTGTGGTAGGCGTAATTTTGTCATTGTTTGTGACTCCCGTGTGGAATTATATGTTGCTTTTGGCGCTTATCCATTTGATGTGGGCAATGGCGTTAGGAGGTAAGGTTTCTTATTTTTCGAGTAGAATCGATAAGATTGGAGTTACTTTGATTGCGTATTCTGACGCAGTGAAAATGGTAGAAGATGAAAAATTTTCTTCGGAATTGAACCAAAAATTGCAAGTGGAATTAAAAACAGACAAACAGGAAAATTTATCAACAGCTTTTAAACATTTGGGGAGTCTAGTGGATAAATTAGATGCGCGTAATAATATCCTCGTTGGGGCTGTATTGAATATGCTTTTGCTTTGGGATTTCAAGCAAGTATTAGCCATCGTTGATTGGAAGAAGAATTATGAAGGTAATGTGCTAAAAGCATTTGATATTATCGCAGAATTTGAAGCATTATTGAGTCTAGCGACACTCAAAAGTAATTATCCGAATTGGTCTACACCGAAGATTTTAGACAGTGCACATAGTGATGGTATTTCAGCACTAGATATTAATCATCCGCTTATCAACAAAGATTTTGCAGTAGCAAATAATTATGAAGCTGCGGATCATCAGTTGGCGTTAATTACAGGTTCTAATATGGCAGGTAAAAGTACTTTCTTGCGTACTTTTGGGATTAATGCTGTGTTAGCGTATGCTGGAGCGGTGACTTGCGCATCGAAGTTTGAATTACCTATTTATAACTTAGTGAGTTATATGCGTATCAAAGATAGTTTGAATGAAAGTACTTCTACATTTAAGGCAGAATTGGATCGCATGAAGTTCATTTTGGATCAACTTTCAGCAAATTCCGACACATTTGTATTGATAGATGAAATGCTTCGAGGTACCAATTCTGTAGATAAATATCTAGGTTCAAAAGCTATAATACGTAAAATATTAGCAATAAATGGAAAAGGGATGGTCGCGACGCATGATTTGCAATTGGCAAGTTTGGAAGAAGAATATATAGGTCGTTTGAAAAATTACCATTTTGATATTCAGGTAAAAGACGGCGAAATGTTGTTTGATTATAAATTGAAAAATGGAAAATGTACGATTTTCAATGCTTCACTTTTGCTTAAAGGTATAGGGGTGGATGTGCAAAACGTTTAGAAATTGTACTTTTGTGCAAATAATTTAAAAATGACTTTAGAAGAGAGAATAGATCAGGCAGAGACAAGGGTGTGTACGACGGTATTTCCATTTTTGACGAATCACCATGACACTTTGTTTGGAGGGAAGGCCATGGCAATCATGGATGAAGTTTCATTTATGGCAGCGACTCGATTTTGTCGTAAAACATTGGTTACGGTATCGTCGGATAAGATTAATTTTGAAAAAGCTATTCCGTCGGGAAGTATCATTGAAGCTATTGCTCGCGTAGATAGTGTAGGGTGTACAAGTTTGAAAGTGAAAGTGGAAATTTATCTTGAGCATATGTACGAAGAAGGACGTGAGCTCGCTATACAAGGGATGTTTACGTTTGTCGCATTGGGAGAAGATAAAAAGCCGATTCCTGTATTAGAAGGATTGGATATTGAATAAAAGACAAATGGTTCGATTTTTAATCGAACCATTTGTCTTTTATTCCGCTTCATGTTAGAGATAATATATCTCAAAATTTCGGATTTATACGGATAAAGTTATTTTTTAGCGGGACCAAATACATTTCCTACCATGGTCATTGCACATCTAAAGCCAATCATTGCATTAGACTCATCTTGTTGCATATGACGACGTGTGCCAGGATTCAACCAATATGCTCGGTCATTCCAAGACCCACCTTTGTAAACTCTTGATTTATCATTTACCAAAGTTGTTTTACCGTATAGTTCTTTTTGCTCTTCGTCTTTGAATCCTCTTACATCACTATCGTATGCAGCTTGCTCATTTGTATTTTGTCCAGCTTGCAATTCTTCCCAAGTCTGTTTGCGAGGAGCTTTTGCCACTATTTTAATTGGTCTTCCATACTGATCTTTTGCTAACTTTCCTGTCTCCGCATCTTCATATTGGTTGTCCATGAAGACATGACCACGGTAAGGATTGAAATCCTCAAAATCTTCAAAAGAGAGTTGGCGATATACATCACTTACCCATTCATTGACATTACCAGCCATATTGTATAATCCAAAATCGTTTGGTTGATAGCTTTTTACAGGCACTGTAATATCTCCACCATCATTTAGATTACCAGCGACCCCCATATTATTTCCGCTTGTGATTTTGAAATTCGCCATCATACGGCCTTGTGTACGGCGTTTATGATCGCGAACACCTAATCCATTCCAAGGGTATGTTTTGTTTGATTCAATATTGCCTTCGAAAGTATTTCCGATCAGTCCAAGCGCAGCATATTCCCATTCGGCTTCTGTTGGCAGGCGATATGCCTGCTTCAATATGCCATCTTCCATACGTACAGTACGACGTGCATTTTGTTGAGCACCCGGGCGATTATCTTTAGGCATCTTATCACCATCTATTCCTTGACCTTGATATTGACCGTTTAAATATATTTCAGAATTGAATGGAGGATTTGTTTGTTGTTGCTGATTAACTGTTTGGTAATCTGCTAAAACCCCTCTTTGTCTCAAAATATGTTCGTTAACACGATCAGTACGCCATTGTGCATATGCATTTGCTTGATCCCATGAAACTCCTACAACAGGGTAATCTTGGAAAGACGGATGACGCAAATAAAAATTCACGTAGGGTTCATTGTATGATAAAGGATTACGCCATACTAAAGTATCGGGCAACGCATCGTAGTACATTTTACGATCTTGAGGGAAATTTTGTCCTATCCAATGCAAATATTCTAGCCAGTCTGCATTAGAAACTTCTGTCTCATCGATATAGAATGAAGCGACTGTAACACGACGTTTGAGATTGTCGTGCGCGTAAGCCACATCCTCATTGAGACTTCCGCCCATAACAAAAGTACCACCTTCTATTGCTATCAGTCCTGGACCTGGAGCTTGTTTAACTTTTCTATTTATTTGAAGGCCTCCATTATATGGATCGTTATACTTAACGCCAGTTTTATCAGATACATTATTTCTGTTGTTTTTACATGAAAAAACAGTAAATAAGCTTAATGTAATAAATATAGCTGCTAAACGTATACGCAAATTATGCATAGTATGGATCGAATTGGATTAATAGTAACATTCAAAAATAGAAATTATTTTAGAACATACTGCATAGTCTTGCCATTATTACTAATATTTTGTCCTTTTAAAAGCGTATTTTCGTCTATTATGAAAATTAAAGTAGGTTTTGGTTTTGATGTGCATCAGTTGAAAGAAGGGCATCCTTTTATTTTGGGCGGTGTACAATTAGAACATCATGCTGGTGCTTTTGGGCATTCTGATGCGGATGTATTGGTTCATGCTATTTGCGATGCTATTCTTGGCGCAGCGAATTTGGAAGATATTGGTTATCATTTTCCCAATACCGACATGAAATGGAAAGGTGTAAGTAGTTTATTGTTGTTAAAAGAATGTATGCGATTAATTGGCGAAAAAGGCTGGACGCTCGGGAATATTGATGCTATGCTTTGTTTAGAGGCGCCTAAAATTAAACCATATATTCCACAAATGAAGGTAAAAATCGCAGAAGCAACTGGACTTGATGTAGATGATATATCTATCAAAGCTACGACGAATGAGACAATGGGCTTTATCGGTCGCCAAGAAGGAGCGGTTGCTTATGCGGTGTGTTTAATACAAAAATAAATCATTTCTTTCTGAAATATACGCACGCAATAATAAGTGCTGTAATGGCTAAAGCAGCGGACAATATAAATGGTGCACCTGGAAAATACGGGTGCACATCTTTTTTAGAAAAGTAAGCGAATAAACTTGTCATTAACAAAGGACCGATAATAGAAGTTAGACTAATCACCGATGTAATTCCACCTTGAATTTGTCCTTGCTCATTTTGAGGAATGCGATCCGAAATATAGCTTTGCAATGCTGGACCAGCAATTCCTGCCGACACAAAAAATATACTGATCGCATACATCATCCAGCTGGCAGAAGCAAATCCAAAAAGGGAATACGCTA
Source organism: Sphingobacterium cavernae (assembly GCF_008520265.1). GTDB lineage: Bacteria > Bacteroidota > Bacteroidia > Sphingobacteriales > Sphingobacteriaceae > Sphingobacterium > Sphingobacterium cavernae. Next base: position 274,850 of record NZ_VIQM01000040.1, read on the forward strand.
ATACATATAGAATTAATCCAGTAAGAATTGCTTTTTGTAAGCCAAGTTTGGGAATAGCAATACGTATCAGTCCTGCTTGCACAATCATCAATAACGTACCAACAAAGCCTAAGGAAAGTCCCACCATTCTTTCGTCCCAACTGAATTTTTCCATCGTGTAATAAGACCACGTACTTTGCACAGCGTTAGCTGCAATATTGATCAGGAAAATACAAACTATCAGAGGAATGATATTTGGGTATGATTTTATATGTTTGAATGCGCCGATAGGATTGGCATTTTTCCAGCTAAAAGGTCTTCGCAATTCGAGTTTCAGGGATTCTGGAATTACAAAATAGCCGTATACAACATTTAATAGGCATAACCCTGCTGCCGCAAAGAATGGAATACGTGAGCCGTATTGTCCTAAAACACCACCTAAAACAGGTCCCAGAATGAATCCCAACCCAAATGCTGCGCCCAGAAGTCCAAAATTTTGTGCTTTATTTTGAGGGGTACTGATATCTGCAATATAAGCTGCTGCGACAGTATGGCTTGCGCCAGTGACTCCAGCTACTAAGCGTCCTATAAAAAGCCAAAGAATTGATGGCGCGAGACCCGTCAAAATATAGTTAATACAAAATCCAAACAGTGAAAAGAGCAGAATGGGTCTTCTCCCGTATTTGTCACTCAAATTGCCGAGCACCGAAGCAAAGAAGAATTGCGCAAATGCATAGACAAAAACCAGCCATCCACCATAGGTCGAGGCTTGACTCAAATCGCCATGGATGAGTTCTTGAATAAGTTTGGGCATCACCGGAATGATTATGCCTAAGCCAATCGAATCAATGACAACTGTGATAAATATAAACAATAAGCCTTTAGACGACGATGCTTTCATATTTTGTACCTTAAAGGTAAGGATTCAAATAGTATTAACTAATTATTTTAGGTAAATGCTTTGATCTACATTCGCTTATGCGTACCTGAAATATTATATTTGAATACTTACTTGACCAATTTGGTAATTGTGAATCAGCTTTCAAAAGTCTTTCTGTATGGCGTATTCCTCATCATTCTATTGGTGGAAGTAGGTTGTCGTTCGGTGAATAATACTTCAGTAGCTTTGAAAACTTCCAACTCGGCAGCGTTCAAATTACGTTATAACGCACTATATAATGTCGATAAAGTGTTAAAGGAAGCTGAGGAAGGAATGGTAAGGGAAGAAATTATTTGGTTACCGAATTCCTTGTTTGGTGTGCCAGATTTTAAATACGAGAAAGATGTTGAAGCTGCGATTCTGAAGTTACTAGAATTATTACCACAAGCAACAGATTCAGATTTCAAAAATAGCCTATATTTTAAATTAGGAAAAGCCTATTACCTCAAAGCAGATTATTACACCTCACTCGAATATTTTGCATTATCGGAGAACAATTTATTGACGTCAGATATTATATTCTGGAAATCTAGAGTGCTTAGTCATATTGGAAAAGAGCAAATCGCTTTGCAATTACTGGAGAAATTAAGTGCTGATAGTTTATCTAAAAAAGATAAAAGTATTTATGCTGCACATAAAGCTGAAATATTTTTTCAACTAGATAACTTGGATTCAGCAATATTTTATCTTGAAAAAGCATTAGCGAATAATGTTCCTAAAAAATATAAAAAGTATTGGCAATTAAAATTAGGGGAGCGATTGTCTATAAAAAATCCCGATAAAGCTGTTGGGTATTTGCATCAACTTGCTCGATCGAATACTGCACCTTCCGAATTGAAATTGCAAGCCGAGATTGAATTGATTTCCTTACAGCAATTCGAACGAAGTCAGCAGATCGTGAAATTGGAAGCTCTAAATAAAAAAGGCTATACGATAGGAAAGGAGCGGCAGCTGGATTTTGCGCTGGCAAATTTGTATACCGAGTATCTAATGAGTGATTCAGCAAGTCACTATTTTGAGAAAGTATTAGAGCAGGACGATACGCCTTCTCTATTAATAAGTAAATCACATTTTGAATTGGCTAAACTTTTTGTCAAAGATAAGATGTATGATCTAGCACAAAATCAGTTTGAAAGTATCCAACCCAACTATTTGATTTATTTTGAGCGTAAAGATCAAAAAATAATAACGAATTCTACAGAATTGCTTAATCTGCTAAAATCGGAAGCCACAGATAAAATGATGTCTCATGCTAAGTATGATTTAGCCAAGTTCTACATTAATCTTGGTTTGCAAGATGAAGCTTTGTCTATTATAGAAAAGTTGGATATTAAAGATACTGCCTTTGATTACTTACACCTTTCTGCGCTTCTGGATACGTCAAAAGTTGACATCTTGAATAATAAATATTCTGAGTTGATTACTCAAAGACAACAGTTTTTTACGGTTTATTCAAATTTATATGCTCAATATCAGCTAGACAGTTTCCAGAATGTAATAGTTGGGGTAGAGAATTTAGTTAATGATTCTAGCTTATTCCCGCAAGATCGATCACGGTTGGCTTATTTGAAAGCATTTGCGATTGGACATATCTTTCCTGTTGATTCTTTGTTAAGATCTTTTACAGAAATTTTAACAAGATATAATCAGGACAGAGCGATTGTAAAAAGTGTTCATTCACATATCGATTTTATCGAAAGGAATAAGTCAATGTTTGCGAACCGTCAAATTGCATTAGAAAAGGCAATATTGTTGGTTGCTGATTTAGGTGCAATAGATAATGATAAAACTACATTGGAATTCGTTACCGATTCTTCAATTAATAAAACTGGAACATTTATTGACTATAAACTACCGGAATTAGAACCATATTATTTTGTTGTCCTTGTAGATGATCTCAAAATTAATTTGTCGGCTACACGTTATGGAATAGGTCAATTTATTCGTACAAGGTTTCCCCGTCAGGGCTATGGGCATAATTTATCTGAGTTAGATAATTCACATCAAATGATTAAGGTTGGGGTATTTGAAAATTTGGAGACTGCTAAAGAATTTGAAAGCAAGATTCTGAATTTGCTGCCTCAAATAATCAAAATTGATGAAAAAAAATATAGTACATTTGTAGTTCCAAAATCAGTATTGGATATGTCTGAAGAGATGTCCTTTATAAATGATTATTTGAAGAAATATATAGAAAATTAGTGTTCTACGTGATAACATGAAGAGAGAATCGAAGAATAGTAAACTGACAGCAGAAGATATAAAACGTTATACCCGCAGGTTCTGGGTAATATTGTTAGGGCTAATTGGATTTGGTGCGTTGTTTTTATTTTTAGTGCGTATCGGTTTGTTTGGAAAATTACCAAGCTTTGATGAATTAGAGAATCCTCAAAGTAATCTGGCTTCCGAAATTTTGACTGATGATAATCGTGTATTAGGGACATATTATAGACAAAATCGTTCCAATGTTGAGTTTAGTGATCTCTCTCCATATTTAGTTCAAGCCTTGATTTCCACAGAAGATAAGCGTTTTTATGGACATTCTGGTATTGACTATTCGCGTACAATAACTACGGTTTTCCACACTTTAATGGGAAACAAACAAGGGGGAAGTACGATTACACAACAGTTAGCATTAAATCTTTTTGCAGAGAAAAGAGAACGTAATACGATTAAGCGTATTATGCAAAAATTGCAAGAATGGATTACGGCGGTGCGTTTGGAGCGAAATTATACCAAAGAAGAGATTATAATGATGTACTTCAATACCGTAGATTTTGGCTATAAAAATACATATGGTATAAAGTCCGCATCACGTACTTTTTTCAATAAGACTCCGGATAAACTGTCCATTGAAGAGGCTGCGGTATTGGTGGGTATGTTAAAAGGACCTTCGATGTATTCTCCCGTTCGTAACGTCGAACGTTCCCAAGAGCGTCGCAATTTGGTGATGGCAAATATGCGCAACGAGGGTTTTATTACTTCAGAAGAATTAGAAGCGGCTAAAGTCAAACCATTGAAACTAGATTTGAATGTTTCAAGTTATGGTGAAGGTCTTGCTCCTTACTTCAGAGCGGTTTTAAAAGATGAAATTAAGAAAGAATTTCAACGTCTTGGTATTACTAAAGAAGATGGAACGCCATATGATTTGGATAAAGATGGATTGAAAATTTATACGCCAATAAATTATGAAATGCAAGAATATGCAGAAGCTGCACAGAAAGAGTGGATGCAAAAATTGCAAAACGAATTTAATAAGCAATGGCGAAATCGAAGTGCGTTCACAGGAGAAAGAGCAAAGCTTCTAGAAACTGGTATGCGTCGTTCGGATCGTTATATCCAAATGAAGAATGATGGGGCTACGGATGCAGAAATCAAAAAAGCATTCAATACCAAAGCACAGATGACCATATTCACTTGGCGTGGAAACGTAGATACGCTGATGACGCCTATGGATTCCATCAAATACAATAAGCTGATACTACGTAATTCTTTGATGTCGATGGAGCCAAAAACAGGACACATCAAGGCTTGGGTTGGAGGTATTAACTTTGAACATTACAAATACGATCAGGTAAAAATGGGTATCCGTCAAGTAGGTTCTACAGCCAAACCTTTTACATATGCTGTAGCAATTGACAATGATTATTCGCCTTGTCAACCTATCCCGAATTACCAACAAACGTATGGTGATTGGACACCAAGAGGTACAGTGCAGGGAGGTAATCCTATTACGTTAAAAAATGCGTTGAAGTATTCGCAGAATTATGCTTCTGCTTATTTAATAAACCTTGTAGGGGCTTCTAATGTGGCTGATTTGACACGCAAAATGGGAATTACGTCTAATGTCCCTAACTATCCATCTATTGCCTTAGGAGCTTACGAAGCCTCAGTGTACGATATGGTGGGTGCATATTCTGCTTTTGTGAATCATGGAACTTGGATTAAGCCGATGATGATTTTACGTGTGGAGACTAAAGATGGAACTGTTTTATATGAGAATAGACCTGACATTAAAAAAGTATTGAACAGCGAATCTGCTTACATTATGGTGGACATGCTAAAAGGTGTTGTTGATGGAGGTACTGGTAGTCGTCTTCGTCGTGCTGAATTTGGAGGTTTGACTTACCCGATGGGTGGTAAAACAGGTACAACAAATGATAATTCGGATGCATGGTTTATTGGTGTGACACCAGAATTGGTGACGGGCGTATGGACAGGCGCTGAAGACCGCAGTATTAGTTTTAGCAATATGCAATACGGACAAGGTGCTGCTGCAGCACTTCCTGTATTTGGATTATATATGAAACGCGTTTACGCCAATTCAAAATTAAATTATTCAAAAGGTGATTTTCCTGAGCCTCCAGGAGGAATGACGCGTACAATTGATTGTTCTAAATACGGTGGTGTATATCATGGCGGAGAGCCACAAGAGCCTGAATTGCAGGATGACCGTTTAGGTTTTTAAAATATTTAAAATTAATAATACGCCAGATAATGAATTTTCGTAATTTGTTGTCTGGCATTTTTGTTTCGCATTGATGAGTTCGTTTGATTACAAAGAAGAGTTAAAAAAGATTCCGCATAAGCCTGGGGTTTATCAATATTTTGATAAAGAGGATGTATTGATTTATGTGGGCAAGGCCAAAGATTTAAGAAATCGTGTAAGCTCTTACTTTGTAAATGATAGACAACTCAATTCGAAGACCCGTGTGTTGGTTCGTAAGATTCAACGTATTGCCTTCACGATTGTCGACACAGAAATCGATGCTTGGTTGTTGGAAAATAATCTCATCAAAAAGCATAAACCTCGCTATAATGTGATGCTCAAGGATGACAAAACTTATCCTTGGATTGTTATTAAAAACGAAAATTTTCCACGCGTATTTTGGACGCGTAAGTACATCAAAGACGGCTCTACTTACTTCGGGCCTTATGCATCGGTTGGGATGATGCATATCGTCTTGGACACGATTCGAGAATTATTTCCTTTGCGTACCTGCAACCTTAATCTTGCGCCAGAGCAAATTGCCAAAGGCAAATACAAAGTCTGTCTGGAATACCAAATTGGAAATTGCAAAGGTCCATGTGAAGGTTTACAAACTTTGGAAGATTACGATCAAAATCTTTCGGATGTCAAAGACATTTTGAATGGTAAAATTGCTGTTGTAAAAAATCGGATTAAAGCGAATTTGAATGATGCTGCTTCTGCGTTGAATTTCGAATTGGCACATTACCTCAAAAACAAATTAGATAAGCTTGATAATTACCAATCAAAATCTACAGTTGTAAGTTCTTCCATTACGAATGTGGATGTGTTTAGCATTGCTTCCGATGATAGTTTGGCTTTCGTGAATTTCTTAAAAGTGGTGAATGGCGTTGTCATTCAGACACAGACATTGGAAATGAAAAAGCGATTGGATGAAACAGATGCCGAATTGTTGCAAATTGCTATTCCTGAAATTCGAAATCGATATAAATCGGTTTCTCGGGAAATTATTGTCCCTTTTGATTTGGAAATCGAAGGGATTCCAGATTTCGTGAAATTCACCGTTCCTAAACTTGGCGACAAGCGCAAATTGCTAGATTTATCGTTGAAAAATGTAGCATACTTCAAGAAAGAAAGAATGTTGCAATACGAAAAACTGAATCCAGAAGTACGAACAGATCGTTTGTTGTTGCAGATGCAAAAGGATTTACGTTTGAATGTATTGCCTCGCCATATTGAATGTTTTGATAACTCTAATATTCAAGGTAATTATCCTGTATCAGCAATCGTTGTTTTCAAGGATGGCAAGCCATCAAAGAAAGATTACCGACATTTCAATGTGAAAACAGTAGAAGGACCAAATGACTTTGCAACGATGGAAGAAGCAGTGCATCGTCGCTACAGAAGGATGTTGGATGAAGGACATGAGTTGCCACAATTAATCGTAATTGATGGTGGTAAAGGTCAATTGGGCGCAGCATTGAAAAGTTTGCGTCTACTGGGTATAGAGAAAAAAGTAACAGTCATAGGTATCGCTAAACGATTGGAAGAACTGTTCTATCCTGGTGATCAATATCCGTTGTATTTAGACAAAAAATCCGAAACGTTGAAAATCATTCAACATCTGCGGGATGAAGCACATCGTTTTGGTATTACATTTCACCGCAATCAACGAAGTCGCAAAACTTTTGTATCCGAATTAGAAAATATTCCAGGAATCGGAAAAACTACTGTAGAGAAACTTTTAAAGGAGTTTAAATCCGTAAAGCGTATCAAAGAGCAATCGGAAGAAGAATTAAAAAAAGTGCTTAATCTAAAACAGATAAAAGCACTTCGAGAGTATTTTCAATAATAATTCAGCTATAAGACGCTGAATTATTTATTATTATTAGTCTTCGTAACCAAATCTTTTTAAGATATTTTTCTTGGCTCTCCAATCTGGAACTACTTTAACAAAAAGCTCTAAAAATACCTTTCCGCCGATGAATTCTTCAATATCTTGGCGAGCATATGTGCCCACTTTTTTGATCATTGAGCCCCCAGTACCTACGATAATGTTTTTTTGTGAATCGCGCTCGACATATATTTCGGCAGATATTCTTGTAATATTATTTTCTTCTTTGTACGAAGTGACAGCCACTTCCGTACTGTAAGGGATTTCTTTTGAATACAATTTAAAGATCTTTTCGCGAATCATTTCAGAAGCAAAGAAACGCATAGATTTGTCCGTCAATTCATCTTTTTCGTAATATGGCGGATGTACTGGAAGCCTATCTTTGATATAGGTAAGGATAGGAGGTACATTATAGCCTAATAAAGCCGACATCGCAAAAATAGCTTCGGGATTAAGTTTCTCCTTCCAATATTCAATTTTTGCACGAACTTCTTCTTCTGTTGATTTATCTATTTTATTAATTAATACTGCAATCGAAGAAGTAGTGTTTTTCAATTTTGTGATAACATCTTCCTCGTCGTGCTTCTCATTGATATCAGTCACAAATAAAATAATGTCTGCATCTATCAGCGATCCTTCTACAAAACTCATCATAGATTCTTGCAAAGAATACTTAGGTACGATGATACCAGGCGTGTCGGAAAAGATGATTTGATGATCTTCATCGTTGACAATTCCCATAATACGGTGGCGAGTTGTTTGAGCTTTAGGAGTAATGATAGACATTTTTTCACCTACTAAAGCATTCATTAGCGTAGACTTACCTGCATTTGGCTTACCTATGATACTTACGAATCCAGCTTTGTGCGACATTATTTAAATATTTATTTGTTTTACAAAGAAACAAATAATATCTTTGTACTCCAATTAAGGGAGTAAATAATCTTTGATTTTGACATTAAGAACAAAGATTATGATATATAAAAATATAATGCGGGATGGAGCAGTGGTAGCTCGTCGGGCTCATAACCCGAAGGTCATCAGTTCGAGTCTGGTTCCCGCTACTAAAAATTAAGATCTAACGCGAGGTTAGGTTTACAAAACATAATGCGGGATGGAGCAGTGGTAGCTCGTCGGGCTCATAACCCGAAGGTCATCAGTTCGAGTCTGGTTCCCGCTACTAATATTAAAAGTCTAACGCGAGGTTAGGTTTACAAAACATAATGCGGGGTGGAGCAGTGGTAGCTCGTCGGGCTCATAACCCGAAGGTCATCAGTTCGAGTCTGGTCCCCGCTACTAATATTAAAAGTCTAACGCGAGGTTAGATTTTCACAACATAATGCGGGATGGAGCAGTGGTAGCTCGTCGGGCTCATAACCCGAAGGTCATCAGTTCGAGTCTGGTTCCCGCTACTAAAAATTAAAGCCTTACACTTCGGTGTGAGGCTTTTTTATTGGTGCGCCCGGCATGGGCGATAACTCTAGGGTGCAAGTCCCGAACACGCCATTACAGTTGGAAGTGTTAGCCGAAGGCAAGGGTGTCCACCGTGAGGTGGAATCTGAAGGAAGCATTAGGCAAACTCTCGGTCTGACGGACAGAAACTACATATAAGGCCTAAGCTGCTGGATGAGGTTGCCAAACAAACTAAAGTCCTATACTGTACAGAAGCATC
>NZ_VIQM01000026.1:0-1571 GCF_008520265.1 Sphingobacterium cavernae
TTGTATAAAAAAAGGCACCGACCTACTCTCCCACCTGTTACGGCAATACCATCGGCTCGGGCGGGCTTAACTTCTCTGTTCGGAATGGGAAGAGGTGAACACCGCCGATATAGGCACCCAAAGATCTTTAATGTCTCTTTGAGACTAAATTGACATACTATTGAAAGAAAAAATAGAACTTAAGAAGAAGACAACAGTTACTATCTGCCCAGAAAGCTTCGGGCTATTAGTACTACTCAGCTTTGGTCTCTCAACCTTTACACCTGTAGCCTATCAACGTAGTCATCTACTACGACCCTATAAGGAAGTCTCATCTCGTGGCTAGTTTCGCACTTAGATGCTTTCAGCGCTTATCTATTCCCGACGTAGCTACCCAGCCGTACACCTGGCGGCATAACTGGTTCACCAGCGGTCAGTCCATCCCGGTCCTCTCGTACTAAGGACAGATCCACTCAAACTTCCAACGCCCACAACAGATAGGGACCGAACTGTCTCGCGACGTTCTGAACCCAGCTCGCGTGCCACTTTAATGGGCGAACAGCCCAACCCTTGGGACCTTCTCCAGCCCCAGGATGTGACGAGCCGACATCGAGGTGCCAAACCTCCCCGTCGATATGAGCTCTTGGGGGAGATCAGCCTGTTATCCCCAGCGTACCTTTTATCCTTTGAGCGATGGCCCTTCCATACAGAACCACCGGATCACTATGTCCGTCTTTCGACCCTGCTCGGCTTGTAGGCCTCACAGTCAAGCAAGCTTATGCCATTGCACTCCACGTACGGTTACCAAGCGTACTGAGCTTACCTTTGAAAGCCTCCGTTACCTTTTTGGAGGCGACCACCCCAGTCAAACTACCCACCAAACAATGTCCTCGTCACAGACGAGTTAGAAACCGAATACAGAAAGGGCGGTATTTCAAGGTTGTATCAACGAATCCTGGCGAATCCGCTTCAATTACTCCCGCCTATCCTACACATCCTGTACCCAATTTCAATGTTAAGCTATAGTGAAGGTGCATGGGGTCTTTCCGTCCCGTTGCGGGTAATCGGCGTCTTCACCGATACCACAATTTCACCGAGCTCATGGCTGAGACAGCGCCCAGATCGTTACACCATTCGTGCAGGTCGGAACTTACCCGACAAGGAATTTCGCTACCTTAGGACCGTTATAGTTACGGCCGCCGTTTACTGGGGCTTCGATTCAATGCTTCTCTTGCGATGACATCCCCTCTTAACCTTCCAGCACCGGGCAGGTGTCAGGCCTTATACCTCATCTTTCGATTTTGCAAAGCCATATGTTTTTGCTAAACAGTCGCCTGGGCCTTTTCACTGCGGCTGCTCCTCTCAGAGACAGCGCCCCTTCTCCCGAAGTTACAGGGCCATTTTGCCGAGTTCCTTAGCCATGACTCACTCGAGCACCTTAGGATTCTCTCCTCGACTACCTGTGTCGGTTTACGGTACGGGTTTTATATACCTGAAGCTTAGCGGGTTTTCTTGGAAGTCTGATTACCTGCTCTATCAGCGCCGCCGAAGCTTTGCTGTACTATTGGGTTTCAGCTAGATCTGCGGATTTG
>NZ_VIQM01000026.1:1655-3540 GCF_008520265.1 Sphingobacterium cavernae
TCCTCGACTACCTGTGTCGGTTTACGGTACGGGTTTTATATACCTGAAGCTTAGCGGGTTTTCTTGGAAGTCTGATTACCTGCTCTATCAGCGCCGCCGAAGCTTTGCTGTACTATTGGGTTTCAGCTAGATCTGCGGATTTGCCTACAGTCCTAATACCTACGCCTTTTAACGAACTATTCCGTCAGTTCGCGGCAGTGTCACTACTCCGTCACCACATCGCAGTATATAAAAGTACTGGAATATTAACCAGTTGTCCATCGGCTTTCCCCATTCGGGTGCGCCTTAGGCCCCGACTAACCCTGATCCGATTAGCGTTGATCAGGAAACCTTAGTCTTTCGGTGGGCGGGTTTCTCACCCGCCTTATCGTTACTTATGCCTACATTTGCTTTTCTATAATCTCCACAACACATCACCATGATGCTTCTCCGACGATAGAATGCTCCCCTACCAGACATACATCTTTCAGTATGAATCCATAGCTTCGGTAGTAATCTTGATGCCCGTTTATTATCCACGCCCGGTCGCTCGACTAGTGAGCTGTTACGCACTCTTTAAATGAATGGCTGCTTCCAAGCCAACATCCTAGCTGTCTGGGCAACCGGACCTCGTTAGTTCAACTTAGACTACATTTGGGGACCTTAGCTGATGGTCTGGGTTCTTTCCCTCTCGGCCTTGGACCTTAGCACCCAAAGCCTCACTGCCGATCATATCTTATAGCATTCGGAGTTCGTCTGGATTTGGTAGGATTTGACTCCCCCGCACCCAATCGGTAGCTCTACCTCTATAAGACTTAATATCGACGCTGTTCCTAAAAACATTTCGGGGAGTACGAGCTATTTCCCAGTTTGATTGGCCTTTCACCCCTACCCTCAGGTCATCCGGAAACTTTTCAACGTTTATCGGTTCGGTCCTCCATTTAGTGTTACCTAAACTTCAACCTGCCCAAGGGTAGATCACAAGGTTTCGCGTCTACCTCTGCTGACTATACGCCCTATTCAGACTCGCTTTCGCTGCGGCTGCGTCGCTGAACGACTTAACCTTGCCAACAAAGAGTAACTCGTAGGCTCATTATGCAAAAGGCACGCTGTCACGGAATCAATCCGCTCCAACCGCTTGTAAGTACACGGTTTCAGGTTCTTTTCACTCCCCTGTTCGGGGTTCTTTTCACCTTTCCCTCACGGTACTGGTTCACTATCGGTCTCTCAGGAGTATTTAGCCTTACCAGATGGTGCTGGCAGATTCAAGCAGGATTCCTCCGGTCCCGCCCTACTCAGGATACCACTAGCGCTGTATTGCTTACCTGTACGGGGCTATCACCCATATCGCGCAGTTTCCCACCTGCTTCCAGTTTACGTTACAAATCACATAGCGTGGTCCTACAACCCCATATATGCCGTAACATATATGGTTTGGGCTCTTTCGTGTTCGCTCGCCACTACTTACGAAATCATTATTATTTTCTCCTCCTACGCTTACTTAGATGTTTCAGTTCGGCGCGTTCGCGTATTATACAACTATCCTTCAGATAGTTAGGTTGCCCCATTCGGAAATCTACGGATCAAATCGCATTTGCCAATACCCGTAGCTTATCGCAGCTTATCACGTCCTTCATCGCCTCTGAGAGCCTAGGCATCCCCCGTGTACCCTTATTTACTTTCTTCACTCATATAGCCCTTTTGCTACTATAGAGCTGCTTTGATATATACATCGTAATACTAATTAATAAACAGTTCGGCATAGACCGAGGGTCCGTTTACTAACTCAAGCATATTACAACATTGTCTCTACTGTTGTCTTCTCTTGTGTCTTTTTTTCTTTCAATATGTCAAAGAACTCTTTTATCTAGATAAGTGATTTTAGATGAGAGATCTGAGATTAATT
>NZ_VIQM01000026.1:3628-64354 GCF_008520265.1 Sphingobacterium cavernae
CTTCTCATCTTTCTCTCGGTAACCATTCCATATGGGATGGGCACTTTCTTCAAAATCTCTTTTGTCTTTTTATTTAATCATGTATATAACGTAACGAGAATCAATAACTGTTCTCTAGAAAGGAGGTATTCCAGCCGCACCTTCCGGTACGGCTACCTTGTTACGACTTAGCCCCAATTATCGGTTTTACCCTAACACGCTCCTTGCGGTTACATGCTTTAGGCACCCCCAACTTTCATGGCTTGACGGGCGGTGTGTACAAGGCCCGGGAACGTATTCACCGCGTCATTGCTGATACGCGATTACTAGCGAATCCAACTTCATGAGGTCGAGTTGCAGACCTCAATCCGAACTGTGAATGGCTTTTCGAGATTAGCATCACATTACTGTGTAGCTGCCCGCTGTACCATCCATTGTAGCACGTGTGTAGCCCCGGACGTAAGGGCCATGATGACTTGACGTCGTCCCCACCTTCCTCACAGCTTACGCTGGCAGTCTGTTTAGAGTCCCCACCACTACATGCTGGCAACTAAACATAGGGGTTGCGCTCGTTGCGGGACTTAACCCAACACCTCACGGCACGAGCTGACGACAGCCATGCAGCACCTAGTTTCCTGTCCCGAAGGACTTATCTATCTCTAGATAATTCAGTAACTTTCAAGCCCGGGTAAGGTTCCTCGCGTATCATCGAATTAAACCACATGCTCCTCCGCTTGTGCGGGCCCCCGTCAATTCCTTTGAGTTTCACCCTTGCGGGCGTACTCCCCAGGTGGATAACTTAACGCTTTCGCTAAGACGCTGACTGTATATCGCCAACATCGAGTTATCATCGTTTAGGGCGTGGACTACCAGGGTATCTAATCCTGTTCGATCCCCACGCTTTCGTGCATCAGCGTCAATAATGACTTAGACAGCTGCCTTCGCAATCGGAGTTCTGAGACATATCTATGCATTTCACCGCTACTTGTCTCATTCCGCCATCTTCAACCACATTCAAGCCCATCAGTATCAAAGGCACTGCGACAGTTAAGCTGCCGTCTTTCACCCCTGACTTAATAGGCCGCCTACGCACCCTTTAAACCCAATAAATCCGGATAACGCTCGGATCCTCCGTATTACCGCGGCTGCTGGCACGGAGTTAGCCGATCCTTATTCTTCCAGTACATTCAAGCCCCTACACGTAGAGGTGTTTATTCCTGGACAAAAGCAGTTTACAACCCATAGGGCAGTCATCCTGCACGCGGCATGGCTGGTTCAGAGTTCCCTCCATTGACCAATATTCCTTACTGCTGCCTCCCGTAGGAGTCTGGTCCGTGTCTCAGTACCAGTGTGGGGGATTCTCCTCTCAGAGCCCCTAGACATCGTTGCCTTGGTAAGCCGTTACCTTACCAACTAGCTAATGTCACGCGAGCCCATCCATATCCTATAAATATTTAACAGTGGTTTCATGCGAAACTGCTGTGTCATGCGGTGTTAATCCGATTTTCACCGGGCTATCCCCCTGATATGGGTAGGTTGCTCACGCGTTACGCACCCGTGCGCCACTCTCACTAAAATTAAGCAAGCTTAATCTTAGATCCCGTCCGACTTGCATGTATTAGGCCTGCCGCTAGCGTTCATCCTGAGCCAGGATCAAACTCTCCATTGTAAAATGAAGTGTTGACTCTAACTATTTATAATATAAATAGAATTGTCTTTTTTAATATCTATTTAGTTATTGACTAAGGTTTGATTTTATAACTTTCGTCTTTCTCAAACTACTCGTTACGCTACATGATCATTTTCTTAAAGAACTTCTATCGAATCCGCATCGCGCTTCTTCTTATATTTCGAGCATTACTGCTGTACTTAGCTTTTTTTGTCTTCCCTTCGTTTCCGTCGGGACTGCAAAGGTAGAAACTTTATTTTAATCCGCAAATTTTATTTGAAGATTTTTTTTCGTTTTGTTTTTCCCGATTTCTCAGTTTAAACAGTCTCTAACCTCGTATTTCATGTTCCGAAGAACCGCTCCTCCCTTGCGGAGTGTTGCAAAGATAGGAACATTTATACATCACTTCAAAGCTTTAACGTGAATTAATTCTCGATATTGAGTTAACTCACTGGAAGATTGAAGGATAAATTTGTTTTATTATTCTACAACAATCTCAGATTCCTTTCTTAATATCCGCCCTTGCAAATCTATACCTTCCAAAATCAACAAATACTTACCTTTTGAATCAGAAGTGAAGAAATCAAAAGTTGCTTTTCCAGTAGCATCCGTAACTATAGCAGGCTCCCAATGAATAGTAGAACGCAAATCTATATTATACTTTAATGCCTCATCAAGATCATATGCGGGTTTGTAGAATGTCTTTTGCAATTGAAACCCTTGCGGTTGCACAGTAAGGATTCCTCGAGGCACATAATTATTTAATGCTGATGAGCCTCGTTTTGAAGTTATGACAATTAAACCGTTTGCTCCATTAGATCCATAAATCGTCGTATAATTAGCATTACGGAGCACTTCAATACTCTCAATATCCATTACATTGACCATTGCTAAATTATCACCCTCGATATACATACCATCCAAAACAACCTGCATTGGCTGATTGCCTCGTGTATTGTATGGTATACCCGATTGAAAATAAACACCTACCAAACGACCAGCAAGACATATTTCTAACGATGGACAAGTAGACAAATCTTCTGCCGACAAAATTTGATCCGCATTACCAGGACCATTAAGGTTACTGGAATAATCCGGTGCCTTTGAGCGTTGCCTTGTTACCACTACTTCATCTATCTGTATAGCTTTTTCTTTAATCCCTAGACGTTCTAATTCTGCAAAAAATTCTTTGGATGATTTGAGATTCTCTAGATACTTACTATTAATATCCCATAATATCTCAGGAGAATTGTATGTATTACCTATTTCAAAAGGTACATCCTTATTAACGGTAATATCAATATTATTTTTGCCTTTTGCGGCATCCTTCGCTGTAACTAGAAACTTGACGCTATCTGGAAAAAGTAAATTATCAAATTCAAAATAACCTTCTTCATTAGATATAGTGTCTATGTAATCTAAAAAGTTCTTCGTTGAAATCAATTGTACCTTAGCATTCGGCTCCGGCTTACTTCGTCCAATCTTCTTCGTATAACCTGATATTTTCAGACTCTTCTCCGGTTGATATTTTGTCTTCACATCTAAACCTACGGCACTCCAATCAATATTTCTCCAACCTTGAGTTAACAGAAGATGATCTAATTCGATAGTTTTAACAGTGCCATCTTCATTGAAATAAAAATTTGGATTCTCGATATGCCCTTTTATATCATTACTTAATAAAAGAGAAGAAAGGATATTTGCCTCTTGCGCGTGTGAGGTATTAACTTTACTCAAATCAATTACAGAAGCAGAATAAGCACCCATAGCTGTTGAATCCGCACCATCTCCTATTTGAATCTCTACTTGAACTTTTTCGCGTACGCCAAAAACAGGTTTATTAAACAAAATCTTGTTTTTTAAGAATGAGCTTGCTTGATGATGATATATCGGTCGCTCAATAATAGGCTGGAACTGATTACTTAAAATGCTAATGGTCATCACCCCCGTGGCTAACTTTTGCTTATCCACAGTAAACACCAATTCTTCTTTATTCAATTTTGATTTGGACACAAACAAAACTTCGCCCAAATGATGCACGACAAAATACACATCCGAATTGTCCTGTAAATCAGCACTAACATTAAGTTGAGTAAAAAGCCTATTTTCATTTAAATTATTCACCGACAAAGAAAAGCCGCTATCATGAACTGGAGGCGCTTCGATAGTAACCTTAGTGCCATCCGGGTAAATGGCGTAAGCTTTCAAAGGCCTATTATCATTCAAAAAAACAGATATTGCTCCCATCCCCAACATATTCGTTTCAAAAATACCGAGCGTGTCCGTACCTTGTTTTATAACGACATTTGACTGAATACCTAAACCTTGGCTATTTATGCTTTTGGCAGCAATTGTATTCACCCTACCTTTCACCAATTTTCCGCCTTCGGGAAAAAGACTAGTAATAGGCAATTGCTGTGGATCAACAGTTCTTATAATCTTATTAACTACATTTTTGTCTATATTTTCGAATCGAAGTTTTAGAATTGGGTTAATAAATTTATTACTCACAGAAATTTCTACAATCCCTTCCTCAGAGGAGGTCTGTGATTTCTTCTCTACAATCTTATCGCCTTCAGATATTGTATACGAAACACGTTTTTTCGCAATCGGCAACTTTGTCACACTGCTAAGATCGATTTTATATAAAACATCTTTCTCACGACTTTCGAATACAGTGTGTGTGATTACATTATCCGATCTTCCATTATATATTGGAACTTTTTTATCAAAGAAATAATCCTCGCCTGCATTTTTCATCCAATTCGTGTAAGCACGAACACGGTAAACTCCTTCTGTAATGGTATCAGAAAGCGTAAAGTCTCCGACTCCTATCCCCATCGGAGTAGAAATTGTCACACGTTGTACAATTTCGTTAGCAGGAGAAATTAACTCAGCGTACAAAATCCCACTCAAACTTGACAATAAATTAGCAGAACCAATAGTGGAATACGATTTGAAGAAAATATTTTCACCTGCGGAATAAACAGGTTTGTCAGTATGTAGGTAAACTTTTTCCTGCGCATTGCTAAGACTATGGTCTTGAAGCTTCTCTAAAAATTGTTGAATATCTTGACCCTGAGCGGACGAAAAAAGAAAAAGAAAAAATACTATAAAAAGCTTACAGTTCATATCTAGCTTATAATTAGAATTCTAAAGATATTTTATTTTTTCGAAAAATTAGGTTAAACAGAGTTTAAAATTTAAGATTATCCTGTGAGATTGTATATTTGTAGTATGAACATCTTAATCGTTGGATCGGGCGGTCGTGAATCTGCCTTTGCTTATAAAATAGCGCAAAGCCCTAAATTAACTAATCTTTATATTGCTCCTGGAAACGCAGGAACTGAACAATACGGAAAAAATGTAGACCTAAAAGTTACAGATTTTGAAGGCATTGCATCATTTGCTTTGCAAAACAATATTGAAATCATTCTTGTCGGCCCAGAAGAGCCTTTGGTTAAGGGTATTCATGACTATTTTTTAGGTAGAGAAGATATCAAACATATTGCTATTATAGGCCCTCAACAATTGGGTGCACAGCTAGAAGGATCTAAAGATTTTTCTAAAGAATTTATGTTTAGACACAATATTCCTACCGCAGCCTACAAATCTTTCAATCAATCAAATTTGGAAGAAGGTCTAGCATATTTAGAAACACAAAAACTTCCAATCGTACTTAAAGCTGATGGTTTAGCTGCTGGTAAAGGTGTTTTGATTTGCGAAACATTAGAGGATGCCAAAGCAGAATTGAAGGCAATGATTGCTGACGCAAAATTTGGTGCAGCAAGTAGTGTTGTTGTAATTGAAGAATTCTTGAAAGGTATTGAATTATCAGTTTTCGTGCTTACTGACGGCGATTCATATAAAGTTCTTCCTTCAGCTAAAGATTACAAACGTATTGGCGAAGGTGACACAGGCTTAAATACGGGTGGTATGGGCTCGATCTCCCCAGTTCCATTTGCAAATGAGGAATTCTTATCCAAAGTAGAAGAGCGTATCATCAAACCAACGGTTGAAGGTTTGAAAAAGGACAACATCCCATATAAAGGGTTTATTTTTATTGGTTTAATGAATATAGATGGCGAACCGTTTGTTATCGAATACAATGTGCGCATGGGTGACCCAGAAACAGAATCCGTATTACCTCGTATTGAATCAGATTTAGTTGATCTCTTAGAAGGAGTTGCTACTGGCGATTTAGCAAATAGATCGTATACAGTGAGTCCAAAAACTGCTGTAACAGTTATGCTTGTATCTGGTGGCTATCCTGGAGATTACGAATCAGGTAAAGTGATTTCAAACATTGAAAATGTAAAAGAATCTATTGTTTTTCATGCTGGTACAAAAGAAGAAAATGGTGAAGTATTAACTGCTGGCGGTCGCGTAATCGCAGTTACTACGATGCAAGATGATTTATTTTCGGCTCTTCAACAAGCTACCGCAGATGCTGGACGCATATTTTTCCAAGGAAAATACTTCCGCACAGACATAGGGTTTGACTTGATTTAAAAATATTAATTTCAAAATCAGCAGCTTATGAAAAAGTAGCTGAAAATATTTTGATGATGCATATTATGCCCTTATATTTGCATCATCAAATCCGATAAGGCCCGTTCGTCTAGGGGTTAGGACGCCAGATTTTCATTCTGGAAACAGGGGTTCGATTCCCCTACGGGCTACAGATCTTCAGATCAAAACATACAAAAGCTTGCAAATCAAATGATGGCAGGCTTTTTTTTTTTCATTATTTACTATAACTTACTATCTTTAGGTCAGCAACAAAATCCTGTCGTGAATATAATCCATTGACTTTCAATCCTCGTTTTGCAAATTCATTAGAGGATTGAATTAAGAGATCCAATCGGTCATCAATAAAATAAAACTGGGTATTATCTGCTTTTTCTGATGGTAGTCAGTCAAATACTTGACATTGTAATATGCCAATGCTATTTTTCCCGCTCCCAGTGTATACCAGATAATGCCTTTCCTTCTACCTTCGTCTAGATTTGCAGTTATTGCCATATTAGCAAACACTTGCGGATAACGCAAATATGTTTTTAGTACTTTCCTCACGCACATAAGCTATATCATATCGTAGAATAAAACCTAAACCTTCTCTACTGAACAACGACGTAAATATCTTATGCGTAGGACTGTGAGGTTTCTTATTCATCTTGTTTTCTGGACTATGCTTTATAACTAACAGATTGTTATCCTTCAGCAAAAAGTTTTCCTGATCTTCTAAAGCTACATCAGGATTGTTCGTTGTATTCTATCTAAAAATATAGATTCAAAGATATTACTATCCGATCATCTAATTTACTCTCGTAAAGTAATATACGTATGCCCCAAACGCTTTAAATGTAATAGCGCTGGAATCTTTACACGTGAATTTTCGTTAAATGCCATTCTAAAAGTTAGAAGATTTGATTAAACAATATT
The DNA here is from genome assembly GCF_008520265.1 of Sphingobacterium cavernae. Classification (GTDB taxonomy): domain Bacteria; phylum Bacteroidota; class Bacteroidia; order Sphingobacteriales; family Sphingobacteriaceae; genus Sphingobacterium; species Sphingobacterium cavernae. The sequence goes on from NZ_VIQM01000026.1 coordinate 10,722, forward strand.
TCTAGATCTGTTTTTACGGTGTCAAAAGTCGGTAATTTCTTAGGTGAAATCTGATGCCCGAGGCTAGTTTTCCAAGCTTTTTTCACAGTACTCTCACTCTTAGCATTAAGAAATTGTTCTACACCACAATATTCGAGTCCTTTAAATTCCATTTTTTTCAAAAAGGCCGTTTTTATTTCAGACCAATCAATATCTCCTCCGTATTTGGATAGACACCATATATCATAGTAATCCCGAGGAGCGGTGTAAGAACGTTGAATTAATGCACTCAGCTTTTCAGACAATACCTCACGTATGTCATAACATGAGATAGCCGATACAGCAGAGGAAAGCTCGTCCGAATAATCATGATAGACTGGCTTGCCAATAGGTCTAAATAGCATTTGCTCATAGAGAATGATTTCTATTTTAATAGAAGTCGTCCACCTAGCAGGAGTAGGGGAAGCTTGGTCTTTAGCATGGTCCGCTCCCCAAAACTTTACAATCGCCGCATATCCCGTCAACATATCTTTATGACGTAGCTCAGTTAACTTATCTAAATGAAGAGGCATCTCTGTCCTTTGCTGAACAGAAGTTATTATTTCTTGCATCAACTGCTTAGCCAACTTAAACTCCGTATTTATAGAAGTAAAATCCAAGTCCTCTGAAAAACGGTAATCTGGGAAATAACACTTGCGCAAGCAAGTTCCTCCCTTAAAAATTAAAGAATCTCGACAAATCTTGTTTGAAAATATAGCATCTATAAAATGACCTAATACCCAATCTTTATCAATTGTACTTCTAGAAACGTCGTGTTCCAGCTCTTTTTTATCGACTTCCTTTTTCAGTATCATCAATATTGTTTATTAGAGATATCTAACAATTCTCCACGACTGATATTCAATCGCAACCGCCATTCCGCGACAAACTCACCCTCTTCCAACCCCTGGGGATCAAACAAATTATATTTGTTATTTACTTGGCTTTTTGCATAGTCAATAAAAGTTTCTAAACCTTCTATACGGAGCAATTCAATTAGATATCCTAATCGCTTAGTGACAGCTATATTGTTCAACTGCTGACTATATTTAATTAATTTATGAGCCTCCATTTCCGCTTGGCCAACCGCTCGGATCAACTCTGCGTATCCTCCCGAATATTGAGGCAGGTCAAAACAATCAACAATCGTTTTTTCCACATCAGTAATAGCATATTTAAGACTTCCATACCCATTGTAAGTAATACCTGCTTTTTTATACGAAGCAATTCTTACAAATTTATACGACGTGCCTAATATAGTTTTATCCAGTTTTTTGTGGGTTGTCTGAATAAAAACCGTATTCGAAAACTGTTCTGTCAATCCATGCAGATTCAATGCAGACCAGTACGCGACAGCACTGTTTTCCGTAACGAAGGTGCCTATCACGTATTCGTCCCTGAAATTTTGTCGACAAAACTTTCCTTTTTCTATCCGAGAGAGGAGTTCCTTATCAACCAGATTTTCCAATATCTCACTTAAGTTATCAAATGTTTGATCCAAAAGCTGTTCTATTTCAGTGAATTTAAAAATCTGTATTTCATAATCATCCAACAACTTTAAGAATTCAAGCTGTGGTTTAGTTAAGTGTTCCGATATATAAACGCTGTCTGCCATATTACCAATTGAGGAACGATAAGACCCAATTATTAGGTCTTATCGTTCCGCGATTGGTAAAGATATGAAACGAAATAGATAAAAAACAAGCAAAGAATTGATATCCTAAATCAAATTGGAACATCATTAATTTCTACAAAAGTTAATAACAATGGCACTCAATTTTATATCTTAACCCAGAATTGCATAATGCGTAATGAATTACACACCAAATGACATAAAACTTATTCTTAGGCTCTTTAAAGGTCGCGAAGATGTGTTTGCTACTCGTTGGGAAAAGGCTGGTAAATCTGCCTATATGCCCGCCTATAGTTACGACCCGTATCATTATAGGTTGCATAAAGCAAATGGAGGTACATTTAAAAGCTATCAACACAAGACATACTTGCCATTATCGGAGATAGAGATTGATAAACACTTAAGAGGAGATCAGCAGATTGGCATTTATCCATTGCTACAGGATAATACTTCTTGGTTCATCGTAGCTGACTTTGACAAATCAGACTGGCAAGAACAAGCTGCAAAGTATTTGGAAGCTTGCACTAATAAAAATATTCCCGCTTATCTTGAACGTTCTCGTTCAGGCAATGGAGCACATGTGTGGATATTCTTTGATCAGCCATATCCCGCCATTAAAAGTCGTAGGATATTCCTTCGTATCTTAGAAAATTGTGGAGCTTTCTCTATGTTTGATAAGAGTTCTAGTTTTGACAGAATGTTTCCAAGCCAAGATTATCATTCAGGTGAAGGACTAGGGAATTTAATCGCACTACCTTTATATTTACCAGCGCTAATAAAAGGTAATAGTTGCTTTATCGATTCTGAAACATTAGAAGCATTTCCTGACCAAGTCACCTACCTGAAAAACATCAACAAGGTCAATTTGGAATTACTGGACCGACTAGATAATGAAATTGATAGCGACGAGAATAACCCTAGCTCTTATATTGATAAAAAACTTAAAATAACTCTAAATAACACAATTCGGTTAAATCGTTTCTCCATCCCATTTACTCTGATCAATTTTCTAAAAGAAAACCTGAACTTTGCAAATTCTGCTTTTATCATAAAGAAAAAAGCCGGTAGAAGCACGTTTGAAACACCTAGGTTCTATAATTTAATAGAAGAGAAGAAAAATGAACTTCACATCCCTAGAGGATTTATTGGGAGACTTTTGAGGTTCTGTAGAGATATAAAATTAGAGCATGAATTTGTGGATGAAAGAAAAGCACTTCCTGTTATCCCTTTTGTTTTTCAAGCGACATTAAGAAATCATCAAAATAACACAGTAGAGGCTGTTGCAAAAAAAGACTTTGGAATAATTGTCGCGCCACCTGGTGCAGGAAAAACCGTTATTGGATTAAAAATTATTGCAGACAAACAACAGCCAGCTCTTATCCTTGTACATCGTAAGCAACTTTTAGATCAATGGATAGAACGTATTGAGGGATTTTTAGTCATTCCTAAAAAAGACATAGGTATCATTGGTAAAGGAAAAGCTAAAATTGGCAATCATATTACAATAGCTACTATCCAGAGTCTCCCTAAATATATCGACACTTTACATGATAAGTTTGGAACAATTCTCATCGATGAATGTCATCACGTTCCTGCAGAATCATACCGTAATACCATTAATGCTCTACAAAGCAAGTATTGTTATGGACTTACAGCAACACCATTCAGGAAGCATAACGATGATAAGCTAATTTTTACATATCTCGGTGACATTATAACCGAAATCAAATCTGAAGAAATTGAAGACTATAAAAAAGCAACAATAATTATTAGAAACACAACGCTTAATGTACCATACAATTCGAAAACAGACAATTTTGAGGTTCTTTCTCAAATACTAATCCATGATACAGCCAGAAACAATATCATAAGGGATGATGTAGCTAAGGAACTAAATCAAGGAAAGAAAGCTGTAATAATTACGGAGCGAAAAGAACATATCGAAACATTAAACCTGCTTCTAAAATCTAATTATGAAACCATAACACTCAGTGGCGACGATACAGACAGTAATAAGAAAGCAAAGTGGAAAACACTTTCAGAAGGGAATTTTCAAGTGTTAATTACTACAGGACAATACTTCGGTGAAGGCTCCGACATTAAGCATATTAACACACTTTTTTTAGCTTATCCATTTTCATTTAAAGGGAAATTAATACAGTACATCGGCAGGGTACAAAGGTCCGAAATCAACCCAACGATATACGACTATCGGGACTTGCAGATTGACTATCTTAATAAACAGTTTTTGAAACGAAACACATATTATCGTCAAATAGATAAACAAGTGACATTGTTTGATGAACCAACCTTAGATTACCAACCCAATACAGCAGACCTATTTATATTAGAAAAATCAGTCAAAATACCAATTGACAATCTTTCTTTTCATTATGGTCATGTGACATTTACCTATAAAGTTGATGAGATGCACAGTATGTTAGAGTTTCAGATTGAAAACAAAGAAATGCGACCTGAATTTGATGTATTAAAAGCATATTTCAGCAAAAACTTAAAGTCAAAAAATATAACTGTCGAAATTAAAGCAGAATTTGAGTACGGAAAACTAGTAGCACAAATAGCTACTTCTAAAGATATCGAACATATCAATAAAGAGATAGTAGAAGGGGTAAAATTCCAATTTCTCAATAAAGGTTTATTAGGGAGAAGCCCTTTTCAAAAGAAAGATATACTAACCGCAGAGCAATTACAGGAAGGACATAATATATATAAAAATGCAAAGGATATGATATCCGATATTCTTAAGCAACGACAATACAAACATTCCGATCAAATTCGTTTTTTAGCCGACCAGCATAGAACTGATATTATGAAAATTCGCTTTGTGCTTAGTCCGTTTGCTTTTGTATTCCTTTTTTCAGGGAATAGACAATATCACATCATTCTAGAAACACTAGATACAGAAGAAGCAACATACATCTGGCATACAGATAAAAACAGATCTTCATTAATAGAAGCAATCGAAATCATTAACAAAGACCTTCAGGTTATTCGAGAAAAAGGCAGACAAGTGTTTTTAGATGAATACATTCCTTCAAATTTTAGTCGAATACTACATGACTATACAGAACCAGAGAAAGGTTTCATATTATGGAAGAGCATGTTGGAAGAAGTCATTCACTGAGAGACAAGCTTAAAATTACAGTCAACACCGTATAATACTCATGAGTATATAAATTCCTCAATCATGTAACACAAACCTTACTTTCTCCAATTATTTACTCAAAAACAAATATTACAATTAGATAATATTAAGAAAAATCACTAAATTTATCAAATAGCAATTGCGGCTAAAATGTATATCAAACAAGTGAGATATTCAGTATGTCTGAAAAAATAAGGTTTGTAAATCACTGATAAAGAGATTGATGTTCGGCAGGTGTTATTCCCCTACGGGCTACGAAAAGCGACTACAAAAGAGTCGCTTTTTTATTTTAAGACCTCATCCAAAAACAATATTAAATGATTCCAAGCGCGTTTTGCCATTGTAGGGTTATAATCATTTGATGCAGGATTTGTAAAAGTATGACCGCTATTTGCGTAAGTTATGATTTGGTAATCTGCTTTCCCCTCTTTTAATTCTTTTTCTAGATTGTCGTAATCAGCCTTACTAACAGATTTGTCTTCAGCTGGATGCTGAACCAACACCCTCGTCTTAATTGTACCATTTATTCTATCTGATCCTTTCGACAAACCTCCATGAATACTCACAGCACCTAGGACATCAAAATTTGCTCTCGCTACCTCTAGTGCTCCTGTCCCTCCAAAACAATATCCGATTACAGCAATTTTTTCAGGATCAACCCCTTTCTCAATAAATGTTTGTAATGCTAATTTAATACGATGTTGGTAAGCTTTGTAATCTGACTTATACATCCCAGCTAGTTTACCTGCTGCAGCGTTGTCTTGCGGCACATTTCCCTCGCCATAGATATCAGCAATAAAAACATTGTAGCCAATTTTATGCAATTCTACCGCAGCGTCTTTGGCCTCTTGATCAATTCCCTTCCATGCTGGCAAAATAAGAACACCGGGCTGCAAATTACCTTTGGTCGAGGTAATAACCAAACCTTTAAGTATTTGTGTGTTATCCTTGTAAATTACTTCTTTTAGTTCTTGGCTAAAGGAATTGCTAACACAAAGTAAGCATAGTAATACTGCAATTAGATTATTTTTCATAAAGATCTTAGATTAGTGATATTTAATTTACAACATATAATCTATACAATTTGTTCGGCTATATTAAATCAAATATTTACTTGCTTGTTTTTGAAAAATTAAATACTGCTTTTAAAACGGCCATTCTACCACGTAGTTCATAGCTGTTTTGAGATTGCATATTAGCATTGATGTTATAAGTATTGAATCTCTTGTTATTTCCAATATTGGATATACGAAGCTCAAAATCTGTTTTCCATTTCTTATGCGCGTAACGCATAAAGGAGTCCATGAAAAAGTAATTTATATCTTGTAATGCTTGTTGATGGCTATATAAATGTCGACCACTAACCTGGATATGAAATTTCTTGTATAAAGTCAACGGAAAACTCAGATTTTGAGAAATGCCAAATGTTTTTTGATCTAGATCCATATCTGAATGCATTTGTTCTGTCTTCGTCCAATTCATATTTCCACTGTAGGAAAGATTTAACTTCTTCCATAGTCTAGTTTCAATTTTTGGACTTAAAGAATAAGTTGTATTTAAAAATGGCAACAACTCGTCATTGAATATTTGATTGTAATCAGTCCAGTTTACAGAGGATCCTATTTTTAATGATGTTGCCCATTTGAAAATATATTTATCAAAACCCGCATTTACACCATAACTATTTATCGCATTCTCTTGTTCTATTAGCACAATCTGCGAGTTGTCTACATCAATCCTATTCGAAATCATCGTTGAAGAAACTGATTTATTATAATTCAATCCCAGATTGTAGAAAAGAAGCTTCACCGCTTTACCGGATTTATAATTCAAAGTAAAATTGTTGTGTATAGATTCATTAATTCCTGCGGTATTGTTTGCAATCATCCGGTAATTTCGTACGATATATCCACGATAAACATTCTCTATATTGCCAAAAGTATTGCCTCGCTGAAAATTAAATGATAGTTCATTTTGTGCATCAAAATTGTATCTACTTGAAAAAGCTGGCTCAAACATTATCTTATTCAAATTTTCTTTGAGCTGAAACAGCGGATCATTGTACGATGTATGTTGAAATGCTAATGGCAAAACAAGTTGAGACGACAATTTTCGATGTTTATAATCATACGTCGCTAGTGCAGCTACAGAAGACCGCGACCACTCCATATCATTTTGCGTAGATATTGCAGTTAATGGTATTAGACTATTGCCATCTTCTAGGGAAATATCGGAATTTAAATTTTGCTTGTCCGCGGTAATATTTACACTATAATACTGCGAAATTCTACCTTTTGGAAGCCTATAGCCAACACTCATATTTGTCAACCAAGAAGGAACTTCTACGTGCTGATTAATCTTATCATAAGGAGAATCCTCATTCAATAAGTCAACATATACTCCTGGCGTAATACCTAATATTTGTGGTTTAGAACCGTAATTAAAATACCAGCCAAATTGAATGATATCGCCATTTTTCAATGCGGGTACATAATCCAATTTATTCTTAAATCCTTTTATTAAATAATCGCGGTTAAGTTCGAATGATGAGTTATTTGAAAATATAGAAGCATTAGCATGTGCGTTTTCAATTTCCCACGCAAATTCATTATTGAAATAATACTTCTCAATATTTTTAGCGAAGCTAGCGTTGAATGAACCCACCCATTCTTTTTCCAAAGCATGTTGTTTCTCGTCAAAACTTATATCTCCACCCTCTGTAAAATAGGTTGTTTTTCCAAAAAATTCCTTCGAACTTTTATCCAATACCCCCTGTATGTTAATTGTCAACGTCCAATCTTTCTTGAATTTGTAAAGATTGTTCGCGTTAAATCCTACTGAATTATTCATTAAATAATGCGCTCTTTGGATCGGTGGATTTCCTACCGTGCCTAAATCCAATAGGTTATTAATTGGTGTTCGTCCTAATCGCGATAATAGCGAAGATGAATTAAACCCAATTAAATCTCCCTTCAGCTCATTTCCAATATTATTTCCTTGTAATACATTTAGACCTTTATATTTCTTATTGAACATCACACTATTCAATTCCATGTCATATTGCTTTGGAAGTCCTATACCAATCTTCGCTTGCCCAGACACAGAAATTTTGGCTTCATCTTTAGTCACCAAATTCAATGCAACATCATCGCTGTACCTTCTATTTTTTAGTACTTTCATATGCTCATGATTGCTAATCATCTCCACATCTTGAATTAGTTTGTGTCCTATAGTCTTTGTGCCTATTCGATATTTGTCCTTCAACAGATCATCCCCATCCAAATAAAAATTTGATATAGCCTTACCTTGATATTTTATTTGTCCAGACTCAGACACTTCAATTCCTGGCATTCGCTTTAGCACGTCGCCTATAGATCGATCTTCATCTTGCGCAAATGAAGACACATTATAAGCTAGAGTGTCTCCAACTTGCTGTATCCTTGGCTTGCTTTTTACTTCTACATCTTCTAATAAAATTGTACTCTCTTCAAGTTCAATAATCTGTGTTTGCCCTTTATTGATAAGGTCATGTCGCTTCTTTTTATAACCTAAGTGATTAATCTCAAGGTAGATTCCTTCTATTTGTTTAGAAGTTTGAAGTACAAACTCTCCTTCTTTATTCGTTGACTTAAAAGTAATTATTTTGTTTTCATAACTTTTCAATAAAACTGTAATTGCTTGTAAGCTTTTTTTGGTTTCGTAGTCAATAACTTTGCCTGAAATCTCAGTAACTTGCGCGATGCCGTGTATGCATACGAATGTGCAAAAGAAGAGTAATAACAGTATTTGACGCATACAAACTAAGGAATCAGTTCTATAGGATTATTAGTAATCTGTGAAGGCTTATAGTTCTCTTCATTATTGATTGAAATAGATTTAATCCGAGATGGATCCATAACTCCTCCAGCCGCACTTCCGCTAGATGAAGACTTCACAACCACACCATTACCTGATGAAATCATTTTACTATTATTCGCTTGTCTGGACTCAATGTATGCAGATGGATTATTTCTAAATGCTTTATCCAACTTTTCTACTTCCTCCTTTGTCGCAGAAATCGCTTTTTCAGAAGGTTGAATTTTTAAAGGAGTATCGCCTTCGATTTTTTCAAAACCATCGAATTCAAACATAACTTCTTGTTTCGTATCTGCTGCTGATAATATTAATCCAGGCAATCCATGCAATTTCCATGGTCCAAAAGGCATAGGTATCTCCGTTGTAAACCAAGCTTCATAAGTTCTTCCTTTAAACTTTGTTGTAGCTTTCTGACAAGTGTATCCGCCTATTACTTTTGAGTCTTCAAAAATCTCCCAGTCCAATACTGGAAAGTTTTCTTTTAAAAGATATTCATCTGATGCTACACGATATACTTCCTGCAATTCATTTTTAGCTAAATCTAACACATAAGATGATTTTATCGTTGATGTGTTTTTACTAAGGACGATATTTCCGTCAAAAGAAGGGTTACTCATTTGCTCCTTTAGCTTTTCATTGACTTTGTCACTAGATACACTCGTATAAAGACTAGTCTTTACACCTAAATATGTACCAACATTATCACGCAAGAATTTATCACGCTGCGCGGTATCATTCATATGTTTAAAAACATAATAGATTTTTGCGATAGGTGTTTCTTGTGCTATTGATTGTAAGCAAAACACCAATAAAAACGATAGAATTGAAAGTCTCATAATATATTAATTTACGATTTTTTAGTAATACTACGGTTTTTTAGTAACTAACGCAAATTTTTTCTTCCTTTCAATTCTTTGGGGTTATTAGTTTCAAAAGAAGGCTTATAATCGTCATCGGTCCTTAAATCGAAATGATGCTTTGAATAATCAATTCCCATTAAATCATTACCGATCTCCATTCTTCCAGAATTTTGTAAGGATTGAAAATAGGTGCCTTGATCTTCATTAAAGGCTTTTCTTATCTTCTCAATTTCAGATGGATTAGACTTTATCACGTAAAATGGAATTTCTACCCGAGAATCATCATCAAGTTTTTCAAAACCATGATATTCGAATTTTACTTCTCTTTTATCATCATATGCTTCTAATATAAGTCCTGGTAAGCCATGAAGTTTCCAAGGTCCGAAAGGAAATGGTAACTCTGTTGTAAACCAAGCTTCATACGTTCTTCCTTTGAATTGTGTTATGGCTTTCTGACAGGTGTAACCACCAATTTCTTTTGTTTCTTCTAAAATTTTCCAGTTTTATTCCACTAAAGGCACTTTATAAGTAAATGCATCAAAGGTTGATGATATAGTTACCACCTTATCCACCTCTTTACTCTCTTTATGAATCAACTAGAATTCATTAATTGCTGTGGTAGTGAACTTGAGAACTATATGCCCTGTAAAATCCGCTAAAACTTTTTGTGCAGCTATGTCTTTTTGAATAATAACATTACTATACGTTGTATAATAAGAAGAATTATTACTTAAGTAAGTAACTACTTTATCTCGTAACGGTTGATCTATGTGATTTGAATCGTTGATGTGGTGAACTACCCATTTGCTAAAGACAAATGGGCTTCGGGCTTCACAGACTTGTGCTTTGTTGCCAAAGTCTTATTTGAGTCTCCGCCCGTGTAATCGCCAGTTCCTGACGATATTATTTTTAATCCTTCTTTCAGAATGTTTTTTGCAGCGTTTAAATCACGGTCTAAAACGTGTCCATTTTTGCAAGTCCATTCTCTTATTGAAAGATTTAAGTCTTGATTTATCCAACCGCACTCACAGCAGGTTTTACTTGATGGATAGAAGCGATTGATTTTTACAATCTGTTTATCGTTCCAATCAGCCTTGTATTCAAGCAACCTAACGAAAGTTCCCCAACTTGCATCAGAAATATGTTTTGAAAGTTTATGGTTTTTCACCATACCTTTCACATTCAAATCTTCTAATGCAATTATATCGTAGTTAGAAACTAATTGGTGCGATACCTTATGTAAGTTATCCATTCGTGAGTTGGTTATCTTCTGGTGAAGTCTTGCTGTTTTTCGTCTTTGTCTTTCAAACGAATTACTGCCTTTTGTCTTACGAGAAAGATGTTTTTGTGCTTTCGCTAATTCTTTTTCATATTGTTTTGTGTATTTGTTGTTCTTGAATTTGACACCATCAGAAGTAATAGCAAAGTCTTTTAAACCTAAATCTATTCCACAAAAAGCACCAGTCTTTTCTTTTACTTGATATTCTTCTTCTGATAGTATTGATACAAAATATTTTCCTGTTGGTGTTTTACTCAAAGTACATTTACTAATTTCGCCTTTAACTTCACGATGAACATTAACTTTAATACCTTCTTTGAATTTTGGTGCAAAAAATCTACCACCTTCAAGTTTTGCGAACTGTGGAACTGTGAATGAGTTTTTCTTTTTCCTTGACTTAAATCGTGGAAACTTAGCATTACCTCTAAAAAAATTCACGTAAGCAGTATCTAAACATCTTAAAACAAATTGTAATGATTGACTATTCACTTCTTTCAGCCAAGCAGTTTCCTCTTTCTTTTTTAGTGCAGTTAAGGTAGCTGCCTGTTTATAGTAATTATCAGACTTTTTATTTGCTTGATATTGCTCTTTCTTTTCATTTAAAAAGTAGTTGTAAACGTAACGGATACATCCAAAATGCTTATCCAACAACACTTTTTGCTCTTGTGTTGGCTGCAATTCAAATTGATATGTCCGAAAAATTATCTTCATTCTACTATTAAATAGTTTTATTTTATGCAAAAAAACATTTTATTTATGCAGTCCGATGCGTTTTTTGTAAATATCTCCATTTTCATTGAGAAACATTCACAAAAAACTTCGCTAATATGTCTAAAAAATGTAATTACATCAGCACAAATCGTTCAAAACACTACTTAAAGTGTCATTTAATCTTCGTTTGCAAGTATCGTAAAAAGTTACTTGTAGGTCAGTTAAAAGATGATATGCGTTCTCTCTTAAACATTACTTCTAATTCAGATTTTCAAATTGAAGTGTTTGAATCTGATTTAGAACACATCCATTTTCTTATTCGTTATATCCCCCGTGTTTCAATTACTTCTATTGTTCGCAAGTTAAAACAAGAATCTACTTATTACATTTCCCGTTCACCACACAGGTCATTCTTATTTAAACATTTTTGGAAAGAACATACTTTCTGGTATGATGGTTATTTTGTTTGTTCAATAGGTGAAGCATCTCCTGATACTATTCGTGAGTATATTCTCAATCAGGGTGAGTCGCTTACATCCAACAGGCTAAAGACCTGTGGGTTTTACGCTCCGTTTTATAAAATTTTTACAAATGATGCTTTTATTGAAGCATATCCATAATATAACGATTCATGAAAGGAATTATTTTATCAAACTACTAAATTTTAGTAATAATACGATTATTCAGTAGGTAACATCAATTTTATAGTTATGCAAAATACCAGAGGAAAATATTATCCTACTATGCTATAAGCCAATCGATAACAATGCCGTCTTTTTCCATCTTTCGAAAATAAGTCATCTGTCTCTTCGCATAGCGATGGATTTCGGTTTCTAATTTTTTCACAAAATTATCGTAAGGAATCTTTCCTTTGAGGTAATATGAGATATACTTGTATTCCAAACCGTAATATTCGAGTTCATCATGCGTTATTCCACGCTCCAAAAGATCTTTAACCTCAGCGATCATACCTTCATCCAAACGCTGTAGCAGACGCTTACTAATTCGATCTCGGCGAGTTTCGACAGAGGGGTTTAAACCTATAATTTTATAACGGTGTAATTTCCCAGTACTAAAATCATATTCTGGATTTGCTACTAGAAATCTACATATTTCAACAGCTCTAATCATTCGTTTTCGGGAAGAAAAATCAATTTGAAAATTAGATGGGATGGACTCTTCTTTTAATAGAATTTGAAGTTCTTCCTTATTAAGTGATTCTAATTCACTACGCAATTGCAAATCATTGGGAATTTGTGTGTAACGTTTAGTTTGTAAAAGGCTTTGAATATAAAAACCTGTACCACCACAGACTATCACACATTTGCCGCGTTGAATAATATCGTAATAACTATCTTCAAAATCTTTCAAAAACAAATCGACATTATATTTTTCTCCAGGCTTAAGAATATTTATTAAGTGATATTGAATATCTTGGTATTCGGCCAAATCCTTGCCCGTACCTATATCCATATGCCGATAAACTTGACGTGAATCTGCGGAAATAATTTCGGCATTAATATGTTTTGCAATTTCTACAGCAAGTTTGGTCTTACCGCTGGCAGTTGGGCCAAGAATTATTAATAAATCTTCAGGAAGAAGTTGAGCATCTTCCTGAAGATCTGTTATAATTTTTGAAGTGTTTATCACACCACAAATTTAGTCCATTTTTCGTTACTTTCGTTGCTTTTTACTACAGTATCAATAAATGCCATACCTCTTACCCCATCAGCTACTGTAGGGAAATCTAATTGTTCAGGAGTCGGTGTTTTACCTTCATTTTTGGCTGAAACTGTTAACGCAAAATTTCGGTAAATATTTCCAAAAGACTCTAATAATCCTTCAGGGTGACCTGCAGGAATACGCGTATTATGCGTTGCAAATGAACTTAAAGTATACGGATCTGCATAATTATTTCCCGTACGATAAATTTGACGTGGAATATCCAGCATCTTAACAATTAAATTATTTGGATCTTCATTTGCCCACTCCAAACCACCTTTTTCTCCATAAATACGTATACGCACTGCATTTTCTTCACCGGCACAGATTTGCGAAGCCATCAAAACTCCCTTTGCGCCGTCATTGAAACGTAATAACACATTACCATCATCATCCAACACACGTCCTTCTACAAATGAAGTTAAGTCAGCACACACCTCTTGAATACGCAATCCTGTAACGTATTCTGCCAAATGCGCGGCATGCACACCAATATCTCCCATAGCAAGAGATTTACCCGAACGCTTTGGATCTGTACGCCATGCAGCACCAGCATTACCTTCACGCTCTGATAATCGGCTTAGCCATCCTTGCGGATATTCAACTACTACCTTACGAATCTTACCAAAATGACCCGCAGCAACCATCGCTTTTGCTTGTTTTACCATCGGATAACCTGAATACGTATGAGTCAAACACAAAGTACGACCAGTGCGTTCTACAATCTCTTGTAAAGATTTCGCTTCTTCCAGTGAAACTGTAATTGGCTTTTCTACAACCACATCAAAACCCGCTTCTAAAGCTAATTTGGCAGGATCATAATGTAAAAAATTAGGTGTAACGATAGTCAAGAAATCCATACGTTCGCCTTCAGGAAGTTGCGCTTCTTTTTCAATCATAGTTTGATAGTCAGGATATACCCTGTCATCAGCCACAAATAAATCGCGACCAGATTGAATAGAAATTTCTTGATTAACACTAAATGCACCACAAACCAACTCAATTTTGCCGTCCATGAATGCTGCTATACGGTGTACTGCTCCGATGAAGGCGTCATTTCCTCCACCCACCATACCCATGCGTAGTTTTCTCTTCATTATATATTTAGTTTATATTGACTTTTCTAATTTAACAAAAACTTATCAGAGATAAAGCTTCAATTTTATACTGCCGCTATTTTTTATAATATAATCATAATTTTCTTCGTCTGCTGCATAATTCAATCTTTTGCCATCCTTTACCTTAAACGTTTGTCTATCCGTATTATTCACGACCTGAAAACCAATAGTTTCTAAAGAAGATTGTTGGCTCCAATCACGATCTGCGTACGTCATAATATCATTGGGTTTGAAATCCTTGATAAATGCCTTGATCAACTTTGAAATACCTCCAGTTATCAAATAATCCGTTTTATGGCAAAATCGAACCAGTTCAAATGAGCGGTAGTCTTCACTAATTTCATGCAAAATCCTTCCACCACTAAATACCGCAACACTTACCAATTCTCCTTTATAAAATAATCCATAACGATATTTGCCAGCCATCGGACCATTTATATGATTTTCTTCCAAAAAATCCAACGTCACCTTTTTATCTATACGAGCTACCACTGTTTTACGTGCATATAGACGTTTTCCTTTCCCTATCATACCTTTCAGTCGTTTTAAGACCTTTTGATAAGAATGAATTAATACATCTATATCCAGATGAATTGTTTTTAACTCCTCTTCTATATTCAGACGAGAAGAATGCGGTAGATAAATTAGCAAAAGAAATTTTGAGGTACGGATACGAATAATATGCTCTTCAAAAGTTAAATTTTCTACTATTCTTTCATCTCGAAGATCCGCAATCAACCGCTCCACCTCAGGTAAATCTTTCTGCATAGGGTTAAAAATACAAAAAATTTTCGTCCCTGTCTTATTATAAATAATTGGTAACTTTGCGAACTGAATATTTATAAGAATGAAATTACCCATAGTAGCATACGGAGATCCTGTACTTAGAAAAAAAGCAGAAGAGATTGATGAGGATTACCCAAATTTGAAAGAATTGATTGACAACATGTTCGAAACCATGTACGCGGCACGTGGTGTCGGACTTGCAGCTCCGCAAATAGGGCTACCAATTCGATTATTTGTTGTGGATGGCTCACCTTTTGGCGAAGATGATGAGGATGGTGAAGGCGACCCAACGGTTAAAGATTTCAAAAAAGTTTTTATAAACCCTATCATAGTTCAAGAGTCTGGTGAAAAATGGGCATTCAATGAAGGTTGTCTTTCTATTCCAGATGTGACAGAAGATGTACTACGCCACTCTAATGTGTTGATCAACTATTTGGATGAAAATTTCGTAGAACACGAAATTGAATTGACAGGTCTGGCTGCTCGTATTGTACAACACGAATACGATCATATTGAAGGTAAATTATTCGTGGATAAAATTGGTCCTTTGAAAAAAGCAATGTTAAAAAGTAGATTAGATTCTATTTCTAAAGGATTAATCCGTGTAAGCTATAAAATGAAGTTTCCTTTCCAAAAGAAAGGCAGATAAAAAGATTAGGCTCACATTAAAAGTGAGCCTAATCTTTTAGGATAACCCTAATATTTCTTTATTGAATTTTGCGTCAGCACCTGTAGAAGCAAAATCATCAAAAGCCTTATCCGTCACTCTGATGATATGATCCTGAATGAATTTAGAACCTTCTGTTGCGCCATCAATTTGATTTTTGATACAGCACTCCCACTCCATCACAGCCCAACCATCGTAGCCATACTGTGTTAATTTACTAAAGATAGTTTTAAAATCTACCTGACCATCGCCCGGAGAACGGTATCGACCAGCACGATTTAACCAAGATTGGTACCCGCCAAAAGTTCCTTGTCTCCCTGTAGGGTTAAACTCCGAATCTTTTACGTGGAAAGCTTTAATACGTTCGTGGTAAAAATCTATATATTGGATATAATCCAGTTGTTGTAATACAAAATGCGATGGATCATACAATAGACACGCTCTTGGGTGATTATTTACTTTTTCCAAAAACATTTCATATGTAACCCCATCAAACAAGTCTTCACCTGGATGAATTTCATAGCATACATCTACACCAGCTTCGTCAAAAGCATTCAAAATCGGCGTCCAGCGACGAGCTAACTCTGTAAATGCTTCATCTACTAATCCTTCGGGACGCTGTGGCCAAGGATGAAAATATTGCCACAATAATGATCCACTAAAAGTCGCATGCGCATTCAAACCTAAATTTTGAGAAGCTTTTGCCGCATAAATCATCTGCTGTGTAGCCCATTCTGTACGTGCTTTTGGATTATTGCGGTATTGCTCTGGCGCGAAAGCATCAAATAACTTATCATAAGCCGGATGCACAGCCACCAATTGACCTTGTAAATGTGTAGACAACTCTGTGATTTCTAAGCCAATTTCTTGCAACTTACCTTTATACTCGTCAGCATACGTTTTGCTTTCTGCTGCTTTTTGTAAATCAAAATATGTTGGGTCATTTGTAGGAATTTGCAATCCAACAAAATCTAATGATTTTGCCCACTTTGCAATATTCT
Organism: Sphingobacterium cavernae; assembly: GCF_008520265.1. Taxonomy (GTDB): domain Bacteria; phylum Bacteroidota; class Bacteroidia; order Sphingobacteriales; family Sphingobacteriaceae; genus Sphingobacterium; species Sphingobacterium cavernae. The sequence continues at coordinate 27,538 of NZ_VIQM01000026.1, forward strand.
CAATGGAATTAAATGGCTCTTGATCGGAGATAAATTGCGCTATAAATATACCCGGTCCTTTAATTGTTTTCATAACTGTTAGTTTACGATTTAAATCTTTATTGATAGAAACTAAAAATAAGGTAAAATTTGTTGGTATAAAAATTGTTCGGCAAAGAATAGTAAAATTCTGATTATTTTACTTATATTCTTACAATCAAGCACACTAATCGTGTGCTTTTTTATTTTTTTCTTCTATCCAAAGTGACATATATTTTGTTGCATTCATTTGTTGTTGCAATAATATCTCACTTATAAAATGTTTCTTCCTAATCGCATTCAAGTTTGTCTTATAATGGTTAACCGTTTCTAACATCTCTTCCGAATAAGAAGTATTTGCAATATCTGCATTAAACATCTCAAAACCCAGATGTTGCTTTTCCTTCCAAAGCTGCTCATCTGTATAAAGAAGAGCACATTTTTCTATAAAATCTGACTTATCATCTGTAATAAAACCATTCCAATTGGATTCTGTCATCGACTCTGCCCCTACACGTGTAGTAATAGAAGGAGTTCCTGAAGCCATAGCGTCAACAAATTTTCCTTTAGCTCCTGCGCCAAATGGAATTGGCGCAATCATAACGCGGTATTGCGCAATCGTGTTACGCGCATCCTCTGCTCTACCTTTTACTAAAAAGCGCTCTTTAGGATTATGTAATTGCAAAACTTTCTCCGACGCATAAGCACCATAGATATGCAATTCAGCCAATGGGCATTTTTTCCGAAGAATTGGCCAAATTTCCTTTTTTAGTATTTCTACTGTTTTAAAATTAGGCTCATGAATAAAATTGCCAATAAATACAAAATCCTTTCTTTTTCCGAAACCCGGTAAATTCTCCATGTAATCTTCGGTAAGCGATTCTTCTTGGAATGGAATATAAAGCAATTTATTATTAGGTATGTTAAATTGTTCCGATAGCAATTGCATTTCCACTTTTGAGATAATTAATGATATATCCGAACGTAAGATCGACGCTAATTCGCGCTTTGCTGTAGGTGAATGATAATCAACTTCCTTATTTTTCTTATAAGCTTCTTGACGAGCCAATCGCACAAAGTGCAAATCTTCTGTATCTAATACGCGTAACGCACCTGGACAATGCTCAGCTATTCGCCAGCCATATTGCTCCTCTACCATGAAGCGATCGAAGACAACAATGTCAGGTAATAAATTTTTTACAAAGTCATCAAAGGAAGAATCATTCAAAAAAATGGACTTTTCTTGAACGCCTAAAGAGGACAATTCAGCACTGTGAATTGACTTCATCGCTGCTGAAGCAAACAAAACCTCACTTATTTTGCTAAAACATTTTATCAAGTGCAAAATCCGCCATCCTGCTGCTGATGATGTTGGCTCAGGCCAAACTAATCCGATGAATAAAATTTTCAAAACTCGGGCTTTACTTAATGAATTTTTTATATATATTTATTTTACTAATACAAAAGTATAATAAAATATAAACCAAATAATGTCTACGTTTCAAATAATAGAAGAGTCTACAGTATACGATGCCGTAGTGGTCGGATCTGGTGCTGGAGGCGGTATGGCAGGCTATATTCTTGCGAATGCAGGACTTAAAGTCTTGATGCTTGAGGCAGGTCCATTTTTCGATCCTGCTAAAGATGCTTTACAATTGCGATGGCCGTGGGAATCTCCTCGTAGAGGAGCAAGTACTACACGCCCATTCGGAGATTTTGATGCTGCTTTTGGTGGATGGCAATTGGAAGGAGAGCCTTATACGCACGAAAAAGGCACGGAATTCGACTGGTTTAGAGCCCGCATGCTGGGTGGAAGAACCAACCACTGGGGTCGTATTTCTCTACGAATGGGGCCAGATGATTTCAAACCGAAAGATGGATTGACCGATGAATGGCCGATAACATACGATGAAGTAAAGCCTTTTTATGATCGTGTAGATCGTATGATAGGAATCTACGGAACTGTGGAAGGTATTCACAATGAACCTGATGGTATTTTCTTGAAACCACCTAAACCTCGTTTAAGTGAACTTTATATTCGCAAAGCCGGACAAAAATCTGGTGTTCCTGTTATTGCAGGACGTGGATCTGTATTAACTGAAGCATTACCAGGTAACAAAGACAGAGGAGTTTGTTTTTATTGTGGTCAATGTGGTCGTTCTTGTAAAGTCTATGGTGACTTTTCTTCTTCTTCATGCTTGGTAATTCCCGCTATGAAAACTGGTAATTTGACCGTAATAGACAATGCAATGGTGCGTGAGGTGTTAACAAATGATGAAGGCCTTGCTGTCGGGGTTTCTTATGTTAATACTAAAGATTTAAAAGAATATTCCGTTAAAGGAAAAACAGTAATATTAGGTGCTTCTGCCTGCGAAAGTGCGCGCCTTATGCTAAACTCAAAATCTGCATCGCATCCAGGTGGAATTGGAAATAGCTCAGGTCTTGTTGGGAAATACCTACACGATTCGACTGGAGCTGGCTTAGGTGGATTTTTACCTCAGCTTCTTGACCGTAAGAAATATAATGAAGATGGCGTTGGTTCAGTACACATCTATTCTCCATGGTGGCAAGGCGACAAGAAACTTGATTTTGCTAGAGGATATCACATTGAATATTGGGGCGGAATGGGAATGCCAAGTTTTGGTTACTTCCACGGTATTCAAAATTACAATCACCTAGCGCCGAAAGCTGATGGCACAACCAGTGAAAGTGGTGGATATGGCGCTGCCCTGAAGCAAGATTATAAACGTTTTTATGGAGCTTCTGTGGGTATGGATGGTCGTGGTACCGCCATCGCAAGAAAGGAAAACTATTGTGAAATAGATCCTAATAGAGTTGATAAATTCGGTATTCCGGTACTAAAATTCAATTACAAATGGTCGAATGAAGAGGTACTGCAAGCAAAACACATGATGGAAACTTTTCAAGAAATCATGCATAATATGGGCGCAATTATCACTTCACCTATACATGGTGCAGACACCTTGTATGGTTTGCAAACACCGGGTAAAATTATCCATGAAGGTGGTACAACCCGTATGGGCAACGATGCTAAAACATCTGTCTTAAATAAATGGGGACAAGCACACGATTGTAAAAATCTTTATGTGGTAGACGCAGGACCTTTTGTACAGCAAGGTGATAAAAATTTGACTTGGACAATTTTAGCTCTGTCAATGCGTACCGCTGAGTATATTTTAAAGGAAAAAAATAAATTAAATAGCTAAGCAATGAATAGAAGAGATTCATTAAAAGCCTTAGGACTAATTGCAGCTGGATCAGCTGCAGTTTTGTCAACAAATTCATGTGATAATAAACCCGCAAAATCAACGGCAGCAGCAGGTCAAGGAGATAAGTTACCAGGTGTCCAAGATTTTGAACATGAACGTACGCAAAAATTACTTGAAGAAGTTTATTTTGACGAACATGAAATGGCAACAATTGCAGTACTGGCGGATATTATCATTCCAAAAGATGATAACTCACCATCGGCTACAGAGGTTGGCGTTCCAGATTTCATTGAGTTTATCGTTAAAGATATTCCTTCCTACAAATTACCAATGCGAGGCGGCTTGAAATGGTTAGATATACATGCACAAAAAAGATTCAAGAATGTTTTTGTAAAATGTACGAGTGAAGAACAAATTGCAATTGTAGAAGAAATCGCATTCCCTAAGAAAGCAAAACCTGAGGTTTCTCAAGGCGTAAGCTTTTTTAATACTATGCGAGATTTAACTTCTTCGGGATACTATACGACGAAAGAAGGCATTGCAGAAATTGGATATGTAGGCAATAGACCTGGTGTATGGACTGGCGTTCCTGACGAAGTATGGAAAGCCCACGGCTTTGCTTCTAACGAAGGCTAGTTTGTAATATCCAAGACACAAAAGCCAATAGGACGAACTCCTATTGGCTTTTCTATTTGACTATTTTGTATTTTTGTAAAAAAGGGATAATATGCTTGGTTTAAAATTATTGACAGACCCGAGATGGGCTAATATCGCAGAATCTAATTTGGAGGAAATTCTTTCGGATCACGCGTGGTGTGAACAAAAAGCGGCGTCTAATGCTATTATGCTGATAACACAAAATCCAGAATACGAAGATTTGGTTCATGAATTGACGGCTATTGCTATCGAAGAAATGGAACATTTCAAAATGGTAATCGAAATTATCAAAGAAAGAGGATACACTTTAGCGCGCGAACGCAAGGACGATTATGTGGGTCAGTTAATGAAATTTAATAAGAAAGATGGTTCACGCAATCAAGCATTTATCGATAGATTACTTTTCGCTGCGATGATCGAAGCGCGTAGTTGCGAACGATTCCGTGTATTATCTCAAAATATCAATGACAAAGAATTAGCTAAGTTCTATTATGACTTAATGGTCTCTGAGGCCAACCATTATACGACATTTTTAAATTTCGCGCGAAAATATGCTGTTGATGTTGATGTAGAAAAGCGCTGGCAAGAGTGGTTGAACTTCGAAGGAGAGCTTATTCAATCGTACGGCACTAAAGAATATATTCACGGGTAATTCAGTATATTATAGCACCATATCGGTGCTTTTTTTATGTAAAATTCTTAACATAGATTAAGAATATGTGAAGTACAAAGGCCTATTTTTGTGGTATATAGAAAGGAGAATTATTATGTTAGAATTAGGAGTTGGAATGTTTGGCGATTTGCAAATTGATCCTATTACAGGTGAAATTCAATCAGCACAACAACGACTACAAGAAATAATTGAAGAAGTAAAACTAATGGATGAAGTTGGTCTTGATTTCTTTGGTATGGGTGAGCATCATCGCGAAGATTATGCTGTAGCCTCTCCTGAGATTATCTTAGCCGCAGCTGCTTCTGTAACTAAAAATATAAAATTGGGTTCTGCTGTATCTGTTATTAGTTCAACCGATCCAGTAAAACTTTACAAAGATTTTGCTACCGTCGATTTGATCTCTGGCGGTAGAGCTGAAATCATGGCAGGTCGCGGATCTTTCATAGAGTCATTCCCTGTATTTGGATATGATTTAAAAGATTATAGCGAACTTTTTGAAGAAAAACTTGATTTATTATTAAAATTAAGGTCAAATCCAACCATTAACTGGACAGGAAAATTCAGAAAATCATTAATCAATCAAGATATATTTCCTCGTGCTACAGAGAACGGTTTACCTATTTGGGTAGCAGTAGGTGGTACAACTTCATCAGTGATCCGTGCTGGGAAATTAGGATTGCCAGTAATGTTTGCAATAATTGGTGGAGCTTGGGAACAATTCCAACCGTTATTCGAGATGTACAGACAAGCTTATGAAGATAATGGACATGATATGTCCAAATTCCAAGTAGGTGTCCATATGCACTCCTTCTTCGGCGATGACAGTAAAAATATAGCAGACAGCTACTACCCTACTTATTCTGCACAAATGAATAGAATAGGTGGATCTAGAGGATGGCCACCATATCAACGATCGCAGTATGATTTTGGCCGTTCGTCTTTAGGACATTTGATCGTAAGTGACGCAACTCAAGCAATAGACAAAATATTAGCTATACAAGAAAAATTTGGTTTGACACGTTTTTCAGCTCATATGGATGTAGGTAGTCCTGATCACAAGGATATGATGAAATCAATAGAAATATTTGGAACTAAAATAGCTCCAAAAGTTCGTGAAGCGACTAAGTAAATATTTTATACAATAGGGTAAACTTTTGTTTACCCTATTTTTTCACTTTTCATTTAGCTCCCTAATATATTATTATGAAATAACAGTGTAAGTTGTTAAATTTGAAATAATTAGTATGATCACACAGTCAACATCAGGCGTCAGTATATCAGTCGAGTACGAGTATCAACCCGAATACTCTAATCCTGAGAATATGCATTATATGTTTGCATATAGGATTACTATTGAAAATATTTCCGATCATACCATTCAGTTATTAAGCAGGCATTGGGATATTTTTGATTCTATCGGCGAAACTAAAGAAGTCGATGGGGATGGTGTCGTAGGTCTGCAACCTATTCTTGCGCCAGGAGAATCGCATCAATATATCTCTGGGTGCAATCTCAAAAGTGAAGTTGGTTACATGGAAGGCTATTACACCATGAAAAGAGAAGTCGATAATTATCTTTTTGAAGTAAACATTCCAAGATTCAATCTTATCGCCTCATTTAAGTTAAATTAACAGCTATTTGTCATAAACAGACCTACTATTATAGTTTTTTAACATACAAAATCGAATTAATACGTATTTTTGTAATTGGATAGTTATGTCTGATACAAAGTACGAAGCATTGGTTTTAGGGTCTTCTGGTTTAATAGGAATGGAGACAATAAATTTATTATTGAAAAATGATAAATATGAGACTATTTATGCAATTACTCGATCTGAATTACCCATTAAGAACAATAGACTTATTCAGATTATCGCAGATTATCATAGTATCGAAACGCATATAAATGATCTTCATATAGACCATTTTTTTTGTTGTATTGGATCAACCAAAGCCAAGACACCTGATAGAGATAAGTATTACGAAATCGATTTGGAATATCCAAAAAAAGTCGCAAGAAGTATAATTGCTAATGGAACTACTACCCTATGTCTTGTCAGCAGTATTGGCGCAAATCCAACTTCCAACAATTTTTATTTAAAATTAAAAGGAGATGTTGAAGAATCCTTAAAAGCTATTGGGTTTAAGAGTTTTCATATTTTTAGACCTTCTCTCCTACTTGGAAATAGAAAAGAATTTCGTTTGATGGAAAAAATAGCACAACTCATCTACCCGATTTTTAATTTTCTATTAATTGGCAAAATGAAAGATTATAGAAGTATAAAAGCAAAAGATATTGCATCCGCTATGATTAACGTTTCAATAACGTCCAATCCCGGCGTACACATATACCAAACACAACTTATAAAAGAATTAGCGTGAGTATTATTAGCACAGAACAAGTTGGTCATTCTTTCAATGACAAGTGGCTATTTAAAGAATTACATTTTGGATTACAAAAAGGTGATCGAGTTGCATTAGTCGGAATTAATGGAACTGGAAAATCAACTTTATTAAAGATTCTAGCAGAACTATTTCCACCTCAACAAGGAAAAGTAGTAAAAGAAAAAGGTATTCGCATTGGCTATTTGCCACAAGACCCAGATTTCACAGGGCTAAATACGATTAATGATTTCATTTTTTCTAATGATAATGAGCAACAGCAATTAATCAAAGAATACGAAGAAATTGTAGAAAAAGAAATTGTTGATGAGCAAAAATTAGCTGATATCATGGATCGCATGACAGCTCTAGACGCTTGGGAATATGAAAACGATATTAAGACAATTCTTAATCGTCTTTCCATCTCCAATTTTGATCAGAAAATAGATAGCCTTTCTGGCGGTCAAAAGAAAAGACTTTCTTTAGCCAAGCTTTTAATAGATGAGGCTGATGTATATATCTTAGATGAGCCTACGAATCATTTGGACATTGAAACAATAGAATGGCTTGAAAAACTTCTGACAACTGGTCAAAAAACAGTTTTAGTAGTTTCTCACGATAGATACTTCTTAGATAATATTTGTACAGAAATAAGAGAACTAGATAAAGGCAAGTTATTTTCATACAAAGGCAATTATGGCTATTTCTTAGAGAAGAAAGCAGAAAGAGAATATAACGATGTACTATCGGCTGAAAAGGCAAGAAATCTACTTCGCACAGAATTAGAATGGATGCGCCGCCAACCAAAAGCACGAGGCACAAAATCTAAATCAAGAATTGACTCTTTTTACGAACTGGAAGAGAAGTCAAAAGGTCCTCGTACGCAAGATAAAGTTCAGTTGAGCGTAAAAGTATCCAGACAGGGAAATAAAATTCTTGAATTAGAAAACGTAAGTAAGTCTTTTAAAAACAAAACTGTAATCGAAAACTTTTCCTACACCTTCAAAAAAGGTGATCGTATAGGTTTAACGGGAAAAAATGGGACAGGAAAAAGTACATTCTTAAACTTGATTACCCTAAACTTACCTCAGGATAATGGTGTAATTAGTGTTGGGGAAACTACAAAATATGGATATTACAAACAGGGTGGTTTAGAATTTAGTGAAGGAGAACGCGTTTTAGATGTGGTCAAAAATATTGCTGACTATATTCAAATGGCAAATGGCGATACGCTTACAGCTTCTCAACTATTGACATTATTTCTTTTCCCACCTGAAAAGCAATTTGGTTTAGTTTCTAAGTTGAGCGGTGGAGAGCGTAAGAGATTACAATTAATGCGTGTACTAATGGCAAATCCAAATTTCTTAATTCTGGATGAGCCATCCAATGACTTGGACATTGACACATTAAATGTATTAGAAGATTTTCTTGTAAACTTCCCAGGTATTTTAATTCTAGTTTCTCACGACAGGTATCTAATTGACAAATTAACAGATCAGCTTTTTATATTCGACGGAACTGGAACTGTATCTATTTACAACGGTAATTACGCAGATTTCAAATTCGAACAAGAAGAAAGAATTAAAGAAGAAAAACTTTTAGAGAAAAAATTAAAAGCAAACCCTACGCCTATCCAAATAGAATCTGAAAAGAAGAAATTATCCTTTAAAGAGATAAAGGAATATGAAGAATTAGAATCTATTATTTCGGATTTAGAAGATATAATACAAGAGAAAACTAAAGAATTAAATAATACAACTGATCATCAACTTTTATCAAGCCTAGCTAAAGAAGTAGAAATTTTACAAAAACAGCTTGATCAGAAATCAGATCGTTGGATTGAATTAGCAGAATATATATAACGTTTCACGTGAAACGTTGATAAAAAAACAATTGTTTCACGTGAAACAAGGTAATTAAATATGTTTAATAAATATAATGTAATCGTAGTTGGAGCAGGACATGCAGGTTGTGAAGCCGCGGCTGCTGCTGCTAACCTTGGATCATCTACCCTACTTATCACTATGAATATGGGAGTAATAGCTCAAATGAGCTGTAACCCTGCGATTGGTGGTGTAGCAAAAGGTCAAATTGTACGTGAAATTGATGCAATGGGTGGATACACTGGTATTATTGCGGATAAATCAACAATTCAATTTAGGATGTTGAATAAATCAAAAGGACCCGCTATGTGGAGTCCACGTACGCAGAATGATAGAATGCGCTTTGCAGAAGAATGGAGATGGCAATTAGAATCCTTACCAAACTTAGATATTTGGCAAGATACCGTTAAAGAAGTGATTGTAGAAGGTAATACTATTAAAGGTGTTATTACATCACTAGGAATACGCATAGAAGCGGATGCTGTAGTACTTACAAACGGAACATTCTTAAATGGTATAATACATATCGGTGAGAAAAAATTTGGTGGCGGTCGTACTGGTGAAAAATCAGCAACTGGTTTAACTGAACAACTTGTGTCCTTGGGTTTCGAATCTGGCCGTATGAAAACCGGAACTCCTCCTCGAATTGATGGTAGAAGCTTAAACTACTCTTTGATGGAGGAACAATGGGGAGATGATGATGGTGGAAGATTCTCTTATACAGATATAGAATTACCAATCGAAAAAAGATGTTGTTGGATTACGTATACAAATGATAAAGTCCACGAAATCCTAAAAACAGGATTTGAAAAATCTCCAATGTTTACAGGACGAATTAAAGGACTCGGTCCAAGATATTGTCCATCTATTGAAGACAAAATAAATCGTTTTGCAGAAAGAGATAGACATCAAATTTTCGTAGAACCTGAAGGTTTCAGAACAGTCGAAATATATGTAAATGGCTTTTCTACATCATTACCAGAAGATGTTCAACAAAAAGCATTGCGATTAATTCCTGGTTTTGAAAACGCAAAAATGTATAGACCAGGATATGCCATAGAATATGATTACTTCCCTCCTATGCAATTGGATTTGACATTAGAAACATTACGTGTCAAAAATTTATTTTTTGCAGGACAAATCAACGGTACTACAGGTTATGAAGAAGCAGCTGCACAGGGTTTCATTGCTGGAGTTAATGCTCATCAAAAAACTAGAGATCTACACGAATTAATTTTGAAGCGTTCAGAATCTTACATAGGAGTATTGATAGATGATCTAGTTACCAAAGGTACAGAAGAACCCTATCGTATGTTTACATCTAGAGCAGAACATCGTTTACTTCTTCGTCAAGATAATGCAGATATTAGATTGACACCAATTGCACATAAACTTGGCTTAGTTTCAGATGAACGTTTAGCTAAAGTGAATAAGAAAGTACAAGATTCTGACGATTTGATTAGATACATGAAAAATAATTCAATAGAACCATCGGGTATAAATTCTATACTATCCGAGATTGGTTCTGGTGAATTAACTCAAAAAACTCGTTTGTATAATGTATTGAGTAGACCGCACGTTAGTATTCGACATTTAGCAGATGCAGATCAGGAGTTCAAAGTAGTAACTGAAGCATATGATAAGGACACTATAGAACAAGCTGAAATAAAAGTAAAATACGATAGCTACTTCGAGAAAGAATTAGAAATTGTAAACAAAATGAAAAAAATGGAAGATAAAGAGATCAATCCAGACTTTGATTATAAATCACTTACTTCCCTTTCAATCGAAGCACGCGAAAAACTATTAAAAGTTAAACCAAGAACACTTGGTCAAGCTTCACGTATATCTGGTGTATCACCATCAGATATTAGTATATTAATGGTTCACATGAACTAAAGAAATCATAAATTAGCGGTATAAGAGAAATACTTTTATGAATACAACCATTTTTGAAGAGAATTTGAAATCGAAAATAAAAAGTTTACGAAACAACTTTATATTTGTTTTCGCCATACTTATATCGCTAACACTTGCACGTTGTGCAAATATGCAAACACCAACGGGAGGACCAAAAGATTCAATTCCTCCTATTATACTATCGGAAAATCCCGTAAATTTTAAACGAAATTTTACCGATAAACAAATTGTTCTAGAGTTTAATGAATATATTAAGCTAAACAATTATCAAAAAGAATTTAGTATATCTCCTGATTTAGAAAAACAACCAGATTATAAGGTAAAAAAGAAAAATCTAATAATCACTTTGCCTGATTCGCTGGAACAAAATACTACTTATACAATAAATTTTGGTAAAGGTTTAGTAGATTTTAATGAAGGAAATCCAATAGTAAATTACAATTATGTATTTGCCACTGGCCCTGAATTAGATTCACTCTCTGTATCAGGTTCTGTTAAAAATGCCTATACCAAAACATTCGATCCAAAAGAAGATTTATCTGTTCGAGTTTTACTGATACCTACAAGACAAGATTCTATTTTCGGAAAACGGAAAGCCAATATATTTACAAGTGTAGACAGTTCAGGTAATTTTATAATTAAAAATCTAAGAGAAGATACATATAGAATATATGCACTGAAAGAAGAGAATAACGATCGTATATATAATAATCCAGATGAACTAATAGGATTTCTTCCAGATAGCATTGTATTGAAAGAAAACATAGAGGATATAAAACTGGAATATTCAAAAGGAAAACCAAAAGATTTTAGAATTCCTGAAAGAAAAATTCAAAAGGATAGTCGCATTTCTATTAAGTTCAACCAGCCTCTTGATTCCCCTTCTACACGAATTATCTTTCCAGAAGATCTACAAAAAGACGCGTATTACAAATATGCTGATACAAATGATTCTCTTTATATTCTTTTACCTAAAATGGAATTTGATTCCATTAAAATAGAAGTTTCTAATAGAAATAATATACTTGATACTACATTATTGCGTAGAGGTAAAAATGATAAATACAATAGAGAATTGATACCTAAACTTAATGTTACAAATAAGGTTGATAAAATCAACCACATTACAATCACAAGTGATTTTCCTATAGCCAACATTGATAAAGAAAAATTGATATTAAAAGAAGACAGTGTATTCAGACGTAACTTTCAACTACAGAAAGATACATTAAATTCTAACCTATATCATGTTCGATTTAATTGGAGAACAAAGCGTAAATATGAATTCACAATTCAAGAAAATGCTATTACTTCTATTTTTAATGACACAAATAAGGAATTGGTTACTACCGTTACTTTAGATGAAACCGATAACTTTGGAGATATAAATTTCATCATTAACGATCTAGACAGTAATACTAATTATATTGTCCAGTTAATGGATGATAAAAAAGAAAAAGTAATAGATAATAAGTATATATACAATACGAAAGAACTCAGATACACTAAATTTCCTGGAGGAAAATATATATTACGCATAATCAAAGATCTCAATGAGAATAAACGATGGGATGGTGGTGATGTGTATAATAAGACACAAGCTGAACCAATATGGTATATGGATAAATCATTTACGATACGTGCAAATTGGGAACAATCCGAAACAATTTCACCCAAATTTGAATAAACTATCTATTTCAGATTTGTAAACCAAGAGGAATAAAGTACATAATTGTGCGGAAGATTTTCTAATAAAGCCATTTGCTCATCTGTAAGTGGCTTTATTTTTTTAGCAGGTACACCAGCATACAAATAACCTGATTCACATAGTGTATTCTCTAATACGACTGCTCCCGCAGCTATAATTACTTTAGATTGAATCACAGCTTTATCCATAACAATAGCTCCCATACCAATCAAAACGTAATCTTCAATAACACAACCATGTACTAATGCATTGTGCCCTATATTCACATAATTACCTATATCCGTACCATTTTTTAAATACGTTCCATGAATAGTAGCATTATCTTGGATATTAGTGTAGTTTCCAATTCTAATATAATTTACATCACCACGAACTACTGCGTTAAACCAAATAGAACAGTGATGACCAATAGTTACATCTCCCACAATAGTACAATTCGGTGCAATAAACGTTTCTTCAGCTATATACGGAAAACTTTCTTTGACTGGTAAAATAGTAGCCATAATCTATAATATTGTATCTTCTAATACGTCTGCATGATTTGGGAAGTCTGTTGTATAATGCAATCCCCTACTCTCTTTACGGTTCATCGCAGATTTAACCACCAAATATGCTACCTGAATAACATTTCGCAATTCACAAAGTTTCACAGAAAGCTTTGTATTTTTATAAAAAGATTCTGTTTCCTCATGCAACAAACCTAATCTTCGCATCGCTCTCTCTAATCTAAAGTCCGAACGAACGATTCCTACATAATCAGACATAAACTTTTGTGTTTCACGAAGATTATGCGTTACTAAAATATCTTCATTTAATAATTTAGTATTTGAATCATCCCAATCAGGTATATTTTCCTTATAAGAAATTGAATTAATTTTCTTTTCAGCATCTACAAAAATACGATGTGCATACACTGCGGCTTCTAATAAAGAATTGGAAGCCAATCGATTAGCACCATGTAGACCAGTAGAAGAGCATTCGCCACATGCATACAAATTCTCGATACTACTAGCGCCATATTCATCAACCAATATACCTCCACACAAATAATGTGCAGCCGGGGTTACTGGAATATAATCTTTAGTCATATCTAAACCAATAGAAAGACATTTTTCGTAGATATTTGGAAAATGTGAAAGCAAATCTTCTAACGGTTTATGCGTGATATCTAAATACACATAATCCAAACCAGATTTTTTCATTTCAGAATCAATGGCACGCGCTACGATATCTCTTGGAGCTAATGATCCACGTGAATCATACTCTTCCATGAAAGATTCTCCATTTGCTCTTCGCAAAATTCCACCGAAACCGCGTACAGCTTCCGAAATTAAAAATGCTGGATATTCGCTTGGATTGTATAAGGCTGTAGGATGGAATTGAATAAATTCCATATTACGTACTTTTCCTTTGGCTCTATACACCATCGCTATACCATCACCGGTTGCAATAGTTGGATTAGTCGTACTTGAATATACATGACCAGCACCTCCAGATGCCATTAAAGTAATTTTGGATAGAAATTTTTCTACAATTCCTGTACGTGTATTAAAAGCATAAATTCCGTAGCATTCTATATCCGTAGATTTTTTATCCACATGTACCCCCATATGGTGTTGCGTAATCAAATCTACAGCGAAATAATGCGTAAGAATTTCAATATTTGGATGTTGATGAACTTTCTCTAGCAATGCACGCTCTATCTCATAACCCGTAATATCCTTATAATGTAAGATACGATGTGCAGAATGTCCACCCTCTTTTGCTAAATCATATTCACCAGAATCTTCCTTGTCAAATGAAGTCCCATATGCTATCAATTCTTCAATTCGCGCTGGACCTTCCTTTATTACGTTTTCCACAATTTGTGGATTACATAAACCATCACCTGCAATTAATGTGTCTTCAATGTGATTTGCAAAGCTATCTGATTGATCTGTAACCACTGCCACACCACCTTGTGCATATTTTGTATTTGATTCATCTTCGTTGGATTTTGTAACTATTAACACTTTACCAACATTCGCAGCTTTTAATGCAAAACTCAAACCTGCAATTCCCGACCCTACTACCAAAAAATCTACTTTTCTTTCCGACATAAACCTATTGTATGCTTAAAAATTGAAACAAATTAACAAATAATGTGGAAAACGTGTAAATAAAACGTTAATTAAATTTTAAAACTATTTATTATTCCACAAACCGACATATTTACACACATGTTTCACGTGACGAGTATGAAAAAATAGACGATATATTAACAATTATTTAACAAGGAGTAATTCACAAAATCTTATGGAAAATAAAAAATATGAAAAATCACAGTACTGTAAATCAGCACTAAAAGATCTGATATCTGTGGATAAATTGTTGAAAAGTACAAGATAACTCAAAAATGAAATTTAAAAACATACAGTTATCCCCATTTTCCACAGACTAATAAACAATAAGACTCTCTCTTATAAAAAAGATTATTATTTATTGAAAAAAAGGAATGTGAATTTCGTTTGAATTTCTTTGTTTACTTTTGTGAAGTTGATTAGTCAAAGTGATTAACCAAATTACAGAAGAGAGAGAATGAATAACACTTATCAAAGAGATTTGGAAGCAAAGGGCTTCATTGATCTTCCTGTGGATCCAAGTTTGGATTTAGTTCAGGAAATTCTACGTTTGAAAAAAGAGAAAAATGCTGTTATTCTGGCGCATTATTACCAAGATGCTGAGATTCAGGATTTAGCTGACTATATTGGAGATAGTTTGGGGCTTTCGCAACAAGCTGCTAAGACTGATGCAGATGTGATTGTGTTTGCTGGTGTGCATTTCATGGCAGAAACCGCAAAAATTCTTTCACCTTCCAAAAAAGTGTTATTGCCGGATTTGAAAGCAGGTTGTTCGTTGTCGGATTCTTGTCCGCCTCATCTTTTTGCAAAATTCAAAGAGCAATATCCTGATCATTTGGTGATTACATACGTCAATTGTACAGCAGAATTGAAGGCGTTATCGGATATTGTGTGTACTTCGAGCAATGCTGTGCAGATTGTAGAGTCACTTCCAGCTGATCAAAAGATTATTTTTGGTCCCGATCGCAATCTCGGCGATTATGTGAAGAAGAAAACGGGGCGTGATATGGTGCTTTGGAACGGTGCTTGTATGGTTCACGAGATTTTTTCACGTGAAAAAATTGAAAATCTACGTGCAGAATATTCTGGATCAAAATTTATTGCCCATCCAGAATGTGAAGAACATATTTTGGCTGAAGCAGACTACATTGGATCGACTTCTGGAATGTTGAAATACACCATTGAAGATGAGGCTTCTACCTATATTGTGGCAACAGAATCTGGTATTTTGCATCAAATGCAAAAATCTAGCCCACATAAAACTTTTATTCCGGCTCCGCCGAATAATGCTTGTGCTTGCAACGATTGTCCACACATGAAATTGAATACATTGGAAAAATTATACAACTGTTTGAAATACGATCAACCAGAAATCGTTCTTCCAGAAGATGTAATCAATAGAGCACAAAAACCGATTGAACGGATGTTGGAAATTTCAGCACGTTTAGGCTTATAAAATTAACATGTTTCACATGGAAACTTGATTATTTATGTGGAACACTGTTCAAAAATTTAGAAATGGGGCATTTTTTACATTTTCCCTATTTTTAGCTCTTCTATCCATGGGAGATTAATCTGTATCTTTGTTGTGGAAAAAATGTGAATATGTTTGATAATATAGATAAAACTGATATAAGCGAATTAGGTGAATTTGGTTTAATAAAACACCTTACACAAGCTGTAGAATTGACACAGGAATCTACGCACAAAGGAATAGGTGATGATGCTGCAGTGATGGATTTTACTGGTTATAAAACCTTGATTTCTACGGATTTACTATTAGAAAATGTTCATTTCGATTTGCGTTATGTTCCACTTAAACACTTAGGTTACAAGGCAGTACAAGTTAATTTGTCGGATATTTATGCGATGAATGGTATAGCATCGCAAATAACTTTTTCTATTGGACTTTCATCTAAATTTCCATTAGAAGCAGTAGAAGAAATTTACGAAGGCGCTTTAATTGCTTGTAAAAAATTCGGTGTTGATTTGGTTGGTGGTGATACTTCAGCATCATCACAAGGCTTGGTAATTTCTGTGACAAGTATTGGCTATGCAAACGAAGATAAAATTGCTTATCGCTCAGGTGCAAAAGAAGGTGATTTATTGTGTGTTTCTGGTGACTTGGGTGGAGCTTACGTAGGACTTCAGCTTTTGGAAAGAGAGAAGCAAATTTATTTGGAAAATCCTAATATTCAGCCAGATCTAGAAGGTAAAGATTATATTATAGAGCGACAATTAAAGCCTGAAGCACGTAAGGATGTAGTAGAATTATTAAAACATTTGGATATTACACCTACTTCTATGATTGATGTATCAGATGGTTTGGCATCAGAGATTTTACATATTTGTAATGCATCAAATGTAGGTTGCAAATTGTACGAAGATAAAATACCTTTAGATCCAATGACTTACGAAACTGCGCGAGAATTTGGATTGGATCCTACGGTATGTGCATTGAATGGTGGTGAAGATTATGAATTGTTATTCACTATTCCTCAAACTGATTACGATAAAGTTAAAGGGCAATTGGATATTTCTGTAATTGGTTATATTACTGAAGTTAATGCCGGAAGAGAAATGATATCTAAATCAAATAATGTGCATGAAATTAAAGCACAAGGTTGGAATGCTTTTAAAAAGTAAGAATAAAATAACTAAATAGATGGTTAATTTTTTTATGTTTATAGCATGAAAAAATTAACCATTTTATTTGCTTCTATAATTTTTCTAGCTGCTTGTGACACTAAAGAAACACGCGTATTTAAGTTTACACAACATGTAAACGATAAGGAAAACGAAATAAAGGATGAATTTCTTATCAAATCTAAAGCGTTCTATGTCAATAAGAAAGAAATAAATTTAGATCTGATTCTGAAAACAAGGGCGATTGATACGATACCTGGTGTTGATATTCCTAAGATAGAAAAAGTCGTTACAACATTATTTGAAAAAAATCCAAACGGAAAGGATATAATTGATGGCGGAACTGAAGTGAATCTACGGTTATATAATTCTGCTGGTGTGAAAATATCCGAAATTCCACTCAAAGATTACAGTACAAAAGATCTAATTATACTGAATAAGTAATCAAAAAAGGTCATTGTTAATTGCAATGACCTTTTTAGTATATTTAAGTGTACCAAATTATAAACATATGTCAATATCATTGTGGACTCCTTCCCAAGACTATGTAGAAAGTTCAGTCTTATTTGCTTTCAAAAATTTTGTAGAATCAAAATACGAATTACAATTTGCTGATTATCATGATTTTCATCAATGGTCGATAAATAATATAGCAGACCTTTGGGAATCCATACTCCTATTTTTTGATATTAGTTATACGGGTAATTATTCAAAAGTCTTGGATTGGGATGCAAATAGTGAAAATTTTATTGATGCTAAATGGTTTGATGGTATAGAACTTTCCTATTCGGAACATATTTTTAAATATTATGAAGAAGATAGTATTGCTTTAAAATTTCAATCCGAATACGAAGATTATGAAGAAATTACTTGGAAGGAATTACATTGTAAAGTGAGTAAGATTCAACAATATTTGTTGGATAAAGGAATTAAAAAAGGTGATAGAATAGTTGGGGTATTGAATAATCGTGTAGAAACGATAGCTATCTTTTTGGCTGTTAATTCTTTAGGAGCTGTTTGGTCTTGTTGTTCACCTGATTTTGGAGATAAAGCTCTAGTTGAACGATTTGAACAAATAGAACCCAAGTTACTTTTTATTGAAACAGAATATCAATATAATAATAAAAAATTCTTTAAAAAGGGAACTTTAGACATGTTGGTAAGTAAGTTAATAACCTTGCAAGAGGTTGTTAATGTGAATGATAGTGTGTGGAAAGTAGAGTTGGATAATTACAAATCTAAGGATTTGATGTTTACTAGAGTTCCTTTTTCCCACCCTATTTGGATATTGTATTCGTCAGGTACAACTGGTAAACCTAAAGCTATTACGCATAGTACAGGCGGAAATCTTCTGGAGCATTATAAAGCGTTGTCATTGCATCAGAATGTACAAGCAGGAGAAAATTTTTTGTGGTATTCGACTACAGGTTGGATGATGTGGAATTACGCTTTATCTTCTCTTCTTTGTGGTGGTACATTATGTATTTTCGATGGAATAATAAATCACAATAATAACCAGACTTTTTGGGATTTCATTAAGCAAGCTCACGTAGATCATTTAGGTGCTGGAGCAGTTTATTTTACTTCTATTGAAGATTTAGATATAAAGAATTACGAACCTAAAGTAGTTGGATCTACTGGTTCTCCTCTACCGGCATCTACTTTCGAAGCTTTACAAGCTAAATTTCCTAATGCGCATATTATTTCCTTAAGTGGTGGTACAGATGTTTGTTCAGCCTTTCTATCTGGAAATTCCTTATTGCCTGTATATGCAGGACAATTGCAATGTAAAGCATTAGGTGCTGATATAGCAGCTTACAATGAGCAAGGTGAGGAAATTATAGATGAAGTCGGTGAATTGATTATAAAGCAGCCTATGCCTTCTATGCCTTTATATTTTTGGAATGATAGTAATAATGAAAAATACAAAGAAAGCTATTTTGATAAATTTCCCAATGTTTGGGCTCATGGGGATTGGATCAAGATAAATAGCGATGAAGGAATACTAATTTATGGTCGTTCGGATGCAACACTGAATCGTGGAGGTGTGCGAATAGGTACAGCTGAAATTTATAATGCTGTAAATGATTTGGAGGAAGTTAAAGATTCTTTGGTTGTCACGACAGATGAAAGTGATGGTTCTTCCAAAATGTTGCTATTTGTGCAATTGATAGATGATCTAGAATTAAATTATGAACTTCAAACTAAATTGAAAAGTAATCTCAGAAAGCAATATAGTCCACGACATGTACCAGATGTTATTTTTCAGGTAAAAGATATTCCATATACTTTGAGTGGTAAAAAGCTAGAAATACCCGTTAAAAAGATTTTTTCTGGTGTTTCAATTGAAAAAGTAGTTTCCAAGGATATTATGCGTAATCCGGAAAGTCTTAAAAATTTTTCAGCAATATATCAAAAATACTTCTAAAAATTTTTCATAGCTACTAATTCTAATTTATAACTAATTACAGGACTTGAACTTTCTGCATTCAATATTAACTTATCGCCATCAAAATGATATTTATATTTTCCAGATAAATAGTACGGATATTTAAATTGAAGTGTTCTAATTAATGTATCTTGAAAAGTGATAGTATTGTTTTCAATTGAATATTTACCTGAGCCAGAAACAACATAATACATATACTTGTCTATTTGATAACTAGTTTTATTTTGATTATTGAATGAGAAAGTATTATCATGATTTAAGAATAATTCTACATTTTTTAAGATTATATTATAATTCATATCCTTAGCTTGAAAATTGCCAACAAAAGCAGTTGTTGGAAATGGAACGGAAGGTTCATCTTTCTTGCAGGAAGTATTTAAAATGCTAAGTATACAAAGTAGAGTAGAAATCTTTAATATAGTTTTCATAATTAATTGTTTAGTATGATTATAACGATATAAAATAATTTTTGCTACAAAATATTTTATGTTTGTATTACCCCAACATTATATCTAGGAATATCTGCATTCTGATTAGCGGCTTCTATTCCCATTGAAATTATCTTTCGTG
The DNA here is from genome assembly GCF_008520265.1 of Sphingobacterium cavernae. Taxonomy (GTDB): domain Bacteria; phylum Bacteroidota; class Bacteroidia; order Sphingobacteriales; family Sphingobacteriaceae; genus Sphingobacterium; species Sphingobacterium cavernae. The sequence goes on from NZ_VIQM01000026.1 coordinate 47,794, forward strand.
TGTCTTTTGGATCAATGACTCCGTCTACCCAAAGTCGAGCTGCTGCATAATATGGGCTTAATTGCTCATTGTAACGGTCTTCAATCTCATTTAATAAAATTTGTTTTTCTTCTTCACTAAGTAATACCCCTTTAACCTTCAATGTTGCTTCTTGTATTTGTAATAATGTTTTACCAGCTGAAGCCCCACTCATCACCGCCATTTGAGCTGTAGGCCATGCATAGATTAGTCGAGGATCATAGGCTTTCCCACACATCGCATAATTTCCCGCGCCATAGCTATTTCCTGTTATAAAAGTAAATTTCGGTACTACAGAATTCGCCATGGCATTAACCATTTTTGCTCCATCTTTAATGATTCCAGCATGCTCGGAACGAGAACCAACCATAAATCCAGTTACGTCTTGAAAGAATACTAAAGGAATTTTTTGTTGGTTACAATTCATAATGAAACGAGCTGCTTTGTCTGCGGAATCCGAATAGATTACACCACCCATTTGCATTTCTTGTGTACCACCTGGTTTCTTTGCTTTCACAATTTCGCGTTGATTAGCAACAATACCTACAGCCCAACCATCTATTCGTGCTAAAGCACAAACAATAGTCTTTCCATAGTCTTTTTTGTATTCCTCTAAAGAATCCGCATCGACAATAGCGTCTAAGATTGAAATCACATTATAGGGTTTTAACCTGTCTTCCGGTAAATTCTTGTAGATTGATTCGGGAGTCAATTTGGGTAATTTTGCTACTATTTTAGAATATCCCGCTTTAGGGTTCTCTCCTATTTTATCTATTATATTTTTGATAGCATCTAAGCAAGATTCATCATCAGGATATTTGTTATCTACTACACCCGAAATTTCGGTATGTGTAGCCGCCCCACCCAAAGTTTCGTTATCAATAACTTCACCAATAGAAGATTTTACCAAATAAGATCCTGCTAAGAATACCGAACTTGTTCCTTCTACGATTAATGCATAATCAGACATAATAGGTAAATAAGCTCCACCGGCTACGCAAGAACCCATAATTGCTGCTATTTGTGGAATGCCCATAGCGGACATTTTAGCATTATTTCTAAATATTCGACCAAAATGTTCTTTATCTGGAAATATTTCTTCCTGCATAGGCAGATAGACACCTGCAGAATCTACCAAATAAATAATAGGTAATTTATTCTCCATAGCAATTTCCTGCGCTCGGAGATTCTTCTTACCCGAAATAGGAAACCAAGCTCCTGCTTTTACCGTTGCATCATTAGAAACGACAACGCACAATCTATTTTTTACATAACCAAGAACAACAACAACGCCTGCATTGGGACATCCGCCATGCTCGACATACATATTATCCGCTGCGAAAGTTCCTATTTCAGTATAAGGGTTTTCTTCATCCAAAAGATAAATAATACGCTCCCAAGCAGTCAGCTTTCCTTTTGATTTATGCTTTTGAATTTTATCAATACCACCGCCTAAGTGGAGTTGTTCGTACTTTTTCTTAAGATTGTCAAGAAGCTTTTGCATAAGTGATTTTTATTAAAATAAAAATTTACAGTTGGTTATTTTATTTAATATTTTAAATATGGTAAAATATAATTTGATTTTTACGATATTTATAAAACTAGTTCTTACCTATATATAAACTTAAGGAAAAATCACGATGTACACGAATCACGACAACGAGCAGTTAGCTTTAGTGCGCGAAAGTGCCAGAGAATTTGCAAAAACATATATCAAACCCTACGTAATGGATTGGGATGAACGCCAACATTTTCCAGTTGATCTATTTCACAAAATGGGTGAATACGGTTTTATGGGTATTTTGGTGCCCGAAGAATACGGCGGTGCTGGACTGAATTATCAAGAATATATAACTATTCTAGATGAAATATCAAAAGTCTGTGGATCTATTGGTCTTTCTGTAGCTGCGCATAATTCGTTATGTACAAATCATATTTTATCCTTTGCAAATGAGGAACAAAAGAAAAAATATTTACCAAAATTAGCATCAGGAGAATGGATAGGCGCCTGGGGATTAACAGAAACAGGGTCTGGTTCAGACGCAGGTGGAATGACAACAACCGCAGTTCAAGATGGAGATTACTGGATTTTGAATGGTTCTAAAACTTTTATTACGCATGCCATCAGTGGGCATGTGTCGGTCGTGATGGCTCGCACGGGTAATATAGGTGATAAGCATGCCATGAGTGCATTTATTGTAGAAAAAGGAACAGAAGGTTTCACTTCTGGAAAAAAAATTGATAAATTAGGGATGCGAGCATCAGAAACTGCTTTCTTGTTTTTTGATAATTGTCGTGTGCATAAGTATCAGGTTATTGGAGAGATTGGTAATGGTTTTGTTCAGGCACTTAAATTATTAGATGGAGGTCGTATTTCTATCGCTGCCTTGTCATTAGGTATTGCGCGCGGAGCTTATGAATGTGCATTGCGTTATGCAAATGAGCGAGAGCAATTCAATCAAAAGATCTATGATTTCCAGGATGTATCTTTCACAATAGCGGATATGGCTACGAAAATAGATGCATCTGAACTCTTAATCAGAAGGGCAGGTTATTTAAAAGATAACCAGCAGAAAGTTACGAAAGAAAGTGCAATGGCAAAATTATATGCCTCGGAAGTAGCAGTAGAGGTTGCAAATCAATCTGTGCAAATACATGGCGGATATGGCTTCACAAAAGACTATCCAGCGGAGAAATTTTTTAGAGACGCTAAATTATGTACAATTGGGGAAGGCACAAGCGCTATACAAAAAATGGTCATTTCACGTGAAATTAAAAAGGATGTCTAACCCTTCAGAAATTAAAATTATTGATTGTCCCCGCGATGCGATTCAAGGTAGAACAAGTATTATACGCCCTGAAAAGAAAATTCAACATATTAATAAGCTAATCAAAAGTAATCTATTCGAATATATAGATTTTGGTTCTTTTGTATCTGACAAAGCAGTTCCTCAAATGCAAGATACAAGCTATGTCGTGCATGGTATTGAAAAAATTAACAATACAAAATTACTAACTGTAGTTGCTAACACTAAAGGAGCTTTACACGCAAAAGCATTTGAAAAAATAGATTATTTGGGGTATCCTTTTTCTATTTCCGAAACTTTTCAAAAAAGAAATACTAATTCATCTATTGATAAGTCATTTAATACTGTAGAGGAGATATTGACTACGATAGCCAGTAATCATCAAGAGTTGGTAATTTACATTTCAATGGCTTTTGGCAATCCGTATGCTGATCATTGGAGTGAAGATTTGGTATTGAAGTGGGTTGATAAATTAAAAGATTTAGGTATTAAACGGTTTTCAATCGCAGACACGACAAGTGAGGCTACTGTAATAGGCGTTAATTCATTATTCAAAAGTTTGTTTAAAGAATTTCCTAGTTTAGATTTTAGCGCACATCTACATAGTACTACTTACCAAGCTCTAGAAAAAATAAATGCGGCTTACGAAGGAGGCTGTAGACGTTTTGAAGGGGCAATGATGGGATTTGGAGGCTGTCCATTTGCACAGGACGAATTAGTTGGAAATATTCCTACTGAAATGTTGCTAAATAGGTTTAATATAGGTGCACCTATCAATATTAATAAATTAAAAATTAGCTTTTTTGAAATGATAAGTTAAATTGCATGTATAAATATATTAAGGTTCAAAAAATAGGATATCAGTTTTTATTGACATTATCTAGATCGGAGAAAAGAAATGCTTTTACGCCGACAATGGTCAATGAGATTTATCATGCTTTTCAAGAAGCTAATAATGATCATGAAATAAAGATTGTCTTAATTAAGGCTGAAGGTCCTGTTTTTTGTGCTGGAATGGATTTGAAAGCATTTGAAAATCCTAAATTAGATATTCATAATCCTACAATATCTAACCAAAATATTTCATTTGGTCAGGTATTTGATCAATTGTTTAAACCATCTATAGCAATAGTTGAGGGAAATGTGATAGCTGGCGGATTTCTTATTATTTTGGGCTGTACTTATGTATTTTGCAAACGTGAGGTCCGATTTAGGCTGCCTGAACTCGAAATTGGTTTGTTTCCTTTTCAAGTTATGGCCAGCCTCTTAAAGGTGATGCCTGAAAAACAAGCTTTACAACTGTGTCTACATACTGAATATTTTGATGCTGAAAAAGCTAAAGAATACGGTCTAGTAGATGGACTTTTGGAAGAAATAAACTTAGCTACTTTTATTTCTTCGTTCGCTAGTAAATCGACTAAAGCTATTAAAAATGGGATTCAAGCTTTACGAACTTTGCCGAGTGTAGATTACACTGAACGGTATAAATATTTGAAAGAAGTATTGGATGCGCTTAAAGAAAAATAACTATTCTTCATCTTCATCAAAGGATTCTTCAGGAGCATTTGGATCTTTTGTAGCTACTGCGAAGTTATTATACCCCATCCCGACTTCAATTTCCAATAGTTTTTGTTGAAGCATTTCTAATATTGCTAAGAAATTGAATACAAATTGCACTCTGTTTTCTGAGTTTTTCAGGATCATTTGAAAATCTAGCTTTTTATTTAAATCCAAAAGCGCAGAAAGTGCATCTTTTTGTTGCTCGATAGTATAAGGAAACTTGACAACGGTATGCGTGACAGGAACCACACGATGTGTGAAATGATACATCATCTTTTCATACACCATCATCAATTTGTACAAATCAAATGAAGCTAATTCTTCTTCCGAAATTTGACGTTTGGTGTGTTTGAGATCAAAAGTGATATTTGCGCGCTGATGTAGTTTTTCTCTATTTGATTCCAATACTTTTAAATCTTCACAAACATCTTTGAATTGCTTGTAAAGTATAAGTTTTTGAACAAGTTGTTCTTTCAGATCAACTTCGTTCTCATTTTCGTCCAATTCAGGACGAGGAAGCAGCATTTTAGCTTTGATGCGCATCAAGGTTGATGCAACGAAAATAAATTCCGACGCTAATTCTATATTAAGGGAATGCATTTTTTGGATATAGTCCAAAAAATCGTCCGTTATTCTGGAGATTGGAATATCATGTATATTGAGCTCATCACGTTCGATAAAGAACAACAACAAGTCAAAAGGACCCTCGAATTGCTCGAGTTTTATTTCGTAATTTGTGGCTTCCATATAATGGATCAAAAATACGCATTTAGTAATTAATAATTGTTTTAAAACAGGAAACTAAAACATTGGTCACAATTATTTGTATATATATATACCAATTAATGGAATAAATCTGTTACTTTGTAACTTATTTTCAAACTTATTTTAAGGTATGCAAATAGAAGCAGGAGCACTTTTAAAAAATATTCTTTATCCTTCGGATTTGAGAAAGCTTAAAGAATCGGATTTAGAAGAAATTTGTAAAGAGCTCAGACAATTCATTATTGATATAGTTTCTGTCAATGGTGGTCATTTTGCGGCGAGTTTGGGCGTCGTAGAGTTGACAGTAGCTCTTCATTATGTGTTGAATACTCCTTATGATCAAATAGTATTTGATGTAGGACATCAAGCCTATGGTCATAAAATACTCACAGGTCGTAGAGAACAATTCCATACAAATAGATTATTAGGTGGTATATCAGGGTTTCCTAAACGTGAGGAAAGTGAATATGATGCGTTTGGAGTAGGTCACTCTTCCACTTCTATTTCAGCGGCTTTAGGTATGGCTGTAGCTTCAGCATACAAAGGAGAAACAGATAGACAACATGTCGCTATCATTGGTGATGGTGCATTGACAGGCGGTATGGCTTTTGAAGCTTTGAATCACGCGGGCATTGAGAAATCAAATTTATTGGTTATTCTGAATGACAACTGTATGTCTATAGACCCGAATGTAGGCGCATTAAAGGAATATTTGACAAGTATAACTACTTCTAAGAGTTACAATAAATTTAGAGATGAGCTGATTTCTGTATTAGCTAAAATATCCAAAAATGGTCCTGATGCGTACGGTTGGGCTAAGAAATTAGAACAAAGCATTAAAGGTACTCTTCTGAAGAATGCTAATCTTTTCGAGTCTTTAAATTTTAGATATTTCGGACCAGTGGATGGACACGATGTCAATAAACTGGCTAAGACTTTAGAAGATTTAAAAAGTATAAATGGTCCTAAACTTTTGCACGTTGTCACAGTAAAAGGAAAGGGATATTCTCTAGCAGAGAAAGATCAAACGAAATGGCATGCGCCAGGTTTATTTGATAAAATTACGGGAGAAATTAAGAAAACGGTTTATGAAAAGCCGCAGCCTCCAAAATATCAAGATGTATTTGGTCACACATTAGTGGAATTGGCGGAAGCTAATGACAAAATAATGGGTATAACTCCCGCTATGCCAAGTGGCTCGTCGATGAATATTATGATGAATGCGATGCCAGATCGTGCATTTGATGTAGGTATTGCTGAGCAACATGCTGTTACATTTAGTGCAGGATTAGCTACACAGGGGCTTGTTCCATTTTGTAATATCTATTCGTCATTCATGCAACGTGCTTATGATCAGGTGATTCATGATGTCGCATTGCAAAAATTAAATGTAGTGTTTTGCTTGGATCGAGCAGGTTTGGTTGGTGCAGATGGTCCTACGCATCATGGTGCTTATGATGTAGCTTTTATGCGCTGTATACCTAATCTTACGATAGCGGCGCCTATGAATGAGGAAGAGCTGCGTAATATGATGTACACATCCCAACTGGAGGATATGGGTCCTTTTGTGATTCGTTATCCAAGAGGAAATGGTGTTATGCCTGATTGGAAGCGCCCATTCAAAGCATTGCCTATTGGTAAAGGCCGCAAATTAATGGATGGCGAAGAGGTTGCTATAATTACTTTAGGTCATATAGGTAATGAAGCTGCTAAAGCAATAATAGAATTAAATACTGAAGGAATTTATCCTGCACACTATGACATTCGTTTTGTAAAACCAATTGATGAGGACTTGTTACACGAGGTTTTCCAAAAATTCAATAAAGTAATAACTGTGGAAGACGGGGTGCTACCTGGTGGTTTCGGGTCTGCGGTATTGGAATTCATGTCTAATAACAATTATTCTGCACAGGTAATTCGTCTTGGTATTCCTGATGAGATTGTGGAACACGGTGAACAAACTGAACTTTGGAATATATGTAAATACGATGCGAAGTCAATTTCTGAAATATGTAAAAAGTTGGTTAAAACTTTGCCTACGCATTCACAAGTGGGATAACGCTTTAGTATTAAAAATATAATTAAAAAGCCACAAATTTTGTGGCTCTTTTTCTTTTAATATAATGGAATATTTTACTTATTTTAGGTGTAGAAAGTTTTCCACAAGCTTATAAATAAACCTCAATAAAAGTTTTGTTTTTTGATTTAATTTATCTTTATTAAAGAGGTGTGGAAAAGTTTGATTTAACATCAAAATATGAACCTGTGATCATTAAAATTTAACTTAACTAATTGATTATTAATGATTTTTATTTTTTTTATAGTTTAACTTTTTTAGGTGAGAAATTTTTGTCATCTTCGTTGAAAGGGAAAGTTATAAACAATTTTTGTATCAATAATTGGTTATCAAGTTATTAACAATTTAAGAATGGAAAAAACGTATACAAGTGTTTGGATTAATTGTCTTCAAGTGATTAAAGACAACATTCCGGCGCAAAGTTATAAGACATGGTTCGAACCTGTGAAAGCAGTTCGTTTGGAGGAGAACGTTTTAACTATTCAAGTGCCTAGTTTATTTTTTTACGAGTGGTTGGAAGAACATTATGTAGGTATCCTACGTAAGACGGTGAAGAAATTTTTAGGAGAACAAGGAAGATTAGAGTATAATATTGTAGTAGAGAAATCGTCTACTAACACGCCTTATACAACTAATCTACCATCTAATGGTAATGGTGCTGAAGGCAAAAAGCAGTCTATACCTGTCCCTGTAGCATTAAACAAAAATATAAAGAACCCTTTTGTCATTCCAGGACTTAAAAAGCTACAAGTTGATCCGCAATTGAATCAAAACTACACGTTTGAGAATTTTGTGGAAGGCGAATGTAACCGTCTGGCACGATCTGCCGGTTATGCTGTAGCAAATAAACCTGGAGGAACTTCTTTTAATCCGTTAATGTTATATGGTGATGTAGGTTTAGGCAAGACACACTTGGCTCAAGCTATAGGTAATGAGATCAAGAGGAATTTACCAGATAAGTTGGTTATCTATGTTTCTTGTGAAAAATTCTGTCAGCAATTCGTGGACTCATTGAAAAACAATACAATCAATGATTTTGTGAATTTTTACCAAGCAATGGACGTCATTATTATGGATGATGTACACAATTTTGCTGGAAAGGAAAAAACACAGGATATTTTCTTCCACATCTTCAATCATTTGCATCAATCTGGAAAGCAAATTATTTTGACTTCAGACAAACCACCTAAAGACTTGTCTGGTTTGGAAGAACGTTTGTTAAGTCGTTTTAAATGGGGATTATCTGCGGATATTCAAATTCCAGATTTGGAAACAAGAATGGCTATCTTGAAGAAGAAAATGTATTCTGATGGTATTGAGCTTCCAGAGACAGTCGTGGAATATGTTGCTACACAAATCGATAATAGCGTACGTGAATTAGAAGGCGCTATGGTTTCATTGTTGGCACAATCTACGCTTAACAAGAAAGAAATAGACTTGAATCTAGCGAAGTCTATGCTGAAGAATTTCGTTAAGAATACGCATAAGGAGATTTCGATGGAGTATATTCAGAAATTGGTATGTGAGTATTTTGAAGTTCCGGTAGAGATGGTTAAATCAAAAGTACGTAAACGCGAAATCGTACAGGCGCGTCAAATTTCCATGTACTTGGCTAAAAATCACACTAAATCTTCACTTAAGACGATTGGTAACTTCTTTGGTGGTCGTGACCACTCTACAGTTATCTACGCTTGCCAAACAGTTGAGGATTTGATCGAAACGGACAAGAAGTTTAAAACATATGTCCAAGACATTCAGAAGAAATTAAAAACTTCGTAAGAAGGAACGAAATAATTTTAGTGGTAAAATGAAAAGGCGGAAATTAATTCCGCCTTTTTTGATTCATGAAATCAGTGATTTCTAAAATTGCAATAAATTATGAATTAGATTTTTAGTTGTTTCCTTCTTCTTTTTTCTCTTCTTTATGTTCAGCTTGCTCTTCTTCTTTTTTACCTTTTTGCTCTTCTAAATATTTAGCGAAAGCTACTTTTTGATCATCATTTAGTTGTTCTGATATTTTTTGATGAGCAGTAGCTTGAGCAGCTTCAATTTGTTGTTTTACTACATCAGCAGCTAATGTTGTGTCTGCTTTGATTGCGTGTTTGGCAGTAACTTTTTCCAATACTATAGTAAATATAGCCGCTTGTTGATCTTCATTCAATGTCAAGACTTGTGTCAGCTCATCGACTTTTTGTTTTGCTTTTGTTTCTGGATTAATGTCTTGTGCAAATGTTAATGTAATTGCAAATAAAAAGCTTAGACCTGTTAAAATTAATTTTCTCATAGCATTTAAAATTTATGTGTTTACTCTTTTATTAATTCATTTAGTACTATAACTGTTGAAAAGGGTAAAATGTTGTGTTGATTGTATCTTGTTTGTTACAATTTAACATGTTTTAACAAAAAAGGGCTTATTTCAACGAAATAAGCCCTTTAGTTAATATGTGTATACTACTAGTTGTTTGGTCTTTGGCCACCAAAGCCTCTTCCTCGTTGACTAGCTATCTCATCATATTTTTTTCCTTGTTCTTCATTTAAGAAAGTTTTCACCTTTTTAGTTTGTTTTTCACGAATAGCTCTCATACTATTCATTGCAGCTTCACGATCGTCTCCTGCGTTACTAAAAACTTTTTGCATTTCCACAGAAGAAGCTAAAACATATTTTTTGATGGAGTCTTGTTGTGTTTGTGTAAGGTTTAGTTCTTTTGTAAGACGTTCCATTTGCATTTTCGTCATTTCTTCAGGCGTACGTTGCTGACGTGGACCACCTTGTTGCGCATTAGCAAGCCCCAAGCTTAATACTAATGCTAATAAAGTAATTACACTTTTCATAAGTTTTAAATGTTTTTAAGTTTATAATTGAACTTAGACTCTAACTTGATGAAATAGTTTAATTTAGATTATGAGAAATATAATTTTCTATAAAATGATCAAAGGTTGTTTGTTGATGATCTGCTGATTGCAAATGGATAGGGATGTAGTATAAAGGATAGTTTTGAAAAGCACTATCTTCTATGCGTTGTATGTCTTTCTCCGTTGTAAGAATCAATTTATTCGAAGATTGAATGAAATCAAATTTTGCTTTAATGTTATCAAAATCACTAGACGTGAAATTATGATGGTCTGGATATTTTACTAAATGAACAATATTTCTATTCTTTTCCAAAAATTCGACAAGTGGTTTTGGATTTGCGATTCCGCAGAATAATAGTATATCTTTACCTTCCAATTTTTCTGATAAAACTTCTCCTTGTTTATTATGCGGAATATCATAGCCAATTTTGGTATAGAAAATAGGTGCTATATTGTGTTTGCGGAGTATATGTTCTATATGTGCTTTTTGTTCGTCTGTAATAACATCTGGACATTTGGTAATAATAATAAGATCAGCTCTTTTGGTGGAAGAAATAATATCCCTAAAATCACCTGTCGGTAAAGTGATTATTGGCTTTCTGAAAGAATTAAAGTCAAAAAGTAATATCGCGTAGCCCGGCTTTAATTTTCTGTGTTGAAAGGCATCATCCAATAGTATTACATCATGTTGGTCTTGCAGTTTCTCAACACCTTCGCAACGATTTTCATTAACTGCGACAGTTACTTCAGGAAATTTAGTTTTAAATTGTAAAGGCTCATCTCCTACTTCAAATGCTTTTGAATTTGTTTGTACAAGTCTAAAACCTTTTGTCTTGCGTCCGTAGCCACGACTTAGTGTTGCAATTTTGTATTTATCCTTCAGTAATTTGATAAGGTATTCTGTCAATGGGCTTTTGCCTGTACCACCAATAGCCAAATTGCCGATGACAATAGTTGGAATTTGGAAGGACTTGCTTTTGAGGATTTCTTTGTCATACAATAGATTTCTTAGCCAAATGATGCTATGGTATATTAGGGTAAAAGGTAATAAAATCCACCGTAGAATAGTTATCATTTTTTGATGATTTTGATGCCAACATCAATCACTTCGGGCAAAGGGTTGACCCGCATATTCTGCTCTAATCCAAAAGTATATACTCCTGTATCGGGGAAAGTAAAATTAGATTTCGCTAAATACTGTATTTCATATAAGGAGCCAGAAGATTGACTTACCCATTTCCCATCAAGTTCTGCCAACTTAATTTCTTTGCGGTAGCTGGTGTCTGCTATACCTTTTCCCTTTGCGTGTAATAGCAAGTATATATTCGAATAATCATACAGGTTTGTATGCCTTAAGTTGATGTAGACATCATATTTAGCTTTATTATCCTTGATATTGACGGCAAACGAAGGCACTTGGCTATAATTCCAGGACCTATCAGTTACTTCTTTATTCTCTTCATAGTAGGCATCACTGGTACATGAAGAAAACAAATTACATACGACCAAGAAAGCTAAAAACTTTTTCATATTAAAAAAATATAGGTGGTGAAATTATTCACCACCACTTTGTTGTTTATTGTCGTTTGATTTATTCCTATTGCGGTTATTGTTGAATCTCCTTTTTTTCTTTTGTTCGGGAGATTTCTGCGTGTTGTCATTAGGCTTTACTTCGGTATCTACCTTTTTGTGCTCTCTAGGCGCAGGTCGAGGCTTTTGTTCTTTGTTGACTGGTACAGATACCGATTTATCATTTTCTACTTTAGTAGCAACAACAGCTTGTTTAGTACGAGGCTTTTTCTTCTTGCGTTTTCTGTTTTTTTCATCCAAACGTGTCAAACTATCTTGGCCGACAACATTTTCATAATCTAGAATTACAGGTTTAGCAACTTCCATTTTTTCAGGAGCACGATCTAAGCTTTCAGGCTTCTCACCTTTTTTATTTTGCTCTGCTAGCTCTTTTACTTTTTTGATAGGCAAAGGAATCCAGCTCTCAGCTCCAGGGTACGAAAACCACATTGTTTTTTTGAAAATATCGGTTTTTTGTAGATATGCAACACCATTACGCGTTTCAATACGATCTACATCATTCGGAATATCCTTCAAAGCATCCATGTAGCTATCCAATTCATAGTTGAGACAACATTTCAACTTACCACATTGACCCGCAAGCTTAAGCGTATTCAAGGAAAGATTTTGATAACGTGCTGCCGAAGTAGAAACTGTTTTGAAGTCTGTCAACCAAGTTGAACAACACAATTCGCGACCGCAAGAACCAATTCCACCTAAGCGACTAGCTTCCTGACGCATTCCAATTTGGCGCATTTCGATACGAATACGAAAAGATTCCGCCATTTTTTTGATTAACTCACGGAAATCCACACGTCCTTCAGCCGTATAATAAAAGGTTGCTTTTGTCTTATCTCCTTGGTAGTCTACATCTGAAATTTTCATGGAAAGACCTAAGTCCAAAGCCAATTTACGCGCCTTATGCATGGTTTCCCATTCCAATTCTTTTGCCGCATTGTATTTCGCTACATCAGCTTCATTCGCTTTTCTGTAGATTTTCTTCTCTACTGTTTCAGGATTTACATTGTTTTTCTTCAGTTGAAGACGAACCAATTCTCCTGTAAGCGATACGTGTCCAATATCATAACCTCCCGTAGAAGGTTCTACTGCGACCATTTCCCCCATTTCAAGATAAAGATTGTCCGTGTTCACAAAGAAATCTTTGCGAGATCCTTTGAAACGAACTTCTACTATATTGAAAGGTTTATAATTTGATGGCAAATCCATATCGGAAAGCCAGTCATACACATCTAATTTATTACATCCGCTGGTCATGCAGGTTCCGTTGTTATTACAGCCTGCAGGTACAGTACCTAATTTGCTGCTCGTACCACAACCACCACCGGATGAGCAACTGCCACATCCCATATTTTTCTTTCTATATATATTGAGTCCCTTTTGGGAACGTTTGATATTTGAACAATAAAACTAATTGCAAAGATAAATCTAAAAATAATATTTTAGGATTACCATTTCTTTCGATGCCGTAATGTGTTTTTTCTAACAAATCGATGGCTTCTGTCAACTGTTCAAATAGGTATAATTCACTAAATTTTTCGACAAACTTCAGCTCTTCTTCTTTCAAAAATACTAAACTCCGTAAACCTTGCTGAATCAACATGATTTGTCGAATTATATTAATAGCATAAAGTAAGAAACTTTTTTGATTTTCACGTCCTAGTTTTGAAAGATTGTCGTCACTGAGTTTCAAAATATCAGCTCCGCGATCGGTTACAATGGCGCGCATCCATTCAACAAAAGTTGTAAAATTACTATTATGCTCTTGATAGGATAAAAGATTCAGTGCTTCTTGCACATTTCCATCGGCGATGAAGGCAATTTCATTAGCCACCGAATTTTCTATTTGATGTTTTTCTACGAGGTAATTTTTCATCTCGTCATGTCCAATCTTATTGATTTTGACAAGTTGTGTCCGCGAGATAATCGTATTGAGTATGCGTTCTTGATTTTCAGCTACCAAAAGGAATAATGTTTTGACGGGTGGTTCCTCGATGAGCTTTAATAAAGCATTTCCTTCTTTATCCAAATATTCAGGCAGCCACATAATCAAAACCTTGTATTCTGCTTCAAAAGATTTTAAGCTTAGTTTTTTGATAATGTCATGTACTTCCTTGATCGGAATATTAGCTTGCTTATTTCCTGCGTCTAACTGTTCGCGCCAATAGTTCAATCCTAAATAAGGATTTTTACTTAAGGCAGAGCGCCATTCTTGCAAGACATCAATAGCAATTGCTGTATCTTTTGAAGGATAAAACGGGTATGAAAAATGCAAATCTGGGTGGATTAGACGTTGATATTTGTGACAAGAGCCACAATATCCACAGCTGTCATTTTCGAGCTTATTTTCACAATTGATATATTGGGCATAAGCTACCGCAAGAGCAAGTGAACCAGATCCTTCGGGACCTAAAAATAACTGCGCATGACTCACTCGGTTATTTTTAACCGAATTTAGCAGATGATTTTTGACCTCTTGGTGTCCTATTATTTCCTTGAATTGCATAAAAATTTCAACACAAATGTACTAAAATTAAAATTGTATAAATAATAGTCTTGTGATGGCTAGAGATTCGAATTTTAGATATAAATTACGTAATATTGCATACAAGTAAAATATCGCAAAAAGCATGAGATTCATTGTATCCACTTCAGTCTTATTAAAACAACTTCAAGCCATCAGTGGCGCTTCGAGTAGTAGCACTGTTCTTCCAATTTTGGAAAACTTCTTGTTTGAAATCAAAGACAATATGCTGACTATATCAGCTACAGATTTACAAACAAGTATGGTTACTTCTTTGCCAATAGAAGCAAAAGAAGAAGGTCGAGTAGCGATGCCATCCAAAATTTTGATCGATACGTTAAAAACGTTACCCGATCAGCCGGTGGCTTTTTCTGTAGATACCAAAACATTAGCTATTGAGATTAGTGCAGGTGACGGTAAATACAAATTGAGTGGCGAAAATGCGGATGATTTTCCAAAAATTCCTGTTGTAGATACTGTTTCTACAGTAAAATTGGCTTCTTCTATTTTGTCTGAAGCGATTAATAAAACAATTTTTGCGGTAAGTAATGATGAATTACGTCCAGCGATGTCAGGTGTGTTGGTTCAATTGAATGAACAAAATATCACATTTGTATCGACAGATGCGCATAAATTAGTTAGATACCGTCGTACAGATGTGGGTGCAGAGAAATCAACATCAATTATTCTTCCAAAGAAAGCTTTGACTTTACTGAAATCTTCTTTGCCTTCCGATGATACTTCGGTTTCTATTGAATACAACAATACAAATGCTTTCTTCCATTTCGGAAACATCAATTTGATTTGTCGTCTTGTAGATGAGCGTTACCCAGATTATGAAGCGGTAATTCCTCAAGTAAATCCAAATAAATTAACGGTAGATCGTTCGTTGTTCTTAAACATTCTACGTCGTGTAGTTATTTTCGCAAACAAAACAACGCACCAAGTACGTTTGAAAATCAATGGTTCGGAATTACATATTTCGGCAGAAGATTTAGATTTTTCAAATGAGGCACACGAAAGATTGAGCTGTCAATTTGAAGGTGATGATATGGAAATCGGTTTCAATGCAAAGTTTTTAGTTGAAATGTTGAACAACTTGAACTGTGAAGAGGTGGTGTTGGAAATGAGTAGTCCTAATCGTGCAGGTCTTTTGGTGCCAGCTGTGAAAGCAGACAATGAAGAGATCTTGATGTTGGTGATGCCTGTAATGTTGAATAACTACAATTAATCTTTAGCTCGTTTTGGATTTAATATATTCTTTGATAGATTTTGTTCTTCACATTGATGATCATTTGATTCAGATTGTGAATGATTATAAATATTGGACTTACCTTATTTTGTTTCTAATCATTTTCGTGGAAACTGGAGTTGTAGTTATGCCCTTTCTGCCAGGTGACTCGTTGTTGTTTGCTGCAGGAATGTTGGCAGCTCAACCGAATGAATTGAATGTTTGGTTGTTAATTGGTTTATTGCTTATTGCGGCTATTGCGGGAGATTCGCTTAATTATTCTATTGGAAAGAACTTTGGTATGCGTATTACGAAGTTTAAGTTATTTGGTAAACAAATGGTTACCGATGCGCAAATTGAAAAAACACATTCTTTTTATGAGAAATACGGTAGCAAAACTATTGTTATCGCTCGTTTTGTTCCAATTGTACGTACGTTAGCTCCTTTTGTTGGTGGTATTGGCCGTATGAATTATGGTACATTCATTACCTATAACGTAGTGGGTGCGATTCTTTGGGTTGTTGGACTTACATTAGCGGGTTATTTTTTAGGTAATATCCCATTTATACGTGATAACTTCTCTCAAGTCGTATTAGCAATTATTGTGCTGTCCGTACTACCGATTGTGTATGAAGTCATAAAAGAGAAATTTTTTAATAAGAAGGAAGCTTAATAGCTTCCTTTTTTGTTTTATAAAACGGAGCGTAAAACCCACAGGTGTTTAGCCTGTGGGATGTAAGCGACTAACCCTGATTAAGAATATACTCACGAATAGTATCAGGAGATGCTTCACCTATTGAACAAACAAAATAACCATCAGACCAGAAAGTATGTTCTTTCCAAAAATGTTTAAATAAGAATGACCTGTGTGGTGAACACGAAATGTAATAAGTAGATTCTTGTTTTAACTTGCGATCAATAGAAGTAATTGAAACACGAGGGATATAAGATATAACGAATAAGAAAATGGATGTGGTCTAAATCAGATTCAAACACTTCAATTTGAAAATCTGAATTAGAAGTAATGTTTAAGAGAAAAGAACGCATATCATCTTTTAACTGACCGACAAGTAACTTTTTACGATACTTGCAAACGAAGATTAAATGACACTTTAAGTAGTGTTTTGAACGATTTGTGC
>NZ_VIQM01000028.1 GCF_008520265.1 Sphingobacterium cavernae
CCATTTCCAAAAATAAGCGTACTGTTCAAAAAGTTGTCTTAAATTTAAATCCGATTCTTCTTGAATTGGTTGTTGTGATTCGTTGCTCATTTAAAATATTTAATTACGTACGAAAATAGCTATTAAATCAATAATTACACTTGACACGGAAACAAAGATGGAAGTATTCTGCGTATATTTCGATGATTGTACACGAGCGCCATTAGGCTCTACATATATTACATCATTTTGTGCCAAATAATAAACTGGTGAATTTAAAGCGTCACGTGAGGTTAAGTCTACACGATACTCATTTTTAACACCATTTTGTTCGCGAATCACTAAAACATTACTTCGCACACCATTTATTGTTAAGTCACCAGCAAGCCCAATCGCTTCTAACAATGTAATACGATCATTATTTATTGGATATGTACCAGGTAGCTTCACTTCACCAAGCACGGTAACTCTAAAGTTGCGAATTTCTAAACTGATTCCAGGACTTACAATATATTTACTAACCTCTGTTCTCAAATAATCAATTGCTTCTGTCCTACTCTTACCACCAAGTTTAATTTTACCTAATTTCGGAAAATCAATGAATCCATTATTGTCAATGGCGTAAGTTGGAATGAACGGATTTGTAGTTTGTAATCCAGCAGTAGCACCTTGATATGCTGAAATTTGATTAAATGGCTGAGTTGCACGTATATCATCAGCTGTTACAGAAATAGCTAGAATATCGCCGGCTTGTAATTTAGGCGCATTATTTTCATAGTTTGTCACTAATGTAATACTATCTGATGGCTGGAAATATATAAGGTCTTTCCGTGAAGCACAAGACAATACAGTAAGACTTATAACAAATAATGTATAAAGTATTTTTCTTTTCATAAATTAAAGTTTAATTATACAAAAATTAATTGTGTATTGGCAAAAATAATCATTTTAGTAGTATTATTTATTTTTATAATAAAAAACACCACAGGATAACAAATATGTATAGAATACATTTACTCTATACATATTTAATTTGATTTAACATATTTCTTAACTATGTATGTTTTAAACAGCAAATAGAAAACACTTAATATTGTTAAAAGTATTATCGAGAATCCTAATTGAAAATTAGACGTCTCTTCAGTTACATAAATTATAGCGAAACCTATTACAAGTTGTAAAACACTATAAATGGATGAAATAAACAACTTATTAACCCCAGCCTCATTTCCTAAATATTGATATAAATGTGACCTGTGCGCTTCGAAAATATTTTCGCCACGTAATAGACGTCTTACAATAGTCCAAACCGAATCAACACCATATATCGCTAAAAACAATATATAAATAAAATTACCTGTTTTTAGAATTAATGCACCTAAAGCAAATAAAAGAATAAATGCAATAGACACTGAACCAACATCTCCAGCAAAGCACTTAGCCTTAGTTCTAAAATTAAAGAATGCAAATACTAAAACACTAAACAATGTGTATAGTAACAAGTCTTGAGCAATAAACTCTATTTGCGTATTAACTAGTACCAATAAAATCCCGACCGCTAAACTATAACCAGCCGTTATACCATTTATGCCATCCATAAAATTATAAGCATTGATTACACCTACAATAATTACAAATGATATTAATAAATAATACCATGGAAAAGTAAAAATCTGTAATTCATACGCCATTAATAATACAGAAGAGAAATGAACCAATATTCTTAATTTATTAGATAGTGTCATTATATCATCTGCAAAAGAAACAATTGTCATCAAGGTCAATCCTAGAAAAAACCAAGGGTATTGAAATCCTGATTGGATAAAATAAATCAATGCACCAATATAAAATATTATTCCCCCTCCTCGTAAAGTTATGCGAGAATGAGATGACCTCTCATTAGGTTTATCAATAATATTATAGCGATCCGCGATTTTGAAGTATATCAACTCCAATATAAAAAGTATTGAAAAAATGATTAAATAAATCATTGAATATTAGCTTTTGATAAATGACTTTATAGTTATTTTTAAACCCTCTTCAGCTGACAAGGGTAATTTCTGAATTCCTAGAGCACTTTTAATTTTTGAGTTCGAGACCAACAAGTTTGATGTCAGTTTTTTTAATCTAACAGAATTTAAAGGGATGGGTACAATGTCACCAATCCTAGCTAGACCGATTAATAAAAATTTTGGCAATGCCAAATTTGGCATATTCTTTTTTGTTATTTTCTTTATAATTTCAATGATCTCATTTGTAGATATAGGATCATCATCCGAGATATGATAGATACCTGACTCTAATAACTCTTGTTTAGATATTATTTCTTTAATAAAAAATGTGAAATTATAAATCGAAATAAAAGAACGTTTATTTTTGAAGGAAGATAGGGGATATGGAATTCCCTTTGATATTAATTTATATAATAATCCTAAATTACCCTTATCACCTGGACCATGTACCATAGGTGGCCTAATTATTATTACTTTTTTATTTTCAGGTAATTTTTGTTGCAGCAACCAAACTTCGGCATCTCGTTTTGTTATCCCATAGTAAGATTTTGGATTACAACAATCATTTTCCACGAGGTATTTTTTTGACTCATATTCTTCGACAGCAGCTAGCGAACTTATGTGTATAAATAAAGTTGCAGTTGAATTCAAGAATTCCTTGAATATATCTTGGACTAAAATAACATTCGCATAATGATAATCTTCTAACTTAGCTTTACCATTATGATCGTGAGCCTTACCTACAAGATTAATAATTACATTTGATCTATTAATTTTTTTCTTCCAATCTATTTCTCTTGTAGAAATTAAAATTAAATTTTCACTTAATGCATTTTTAAGATGATGTCCAATAAATCCTGTATGTCCAATAATACCTATACCCATATTAGATAATTTTATTCAATTTAGACAAAACAGTCGATACACTATACTCCTCAATAGCAAGTTTTCTTGCATTATCAGAGAACTTACTATTAATTTCTACTAACGAATTTAGATATTCAACTATCTCCACTTCTTCATTCCAGCTAAATGACATTCCAACGGATTTCTGTTTCACCAAAAGATCAATTTCTGAATACTCGTCTCCAATAAATAAAATAGGCTTCCCAAGGTATAAAAGATTATAAGATTTGGAAGGCACGCCTAAACCATACATATTTGGTGCCAATGAAATTAAACCTATATCAAAACAATTTAAAAATTTAGATTGTTCGCTTCTATTTTTAGATCCTAATATTAAAACGTTTTTAATGTCATTGTTTAATACAAATTCTTCAATCAGCGGGCTTTCAGCTCCCTCACCAATAAGCAAAAGTACTAGCTTATGATTATCTACCTTATTGAAAATTTTTACGAAATCAAAGATATTCTGAACTCTACCTATATTTCCTGCAAAACCAATAACAATTTTTTCATCCAAATTAACCCCTAAATAATCATTTCTATTAATATTTGGATTATAAACAAGATCACTATCAAACCAATTTTCTACAATATGAACATTATGAGGCTTTTTGGATTTAGAAACTACTAATTCTTGCATATCTCGACCTAAAACAATTAGTTCATCAGCCTGAGCATATGACCAATCATACACTTTTTTAACTAATGAATAAAATAGCGAATTATTTCTTAAAACTCCTGCAGGAACCGCATTTTCTGGGAAAACATCATGTACAAGTAAGACATATTTAAATCTGATTATTTTTCTTAATATTGCCAGAATGATGACTAACAAAAATGGATTAGTTACTCCAAATACAGTGTCGTTTTTCGTTACATGCTTTAGAATCTTAAGAGTAAAAGATAATGAAACGCGAATTGCTCCCAAAATTCTAGATGAAGATCTATTCTTATTTACTTTTGGGGTATCACATAAAATCATATTAATGTTATTGATTTCACTATCATCATCAGCACTAACATTACTATCGTAAGCAGCAGAAGAACAAATAACTGAGACATTTCTCGATGAAATAAAATATCTCGCTATCTCAGTCATTATATATGCTGTAGATGTTTTGTTAGGATAAAATAACTCTGTAATAAAAAAAATATTTCGCATTATATCTCCTCTGACCAAACAGTTCTTTTAATATAATCTGTGTATGATATAATTATACGAACAACCTTATCCGAGACATTTGGCATTGAATAATCCGCTACTGGTCTGAAATTACGTTCTTCCCCTACTTTTTGCTGCAAAACTTGTGTTAAACCTTGTAAAATTCTTTCAGGCGACAAACCTACCATCATTACAGATGCTTCCTCCATTGCTTCAGGTCTTTCATGTGCTTGACGAATATTTAGAGCACGGAAGTTCAAAATTGATGATTCTTCTGAAATAGTACCTGAGTCTGATAATACAGCATATGCACGTTTCTGCAACGCATTATAATCGTGAAAACCTAGGGGTTTTAAGAATTGTACCTCTGGACGCATTTGAATTTTCATTTTATCAATCATATTCTGCGTACGAGGATGCGTAGACACAATGATTGGGTACTCGTATTTCTCTGCAATAGCATTAAGTGATTCCATTAATCCACTGAAGTTTTTCTCTGAGTTAATATTTTCCTCACGATGAGAAGATACCACAAAAAATTTACCTTCTTCTAGATTTAATTTTTCTAACACATTAGAAGCATCAATTTCAGGTAAATAATGTGTTAATACTTCGTACATTGGAGAACCAGTTTTTATTATACGGTCGGCTGGTAAACCTTCACGCAATAAATATTCCCTTGCAATATCAGAATATGTCAAGTTAATATCCGAAGTATGATCTACAATCTTACGATTGGTTTCTTCTGGTACACGTTGATCAAAACATCTATTACCAGCTTCCATGTGGAAAATCGGAATATGACGTTTTTTAGCAGGAATAGCACACAAACAAGAGTTTGTATCTCCTAAAACTAAGAATGCATCAGGTTTTAATTCTTCTAATAAAGGATCAATTTTAATAAGAATATTACCGACAGTCTCTGTAGCTGTTTTTCCAGCAGCTTCTAAGAAATAATCTGGCTTACGAAGCCCCAAATCTTCAAAGAAAATTTGATTCAACTCGTAATCATAATTTTGTCCTGTATGAACTATAATATGTTCGACAGCGTCAGACGCATCCAATGCCATTAATACACGTGATAATCTAATAATCTCAGGTCGTGTACCAACAACCGTCATTACTTTTAATCTTTTCATTATATAATGTTGTTATACTGTTTCAAAATAGGTGTCTGCATCTTCTGGGTTAAAAGGTTCATTTATCCAAAAAATGGTATACAAATCTTCTTCACCAATGTTTTTAATATTATGTGTATACCAAATTGGCATATCCACATAACTAGGTTCCTGACCGTCTAAATAAAAATCCAACACTTCATCAGTTCCAACTTTTCGGAGTTGAATTAACGCTTTACCTTTAATTACTGCAAAACGCTCTATCTTACGTGTGTGATAATGATTTCCTCTAGTTATACCAGATACAGTAGTGGAAAATGAACATTGTCCGCCTATACCTAAACGTATGACTTCGACAAAAGCTCCTCTTGGATCTATATGTTGTGTAAATTTTACAGGATAACGGGAGTTATGATCTATATAAGATCTAAAAGTATTGAACAAATTATGCTCAAACGCATTATTTAGTACTGGTATCACTCCACCATCTAAATACTTAACTTTATAATCGTTTAATAAATGTAAAACTTCAGAAACTTTTTTTATTGCAGTAGGCTCTATTGATAGTAACGGTGTTGATTTCTCCCCACGTATTTCTGCTATAATAAGATTAACCAACTCTTGCACATAGATTAGTTTGACCTCCCCATCATTCGCAATTGTTGGTGTCTCCCCATGCGTCAATTGATGACAAAATGTAGCTATAAAAGAATTGTAAAATGGTCTTCCGAAAGCACCGAATACATTAGGAATTAGTAAACCTGATACTTTACCTTCTTGCGCCGAAGTCCAATTGATTAATGCTTCACGACCTTCTTTCTTTGATCTGCCATACAAATTATCTCTCTCTTCTTGCGTAGAGGAAGATATAAGTACATGCGGTTTTGAATTTGTTCGTTCAAATGCAGCAATTAATTTGTGTACTAAACGAACATTCGTTTCGTAAATTACTTGTTCACTTTCGTGACGATTCATCGCTGCTAAATGCACAATAGCGTCACATTGCGATACGAAAGTGTCTAAATCAGATTCATCTTCAAAAAACTCCTTATGAAATTCTATAACCTCAAATTCTTCTGGAGTCAATTTCAATGTATTGTATAAATGGTTACCTACAAAACCATTCTGTCCGGTTATACCAATTTTTTTCATTATTTAATTTTATTTACGAAATAGTCTAACGAATAAGTATAATCGTCATTTACTGCATTCTCTATAGGATAATCTGAAAAAACAAGCAATTCACTATCAGCTTCGAGTGCTTGGAACGCTGTAGCATAACCAGCAGATATATGAAGGACCGTATGTTCTTCAGCTTTTAAAATTTCTCTTCGTACTGGTAAATCTTCCGAAGTCTGCTCCCAGTTATCCACTTCGACAATGTCAATAGAAAAAGATCCTGAAAGAACATAAAACCACCGTTGCTCAATACGATGCGCCCTCCAACCTCTTACCAAATCAGTGTCTGAATTTTTAATTATATAAAAACGCTTGACCAATGACATGTCAAAATCATTCACAAATCGAATTTGACCTCTTTGATCTTTAGCTATGCCACCTTGTATAAAATCAATCATAGTATATTAATATGGGTATTGCATTACATCTTCTCCGAAAACCTCTTTACGAATCAAAGGTAATTTAGATACCAATTGCTTTAATCCTTCCACTCCTTGCTGTTCTGTATTATGTGAATGGTAGTCTTCTATTTTAGAAATATCTTGTTCTCCTTCAGAAAAATACTTCGCATAGTTCAGATCTCTATTGTCAGCTGGAACACGATAAAAATCACCCATATCCTCAGCCTTTATCATTTCTTCACGGGTACACAATGTCTCATATAATTTTTCGCCATGTCTTGTACCAATAACCTTTATAGGCACTTCTTTACCTGTCAATTCAATCAACGCTTTAGCTAAATCCCCAATCGTTCCTGCAGGAGCTTTATTTACAAATAAATCACCAGGATTGGCATGTTCAAACGCAAACAACACTAAATCAACAGCATCTTCTAATGACATAAAGAAACGTGACATATTCGGATCTGTAATCGTAATAGCGTCTCCTTTTTGGATTTGGTTTAAAAATAATGGAATAACAGAACCACGAGATGCCATTACATTTCCATAACGTGTTAAGCAAACCACAGTGTCTGTCAAATTACGAGCCTCCGCGACTGCAACTTTTTCCATCATCGCTTTAGAAATTCCCATAGCATTGATAGGATAAGCAGCTTTATCTGTAGAAAGACATATAACTTTTTTAACGTCATTCGACGCTGCTGCACGAATAACATTTTGTGTTCCTTCTACATTGGTCTTTACCGCTTGCATAGGAAAAAATTCGCACGAAGGAACTTGTTTCAAAGCCGCAGCATGGAATATATAATCTACACCACGTGTCGCAGGCTCCACAGAAGAAAAATCACGAACATCTCCTATATAATACTTGATTTTATCGTTTTTATATAAATTACGCATATCATCTTGCTTCTTCTCATCACGAGAAAATATACGTATTTCGCAAAAATGATCTGTATGTAAAAAACGATTTAACACAGCTGTCCCGAAAGAACCAGTGCCACCTGTAATTAATAATACTTTATCTTTTATTTTCATGACCTTATCTTGTTAAATAGTGAAAATTATATTTTAAATAACTGTAGCTTTAACTTATACGAACATTCGACCAAATATTTGACATAATATTCCAGACTTTTTCAATGCTATAATTTGAAGTTACCTTATCTCGAGCCCTAATGCCATAAGTATGTCTCAAAGAGATATCATTTAGTAGTAATTCAATATTATTAGTTAATGATTTTACATCTTTAGGATCAATCACAACGCCACAGGAATTTTCAGTATATATATCCATCATCTCTGGAATCGCACCTACCTTAGTAGTAATAATAGGACATGAGCAAGCCATACTTTCTAAAATAACATTAGGAAATCCTTCTGTATAAGTAGGCAAAACAAATATTCCGCAGGTCAGCATCTCGCTAATCGTCTCCTCAAAGGACTTTTCACCTAAAAATAGATATTTTTCATTTTTATCTCCCATTCTTGACTTTAATTCTCGCTTGATTTCTTCAGAAGCGTGTCCAACAATTCTAACAGTTATTCCAGAAATTTCTAATGTGGATTCAATCAATTCAAAAATTCCTTTCGTTGGCACGACATGCCCAGCAAATAAAATTGTATCTCTTGATCGCTTTTCACTTGAGTAACTAATTATATCCTCAATTTGAGGAGCGACAGGATTTGGCAGGTAATAAACCTTTATCTCATCGCTAATTATAGTATTATAAGTATTCCTATCAATTACTATAATTACGTCTGCTAATTTCATTACAATTTTTAACAAATAAAATTCCCAATTACGCTTGTCATAAAGTTCCGGAATTCTACCAAATCGAAAGTGAATAATAGATCTACTTTTGAATATTTTACTGATCAATATAATTAAAACATCCTTTATTAATCCAAATGATCCACTACTTACCAAATGAATTATATCATATCTTGTTTTTAGTAGATGCATTGCAAACCGACATATTATATTCAAATAATCAAATATTCCTAATAATATTCTTTTAAGGATAAAAGTATTTGCTTGAATTTTTTGAGCTCTACTAATTGAAAAAAGACTAAGATCTATATCAGTATTTACTTTTATAGCATCATAGTACGTCATTATGTGACCAGTCCAGCGTGATATTCCACCAACATTCCCCTTATAAGGCGAGCATAATAGAACCTTAGTTTTCATCTAGACTTAATTTTAATTTTTCCCATTCCTTTAGCGACATTTTTTTATCCAACAAGCTGTTTATCAAAGTATTTTTCTTGTTTAACAACTTCCCATTAACAAGTTTTTGCATCCAATAGTATTCATCCTGTCCTGCACTAAAAGCTTCCCACCTTAAAGATGAATATAAAGTATTTATCTTTCTATGAATTAAAGAATTATAGAAATCACCACGGTTAATTTTTGTAAATTCCCAAGAACCTTTGCCATTGTTAAATTCAGTCATGTCACTTTTTTTAACGTCCGCATAACTCCACATACCATACCCCCCTAAGTTATATCTTATCGCCTTCCATGGTAATTCTAGATACCTCCTTGGATGATTATCATTACCTGATGATACATTTGTTTCATAATTGAGAATCATTTTAGGATTCTTGCCTAGAGATATCACTTTTTTAAGCAACTCATCATTTCTTATATGTACCTGAACGAAATCATATTCTAAAGCTAAATTTTCTGAACCTAACTTATGTAAGGTTATGAATGTCTTTACAGAAATATTTTTACTTTTTAAATATTTAACAAATTTACTAGACTCCTTGATATTGAAATCTGATGGTTCATCAAAAGGATATAATAATATTTTATTGGGTGATATATTATTCTTAATAAAAGTTTTTTGAATTTCTTGAAACCAAAAAGGAAATTTAAGTTTCCATGAATTAGACAAAATACTAGACTTTTTATCTTGATATCCACTCAAATAAATACAATAATAATCAAACTTATTTCCTAATGTTTTAAGATAACTATCGAGTTTTGCTATCTCATTTCTGTTAATGTCCAAACTAGGTTGAGCATACCCTGGAATAACTATAAAATTAATGTGATGCCTATACAGGTCATCAACAACACTAGTATTAAGTCCCTTTATAAGATAATTATAGTCTAAATAGGCCCAAACATTTGAATTTAATTTACCATATGAATTTATAGGAGAGATTTTTATTTTTTTTAAATACTCTTTTGTACCTCGTTTAAAACCAATTTTTAATTTCACGTTTTTAACCCCACTTTTCTTACCTATAAATTTTATCAAAAATAAATTTTCGCCATTGTAAGAAATATTTGGCTTGTAAGGAATTAGCACATCCATTTTGCCTGACTGATCAGTAGGTAAATAGAAAATCTCACTTGCTATATCATCGGAAATAATACTTATATTTTTTATAGAGTTTCCAGGAGCAGAAACCACTTTTAAAATTCTATAAGCCGTGCCATTGATATAAAGAGGTACCGCTGATATGTCATCCTCAATTAAGTGACTTTTACGATTTTCCCATGGAAGATACCATTTAACTGTTTGGCTATATAAACCATATGTCTGAATTAATAATATGAAAATTATAATATATCTCATATAACATCTTTCCTTAAAAAAAGATTTAAAAAACCCTTATTATATAAAAATATTAAATAAACTATCAACAAAGCAAAGTATAAGTATGGCGCTATTAAACTAACCCATAAATTAAGTAGTATAAAAGATATACTAATTAGAATAGGTAAGATTAAATCCAAAGAAAAATCTATGTTTAATTCTCTTCTTAAGAAGTACTCACATAAAATGTATCTAAAAATTACAGAAAAAACCAATGAGTATAACACATAATTAATATTAGCCAAATAATAAACAGTTATTAAAGACATAAAAAGACTTATAGCTAATGCTATAATATTTACTTTGAAAAGTAATTTTTGCTTCCTAATGACTTTATAATATGTGTTAAATAAAATTTGTATTTTACCTTCAAACAAACAAATTGGTAATAGTATTATTAATGCATCAATACTTTCTTGATAATTATCAAAATAATTATTTATTACCCATTTCAGTGGGTAATAACCTAATATTGCAACAAGAAAAAATCCATTTAAAAAACTATCTAAAGGTCTAAAATAAGTCGATATTTTTTTTAATGATAAGGTTCTCAGAAGAGGGAAAATAACCAAACCCAGCTGAGCAATAAACACAATAAATAAATTGACCATAGATATTGAAAAGGAGAGTTTACTAAAAGCTAGAATCCCGAAATTACCTTCCACAAAAAATCTTGTATTGCCAATAATTAATGAACTAAAAATATTGGAAAACATTAAATACAATCCATTTATAATGTAAAGCTTAAATATCAATAGATTTCTAGAGTCGAAATATTCTAATCTAAATATTTTGGATTTTAGAACTATTATCAAATAGATTACTGAAATAGATCTTGCTAGTATATAAAAAAGGATCAAATCAAACAACTGTAGATTGAATACAAAATACATGAAGGGAATACCTAAGATCAATAGCATTTTCTCAATTAACATTCCTGTGGAATACTTTTTTATTTCATTAGTTGATAATAGTATGTAATATAAATATGTTTGAATATTCGTAATAAGCAGAAATATCGCCAAAAACTTAACCATGCTTACTTTTATTGCATCATCCACTAATGATAAACTTATTCCAAAAAACAAAATGGATACTAAAAATTGAATAATAAAATAATTTAAAAATTGATTTGAAGTATTATTCGTATTTAATGAATTTAATTTTCTTCCGCCTAATTTTAAATACAATCCATCACATATCCCAAAGTGCATGAAACCGAAATAATTAGAGTATAATATAAACAATTGCCAATATCCATAATCACTAACATCAAATATTTTAGTAACTCCAATTGAGAACATTAAACTGACAATTATGGAAGATAATTGCGCAATTAATGTAAATGAAACATTTTTTAATATCGAACTATTTTTCATTTACAAGCCTCTCTAACCAATTCGGGAAATCATATTTAATTAAAATATCATGAGGAATTTTTTCATAAGGTAAATTAAGAAAATTCGGCAAATTTTCTAAAGTTTCTTCCTCTAATATAAATATATTTGATGGGCGATAAAAATCATATAATTTCACATATTTGTTATTGGTAATTATTTTCTTATCAAAGAATAATCCCTCCATTATCCGTAATGTCAACCCACTTTGCCCCTCTTGATTAAAATCTAAGAGAATATTATACTTTAATAATTCTGCTATTACAGATTCATAAGCTAACTTCGGCTTATAAATAAATTCGCTATTAGTAGAAGTTTTATCTCTTACAACATGAAGAATTAATTCAACACCAACCTTACTTAACTTTTTCTTCAAATCTAAAAGCTCCCCAAGCCTACCCTTATCTTGCCCCAGGAAAAATGCTTCTTTCGAATTTTTTAATTGAACTTTGGTGAAAGTTTTATTGTTTACAAATTCTTTAAAGTAGTATGTATTATTAAAAGCAATGTTGTAGTTTTTCGAATCAATTAAATCAAAAGAAACTTTTTTCCATCTTGGAGATAGAACAGGATTACCCATTTTTAAAACAGGATTCCAATACCACAAAATTAATTCACTGCTAGATTCAGCCCACTTTTCAATATACGATAATACTTTTATATTAAACTGATTGGCAGATATAATTATAATATCATAATTACGCAAATTTGTTCTCAACAAAGGATTAATCCAAATAAATTTAAAAGGTAAATTAAAGTAGAACCATAAGAAACGTAGGGCTTTTAAGGGTTTGGATATCTTTATATATAATTCTACACTATTCACATATTTATCATGTACATCCTTAAACTGAGTAATTCCTAAAAACAAGATTTGCATCATAGATTCCCTTCAAATTGATTATAAAAAAAAGTTTCTCTTGTATCATGAATACGTTCATCAAAAATCGTATAAAAAGGAGTATATAAGTCATATCTATTTACACCTTTAATCTTCGCTAATTCACTTCTATCCTGGAAAAAATAATGCAATTGAAACAAAATCAGAAATCCAACACAAAATTGAACTTTCAGAAAAGTTAGGGTATATATATTTCTCTTAAAATAAAAAATATATAAAATATTTATACAGTAAATCAGAATTGGTATAGATAGATAATTTAAAAACCTATAAATTCCAGGAATAAATGAACCACATATCCCTATTATTATATATGGAAAAATAAATTTTTCAAAAACACTCGAGATATTTTTTGACTTAGCTAAAGAAAATATTAAGAATACAGGTATAAGTTTTAACAATTGATATAATGTACCAATTACACTAAATTCCTTATTCAAGTAAAATAACGAATTAGAACCAAATAATTTATCAATACCTATAGAAAATAAAAAATTACCTGTAGATAAAAAACCCACAATTGTACTTGAAAATACAAATAAGGCAATTTGGTAAGATACCTTTAAGTTTAACGAAAACAATGGTAATGTAAAAAGTATAAGAGCAGAATTATGAAAAGTTAATGCTAAACAGCATAAAAGATAATATTTTATCCAACTCTTTTTTAAAAACAAAGGAATTGCAATTAAAAAAACTGCTACTGCGAGTGCCTCTCGTAAAATCTCCATATTGAAATATAAAAAATACAGAAAAAAATAGAAAGGTAAGATAAAGTACTTATTAAGTGAATATCTTGCCATGAACCAAAATATTACACTATTAACGATTATCGCATGTAATAATTGAAATGTGTAAAAAGAATCATTAATACTTTTTGAAATTGCATTAAATATATACCAAGATGGATTATACTGAGCTTCCTTAAAATTAAAAGTAAATAATTCTTTCACTGTGGGGTATTCAAAAAACTTATCATAATAAGCTAATGTATCTCCTCCTACCCTATATCTTATTGCACATATTATAATAAGACAGATGAGTATAAAAAAATATGCAAAACCAAATTGATTCTTCCTATTTATATTTATAAAACTTATAAACACCAGAAAAATAAAAATAATGGAAAGAAACATAACAATTCTATAAGTTATCTAAGATTTTACTTTGAAATATTAATTAAATATTCCCCATACCCCGATTTACGAAGTGGCTCAGCTACTCTAATAAGTTGTTCTTTTGAAATATAACCCATTCGGTACGCGACTTCTTCTATTGCACCGATTTTCATGCCTTGACGCTCTTCAATCACTTGAACAAATTGTCCTGCTTGCATCAAAGATTGAATAGTACCAGTATCTAGCCAAGCCGTACCGCGATCAAAAACACCTACTTTTAATTTACCTCGTTTTAGGTATTCCTTATTAACATCGGTTATTTCTAACTCACCGCGGTGAGATGGTTTGATATTTTTTGCTATTTCTACTACATCATTGTCATAGAAGTATAGACCAGGCACAGCATAATTTGATTTAGGCTGTAATGGCTTCTCTTCAATTGATACTACATTATTATAGGCATCAAATTCAACCACGCCATAACGCTCTGGATCGTTAACTTGATATGCAAATACAACTCCACCTTCCGGATCAGCACAGGATTGTAATAATTTAGACATTCCTGATCCATAAAATATATTATCGCCCAATATTAACGCAACTTTATCGTCTCCAATAAACTCTTCGCCTAAAATAAAAGCTTGCGCTAAACCATCTGGAGAAGGTTGAACTTTATACGAAAACTTACATCCAATCTGAGATCCATCTCCTAATAATTTTTCAAAATTTGGTAAATCTTGAGGGGTAGAAATGATTAAAATTTCACTAATACCTGCCAACATTAATGTTGACAACGGATAATAAATCATTGGTTTATCATACACAGGCATCAGTTGTTTTGACACTGCTAATGTCAAAGGATGCAGACGAGTTCCGGATCCCCCGGCAAGAATAATTCCTTTCATTTCAGAATATTTATAATTAGACTTTTGCAAGCATTTCGTTCAAACTATCTTTCCAAAATGGCACTTGAACACCAAAAGTTGATTTTATTTTCGTCTTATCTAGTAAAGAGAATTTTGGACGTTTTGCGGGTGTTGGGTAAGCTGAAGTGGGAATAGCATTTATAACGCAGTCTAGATTTTTGATTTCTTTGATTGCTACAGCAAAATCAAACCAAGATATTTCACCTTCATTGCTAAAATGGTAGATACCCGATTCCCAATTTTCGCCATCAATGATATTAACAATTGCTTTCGCTAAATCTAATGCATAAGTTGGAGATCCAATTTGATCTGCGATTACAGAAATTTCATCACGCTCACCCATCAAACGAATCATCGTTTTTACAAAATTATGTCCATAAGTCGAGTAAACCCAAGCCGTACGTATAATTATTGCATCGGTAAGATTAGCTTGAATGACTTGTTCCCCCTTTAATTTAGTCTCACCATACACATTTATTGGACTTACATTTGTCGATTCTTTTAAAGGGATGGATGAATTTCCATCAAAAACATAATCCGTTGAAATAGCTATAAGTTTAGCTCCATATTGTTTGCAATATTTTGCTATCTCTCCTGAAGCTAGGTGATTTACTTTATCAGCAATCTCTACCTCCGTCTCTGCCCTATCAACAGCGGTATACGCTCCTCCATGAATAATTATATCTGGGCTGTAACTACGTAGCCCTTCGATAATACCCTCAATATCATCAAGTGCTAATTCTTCGCGATCTACGAAAAAAGTGTCTAAATCTTCTCTGCCCTGGTAAAGATCTTTTAACTCAGATCCTAATTGACCAGCTCCACCTGTTATAAGAATTTTTTTCATTGATATTCGCTTTAAAATGCTCTTGCCTCTTTATCCTTATCGGATAAAATGATTTTATCTAATGGAATCTGCCAATCTACTGCTAATGTGCTATCTAATGGATGAACGCCATCTTCTGAAGCCTTATTATAAACATTATCGCATTTATAGAAGAAAGTAGCTGTTTCGGAAAGAACAGCAAATCCATGTAAAAAGCCTCGTGGAATATATAATTGTCTGTTGTTCTCAGCCGATAATTCTACTGCTACATGCTCCCCATAGGTTGGTGAACCTTCACGAACATCTACTGCAACATCAAGAACTTTACCCTCTAAAACTCGTACTAATTTGGCTTGAGCATACTCACCAACCTGCTGGTGTAAACCGCGCACAACACCGTAACTCGATTTTGATTGATTATCTTGTACAAAATCAGAATTAGCACCTGTTAGTTCTTCAAATTTTGCTTTACTAAAAGCTTCAAAAAAATAACCTCTACTATCCTCAAATATAGTTGGCTCCAATATAAAGCAGCCCTTTAACTTCGTTTCGATCGCCTTCATTTTTCTACTACTTACTATATTGGGTATCGTAATATTTTTGGTAATCACCTGATGTAACATTATCAAGCCATTCTTGGTTTTCTAAGAACCAATCAATAGTTTTTGATAAGCCTTCTTCAAATGTTACCGAAGGTTGGTAGCCTAATTCCTGATTTATTTTAGTCGCATCTATCGCATAACGCAAATCATGACCAGGTCTATCTTTTACAAATGTGATTAATTGAGATGCAGTCCCTTCTGGGCGACCTAATTTTTCGTCAACTTGTTTACATAGCTCTTTTACCAAATCGATGTTTTGCCACTCATTAAAACCACCAACATTGTAGCTATCCCCATTTTTTCCATTATGATAAACTAAGTCGATAGCCTTAGCATGGTCAATTACGAATAACCAATCTCTAGTAAATTTACCATCACCATAAATTGGCAGGGGCTTGTTATTTAAAATATTATGAATACAAAGCGGTATTAATTTTTCTGGAAAATGGTTTGGACCATAGTTATTTGAGCAATTAGTCAAAACTATCGGTAGACCGTATGTATCGTGATAAGCTCTTACGAAATGGTCGGAGGATGCTTTTGACGCCGAATAAGGCGAGTGTGGATCATAAGATGTCTGTTCTGTAAACAAACCCGTATCACCTAACGTTCCGTAAACTTCATCTGTAGAAACATGATGAAATCTCTTACCTTCAAAGTTATCTTTCCAAATCTCTTTTGCAGCATTCAACAAGTTTACTGTTCCTATCACATTTGTCATCACAAATGCCGTAGGATTGGTAATCGAACGGTCCACATGAGATTCAGCAGCCAAGTGAATGACACCGTCTGGCTGATGTTCTTTGAAAATAGATAATATGTGCTCAGCATCAGTAATATCAGCCTTTACAAACGTATAGTTCTTACTATCCTGAATATCTTTTAGGTTTTCCAAATTACCTGCATACGTTAATGCATCCAAATTAATTATTTGGTATTCTGGATATTTCGTAACAAATTCACGTACTACGTGAGAACCAATAAAGCCAGCTCCGCCGGTAATAATGATCTTTTTACTCATATTATAATTTATTATCCGCTTTATCTGCTAATATTCCCTTTACATCATACACTATATTAGTATCCGATTTGAGGGAATTCAAGTCAATATTTAAAAATTCTCTATGGGACACACCTAATACGATAGCATCGAATTTTGCTGATGGCAATGATGTAACCGATTCAATACCATATTCATGTTTTACTTCAGCTGGGTTGGCCCATGGATCATAAGTGGTTACTTTCAAACCATAATCTTCTAGCGCTGCTATGACATCTACAATCTTCGTGTTACGCACATCTGGACAATTTTCTTTAAATGTAATCCCCAACATCAAAACTTCAGCACCATTTACATTAATTCCCTTTTTAATCATAGTCTTCACCACTTGAGAAGCTACATATTCTCCCATTGAATCGTTCAGACGACGACCAGCAAGAATAATTTCAGGGTGATAACCATGTTCTTGAGCTTTCTGCGCCAAGTAGTAAGGATCTACACCAATACAGTGTCCTCCAACCAATCCTGGTTTGAAAGGTAGAAAGTTCCATTTTGTCCCTGCTGCTTCGAGTACATCATGAGTATTGATACCTAAAATATTAAAGATTTTTGCCAACTCATTGACAAAAGCAATGTTTATATCACGTTGTGAGTTTTCGATAACTTTAGCTGCCTCTGCAACTTTGATAGTAGGCGCTAAGTGCGTACCTGCTGTAATTACAGATTTATATACTTCATCTACTACTTTACCTACCTCAGGAGTAGAACCCGCAGTTACTTTCAATATTTTTTCTACTGTATGCTCTTTATCCCCAGGATTAATACGCTCTGGTGAGTATCCAGCAAAAAAATCAACATTAAACTTTAAACCAGATACACGCTCTAAAACAGGAATACATTCTTCCTCAGTTACACCAGGATATACAGTCGATTCATATACTACTATGTCACCCCTTTTCAACACTTTTCCAACAGTCTCCGAAGCTTTGTATAATGGAGTTAAATCAGGTCTATTGTTTTTATCGACTGGTGTAGGAACTGTTACAATATAAAAATTTGCTTCTTCAATATCATGCAATTGATTAGAACACCATAAACCAGCATTAGCTTTTGTAAAAGGATTTTCATTGACCAAAACAGCCTGCAGAATATCATCTTCAACTTCCATTGTGAAGTCTTTACCAGTGCGTAATTCATCTATACGTTTCTGGTTTATATCAAATCCTACCGTGGGATATTTAGTTGCAAATAAACGGGCTAATGGTAATCCAACATATCCTAAGCCTATAACTGCTATTTTTCTCATTGTTTATTAAGTTTTCTATATTCTAAATATTGAATCTGAGTTTCTTATTTCAAGTTATTCCAGTACCACTTCACAGCCTCTTTTAATCCTTCTCTAATGACATGCGAAGGTTCGTAACCTAATAATTTACGTGCCTTATCAACTGAAGCTAACGAATGTGGTATATCTCCCTGACGGTTTGGCCCATGAATGATTTCCACATTTGCAATTTCTGAGTCAAACTCGGTTAAAAATTCTTTTAAATATGCCACCAACTGATTAAGTGTCGTACGATCTCCTACTGCAGTATTATAAATTGTATTTACAGCCTCTATGTTTTGTGTAGTCATAGCCAGCTCATTCATTTGAATAACATTATCTATATAGGTAAAATCACGAGAATAATCACCCGTCCCATTAATAACAGGACTCTCATGATTCATGAATTTTTTAACGAATAAAGGAATAACTGCTGCATAAGCTCCGTTAGGGTCTTGTCGACGTCCAAACACATTAAAGTAACGAAGACCTATTGTTTCCATTCCATATGTTTTGGAAAAGATTTCCGCATATAATTCATTCACGTATTTTGTAATAGCATAAGGAGATAACGGCTTCCCAATAACATTTTCAACTTTAGGGAGAGATTCTGAATCACCATATGTCGAAGATGATGCCGCATAAATAAAGCGCTTAACACCAGCATCTCTAGCTGCCACTAGCATATTAAGAAACCCAGAAACATTCACTTCATTGGAAGTCTGCGGATCCTTAATCGAACGAGGAACTGAGCCCAATGCGGCCTGATGAAGCACATAATCCACGCCCTCAACAGCTTTACTGCAATCTGCTTGACTCCGTATATCGCCTTCTATTAATGTAAAGTTTGGGTTGTCTAGATATAATTCAACATTATGACGGTGGCCTGTTGCAAAATTATCTAAAACTACAATATTATATCCTTTTGCTAAAAAATACTCCGTTAAATTGGAACCTATGAAACCCGCTCCTCCTGTTATTAATATTTTGCTCATTTTTAATTTCTAATAAATATATTCATTGTTAAATATATAAAATGGTGAAGATTAACGAAGTGCATTGATCTTTCCATATATAAGTTTTTGGCATTTTAAGGAAGCACAAAAATACACTTTTTTTTGTATGATATATCCTAGAAATAGCTTTTTATATATTATACCTAAAAATGGGTATTTTAGCACATAGAAGTTAATTTAAATAAATATTCTCTAACCTCATTTTTCGAATTGGCTTAGTTACCTTAATAAACTGCTTTTTGGACAATATTATACACAACAATTATTCTTTTCAATTGCACTTACTTTTATATTTTGAACTTCGAAAACAATTTGTACCTTTTTTACTTCTTGTACACTGCCAATATTGAAGGCGCCTACTTTAAACTTAATATCCTGTTTGTTAATAGCAATAATTTTACCAATTATGAGACAACAACAATTAACTTGGGTTGTCATGATTTTACTCATCGAAGGAAATTGCTTTAAATATTCCACTAAGCAATTTTAAACAGAGCAAGGTTGCAAAAATTTTTAAAATACATCCTAACGAGTATATTACCCCACTAAAATCGATATAAACGCCTCAAGATTTGTTATATCCTGGGGGGGGTATATTATTATTTCATTAAGACCAACTAAAGTACAAATTGTCAGCCTATATTAAATCATAGCTTATCATTGATTAACACAAGTTATGTTAACACCTTTAATATCAACGGGTGCAGACGCGTTCTGGATCCACCTGCAAGAATAATCCCTTTCATTCTTTACTATTGATATAGACCATAATTAAAAAAATATTCATTATTGAAGTAATCCTTTTTGAAGAAACTCGCAGCATATGTTCCTGCACAAGCACCTGCTATAATAGAATTACATCTAGATAAGATGATAATAGATGACAAGTATTCCAATCCTGTAAGAAAATCATTTTCCCTTTCGAAACTCGCTTTGAATAAAAAATCGTTACCAAAATTATCATAATAACTTCTAGAATTAACAAGTATCTTGCTTGGGAAAACTTCTTGTAATCTGAGTACAATTCTTTGCTCTTCTGTCGCTAAATAAAATGAATCAAAATCCCCCCATTTCTCTAAAGAAATTTTTATTTGTTCAATAAACTGTTCTACATTAGGTTGTATTGGATGATTTTTAGGTTTCAAAGCAGTGTAATCGGTACCTCTAAATAATAAACCTAGAGTCTTACCTCCTTTCAATAAATTATTCGCTTCATTATTAATATAAGAATCTACAGCATCTTCAAAAATAATAAACTTAGTAGCAATAATTTTCCAGAACTCTTTTTCTTTTTCATCAAATAAGCTTGATAAAAAAGGAGATTTAGGCCCAAAATATTCTAAACTATAGATACATTTTGCACCTTTTTCAATTTGATCGAGACCAATTCCGCAGGGTTGCTTAAAATACAATTCCCATGCATTTATTTCCCCCACACTATTGGTAAAAGGATTACGATGGGATTGCATATCAATAATTGGAATATAACCTTTCTCTAAAGCATAAGCGATTTGACCTAAAAACAATGAAACATACGTCATTAAGCCTATTGTCTCATTATTCTTTCTAATAATGTAATATTTCTTTCTTTTATTATTCTCTATTTTTTTATCTAGCTCTACAATCTTATCTAAAACATCTCCACTGGCAATCAAAGCCTCTACCGTCCTTGTTGCCCTTCTATTTTTTTTCTCTGAAAAAATTTAACCAAATAGCATAATAATTCAAAAAAAATGAAAGTTTATATTTGCCCTAATTTTACTTTTTAATATATTTATCAACTTAAATAGTTCAAATTTCTTACGTAAACTTAAATATGCATGTTATATCAACTTCATTGCTCTTACAGTAAATATAACTCCGTCCACTCTTTTATTTAAGAATTATTAATTCCTGTATTTGTTAATACATTTATTTGGTACTCTCGATTTTCATTACAAATTGAGGAAAAAATTTTGAACCTAAAAATCTATGATTTTCAAATCTAATCCTCCTATATTAAATTAATCATTTCCAAATAAATCCCTCGTGTATACTTTATGTTTCACATCCTCTAATTCAATCGCATTTCTATTAGAAATTATTAAATCACACTCCTCTTTAAAATCTTTTAAATTATGTGTTATTTTTGAACCGTAAAATGTCTCATCATTAAGAATTGGCTCATAGACTATCACCTCTACCCCCTTGGCCTTTAGCCGTTTCATCACCCCCTGCATTGCAGAAGCTCTAAAATTATCTGAACCTGATTTCATTATTAGGCGATATACACCAACCTTTTTAGGTTTTTTTGCAAGAATTGATTCGGCTATAAAATCCTTTCGAGTACGATTCGCATCTACTATAGCTTGAATGATATTATTCGGAACGGAATCATAATTCGCAAGTAATTGTTTCGTATCTTTAGGTAAACAATATCCTCCATACCCGAAAGAAGGATTATTATAATGTGAACCAATCCGAGGATCAAGACCTACTCCTTCTATTATTTGTTTTGAATTTAGATTATAAGTTTGCGCATAACTATCTAATTCATTAAAATATGCCACACGCAAAGCCAAATATGTATTTGAAAATAGTTTAATAGCCTCTGCCTCTGTAGAGTCTGTAAATAATGTTGGGATACTATTACTAATTGCCCCCTGCTTTAATAAATTAGCAAATAGCTCAGCTCTTTCAGACTGTTCTCCAACAATAATTCGTGAGGGGTAAAGATTATCATATAATGCTCTTCCTTCTCTTAAAAACTCAGGTGAGAATATTATATTGTCGAATTTTGTTCTTTTTTTTAAATCTTCTACAAATCCAACAGGAACTGTTGATTTTATGACAATAATTGCTGAGGAATTATATTTTATAACATCATTTACAACAGATTCAACACTTGATGTATTAAAATAGTTAGTTTTTGGGTCATAGTCAGTTGGAGTAGCTACAATTACGAAATAAGCTCCTTGATATGCCTCAATCTTCTCCAATGTAGCTTTGAGATTCAATTCTTTATTCTCTAAATAATCAATAATCTCCGGATCTTCTATAGGGGACTTTTTATTATTTATTAATTCAACTTTATCTGTAACAACATCTAAAGCTACAACCTCATTATGTTGTGCTAATAATATAGCATTAGATAATCCCACAAATCCTGTACCTACTATGGCTATTTTCATGAAAAATTAAAAATGAATCTTTTAAAATGTTACTAGTATTTTTATTAAAAATTTCTCTCCAAAGCTTTTAAGTCACTTACAACCATTTCTTTTACCAAGGCCTGAAGATCATATTCAGGTTTCCAACCTAATTTTGTTTTGGATTTAGTAGGATCACCTATTAGTAAATCCACTTCTGTAGGCCTATAATACGCAGGATCAACTTTTACTACAATTTTGCCAACCTCTAATTGGTAAGCAGGATTAGAACAACTCACTACGCGCGCAATCTCAGATTCTTGCTCCCCCTCAAAAGAAAGTTCTATACCCGCTTCTTGAAATGCAAATCTAACAAAGTCACGTACAGATGTAGTAACGCCAGTAGCTATTACGTAATCTTCTGCAATATCCTGTTGAAGTATGCGCCACATAGCTTCTACATAATCTTTAGCATGTCCCCAATCGCGCAATGCATTAAGGTTGCCTAAGTATAGACATTGTTGCCTACCTAATGCAATAGCTGCAGTCGCCATAGTAATTTTTCGTGTAACAAATGTCTCACCACGACGTGGAGATTCATGATTGAACAAAATACCATTACAAGCAAACATATTGTACGCTTCTCTGTAGTTTTTAGTTATCCAAAATGCATAAATCTTGGCTACACCATATGGAGATCGTGGATAAAATGGTGAATTCTCATCATAGAATCCTTTTTCATTCTTATTCGCTGGCATACCACCATACAACTCTGAAGTAGAAGCTTGATAAATCCTAGTCTTT
This sequence comes from Sphingobacterium cavernae, assembly GCF_008520265.1. Classification (GTDB taxonomy): domain Bacteria; phylum Bacteroidota; class Bacteroidia; order Sphingobacteriales; family Sphingobacteriaceae; genus Sphingobacterium; species Sphingobacterium cavernae. Next base: position 23,414 of record NZ_VIQM01000028.1, read on the forward strand.
TGCTCCAAACCCAATATTCGAACGGCTTCGAGAATACGTAATGTTCCTAACGCATCCACATTTCCTACATATTCTGGTGAATCAAAGGATACCTTAACATGAGACATTGCACCCAGATTATAGATTTCGTCAGGCTGAACTTCTTGAATAATACGAATAATATTAGTCGAATCCGTCAAATCTCCGTAATGCAACTTAAAGTTAACATTTGCTTCATGTCTATCCATATACAAATGATCAATACGTTGCGTATTGAAAGATGAGGCTCTACGCTTAATTCCATGAACCATATAGCCCTTTTCAAGCAATAATTCCGCCAAATAGGACCCATCCTGACCAGTAACACCTGTAATTAGTGCTGTTTTCATTATTAATTAGATTTTAACTTCTTTGAAATTTTGGTAATTACTTAAAAACCAATCGTAGGTCAATTTAATACCTTCAGCAAGTCCAATTTGATGTTTCCAGCCAAGTTCATTCATTTTTGATACGTCCATCAATTTACGTGGTGTTCCATCCGGCTTTGTACTATCCCAAATCACTTCACCATTATGCCCTACAATACTTTGTATTGTTTGTGCTAATTGCTGTATAGATAAATCAACACCCGTTCCAACATTGTATAAATGCTCAGGCAGAATATTTTCAAGTGTAAAAATAACAGAAGATGCCATATCATCAACAAATAAAAATTCACGTAAAGGTGTGCCTGATCCCCATAAAACAACTGGAGCATGATTGTTCAATTTTGCATCATGAAATTTACGAATCATTGCGGGTAGTACGTGAGATGTTTCTAAATCAAAATTATCGTGAGTACCATATAAATTTGTTGGCATCAAACTTACATAATCCTTATTAAACTGTTTTCTTATTGCCTCACAAGTTTTCACTCCGGCTATTTTAGCTAGAGCATAAGCATCATTTGTCGGTTCAAGACTACCTGTTAACAGATATTCTTCTTTCAGCGGCTGAGGCGCAAACTTAGGATATATACACGAAGAACCTAAGAAAATAAACTTATTGACATCAGAGTTTAACGACGCATCTATTAAATTATTTTGTATTTGAAGATTCTCCATCAAAAACTGATAAGGATATGTACTATTTGCTAAAATTCCGCCTACACGTGCCGCTGCGTCAATGACAACATCGGGCTTTTCAGCATTGAAGAAATCTTTTACCATATCCTGACTCCTCAAATCTATTTCTTTACTGCTTCTCCCAATTAAGTTTTTATACCCTTCTTTTTCTAACTGGCGCCATATTGCTGAACCTACCATTCCACGGTGTCCTGCAATATATATTTTAGAAGATTTATTCATACAATAATTAATCGAGAAGTTTTGATTGATGCTTGTCCAGCATATTATAGATTTTTTTTACATCTTGAGATTTTTCCTTTTGAATAATCAAAAATGCATCTTTCGTATATACAAAAATAGTATTTTTTAACCCAACAAAACCTGTAAAAATTTCCGTTCCAATAACAATATTTCCATTATCATCTTTTGGATAACCGTTATCAACAAAATAATCATAAAGTGCTTCGAAAGAACCTAAGTCTGACCACTCGAATGCTGTAGAAATCACTCTAATCTGCTTTGACCTCTCCATAACAGCATAATCAACCGAAATTGATGGTATCTCAAGTGATAGGGATTCATCTAATATCCCATCACTAGATTTGTCCCAGGCATTTTTGGCGTAATCATATACTTTGGGCTCATATTGCATTAACTCTTGTAAAAATACTGAAGCTTGGAAACAAAACATTCCCGAGTTCCACAAAAAATTACCTCTTTCAATGAAATCCTCAGCAGTATCTTGATTTGGCTTTTCGCGAAAAGATTTGACATGATCATTATCATATTCTATATAACCATATCCCGTCTCAGGTCGTGTCGGCTGTATTCCAAAAGTGACTATATAACCTTCCTTAGCTTTTTGGACGCCTGCATGAATAGCTTCCTCATATTCTTCATCTCCAGAAATCATATGATCTGAAGGAGTAACAATTAAGATATCATCAGGCTGAACAGCAAAAGCAGCAAATGCTATAGCAGCAGCCGTATTTCGAGGTGTGGCTTCTACAATATTTGTATATGGCAAACCGCAATTTTGCATAGCTGTATGACTCAAATGCGTATTATCTTTGTTGCCTACAATTACGACACTATCTGCAATTTTCTGATTTCGCTGCACGGTCATTTCAAACAAGGATTTACCATTAAATAAATCAAGATATTGTTTTGGAGACTGTTTACGCGATAATGGCCACAATCTGCTACCAACTCCTCCAGTCAATATAACGTGTACTACATTCATCTTTTAAATTTTTGCCGTTAAATTTCGCACTAATCTCTTACTTTTTAACTACAATAACATAATAGTTTATTCAAACTTTTATGTTATTGTAGTTAAACATTTTGCAAAAGAACCATTATTGATTCTGATGAAGTAATAAAACATTTAAATTACTGAAAAGTCTATTACAATTCAATAAATATTTTCATTAATAATAAATTAATGAAAATATTATCTAAAGTGACCAGTGTCAAATATTAATTATATTTTAGATGACAAAATTACGGTAAATATTATTACGAAAGGTATGTATTAAGTATTGATCGTTTTAGCAGGAGCCAAATAGTTGATTTTAAGCTTCTTTTTGAAAGCAGTCTTTTTGTTCTTATCTTCCATTAAAAAACCTGATATTGTAATAGAATAATTGCCAATTCTTTTATGACTAATATTTCTTGATTTTTTCACACCAACTGACAAAATAACCCCATGAGTTGGAAGAGGTAATTTTGTAGAAATCTGATTATAGGAACGTAACTCAAGTTTATTTGTGTGCAATTTTAGATTGTCAATTGTAAGAGCTCTTGAATCTTTCTTCACATCATTGATTTTAAAAAGTATAAGACCATGGCGGCTTTGTGTTTTGTGTATAGTATTATCTGTAAATTCTAAAGAAATGTCTAAATCAATATAATTATCAAAAACAGTTTTCTTTTTGTAATCAATAATAAAATAAACTGCAAAAAATAATATTGCAAATCCGCTAATTAATAAATAGATGGTCTTGGTATGGCTGTTTTAACGCAAAAATACAATTTAACACTGCGTATCACAACAGAAATATTGTAATTTAATAAATAATATTATTGCAATACAATATTTTATAAAAAAGCTAAGGATTACTCATTAGCTTTAACCATTTTTCTCTGCTTCTTTTTGAGCTACAATTTTACGAAGACCTGAACTAGAAAATCTATGATCTCTACTATTGAAGTAAAGCTCTATTCCTTTTTCTTCGCAATATTTACGACCTGTGAAGTCTCGGTGTTCATATTCATCACCGACAATTCGTACATCAAGTTTAAATGAACGCAGTATATCCTCTAAATCTTGCTCCGTAGAGTAAGGTACAATCTCATCCACATAATGACAACCGCGCAATTGAATATAACGCTCTACCACTGTTTGTGTGGGTGCATTTTTCTCGGGACGATCTAATGTAGGATCCATTTGTAGTCCACAAATAAGATAATCACATTGTCTTTTTGCTTCTGCCAACATCATAATATGTCCTGCGTGTAGCAAATCAAACGTTGAGAAAGTTATACCTACCCTTGGTCCAGGATTGTAATCTTTATGTTTTTTTCCTTCTTCCATTTTAGATTTATTAATAAATAGTTTTATTGATTTATAAGTTGATATTGTACTAGCTTGTCTTTTGCGTTTTCTTTAAAGAGGAAAAGCTCTGCACTCGCCCGTGCATCAGATAATGCATCATGGGGATTTAGTTCTATACCCATAATCTCACAAACCACACTCAATTTAGTTTTTGCAAAACCTAATTGCTTATATATAATACTCGTACAATCCCACTTATCTTGTAATCCTAAATCTTCGTAAACAAGCCCATAATATTGCATACATCGTCGCAGAACTTTTCGATCCAATTCTTCGTTGTGTGCAACCATTTTTTGCCCATACACTAAAGGTAAAATTGCTGGAAATATATCCAAAAAAGTAGGAGCATTCGCTGTATCTTTAGCCTTGATGCCATGTACACGAGTGGTTTGCCACATATATTTATTTTCAGGAGGCTGTACAAGACTATAAAATTCGTTTACAATTTTTCCATCCACAACACTCACTAACCCAACAGCACAGACACTATTGTATTCTGAAGTAGCCAATTCAAAATCTATGGATGTAAAAGTATGCATTAGGCAAAATTAATAATCAAATTGACAAATTCATTTCTAGGCCTCATTAATGTTAATAATTTCATGTTAAATAACATTTTAATAGCCGTATTTGTTCTTCCATTTTTCTTTTAGGGAACTTCTTAGTTTATCCTCTGAACTATTTTTCCCAGGCGAATAAAGTGTAGTTCCTTGTATCCCTTCAGGCATAAACTCTTGATCCACAAAATTTCCTGTATAAGCATGAGAATATTTATATTCTGTACCATAGTCTAACTCTTTCATTAATTTCGTTGGCGCATTTCGTAAATGCAAAGGCACGGACAAATCACCTGTTTGTTTCACTAAAGCTTGTGCTTTATTTATAGCCTCATAAGATGCGTTACTTTTTGCTGATGAGGCCAAATAAGTAACGGTCTGCGACAAAATAATTCTCGACTCAGGCCAACCAATCACATTTACTGCTTGAAAACAATTATTTGCTAATAATAATGCATTTGGATTCGCATTCCCGACATCTTCAGATGCTAATATCAACAATCTACGTGCAATAAATGAAGGATCTTCTCCTCCTTCAATCATTCTTGCAAGCCAGTATACTGCTGCATTGGGATCTGAGCCACGGATAGACTTAATAAATGCAGAAATTATATCGTAATGTTGCTCACCAGTTTTATCATAACGAGCCATGTTTTGCTGCACTTGCTTGAGCACGAAATCATTAGTAATTGTAATATTGTACGGCACCGCTGCATTGACTACAAGCTCTAGAACATTTAGTAACTTGCGCGCGTCACCTCCAGAGATACGCAACAAAGCATCAAATTCTTTAATGATAATTTTATCATTTTTTAAAAATTCATCTTCTTTGACTGCCTTATTCACTAAACCAATTAAATCATCCTTATTTAGCGACTCTAAAACATACACTTGACAACGACTCAATAATGCTGAGATAACTTCAAAAGAAGGATTCTCTGTCGTTGCTCCAATGAGCGTAACTAGACCTCGCTCAACTGCTCCCAATAAAGAATCTTGCTGACTTTTAGAAAATCGATGTATCTCATCAATAAACAAAATTGGTTGTTCTTGATTGAAATTTTGCAGTTGTTCGGCTTTCTCAATGACCTCACGCACCTCTTTTACACCAGATTTAATAGCACTTAAACTAAAAAAAGGTCTGTCTAATTCCTTTGCTATCAAAAAAGCCAAACTAGTTTTACCTACTCCAGGCGGCCCCCAGAGAATCATAGAAGGGACATTTTTGCGCAATATAGCATTATACAATACCGCATCCTCTGCCAATAAATGACGCTGACCAACATAATCATTTATACTACGAGGTCTTAATCTTTCTGCTAAAGGAATTCGTGTTGTCATTTTACTATATTATAAAATACTTTACAAAGTTACATAAAATCATTTGGCTTGAAAGTTGTCAACATTTGCTACATTTGATTAAACGCATATACTTAGAATGAGAATAATTACGGCAGTGCTTTTTACAATTTTATCTAATCTTTCTTTTGTTTACAGCCAGTCACTTCCACAAGATAAATTAGACCCCTATGGGTTTGTCAACAAATATGACACTTTATTTGATGGAATTGGTCCAAGGGTATATATACTTCCTTTGCCCAGAACATTGAAAGATGAGATGATCGATACATACAAAGAAATTGAAAGCTTCCAGGACTCTATACATATAAGCTTTCAAAAACATAGGCTTATTTCAACATTTAGAAATACTTCTAATAATGTTACTGTTGAAAATATTATCTCCGAAAGCCCGTCCGAGAATAGTATACAAGAAATAATTCAACAATATGTTGATCACAAAAATCATTCTATCGTATATGCATTATACAACAAATTAGCACATAACTATCTAAAAAATAGAAACCCAAAAAATGCACTAGAGGCACTACAACTTTCTCTTTCTCATGCTCAAAAAATAAATAATGCTCAAGATCTAGCTGTAATTCAATCAAATTTAGCTACAGTTTATTTATTATTGGCCAAATATGATGATGCAATGCATTTTGAAGATTTAAACTTGGAATATGCCATAAAATCAAAAAGCCTTACGGATCAAGCTGTTTCTTACGGAAAATTAGCATGGATTCAAGCTTACAAAAAAGATTATCAGCCTGCTGAAAATACGATTATCCGTAAGGCTATACCATTATTTAATAAATCAAAAAACTATTTGGGAAAAATCGAAGCATGGATAATATTAGCGGACATCTATCGCAGCCAAAACAAGCACACCCAAGCTCAGTGGTTTTTGATTCAAGCTCGTGATTTAGCAAAGAAACACGAATTGCCCGACAATTTAGCCTTGATAGAATATATGTTAGGATCATCAAAAATGATTCAACACAACTATAGAATCGCCAAAAATGAACTGGAAATAGCTTGGGATCTTGTTCAGAATACTCCAAACATGTATTTGCAAATTGCAACAGCTGAACAATTGGGCCGGGCAAATGTTCATTTAGGGAATTACGATAGTGCAAAAGACTTCTTAACATACTATTGGAAATTAAGAAATAGTCTTTTTTAGCGAAAATATTACATCACCGCTATAAATATTGCTACTTTTTGAAGTCAAAGGATTTAAGTTTGATATATTTTTTACCTAATTTTAGGTTCGATTAAAACCGGCAAGAAGTCAATTCGAAAAATGTTAATTCACAATACAGTTTATATGTTTAAAAATTTTTTAGTTTGTTTAGCTTTTGTTTCAGTCGTTGCCTGTGGTTCTAAGCCACGTGTTGCTATTGAAGAAGGTGGATTAACACTTAAACCATCTCTTCAACATGAGATAATTGCTAAAGAGGTAGTGGGAATTTTAGAAAACTACAGTTATAAAAAAGTAGCTGCAAGTGATTCTATATCTAATATAGTTTTTGATAATCTTATAAAATCATTGGATGAAGGGAAAAACTATTTCATGAAATCTGAAATAGATGAATTTCAACAATACCGAAGCACAATAAGTCAAGACTTTAGAAAAGGAGATTTATCCAGTGCTTTTCACGTGTTCAATACATATAATCAAAGGGCATTAGAAGTCTTGCAATATGCATTGAGTCAAGTGGATGCTACGCATGATTTCAGTAAAGAAGAAAGCTATGTAAATTTTAGAGACAAATTAGACTGGTTCAAGACAGATGCAGAATTGAAAGAACAATGGCGCAAACGTGTAAAATTTGATCTATTGAATCTTAAATTAACATCTGCAGAAGGTAAAGATGAGTCAGCCAAGCATAAAGAAACTCTTAAAAAGCGCTACAATAATCTGATTTCACAAGCTAAGCAGACCAATTCAAATGATGCATTTCAATTGGTAATGTCCGCATTTACAAATGCTATAGATCCACATACGACCTATTACAATCCATCATTTGCTCAGCGTTTCAATGAAGATATGTCAAATACATTAGAAGGTATTGGCGCAAGACTTCAAATGGAAAATGACATGGTAACTATTAAAGAAATCATTGCTGGTGGCCCTGCGTTTAAAGATAAAACATTAAAAATGGACGACCGTATAGTTGGTGTTGCACAAGGCGAGGGCGAATTCGAAGATATTATTGGATGGAGATTAGATGCTGCTGTTGCAAAAATTAAAGGTCCTAAAGGAACCGTTGTTCGACTAAAAATTCTTCCAGCAGGTGCAGATATTTCTGCGCAACCTATTATTGTGAAATTAACACGTGAAAAAATTGTGATTGAAGAAGAGTCTGCAAAAAAGACAATTAAAACTGTAAAAGGAGAAGATGGGAAGAATTACAGAATCGGAGTAATTACATTACCAAAATTCTATATTGACTTTGAAGCCTATCGCAAACGTGATCCAAACTATAAAAGCACAACTCGTGATGTACGCTTATTATTAGATACATTAAATCAAGAAAAAGTTGACGCGGTTGTGTTGGATCTTAGAAATAACGGAGGTGGTTCTCTACAAGAATCAATTGAGTTAACCGGTTTATTTATTGAAAAAGGACCAGTTGTACAAGTGAAAGATACGCGTGGACAAATTGAAGTTCATCAAGATGAGGATAGCAATGTTGCTTGGAAAGGACCATTTGGTGTAATTATCAACCGTTATTCCGCTTCAGCTTCAGAAATTTTTGCGGGTGCTATTCAAGACTATGGTCGCGGCATTATCCTTGGATCGAGTACTTTCGGTAAAGGTACTGTACAATCAGCTGTGGATATGTCAAGATTTATCAGCTCCGTAAATAAACTAAAATTAAAAGCAGCGGGTGAGAGTAAGGATTCTGACACACCAAATGGTGCACCTGAATTTGGTCAGATCAACGTTACTATTGCAAAATTCTATAGAATAAACGGAAGCAGTACACAACATAAAGGCGTAGATCCTGATGTAAGTTTCCCAACACAGTTTACTTCTGAAAAATATGGCGAAAGCTCAGAACCAGCAGCCTTACCTTGGGATCAAATTCGTTCAACGAACTTTACAAAAATCAATGACTTATCAACTACAAAATCTCTTCTTGCGTCAAAACACGACGCTCGTATGAAGAACTCTGCTGAATATAAGTTTTTGTTAGAGGACATTGAAGAGTTTACTAAGACAATGAATACTACTTCTACAATTAGCTTAAATGAGCTTAAATTGAAAAAAGAAAGAGATGCAAATAAAGCGAAAAACAGAAATCGTCTTAATAAGTTACTCGAGTTACGTAATATGCCGCTCTGGAAAGAAGGTCAACCACAACCAAAAGTTGAATTTGACTTTATCTTAGATGAGAGCTTAAATGTGATGAAGGATTATATAATTTTCAAGAAGAATTAATTTAGAATTTTAACTATCTAGAAATCACGCCCCTTAAATTTTAAATCTAAGGGGCATAATTATTTTCTAGACTTCTTTATAATGTAAGCATCCGGCTATTCCCCTGTATGTTTGAATAGGTTAACTATCTAGCTTTGCCTTATTAAATTTATAATTATGGTAATAAGCAATCTTTCGAGCGAAATGCACAATCATTATGTTTGCTGGCAACGCAGTGGTCTTAGTCAGCGTTCGTATTGTTCTGAAAATAATCTACGCGAAGGTCAATTTCATTATTGGATTAAGAAGTTCCGGCAACTGGATTCCCATGCCAATAGCGTGAATTCTGGTTTTGTTCCTCTGGTTGTTACCGCAAGTAACAGTATTAACCCTATCGTAGAAATTCAGCATAAAGATGGTCATTGTATCCGTTTTTTTCAATCGGTAGATGCTTCGGTCCTAAAATCGTTGTTATAATGTTATCGCTTTCCTCGGGTTTTCGGTATTTTCTTTATAGCGGAAACACGGACTTTCGGTGCGGGATGGATTCCTTAAGCGGTTTAGTGCGCAAGGAACTCTCGCAAGACCCACTTAACGTAGCGATCTATATATTTTTTAACCGATCACGTAGCCAAGTAAAGCTTCTTCACTTTGAAGGTGATGGTTTTTCTCTTTATCACAAACGGCTAGAGCGTGGTACTTTTGAAGTTCCTACCACTACCTGCGGTGGGGACTTTCGAATCAGTAGCGCATCTCTGCAGCTGATCTTGCAGGGCATTCAATTGGAAAGTATGTCGTCGCAAGCGCTTTTCTATCACGAGCCAAGGTTGATTTTGCGCTAACGCTGAGTAGCGTATACCTGTTGTTAATTAGGGTCTGCTGAAAAACTCAATGATTTTTTCAGCAGACCCTAAATAAACCTAGCCGTATTAAAAAGCTATATCCTCAAAACTTCAAAAACCAGCGAATCTTTAGGTTATTGACTGGATACATTGTGCCATTGGTTCAGCATGTAATCCAGATATACCTAAATGAATACGATCAAGTAGACATAAAAAAGGAAAATGGTTTATGCCAAAACGCGATTAGGTTTGACAATACATCAACTCCACCTTAAATTGGGTGATAGAATTAAAGCCTTCAGCGGCTCTAAATAGAAATATTTCCGATGGGGATCTATATCTATTTAGAGCTTACTGACACATTTTGCTTTATACTTCCTTTTGAACTTCCTCATAAAAAATTTATCTTACAACATCTTATAAAATAATTATTCTGAATAATTAGACACATGGAAATCTTTATTAACACTATTAATCATCTCAATTAGACGTCCTTTTATTCTCTTAGCCGTTTCAAATTCAACTGTAGTAGATTTTTTCTGCAAACTCTGTGTAGATATAAAAGTTGCATTAGGAGTTTTAAAATGTCTTGCAAAGAACTCAAAAGTCTTCCCAACATTTTCTACCGGTAATATATTATGTTTTATTAACAATCGTATAAAAAGACCTAATTGTGCTACAGGCATATTAATCTGTAATTTTTCATCATCGTTCCACAGTTTTCCATCTAAAACTTCTGCTCTTCTGACTTCTAGACGTTGAATAGCCGCCTCCCTCTTATCTTTATAAAAGGACTTAAGCATTTCTAAGATTGATTTTTGGTTAGGAAACAGGTAAACATTAGAATAATTTCTTATAGTATTTAATTTTTCCTCCATACTTATAAAAAAGTCTAGATGTTGATGTAAACTAGAATCTGGATTGATTATCGAATCATGTTTTTTCACAAAATAATCATAGAATAGATTACTATTAAATTCATATTGGATTAGTAAATTATCAATTTTAGAGGTATCTAAAATTTCGGTTTTTAGAATACAGGCGATTAATCCCGTTGCATACGAATACTCAATTTTTGTTATCTCTTTTCGAATTAATAATTTTTTAAGCTCATAAATGACAACCTCGGATACTTCATGATCTATATCCGAAATTGCAAATTTCGTTTTCAATTCATACAAACTACTATTGTAATTTACTTTTAAAGTAGAAAGTTTGAAATCTGAAATAGGCAATAAACTAACCATCTCTTTACTGAAAGGCTCACAGTAATCAATTATCTCTTCAATAGCATATAGTGTTTTAATATAAACATCTCTTACTTGTGCGTCTAAGTGAAAAGACTTTTTTTTGGACTTACGAAGTAAAGTCCAGTATACTTTATTGCTAATTATTAACATTTGCAACATGGTGAAGCGCCCCAATGTAACAGAAGAGTCAATAGATTCGATTAAATAAGACTTAAATCCACTAATTTCCATTTGAAATGATTCAAAAAAAATTTTATATGCATTTTTTTCAAATTTCTCATTACAACTGGAATCAGAACAAAACAATATTTCAATATCACGAAGTACTACGGAGAGTGTACTAGGTTTTTGAACCCCCATAATTTAAAATAAAATGGTTAAAAAACTATTATTCGAACCTCTATAACTGACAGATGAAAAGTAAATCTTATCGCTAATTCTAAATTTTATTACGACATTATATTTACTGATGGAATCAAATTTAAGATTATATATTTTCCTTAATCGACTAATTAATATCCTTTATACCGTTTCTAAGTTTTAATATTTTATCGGTAAGGTTTTTGAAATATTTTAGTCTATCTTTTTCTGAGCCAATACCTAAAGCCATAGATTTGTCCCGAGAGGATTTGAAAATATGATAATTATCCTTTAACACTCTACTGGAAACCATTGTTATACTATTAATTATATCCATTTTTAGCGATACACTTCTTAACTCATCATCCTGAATTATCATGAAACTTCTACCTAATGGAGAGGGTTTTACGAAAAAATCAAACCGCTTACCAGATGCCTTTTCTCCATTTGATGCGAGTTCTTTAAATTTTGCGATGAGATCAAGTAAATCATCAAGCAATTTATTTTTAATATCAGGATTTGTGAACTTTTCCAATTCATCAAAATGTTCAATTTGCGCTAGCAAATTATCCACAACGCCATGATCCCAAATCTCTGTGCTTTCAAGATTTTCGTAGTGGAATGCGATTGATTGAAATATCGGCTCTAGATTGTATGTTTCCAAGCGCTTAACATATTCTTCGTATGTAAAATCTACTTTACTCATATCATATGCATAAACATAAAGCTTAAAATAAGTAAGTGAGGTGTAACGCATAAAATAAAAAATAGGGATATCATCTGCTTGAAATAATATCTTAGATCCTTCTATTTGAGAAGCATCAGATAATAGTTTATCTAAACCTAGTATATAATTGCGGTATTTTTCTAGATCGAGCATATCAAGTGGAGAGTATCTTACATACACATACTCAGGATTGTCATGAAATAATTCGTCGGGTCTAAGGTTAAAATGCTCAACTATTTTTTTCAACTTTTCGTAATCAATTAAAGTTGACCCGTAGTTCCATTTACTAGCTGCAGCATCACTTCTAAATAGCAATTCAGCTAATTTTTTATTCATTTCCAATTTGGTTTTAAATCTTTCTGCGATTAAATCAAATAGCTCTTTCTGACTTTTCATATATTAATTACGTGTTAATTTGGTATTACTAAACGAAATTAGAACATTTAAAATTTTTCTAATTACCCTCATCTTACTATTATAACGTATAAAAATCTTCAAACATTTTATCTTCTTACAAATAAATTAAACAAAAAGTAAATAACTATAACAATATTACGTTACTCCTGCTGACTTTATAACATAATTACACAGTTAATAAACTTTAAAAAATAAGCTATAAAAAATTTATACGAAACACTCAAAAACAACAAATACAGATAACATAAAGGCCTTTTTGTTAATAAATTTCTGGGATAACTTCGCCATAACAAATCAAAACTTATGTTATCCATACAAAAAAAAACAATAGAGGAAATCTTGGGTACACCAGAAAATAGATATTTTGGAAGTGGGTTTCGTTCTTTTAGTATAGATCTAAAGAACTTAGAGTTATATACACATGAAATAAAAGGACAACTAACGGTCAACTATAATGGGCCGGAAAGACCTAGGGGTGAAGAGCCTCATATTGGCAGTATTGAGTTTATGGCATTTAGTTCACGTATAGCCACATACATAATAAATAGACTATGCCGAGTAAATATCGCGGATACAGATCGAGCGTTCATTACAAAGTATTCAATACATCTTTCTCATACTATGGAAGTTGGTACCCATAACTTTTCTTGCAAACTCATAAGTACGACAACAGACAACAGTAGTTTGCAAGGTTACATCTCACTTTTGGAGATCCGTTTTGAAAATCATGCTCAAATTAAAGTAGAAATTGATCATCGCGGATATTTAATGTATAAGACCCTTCCTCTTGATCAATCTATTCCTTTCGAATTAGAGCAATTACATTCCATAGGTTATAAATCTACTGAAATAAATTTCTCACCACTTGAAATAGACATTCAAGCTAAAACTATTCAAGCAGAAGTAACCTACAGGTATCATTTTGAAGAAAATATTTTTCATGGTGTGGGTAGCGCAAGAAACAGTCTACTTGGTACGGATGCTACTCGCGTGTTTGGCCAACTTATGCAATCATTACTATATCAATTGAATAATAGTGATAGAATAAACTGTCAAAATATATGGTTGCGTAAAATGCATTTGGTACAAGCTAGGCCTACATTTAAAAAAAACATTAAGGCACATTTATTATTTGAAGATATTCGTGAGGTTAAATTAAATGGTAAATGTTGGAATCTTATCAGCTTAAATGGTGTAGTAGGCAATTACTCGGGATTTTTTGAAGTCGCATACGAATTAAACTAATATGAAAAGAATTGTTATAAGTGGTACTTACTGTACAGGTAAAACTACACTTAGCTTGGCTCTAGAAAGAGCTAGCGGAATTTCCTGTACTCATGCACTTACTATGCGTGAAATCCTTCCAAAGTTATTTCCAGGAAAAAATTTAAGAGATTGTAGCTATGCTGAACTAATATGTTTAGGAATGAAACGGTTTGAAGATAGAATTCGAAAAGAATCAGAATTAGGGAATAGTTTTATTTCTGATGGATGTCCTTTACAGGAATGGCTATATGGCAGTACACGGTTAATCACAGGAGCATACCCTGATGAATATCCATATAAAATACTATTAAAGAAATTTTTTAATTATAGATCGTACAAAGATTTCAAAAAGCTACTTAACGGCTTTGAGGGTATGGCTAAAGTCTATACCAAGAAAAAGTACGATATATTTTTTCATTTACCTGTTGAGTTTCCTTTTATAGCCGATGGACATCGACCTACTTCCGAGAAATTTCGAACTATTTCAGAAAACCGATTATTGGAAACTTATAGTAAAATGGGAATAGAAACAATCCTTATCCCAGGAAGTTTGCAAGAGCGACTGAGCAAAATTCTAGATGTATTAAAAATTGTCCCTAAACACGAAATATCAGATTGTATCGCCTATGCACATGAGTTTCGAAAATGTAAATTTGATAATGTTCGACTTGAACAATAAAAAACATACACTATTCCAGCAATTAAATCCGATTACAACTCTTTAAACTAGCTAAATGCAGATTTTATAGACCCTATACTTGACCTTAGATTGACAACTATTACTGAAGGAATATAATGATTTCAATTAGAAATTATTTTCCTAAACATGGATTCTATTAAATCTATTTTCTCAAAAACCGACCAATATGAACAGAACCATAGCCTTCATTAATAAATACACTGATTTAAGTGAACAGGCCATAGATTTTTTATATACGTATGGACGAATTCAAAAATATAGAAAAGGTGAAATTTTTGTCTTACAGCAAGAGTCTAATAAAAGGAGTTGCTTGCTTTTAACTGGTCTTGTTGGATTTAGCATTATAAATGACAAAAATGATTCTGTATTAACTAGAATTATTACACCTATGAATTATTTTGTTGGTTGTAAACATATCTACAGTAATAAGGGGGCATTAGCAAATATTGAATTTCTAAAAGATAGTGAAGCATTTGTTCTTAACAACTTGCATCTACTTCAAGCCATTAGAAATTTTCCAGAATTTAGTTTAATATATAATATTCTTAAACAGAAGGATCTTGTGACATGTAATCACTATATTCATTTAAATAAAATTAAACATATTGATCGGCTAACCTATTTTTATAGCCATTTTCCAGAATTAAAAGAACAACTAACAGTTCGACAATTATGTATATTACTTGGTTTCTCAAATTCCAAACAATATTATTTTGCATTAGAAAAATACTATAAGAGTCAAGGATTTTAACTTCCTTATTAGTTACGTTATAAGCTTATCCTATAAAATAAGAAATTTTCCAGTAAAAATTGTACCCTATAGCCTAAAGTTTTAAATTTCATGCACTGTAGTTTTGAGACTACAATTACTTTTAACTAAAGGTAGTCACAAATATAGACCTATGAAAACAAAAAAAATTATTTCAAATACAATTATAATTCTATTGCTACTTTTATGGATACCTGTATCTATTGATAAAATTCTAAATTTCAACAGCTTTAAAAGTGGCATACTAAGACAACCTTTGGGAGAGCCTATTGCATTATTTCTAATATATTCTCTACCCGCCTTAGAGGTTAGTACAGTAGTTTTACTCATCATAGAAAAGTTTCGTACATGGGGGCTTATTGTTTCATCCATATTAATGTTTGCCTTTACTACATATGTAGCTTTGGCACTTCTTGGCACATGGGATAAACTACCCTGTGCATGTGGATCTGTTATTTCGTCGATGAGCTGGTATCAACATTTATGGTTTAACCTTTTTTTCTTAACAATAAGTGTTTGTGGATGGAGGCTGAACATAAATAGTAAACAAAATCAAGCCTCTATCATGCATAAAAAGTTTTACGTAAAACATATTAGAGACCAAAAAACTACTGAGCCTTGATTCAAGGAAAAAAGGTAAAGGGTAAAGCTAGCCTAAAAGCTCTTATGACTATCCATGGTAACTTCTTGGCATCGTACAACAAAAAGAAGATTGCTGGATAACCAGGATTAAAGGACTAATAAAAAAATCAATATCAGTCTTTATTAATCAAATACTAATAAACAGGCAGACACTATTCTGCCAAAATTAAAAAATTATGAGAAATTCAAAAAATTATGCGATGATCTTGGTAGCCTTGGTTATTGCAACCACAAGTATGACATTAATGTCGTTTTCATTCAATAATGATTCACAAAATGATCTACATTGGTATGTTAAAGTTGATGGCCAATGGCAAGAGGATATAGAAGGTCAAAATCCTAGTCTAAGTTGTCCTGGAGGCACGCTTAATCCTTGTGCTAAAGGCTTCACTAGCCCCCCAACAGAACCTATTACTGATATGACACCCGCAACTGAAACCAGATATTTTGCGCCGTAAAGGTAAAATCAATTAACACACAAGTAATTTAATAACAATTGAGGGATACTATTTCAAAAATATGTATCCCTCAGTTTATTCAAAATATCTATCTCTAATTTACGATTACTTCCAACGGTAATGGCCAAACCCACCTTGAATCAGTTGGTAATAAGTCATACTGTTCATTTCCTACAATTCTAGTTAAAGTAATTTTACGACCTTCTATATTAAAACGACGTAAGTCGGACCACCGTAACCCTCGAAATAACAACTCTTTTCTTCTCTCTTTTAAAATAAATTCTAAAAGCAGCTCATCGTCCAAAGTTGAGGCAGAATTATAAACAATGTTTTTATCCCATCTAGCTCTTAATAATTTATCCATATCTATAACGGCCGATTGAAAATCTCCTAATCTTGCATTACACTCCGCACGAATCAAAAGAATTTCGTCAACTGCTAAACCAGTAAAATAATGCTCATAACCAACAAAACTATAGCTGCCCTTAAATCTATAACCATCCTGATATTTTTGGAAAAAAATTTTTTTTCGTAAATCCCCCTCCTGATATTCCTTAAATAAATTTGAATCAACTTTAGCAAAAAAAGGATTTGTTGGATATATAACACCGATTTCACTTAACATAGCGCTAAAATAAATCACCTCTTGATTGATCGGGTTTTCAAACCGAATTCCTTGGAAAGGACTTTGTAGATTGAAATTCACTAAATTAAAATCATACAATTTATTTTCTAGAGATAGACATGAATCAGCATAGTTTTTTGCCAAATTATATTCTGACATTGAAAGATATATTCGTGCCATCAAAGCAAATGCCGCTTGTTTTGATGGTCTTGCTTTATGTAATGGGCTTTCATCTAATAAATTGATGGATTTTTTTACATCCATCACAATTCTATTATATGTTTCCTCTACAGTTGCTCTACTTAACTTTTCGTTAATATCAGCCTCCAATCTTAAAATAATTCCAGGTTCATTATTGGTTTGATCTTTTTTATATGGGTATGCAAAAACCTGAGAAAGCTGATGAAACATATAACCTCTGTGAAATAATGCTTGCCCCCTAATAAAATTACTCTCTTTACTTATACCGTTTTTTTTCTCAAATTCATCAAGACCTACAAGTACAGTATTAGCAGATAAAACTGCTTTATAAGGTAATTCCCAATCTGTCACACTTTCACCAACATATGGCTGCTTATTCCATAAATAATAGTTTCTCATTTGCTCTCTAAAGGCACTGTTTAAATCTGAACTTGATAAATAGAAATTATCTGATCCTGATTCTCCCAATTGAGGAGTCACGCCTCTTGTTGCGGCACCGTTCATAGTTGCATCATAATCTAAAATTCTCTGGTAGTGTTCTAGTGTATTGGGAATAATAATAGATTTTTGAGGCCTTTCGTCTAAAAACTCTGATCTGCTACAAGAATTTGATAACAACATCCAGAGAATAAGTGAGAATAATAAAAATGTTTTCATAGCTTAAAATATTATATTGGTTCCTAAAGAAATTGATGGGCTTGGTTTAGGTATATTATTATAATAGGGATCTAAATTTTGTGAGTTATTCGTCCATAATATATTCATATTGGATACATATGCAAATAATCGTATGCTCTTAAACCTTTTATTTGAATTTATATTATATCCAAAATTCAGATCTTCTATACGTATATGATCTCCTTTTTCAACAAGTATCTCTGAATATTGGTAAAAGTTATCTCTATTTGAATTCGCTGGGTAGACCATAGATGGAACATTTGTTATTTTTTCATCCCCCTCTTTCTTCCAACGATTTGAATAATCTGCATGTCCAGAGAATCCATTAAATAGAACTGTATAAGAGAGGCTATTTCTACGGAAATAATACCCCCATTTATAGCTGATATTGATTGATAAATCAAAATTTCTATATTTTAAAGAATTCAAAATTGATCCAAAATATGTGGGTTGCGCTGTCCCTTTAAAGACCAGTTCATCTAATGTGGAAGAGTTGTATATTGCATTATAATCTAAACTTTGATTACCATTAACTACACCAATAGGGTTTCCTGTTTTAGGGTCTAATCCGTCCCACTTTAATGCAAACACACTAAATAAAGGCTTTCCGACAAGAGGATTAGCAAGTGAAACAGGGAGATAACTTCGTCCCACACTAGATATAGGCATTAAATATTTTTTCACCTTTCCTTTTGAATACCCAAAATTGAAAGTGGTGCTCCAATTAAGATTTTTCTGAATATTTATTGTATGCAATTGTACATCTAGACCGTTATTATTCATATCAGCTATATTCATGTACATCGTAGTTACACCATAAGTTGGATCAACAGGTGTTTGAGCGAGTAAATCAGTTGCATATTTTTTATAAAAATCAACAGTACCTGAAATACGTCTGTTAAATATTGAAAAATCCAAACCTATATTTACCTGTTTAACATTTTCCCAAGCAAGGTTTTTATTTGGAGCTCCTCCCAATACACCCGTCGGTAGTTGATGTGAAAATCCACTATTAGCTAAGCTCATTGTGGTCAATGCAGATGCACTTCGAGAAATGTTTCCGTTTAAACCATAAGTAGATCTAAGTCTTAAATAAGTTAGAAAATCTGAATTAAAGAATGACTCATTGCTTACATTCCACATTCCTCCAATTGACCAAAGAGGAGTACCCTTCTGATTGGTATTTACTCCAAATAAGTTAGCCTCATCTTTTCGAAGACTTCCAGATAAGGTATACCGATTATCGTATGTATATGCAAAATTACCAAAGTATGATAGAAAATTATCTCTATACTCATTATAATTCTCTAGCACGCTTATCCTACCTGTAGTTCCTGTTGTATTTCTTCTAAAGTTCGAAATCAAATCTACCGCCGAGGTAATATTCCCACTTTCTTGGGAATAACCAATATTTTGATTCTGAAAAATGGTGGTGAGTAACTTTTTGACTTCAAACCCAACTAGAGAACTTACAACATGTTTACCTTCAAAACTCTTATTAAAGTTCAATTGAATTCTTCCTTGGTGGGAACTAGTTTCTGAATTATTGGTATGCAGAATTGAACCTTTAGGAAATGGGTAGTTTGTTGCACCTGTAGTTCTATTAATTTGAGTAAAATCATTAATCAAATTACGAGTATAATAAGATTCCTCTTTATATAACCGTTCGAGACGATCCTGTTGGCTTTGAAATTGATATTTAATCGTTGCATTTAAATAATCGGAAATATTATATTTCGAGCCCACATTTAAAATATAGTCTCGTCTACTAACCGTATGCTGTTGATTATTTATTTCCTCAAGCGGTCGATAGTTCCAATCCATCAATTTATTATTACCAACGGTGTCAATGAATCCCTTACGTAACATCTGATATACAGGAAGAGATTCTCCATCCAAACTCTTAAAATTGGTGTATGGTGAAAAATTTGTTGATGAGCCCTGTGGTGAGTTATACCCATTATTATTGCCATTTTTTTCATTGACCATAAATAAATTTAGATTGGCATCAACAGAAAGATTATTCGTAACCTTAAAAGAATTACCAGAGCGCAATGATATCCGTCTGTAGTTTTCTCCTACTAAATTGGATTTATTATTATTTACTCCACCAGAGATATAATAAGTATTTATATCGCCTTTACCACTAACATTCAAATTATAATGTTGATTTATTGACGTTCTATAGAAATACTTTTCAATTTCACGTCTTACATCGTTAGTTTTCAATGATTCCAATTGAAGTTCTAGGTCAGCTGGATTTTGAATTAATAATTCAACAGCAGAAGGTATAGGTGTAAATCTTGAAGTTGCATTGGTTGGATTTTTAGCAGCATTATATCTTCCATTTTCAAACAAAAAACGCTCTACCTCTATCCTATCACTCGAAGAAATCAATTGAATATTTTGGAGATCAGGTCGCGATGTTATTGTTGTGTTACCAACCAATTCAACTTTAGGTGAATTAGTTGTGCCTCGCTTTGTAGTTATAACAATAACTCCATTTCCTGCACGCGCACCCCAAATGGATGCAGCCGCAGCATCTTTTAACACAGTGACAGACTCAATATCACTTGGATTAATATTATTGATATCTCCATCATATGGAAAATCATCTAACACAATTAATGGTTGCGCGTTTGCATTAATTGTACTTCTTCCTCTTATTAGGAATTTGTCGGTATTAGCAGCATCTCCATGATTAAAAATTAATCCAGGGGATAAGTTTTCTATTCGAGATAAAATATTAGAAGATACATTACGATTTAACAAATCTTTGTCTATAACATCGTAACTTCCTGTAGTTGTTCCCTTTCGTACATTTTGATAACCAGTACTTACTACAACTTCTTCTATCATATCGAGATTTGCAACCATCACAATTCTATAATAACTAACTTTGGATAAGTTATATCGAAATAGTTTAGTCTTGTAACCCAAAGCACTTAATTGAATGTATCCAGAATCAGTGGAAGAGCTTATTGAAAAATAACCATTTTTATCTGTGGTAACTATTGAATTAGAATTTGTTAACGACACATTTGCACCTTCTAAAGGAACACTCTCATTGTTAATCAAATGGCCGCTCATTTTATTTTGCGCTAAAACTGAGTATGAACAAAAAGTTATTAGAGAAATTAAAAAATAGCTATACGTGTATTTTTTAATAAAAGAATGAGTAAATAACATAAGCAGTTTTATAAATTTAATGTATTATTAATTTGGCGAAATTGTTCATTAGGTGAAATTCGGTAAAACATTATTTTACGCTTCTCTTTTCGAAGATCAAGCCCATGACTTGAAAGAGTTTCTTTCAATTTTTCATAATCTGATTGCAACAAATTGTAATCAATATGATTAATTCTTATATTACTTGAGGTCTCGTTAATAAAGATTGGCTGGTCTGGCTTCCAAACAATAGAAAAATTTAGAAGTTTAATGAACGTATCAATAGAGTTTATACTCATTTGCTTCGTCTTATCATATGCTACTTTAGCATTTTGACTAGAAGTAATATTCTTATCAAACACAATAAAGCACTCCGTTTCAACAACAGAACTGTCTACTTTGAGTTTGAAAAAGTTATTAAGTTCGTTAATAACATACTGATTTATATTTGGTAAATCCTTATTTACATATTTAAGCTGATAACAGTATAAATCTTTCTGGAAATAATCTATAATGCTGAATTGCTGATTTTCAAAATTAGTGCTAAGTAATATTTTATTATTTGGAACTTGTAATACATCTTGATACATAGTAACAATAGGCATATTTGTAAAGTAGACCTTCGCAGTATCTCCTTTAGAAAATCTTCCCATAGAATATGGAATTCCTTCTATATGGCCTGTGAAAACTGATGAACTTAATATAGGTATCCCTAGAGTTCTACCCAATGAGGCTAAATCCGTTTCAGATGAATAATTCAGAATATCTTTTTTATCACTTAGTGATAAATACCTATCATTCAATACATTATCTATATTTTTAATGTTTGCATCTTTATGGCCAACAACAGCAATTACCCTATTGTCTTTAATCCATACTTGATGGGGGACAATTTTATGCGGAAAAAATTGTTTTAATAAGGAATCCTGAATAACCGATGATAGCTGCCATCTTTTTGTCACTAAACCTTCCACATCGCGTTTCTTTTGATATGTAATAGGTTGGATGTGAATTTTATTTCCGTATAAATTCTGCAAATAGTTTAATGAATCTAAAGAGGTAATACATGGTGCACACCATGTCGCCCAGAAATCAAGTATTATTAACTCTCTATCTCTGTATTCAATTAGATTTATTTCATTTTTTCCTGTAGCTGTATTTATTGCATGCAATTTAGATTGCCATAATTCTTCTGGAATAGTATCCCCAACTTTTAAGGGCGAAATATTGATTTGACTAATACTTCCTTGTCCTAATAGTGGTATTATATTAATATTAATAAACAGGAATAAAAGAATAATATTATGCAAAAGTGGTCTATAACTGTATTCCTTTTGGGAATAAATGGTTTTATTGTAATATTTTTTTGATTGAACTTCATAAATTTTTGAAGCAAGATACTTTACATATGTATCTAAATGACCTGATCTTTTTAAAAGATCTCTTTCGCTTAATACTTCATTCGATTCATGGAAATCAATATGCCTATGGGGCGATTTGAATCTTTTCTTGTTCTCTATTTTACTTCCAACAATAGGAAATAGAGGATCATTCTTGTAAAAATTATTCATTTTTCAAGTATTTAAAATTGGCTATTTTTTAATATCAACGGGTAGACGAATAAATAGATTTTTCCTACGGAAAGGGATCTATTTAAAATTAAGGAGTCACTAATGTTCTAAAATCCAGCATTTTTAATTATGAGATAAAACTATACATTAGGGGACGTTAACCTTAATTCGTTGAGACAAATTTTGTCCCTAGAAAGAGTTTGGATTACTCAGGAGCAGTAATTTTTAACTGGTAAATTTGATTTTTCATAACTCGTTTATTTGGTTAACGAGTCTTTTACAACAGGTCTATTTCCACAAAAGGTGCGGAATCCAACCTGTTGAAGACGAGGCCCTGAGAAGCCTAAAAGCCAACAAGTGGACGCCGCACCTTTGGTGCAGACGTGTACTCCACTTATCGTCTTGGCTTAATCGAAAATTCTCAGGTTTCGTCCTCAAGACTCATAAGTGCGACACCTATAAGATGCCACAAATTTACTATATTTTAATTCAAAAACAATTACATAAACGTTTTTGGTTATATTTGAAATAATTTATGTTACAAATATTTAAATTCTTTTAATACAAACAAATAGCTATTAGTTATAATAGTATAACTATAAGTTATATTTGGTTATAAAAAATATTATTATGACTTCTGGAACGAAAATCCGTTTAATAAGAGAACAAAAAGGATGGGATCAAGCATCACTAGCAAAAGAACTGGGAATTTCACAACCAGCTCTCTCTAAAATTGAATCTGATCAAACAAAACTGTCTTGGGATCATGCATTGAAATTATCAGAAGTTTTTGATGTTGATCCTGAATATTTCTTTGATTCGAATATAAATAACTATATTTCAAATAACCAAAAAGTGAATCAATTATATAATTCGGATTATCATGATAACAACATCGATTTTATTAAAGGTTTATATGAATCTCAATTAAAACTTAAGGATGAATTACTTCAAGAAAGATATGAACGTATTATAGAATTAAAAAATCTCGTTGAGGATTTAAAATCAGAGTTAGACAGTTTTAAGAAAAGATAAAATACAGAATCTTATATAGCCTATTTTGATTTAATAATCAACTCTTGAGTATCAATGAATAGCAATTAACCTCTCATTCCCTGTTTAATTATTTTAATTACAGATGTAGATTGATCAGGGAAGATTACTCATGAAAAACATTTATAATTTCGTAAATTGCAGAAATTAATTAGTGAATGTAAAATGAATGTATTGGAGAAGTTATCACTTGATGAAGTAAGAAAAGATAAGAAAAATCCAATTTGCAAGTTTGCCTTGAAGGATGCGGTAATAACTCATTATTTATATAATAATACATATCAAACCTCTCAATTCTATAAATATGATGCTTTAAAATTTACTAATGAGATAGCGGGCCATTACTTAAAAGAAAAATTTGTCGATTATTTAGATTCTAATAATCAATTAGAAGTTTTTAAAAAGGAGGATGTTCCTTTCTTACCGGTAGATAAGCCATTGTTTAACTTCATTGATTTATTTGCTGGGATTGGAGGTTTTCGTCTCGCATTACAAAATCTTGGAGGAAAATGTGTTTTTACAAGTGAGTGGGATAAACAAGCACAGAAAACTTATAGAGCAAATTTTGGTGAAACACCTTTTGGAGATATAACTCAAGAAGAAATAAAACAATATATTCCTGAAAGCTTTGATATACTTTGCGCAGGTTTCCCATGTCAAGCATTCTCTATTGCAGGAAAGCGGGGAGGATTTGAAGATACTCGTGGAACTTTATTTTTTGATGTTGCAGAAATAATAAAGCGGAAACAACCCGAAGCCTTTTTTCTTGAAAATGTTAAAGGTTTAAGAAGTCACGATAAAGGAAAGACCTTAAATACAATATTAAATGTCCTTAGGGAAGATCTTGGATATTTTGTGCCTGATCCTCAAATTATAAATGCAAAAGACTTTGGTCTGCCACAAAATAGAGAACGTATATATATTGTTGGATTTCATCCTAGTTTAGGAATTGATAGTTTTAAATACCCTGACGCAACGAACCAAACCGCTCGTTTTGAAGATGTTAAAGAAACAAGTGTTGTGGATACCAAATATTATTTGTCCAATAGATACCTTCAAACATTAATTAATCACAAAAATAGACATGAAAGTAAAGGAAATGGCTTTGGGTATCAAATCATAAATGATGATGAAATTGCAAATGCTGTGGTGTGTGGAGGAATGGGGAGAGAAAGAAATTTAGTGATTGATAATAGAATTACAGATTTCACGCCTACAACAAAAATTAAAGGAGAAGTCAACAAGGAGGGCGTTCGAAAAATGACACCTAGAGAATGGGCTAGATTACAGGGATTTCCTGATAATTTTATAATTCCAGTGGCGGATGCATCGGCATATAAACAATTTGGCAATTCCGTCGCGGTACCCGCTATTCAGGCTACAGCCAAGAAAATTATAGAAATAATTTTAAAACAACAGTAATGTCAGAAAAATCTGAAGGATTAAGTGGAAATATTGGGGAGTGGAGTGAAATATATACATTATTCAAAATTATCGCTGATAAGAAACTTTATGGAGGAACTAGTGAACTTCACAAAGTCGAATCAATGATTTTTCCTATAATAAAAATATTAAGGGATGAATCTAATGGTACATTTGAATTTTCTTACGATAATGATTTAGTAGTTGTAAAAAACAAGAATGAAGAATTTAGGATATCTGTAAAAACGTTTTATCAAAATGCTTCATTTCTTTTAAATAAATTAAAAGAGAAAAATAAATCTTCTTTTACAATTCCTGAGATAGAAACTTTTATTAATTCTTATGGTAGTCAATCTATTAAGGCTAAATCATCACTAAAAAGCGATATTCGGATCATAATACATGATTTAGTAACGGGTAGAAGTCCTCAATTAGGCTTTAGTATAAAGTCTGAAGTTGGGACTCCTCCGACATTATTTAATAGTAACAAATCAACGAACTTTGCCTATAAAATAGTTGGAGATTTATCCCCTACAGATCTAGAAGAAATCAATAGAATTGTTAAATATAAAGGCACTAAGGTGATTCAAGATGTTAAAGGCAGACTTCGTACAATTTTAAATAAAGGTTGTGAATTAAAATTTTCCCATGTTCCATGTGTTATATTCCATAATAATTTAACCTTAGTTGACTCGTCCTTACCTAATATATTGGCACATGCCCTGTATAAATACTTTACTTCAGGGATATCCAAATCAATTGAGATTATAAATTCACTAGCTTCTGAAAATCCCCTGAAATTCAATTTCTCAAACGATCATCCTTTTTATTCATATAAGTTCAAAAGATTTTTAACAGATGTATCATTGGGTATGTTGCCAACAAAAGTTTGGGGAGGAATTATTGATGCAACAGGTGGATATTTAGTTGTAAAAAAGGATGGTGAGGTATTATGTTATCATATATATAATAGAAACGAATTCGAGGATTATTTATATGTTAATACTAAGTTTGATACGCCTAGTGCCACTAAACATGATTTTGGATATATTTATCAGTTAAATGGAGAGTTGTATATAAACCTTAATTTTCAAATACGTTTTATATAATTAGTTCCTGTCACAAATTCAAGTTGTAATAGGCAAATAGGTATAAATATACCAAAATCGAACTTTACGATTACTATTGAAAGAAAAGCTACTGTAGTATTTATTCTCAGGAGTTACAGTATTGTAAATGGAAAATAAGAAAGTAGCAAAATGATGTAGGTTCTTAATTCGTATGTATGCATACGAATATATACCACATTTCCCAATAATACAGGTCTTATGAATTTTAATTTTCATAAGACCTGTATTTTATTTATATCTTTTAAATATTTGGCTAACAACTCCTTCTATAAATCAACATTCAGAGTATGAAATTTACAACTTTCTCCCTTTTATGAAGTTTTAATTATTAAAGAGATTTTTTATTACCTCTATCAAAATATTTCGCCTCTTTTAATTCTTCTAAAATCCTGGATTTTGGACTAAAAGTCTGCTTTTAGATATTTCGGCAAATGGGATTGGATACAAGTACATAGATTTTTTAAAAATTCTTGGCGCGTTATCATAATCAGTTCTTTTAAAATAACTTAAATCATTTTGATTACCTGAAATGTTTATACCTGTAAAAACGCCTCCTTGTCTTCCCTCTGCTTCTTCTGCAATCATCCATCTTCTTACATCAAAATAACGTTGACCTTCTGCAAAAAGTTCAATTCTTCTTTCTTGCTGTATAGCTTCGCGCTGTTTTTGTTGATTCCCCAAAATTCCAGTTTTTGTGCCATTTGAATTCATCTCTACATAGCCAGGAATCCCAGCTCTATGCCTTACAAGATCCAAGTATTTAATAATTTCTGGATCGTTAGGATCAACTTCATTACAAGCTTCGGCATATAATAAATAGAAGTCTGCTAGCCTGAAAATAATTGAGGGTCTAAACACAGTCTTGATTCCACCAGAAACAGTAGGATGAATGGTTCTATTATTAAATTTATACAACAAATACCCTGTTTTTGAATATCCTCCAGAGGTTGCGTTGCCACTATGTGCTATTCCTCCATACCCTGGCCTTGGATTAGTAGATGATTTTATATCTCGTGAAAAGTATATACGGGTTGCCAATGATGTCGCTGCTGTTGTTCCTTGTAAATTTACATTCGAGACGACATCGTGCCAACTTTCCCCTTGATAAGTCACAGTGGCATAGAATCTTGGCTCACGATTGGCATACATATTTGAAACATTATTGTCAGTAAGGATAATTTCATTACCTCCTTTTACAAATCGAGTAGATGGATTTTAAACATTTGAAAACCCAATTTCTGAATATCCAGAATTTTGATCATTAATTTTCAAACCATTGTTCATAAAAAATGCGTCTACAGCTTCTTGTGTAACGCCCATATATCCTCCCGCTGAGCCTCCCGCTGTACTTGCAATATCTCTCGGAATTTGAACTGACTCAACTGTTCCCCAGCTGTTGACAGCATTGGCCCAAATAATTTCTTTGTTATAACGTTGGAATAATTCGTATACATTTAAATAGGGATTGTTAGGAACACTACTGTAGTATAAATTATAGTTCCCGTTATTTGCGAAGTCAATAAACTCCTTTAAAACTTGTTTAGCCTTTTTCCATTTTTCTAAATCTTTAGCTGGAAATAATGATTTACCGTCGGTATTTTTTAATTCTAAAGCCTCAGTGTAACCTCCGTTGAATAAAGGCGATGCGGCATACATCCATAATTTTGCTCTTACAGCCATAGCTACACCTTTTGTGGGAATAATATATTAATTAATCCTATTTTCTACTAAGGGATCAACTTCTTCGAATTTTAAATCAGAAGTGAAATCATTTTTTAAATCTTGGATAATAAATTTTTAAAACATTAATGGTATTGTATTGAAAATAAGAATACAGCAAAATTGGTAATTTTAAGTGGAGCCGAATCGAATCGACATTTTTACTATAATTTAGTTAGAATGTATACCACATTTCCCAATAAATGTAATACTACCCAAATATTGGACAACTGCATAAATGTTTAAATTAGCAGTTGAAAATGAAAAAAGAACGCAGGAAATTCAGTGCAAGCTTTAAGGTGAAGGTAGCCATAGAAGCCATCAAGGAGCAGCAGACCATCCAGGAACTGGCTGTTAAATACGAGTTACACCCAACACAGATCAACAGCTGGAAGCGGGAGTTTCTAGATAATGCAGAATCGGTTTTTACCACAGAGAAAAGCCCGATAAAGGATGATTCCAAAGAGAAAGAGCTTTATTCCAAGATTGGGGAACTACAGATACAGGTTGATTTCTTAAAAAAAGTATTGGGCAAATGAGCTTAGAAGAGAAACGCGGGCTTGTTTGGCATCGCAGAATCGTGTAAGTCCAGGAGAACGCAATCCGATCGAAGGGAAGTTTGGTCAAGCAAAGACTGGCTACGGAATGAATCTCATTTTAGCTCGTCTAGCAAGAACCAGCGAAACTTGGATTAGCTGCATCGTATTGGTGCTTAACTTGGTCAAATTGGCCGAGCTAGCACTTTATTGCATAATCAATATAATAATCAATTATGTAGTAGATCTGCGCAAAAATGGCAACCTCATATCACAATACTCAAAAATCTGCTGAAAAAATCATTGAGTTTTTCAGCAGACCCTATTTAAGCTTTACATCAACGAGAAGGGGGGAGGATAATGTGTGACTAAAAAATAAATAATTATTTCTGGACAGAGTTCCGTTACACTCTCAAATTATTGTAAGCAATCATAAAAGTCAATAACTTTAACTATTATGACTGCTTAATCTAAAAATATTTATCTATGATATGCTATCATTAATTGAATCCCAAAGATCAAGTCTTTTTTTAAGTGCTTGTTTTGAAACTATTTGGATTTCTTCCCATTTTTGAGCATCATCTTGTGCTAACTCTTCAATCATTTTCAATGCCAATGGTCCATGTTCATCACCATCCAATTCTATATGTCTTTGGAAATAGTAAATAAACTTCGCTAAATCAGATTGGGGGAAGTTTATTTGAATTTCCTTTAATATAGATGAGAACATATTAGGGATCAAGTCTTCTCTTCCAAAAGTAAAGGCAGCTGCTATTTTGTGAGGCTCTTTTGTTTCAATTATTTGGAAGGTGAACTTTAGAAACTCTTTAATCCTAATATCTATATCTAAATTTTCAATACTTTGGAATATATCATTTGATTTTTTAACATTAGTCAAAAAATCCTTAATATAGCTTGTATTAGATCCCATAGATTCCATAGAATCCATGTACATTTCAAAATGGCTTAATCTTCTGCCATCTATAAATGTATCTGATTCCTCTGCCAAAACAATCTCATTAATCAAATAACGAGTGTTTGGATATTCAGATGCAAACCAAGGAATAGTGACACAAGTGAGTTCAATTTGTAATGCTTTTAGAAGAGACATGAAATCCCAAACCGCAAAAACATGTACTTGTGTGAATTTTTGTAAATGTTCTAATGTTTTAATCTTACTATAAAGTGGATGATTATTTAGTAAATCTTTTTCTTCCTCAATAAAAGCCTGTATGTTCTCAAATTCTTTCATTTAACAAAGTTAACCTATAGACGTCGATATTATAGATAGCTTACTAAGTAAGATAAAGATTTTTAAAGGATATGAAATATATATGACACATTAATGGGTTTATTTAATGAGTGATTCGGAAATACCGATTTCACTTGCTAATAGGAATAGCATTCTCATAAGGGAAATTACCGCTACAATTAATAGTTTTGATTCTGCCGAATTGAAGCAGTTTTTTTGCTTTTAGATCAGAACATTATAAACAATCCCTATTATTTGATTTTCTGGATAGAATGGTGATGTTGACCCACTATAGAGCATTAAGGATAATTTGGTTGGCGACCAAGTTTTTGCTACCACCACCTGCGCCTCATATTTCATTCTACTAAGCCCCTGCATATTATAAACTTCATTCATCTTGTGACAAAACTGGGTATACTTACCATTGAATCCCATCTGAACAATAGTGTTATGCAGTTCTCGATATGTTTTTCCGTGGTTCTCTTCGCTCAAAAGATAATTAATGAAGAATTCCAGGTTGGTGGAGTTTCTGGATTGTCTTTTCTCAAGTTTTTCCATGGATACATACCTTGCGACTGTTTTTCGATCCAGGTTTGGTATTTTAGCAATTTGTCTCAGCGTAATAACATTGGCATATAGCTCTTTAACCTTGTCGAATAGATATTGTTTATGTGCACCAATGTTTGCTGTAGAAATAGTTGGTGCTACAACTTCTAAATTTGCTTCAACAGGCCGGTAAC
Organism: Sphingobacterium cavernae; assembly: GCF_008520265.1. Taxonomy (GTDB): domain Bacteria; phylum Bacteroidota; class Bacteroidia; order Sphingobacteriales; family Sphingobacteriaceae; genus Sphingobacterium; species Sphingobacterium cavernae. Next base: position 53,970 of record NZ_VIQM01000028.1, read on the forward strand.
TTCCGTTAATGTAGGGTCTTTCCTTTTGGGATCATTATAAAGCTTAAATATTTCCTTCAATTCTTTTGCTTTTGATTGGAAGACTTTTTTAGCTGCTTCCCCTAAGTTCATAATTAGGTGAAAGCGGTCGGCTACCTGAATGGCATCAGGGTCCCCTGTTTTTATACCTAAAGCATATGGACCATAGCGATCTCTGAATACTACTCTTATTTCTGGAAGATTTTTCAGCCACTCTGCCAGCGTATCCGATTCACGATCCGGAAGTAAATCTATCACTTCTTTCCGTTCTAAATCCACAATAACGGTTCCGTAGGTACTTCCTTTTTTGAATGCCCAGTCATCTACGCCAATTACCCAAGATGTCAAAGCCTTAGGTTGTATATCTACTGCTTGAATCACTCTTAACATAGTGGAGGAGCTAACCGGCAGTCCACCATAGCGACTAATTGCTGAACCTCTATTTCCTCCCAATTCAAGTCCCATTTTAAAAAGAAGATCATTTGAACGAATCAATCTTCTATAATATGGTCTGATTTCACAATCGAAGCGTTCTGTAAAAACCTTTCGATGACAGACTGAATTATCACAAAAATACTTCCTAGCCCTGAGCTTGACTTTTACTATATATCCGGAAACAGGAAGGTCTAAAGAGTATAAATTTGCACTTCTTTCAATAGCACGCTATAATTTATAATAAAATGGAATTTAAATTCTCGAGTTTTATAATGACACATAAAAATCAAAGAATATGATCTGTGAATAACATTTTTATAATTCTAAAAGAATAGACTTCCCTGTTTTTAAAATTTATATAGTGTAATATTATACATTAAAATTTCATTAGAAAGCAATGGTTATTTTTTTAGAGGTTTATGATTTTCTATTTTTGTGAAAAACATTTATGCAAATTATTCTTATTGAAGATGATAAACGAATTAGTGATTTTATTCTAAAAGGATTAGAAGAGAATACACATTTTGTAACCTTATGTAAATCTGCAGAAGATTTCATAAATAATTACCTACAATCATCTTTTGATTTAATTATTTGCGACATTATGCTCCCTGGTATGGATGGTATGCAATTAGTTCAAACCATTCGTTATAAAAAAATATATACTCCAGTTTTGATGTTAACGGCTTTAAGCTCTGTACAAGATAAAGTCTCTGCCTTAGATTTTGGAGCTGATGATTACATGACGAAACCCTTTCATTTTGATGAATTGCTATCGCGAATAAATGCTTTGACTCGTAGACATCAGTATGCACAAAAAGATGAAAGATCCAATACATTTGCAATTGGAGATATGCTGGTCGATTTGAACCAATATACTGTGAAAATTGCAGGAGAAGAAGTTATTTTATCACCGCGTGAATTCAAGCTTTTAAATTATTTAATCGAAAATAATAACAAAGCGGTTTCTCGAATTCAAATTTTAAATGCTGTTTGGGGTATAACTTTTGATAATCACACCAATGTTGTGGATGTTTATATATCTTATTTGAGAAATAAGATTGATAAAAATCAAAAATATATTTACACTATTAAAGGAGTTGGATATATGCTAAAGGCGGATTAAAATATGAAGTTAAGAGATCGTTTATCCATTTATTCTGTCTTAATATTCAGCGTCATAATTTTAACAGTTTCGGCCATAATTTATTTTTCCTTTTACTCTACTATGGAAAAAAAGGAAATAAAAGCACTCGAAAGTAAATCACTCTTGGCGGCTATTTATTATCTAGAACAAGATGAACTTTCTTCTTCCGAGCATGAGAATATTAAAAGCCAATTGTTAAAAACCATTTCTCGCAAAAATATTGCCGTTTACAACAATAACAGTGACAGGGTAAATGGTGAAATGACAAATGATATAAGTATTTCCAAGGACTTTCTACAAGAAGTTAGAAAACATAATAATGGTATTTTTCACACGGAGGACTACTTTTACAAAGGAATTTTTTATACAGATAATCAAGGTGATTTTGTGGTTGTAGTTCGTGAATCTAAAGTAGTTTTTAACGATCAAATGAGTTCGTTGCTTCAAATTTTACTTATTGCTTCCATAGTTGGTTTAGCCATCATCTACCTGTTGTCGCAATATTTAGGATTTATAGCTTATCAACCCATCACACATTTTATTTCTCAGATAAAAAACAGAAACGGAATCAATTTTAAAGAGCCGATTATTCTAGAACATTCTTATACTGAAATAAAAGAATTATCGACGACTTATAACCGTTTCATTAATCAAATTTCAGAAACATTTTCGGTACAAAAGAATTTCATAGACTATGTTTCTCACGAATTACGTACGCCGATTACCGCTTTAATGGGCACTTTGGAAGTTACAAAACAAAAGGATAGAACCACTGAGGAATATCAAGAAGCATTGCAACAATTACAGCAATATACGATAGATCTACAAGAAACAATCGATCAAATGATGTTGCTTTCAGGGGTGAAAACCAATTTTGAATTGTCGCCTATTCGCATTGATGAAGTGATTTGGGAATTGGTAGAAAACCAAATTGTCTATCATCAAGCAGATATTAAAGTAGATTTGGATGTGAAAAATGATCAATTATTGACGATCAACGGGAACAATCAATTACTAAATTTAGCCATCGGAAACCTTATTTCTAACGCCATTAAATATTCTAATAATCAGCAAATACAGATACAATTTTCAACTATTGAAGAGCGATTAATTCTTCAAATTATTGATATGGGAATTGGAATTGAAACTGACGAGTTACCTCAAATTCGGCAAAATTTCTACCGTGGAAAAAACACATCTTCTTATCAAGGTAAAGGAATTGGATTATCTATGGCTGATATTATTTTTAAAATTCATCATATCGAATTAGAGATATTAACCAATCAGCCCAAAGGAACCATTATGCGATTAACATTTTAAGTAATTCTAATCAAATTCTAATCTATCTTAAAAACCTCCTTAATGTTTGATTTCTAGTTTTGAACTTTCAAAGTTCTAGAAATGAAACATCTTTTATTTCCTATTGCATTAATCTGTGCTGCGCCTACTATACAGGCTCAAACCATCACATTAACCGATCTCGAAAGTCAGTTTATTCAAAATAACTCAAAACTTCTTGCTTCAAAATTTAATATTGATAAGGCCCAAGCCGAAATCATACAGGAGAAATTATGGCCAAATCCTACGCTTTCAATTTCTGAAGTTAACCTTTGGAAAACGTACAATATTGAAAAGCAACCCTATCTGTTTGGTAAGTATGGGCAAAATCAACAAATTTCTGTTGATTTGGAGCAGATGATAGAAACAGCTGGCAAACGTAAAAAACGTCTAGCGTTTAAAAAATTAGACCAAAAATCAGCATCTTTTGAGTATGAAGAATTACTACGCGAATTGCGTAAAGAGTTAAGATTAACCTTTTATGATCTAGAACGCATTCAGCAAGAAGTTACGCAATTGAATGAGATTGTTTACTTGTACACGCAAATGAATGCCCAGTACAAACGTCAATCTGAGCTGAAGAATGTATCTTCGGCTGATTTTTACCGTATTCAAACGGAATTAATTGGATTGCAAAAACAGCAAGTTGAAATAGAAAATGAACAATTTGAAGCGTTAAGCAAACTTCGAATTTTGACGCATAATCACAGTTTAGATGTTACACAAATCACTTTTGAAACATCCGCAAACATCAAATCCCAAATATTACCGATTAATCTTGTTGAAATTGCCAAACAACAGAACATTGGATTGAAACGTCAATTAAATGAAAAAGCAAAAGCGCAACAACTGTTAGTTTTAGAAAAGGCAGAAAAGAAGCCGGATCTTACCGTACAAATGAATTACGATCGTGGTGGAAATATTATGAGTGATTTTATTGGTCTAGGGGTTAGTTTCGATTTACCTGTTTTTAATAGAAATAAAGGCAATATCAAAGCAGCTGAAATTGGTATTATACAAGAGCAATCCAATCAACTAACCATCGAGAATAATCTTATTCAGTCCATTCATCAATTACGAAATCAATTGATTAGAATAGAAAAATCGCTTCAAAATTGGCCAGTTGATCACCTCAAAAATCAAAAACAAATGCTCGATAATTACAAAAAGCATTTCCAAAATAATCAAGTGACTTTATTGGAATTTATTGATTTTACTCAGGCTTATCGTGAAGCCAATCAAGCGTATTTCCAATTGCAACAGACTTATCAAAATACTTTCGAAGAATTACAATATATCGTAGGAAAAGATTTTTAATCGTATGAACAAATCTATATACATTTTAGCTGCATTATTGTTTGTTTTAAACAGTTGTGCCAACAAAGAAGAAAAAAAAACAGTTGAAGTAAATAAAAACGAAACTTTCTGTTTAAATGATCAATTGAAAAAGTCAACAACTATTTCTACAATTTCTGAACAACCTATTCACGAGCAGCTAACGCTTACAGGTAAGGTTGAATATAATGAGAATGATTTAGTAGCTCATAAAAGTTTACTACAAGGGGTCGTTAATAGTGTCAATTTCGAATTGGGCGATTATGTCCGTCAAGGGCAAGTATTAGCCGTTGTAAAATCTGCCGAAGTTCAGGGGATAACACAAGAACGTCGTTATTACCAAAATCAGATTGATTTATTACGCAAACAAATACAATCAAAAAATGAATTATTAAAAGATGGTATGAGTTCACAACCTGAGGTTTTAGCATTAGAGCATGAACTACAAGCAGCTCAAATTGAATGGGATAAAATCAATTCAACTTTAAAAATGTATCGTGCAATAGGTGACGAGCAGTTCCAAATTTTGGCGCCTAAAAACGGATACATTGTTCAGAAAAATATCAGTTCTGGTCAATCTATATCTAATGATGCAGACGAAGCTTTGTTTTCAATTTCTAACTTAAAACAAGTGTGGGTAATGGTGAATATTTACGCGAGTAATTTAAAATACATTAAACAAGGCGATCACGTAAAAGTAAAAACGGTAGCGTTTCCTGACAGAATGTATGCAGGTAAAATTGATAAAATATATAACATATTCGACGATAACGAACACGTTATTAAAGCCCGAGTAGTATTAGAAAATCAAGATTTAAACCTAATGCCTGGTTTAAGTGCGGATATCATCATCGACAAAAAAAATGTGATTGGGACTGCTTTTGCAATTCCTAATTCAGCCAAAGTATTTGAGAATAATAAAGAATATGTTGTCGTTTATAAAGACGATTGCTCAATGGAAGTTCGAAAAATTACGGCTATCGCATCCAATGCTGAATATACGTATGTAGAAGAAAAATTTGCAAAGAACGAGAAGGTTATCAGTTCGAATGCTTTGCTTTTAGTGGAAGAATTAAACAAATAATCCGATGCAGAAGTTAGTACAAGCAGTCGTAACCTTCTCGTTGCGCAATACCACATTTGTTATTTTCGCTACTTTAGCATTGCTTTTTGGTGGAATTTTCTCCTTAAAAAAGACACCTATTGAAGCATTTCCGGATGTAACCAATACCCGTGCACGTATTATTACACAATGGACTGGTCGTAGTGCAGAAGAAATGGAAAAGTTAGTGACTTTACCTGTTTCTAAAGTGATGAATAGTATTCCGCATAAATCCAATATTCGTTCGATTTCCTTATTTGGATTATCCGTCGTAACAGTACAATTTGAAGACGGAATTGATGATTTTTATGCGCAACAATATGTGTCTAACAAATTAAACGGTGTCGATTTACCACAAGGAGCCGACGCATCGATCGAACCGCCCTCGGGGGCTACTGGGGAAATTTTCCGTTATGTTATTAAAAGTGACTTGCCAATTAAAGAAGTCACCGCCATTCAAGATTGGGTGATCGAACGTGAATTGCTTTCTGTACCCGGAGTTGCCGATGTGGTGAGCTTTGGTGGTGAAGAAAAAATCTATGAGATAAAAATCAATCCAACCGAACTAAAGAATTACGATTTATCACCATTGGATGTATACGAAGCCGTTTCTAAATCCAATGTAAATGTAGGTGGAGATGTTATTCAACAAGGAGATCAAGCGTATGTAGTACGTGGCGTGGGTTTGCTGGATAAAATTGAAGACATCGGTAATATTACGGTAAAACTGAATGGTTCTACACCCATTTTAATTAAGAATGTTGCTGAAGTAATTGTTTCAAGTAAACCACGTTTAGGACAGGTCGGCTACAATGAACATGATGATTTGGTCGAAGGTATTGTGATTATGCTTCGTGGTCAAAATCCATCAGAAGTTATTGGCAACTTGAAACAAAAAATTGAAGAGCTTAACGAACGTACTTTACCAGATAATGTCAAAATAGAAACGGTAGTCGATCGTACCAAATTGGTCGATAATACAGTGAAAACGGTCGCAAAGAATATGGTTGAAGGTATATTATTGGTATCACTAATTGTATTTATTTTCTTGTACAATTGGAAGTCAACCTTCATCGTTGCATCGGTAATTCCATTGGCTTTTTTATTTGCCATTATTATGCTCAAAATTCAAGGTTTACCAGCGAATTTAATTTCAATGGGAGCTTTAGATTTTGGATTATTACTCGAAGGGACGCTCGTGATTGTAGAAACGGTTTTTGTCGCTTTAGCCACCATGCAGCACAAAGTTGGGTCGGAGCGTTTTGCAAAAATGAGCAAAATGGGCGTGATTAAGAAAAGTGCAGGAAGTGTAGCTTCTTATATCTTCTTTGCATTAATAATTCTTATTGTAGCCTTATTACCCATTTTCTCTTTCCAAAAAGTAGAAGGAAAAATGTTTACACCATTAGCTTTTACATTGGGTTATGCTTTGTTAGGTTCGCTAATCTTGAGTTTAACATATGTTCCAGCAATGTGTAAATTGTTATTCACTAAAAATATCGAAGAAAAAGAGAATTTCATTTCAAAATTTTGTATCAATTCAATTTACAAATTATTCAATATCTCATTCAAAGCCAAAACTTTAACAACAGCTGTATTTGTTGGACTCTTGGCGATTTGTTCAGTGAAATTTATGAATTACGGTTCGGAGTTTTTACCACAATTGAATGAGGGATCAATTTACGTGCGTGCCACTTTACCCAATAGTATCAATCTGAAAGAGTCAACTCGATTAACCAAAGATATGAAAACACTGTTATTGAAAGATACTGAGGAAATAGACTTTATCTTAACGCAAACAGGAAGGCCAAACGATGGTACCGATCCAACAGGGTTTTTTAATATCGAATTTAATATCCAGCTAAAAGACGAATCCGATTGGACACGTTCTATTTCGAAAGATGAAATCATCCAAGATATGCGTAATAAATTGGCTAATTATCCAGGAATTACCTTTGGATTCTCACAACCGATTCAGGATAATGTAGAAGAATATGTGGCGGGGGTAAAAAGTTCTTTGGTAATTAAAATCTTCGGAGACGATTTATACGATTTAGAAAATTATGCTAATAAAGTATCTACATCCATTGGAAAAGTAAAAGGTATTACAGACATTAATGTGTACAAAAATATTGGTTTACCTGAATTAAAAATTCAATTACACGATACCAAAATGGCACGTTATGGTATCAGTACGGCCGATGTTCAAGCCGTAATTGAAATGACAATTGGAGGTCAAGCAGCTACTAAATTCTATGAGAATGATCGACAGTTTGATGTAATTCTACGTTTCGAGAAAGAATACCGTGACTCTCCAGAAAAGATTGGTAATATTCTAATTCCAACAAGTAACGGACAAAATGTACCGCTACAAGAAATAGCAACGATTGGCTACAAAACTGGTCCTGCTTTTATTTACCGTGAAGGAAACAGCCGTTACATTGGTGTTGGTTTTAGTATAGATGGGCGCGATTTAGGTTCAACGATTTCGGAAGCAAAAGAAGTGGTAGCAAAAGAAGTGGAACTTCCAAAAGATAACTATATGGAATGGGCAGGTGAGTTCGAAAGTAAAGAACGTGCTTCAAAACAATTAATGACAGTAATTCCAATTTCTTTAGTCCTAATACTGCTGTTATTGTACAGTAATTTCGGAAATATGAAAGATACGGCATTGGCAGCGATTACAATTCCATTTGCCTTTATTGGAGGATTTCTATCCTTATGGATCACCAATACTATCTTTGGAATTTCCGCTGGAATTGGATTAATCATTTTGTTTGGAGTTAATACCATCAATGGGATTATCTTAATAGCTGTAATGAAAGATAATCTAAAAGAATATCCATTGATAAAAGCTATTAAATTAGGCGTGAAAAGTCGTATCCGTTCCATCTTAATGATTGCTCTAATGGGGTCATTAGGGTTATTACCAGCAGCTTTATCTACTGGAATGGGTTCAGAAATCCAAAAACCGTTAGCCATTATGATTGTAGGTGGATTAATGATTTGTTTAGTTTTATCGTTTACGGTATTGCCAACGGTGTTTTATTATGCATATCGTAAAAATAAGCTATAATGACTTATAAGTTTAACCTAACCTACTTATTTTTTGGTATAACATAACACCACAAAAGTCAAGTACCGTGAACTACCCATTTGCTAAAGACAAATGGGCTTCGGGCTTCACAGACTTGTGCTTTGTTGCCAAAGTCTTATTTGAGTCTCCGCCCGTGTAATCGCCAGTTCCTGACGATATTATTTTTAATCCTTCTTTCAGAATGTTTCTTGCAGCGTTTAAATCACGGTCTAAAACGTGTCCATTTTTGCAAGTC
>NZ_VIQM01000027.1 GCF_008520265.1 Sphingobacterium cavernae
CACAAGCGTCCTAAATAAGGGAAAAAATGGCGGTGTATTTATATAGCAGGGATTGCTATATTTAATTCGCTAAAATTCAACTACCGCCATGGTAAATATAAACGTATTTTCTCAGATATTAGGTCTAGTTGACCGTGACATTTTTAATAAATTGGTTCAAAAGTACCAATCCGACAAGCACCATAAAGGGATCAATAGTTGGTCACATTTTGTGAGTATGCTTTTCTGCCATCTTTCCTCTGCTGATTCCGTTCGTGACATTTCTAATGGGCTTCGTAGTACTACAGGAAACATGAGTCATATGGGAATTTCTAGAACTCCTAGCAAGTCCAACCTCTCTTACATCAACAAACATCGTGATCATGGCCTATTTCGAGATTTGTATTATAAACTTTTGGATGATTTGTGGCGTAAAGATTTTCCAAGACGCGCAGAGCTTAACAGGCTTAAACGTAAAGTCTATCTGATGGATGCTACTATTATTCCATTATGCTTAAGTGTATTTGACTGGGCTAAATTCCGCAGTGCTAAGGGAGCTGTAAAACTTCATACTATACTTGATTATGATGGCTGTATGCCCAGTTTTGTGCATATCACAGATGGTAAACAACATGAATCTAAAAT
>NZ_VIQM01000029.1 GCF_008520265.1 Sphingobacterium cavernae
AAACATTCTGAAAGAAGGATTAAAAATAATATCGTCAGGAACTGGCGATTACACGGGCGGAGACTCAAATAAGACTTTGGCAACAAAGCACAAGTCTGTGAAGCCCGAAGCCCATTTGTCTTTAGCAGATGGGTAGTTCACTCCCAAGAATCAACGTTTACTATGATGTTTTCTTCATTAATTAAATTTGTTTTATAGGTAATTTGTTGTATTACCTCATCTAATTCATTTACTGCATCCATAATTAATTCCATAATTTCCTCTATAGTTAGTCCCCCTCCTCCTAGTTCTTTGGAGAGATATACTAGACCCATTATTCTGGTAAGGGGGCTACGTATTATATGTGACTGTGTCCAAGCAATTTCTCGAAGGGCTTCATTTTGCTTCTTAATTCGCTCCATATTTCCGCGCGATACGGATACATCTAAAGCTGCTCCTACCAATCTTACCGCATTTCCATCTTGATCTCTTAATATATTGCATCTGTCTACCACATATGATACTGACCCATCAGTTAATATAATTTTATATTCTTCACGCCATGTTTCTTGAGTTTTATTTTTAAGAGCGGATTCAAGAGATGCCCAGACTCTTAATCGGTCACTAGGATCTATGGCGGTGAACCATGAATTTTCTATCGAGAATGTTTCGCTTAAATTATAATCAAATGTTTGATTATGATTCTTTCTTCTTATGAGCTGATTAGTCGTTAAATCAACGTTCCAAATCAATTCATTACTTGCTTTCATTGCTAGTATAAACACTTCATTACTTAAATGCAGTTGCTTTTCATATTCTTTTCTCTCAGTGATGTCTTGTATTGTTCCTTCGATTCTGACAGGAGTACCTTTTTCATCAGTTATTAGTTGTACTTCTTGACGAACCCATTTACTTTTGCCTGACGATGTAATTATTTCGTGTTCAAAACTTTGTACTTTTGTGTCAGTAAGGTGTATTGCGGGGTCATCTGAAATTAAATACCTGTCGGCAGGCTTGAATGTTTGTAATAAGTTCTCTTTAGTGGGTGTGAATGTCTCGGGTTGATATTCATAAATGGCATATGTTTCCTCGCTCCATACCGAAACGTCCGAATTAATTTCTCGGTACCAGTAACCTAGTTTAGCAATTTTTTGTGCTGTTTTTAATTGCTCGTAAGCTGTTTTTAATTTTTTTTCTGCAAGGGTTTGTTCTGTAATATCTTTACCAACAGCAATTATAGTCTTAGATTCAGTTAATGCTGTGGCAGAACATAACAACCATTTAACTTCACCATTAGAGGCGATAAGTCTTCCCTTAAAAGGTTCTGATGATTGTCCTTGTATTAAAGAATTAATACTTTGGGCAACTTTATCTTTATCATCTGGGTGTATAAAATTAGAAATGGGTGTAGTATATAAATGTTTCTTAGAAAAACCAATTAGAGAAATAAACGCTTTATTACATTTTTTTATATAGCCATCGAAACCGACAACACATCTAGGGTCTGGGGAAATATTAAAAAAGTTTCGGTATTCCTCTTCTGTTAATTTTTGTTTTATTACTATGCCTAATTTCTGGATTACACTACTTAAAATACAAATTTGTTCCGTAAGTTTTTCAGAAGAATCTTTTGAAAAGCATATGATGCAGCCAAGAAATTGATCGGCATAGATAATAGGAAATCCTATGCCGGATGAAAGTTTTGTTATTTTTGCAGCTTTTGTTCGAAGAAATTTTTTATGTTTAGGAAGATTTTCCCATACAACTTTATTTTTCTCCTTCCATACTCTTCCTGGTAACCCTTCATTAAATCTAAAGTTGGTAGTATGTAAAGACTGAAAATGAAAGGCCTCTTTGTCACTTTTTTGATAAGCTTTTGTAATAAGATTCAATTGGCTATTATCAGGGGCTATCAGCCATATTTCACTCATACATATTTTTGAAACTTTAACTAACTTTTTTAATGCTTCATGAAGGCAGGTTACTAAAGAATTTGGTTTAGCTATTGCTAAACTAATTTCTGTAACCAGATTGTTAATTATTGTCTGTTTTATTTCGTCAGTAACATCATGTGTGTTCGCAACAATTCCTTCAATTAAGGGTGTGTTTAGGTGATTGGAAAGCTCAGTACGTACCCATCTAAGGTTTCCCTGGGCATCAGGAAAACGATATGGTTCAATAGAGATATATTTTTTATTTTGAATTTTGGATAGTAAGTGTTTCACTCTAGGCAAATCTTCTTCATAAACAAAATCGAAAGCACTTTTCCCTATAAATTCTGTTGCATCGATTCCTAATACTGTTTTTGATGAAGGAGCAACATATTTATAATTTCCATTTTTATCCAAAATAGCCACAAGATCATTTCCATTTTCAATTAAAGATTTGTATTTACCTTCGCTAAATGATAATTCTTGATATGCTTTATGGGATTTAAGTACTTGTGCAAGATTTGAAGTCAGTGCATACAATAATTGAAATTCATCTTCTGAAAATCGTTTATATTTTTTACAATCATCAAAGCCTATAAACCCATAAAATTCCTCATCGACAAATATGGGGAGTGTAAGGGCCGATTTTATGTTTTGTGCCTCTAATACACTTTTTGACCATGAGGGGGGTAACTCATTGACTATAGCCTCAAAGTGTTTTTTTTCTTTTAAAGAGTTTATGATAAGAGGGTAATCAGATAGTTTTGCATCTTGTAACAATGGATTGTCAATTTCTGGTTCAATATTAGTCCTATTCCATTCAAGTTTTTGGGAGGTAGTTTCATTTTTTAAGTTATTTTCGAAGAAGTAAATACGATCCACTTCTATTATTTCACCAATAATTTCGAAGCAGCGATATAGCGACTGCATCCAGTCAGTTGACTTTAACCAAATTTGACTTATATTTCCTATGGCTTTTAAATAATCTTTTTGGGCTAAAATTTTCTGCTGTTTTTCATATCTTGTCGTAAGATCAGTTATAGTAATTATTTCAGCGTCAATTCCTCGGTAAGGAATGCTATTACATTTAATTTGAACATATAAAGTGTTGCCATTCGCATTTTTATGTCTATAAACAACTTCATTTTTAATTCCTTTGTTATAGTCAAAATTACTGCATATTATTTCGGTCTCTGTATCACCTACAGTCTGCCAAATATCGTTCAATTTCATGTTTAAAAATTCATCTTCACTATAGCCATAGAGTTGTATAGCTTCCTTATTTATAGCAAGAAATTGTAGTGATTCTTTTTGATAAACCACTACTGGGACAGGTATAAAACTCAAGAAATCAAAGTTGTTATTAGACAGTTGGAAAGAGCTGTTAGTCATACTTTTTAAGTGTTATGTAGCTTGATTGTCAATTGTTTAATTGCGCTTTTGATTGGTGCATATGAATCTTTTCATGGATTTATATTTAAATTTTTAATAATCTGCTTGGTGAGGGGCTTAACTAAATATGACTCAACTAGACTAAACTCCTTTGCTTTTATTTTATCTTGAACATCTATAGAGGAACTCAGTAAAAAAATTTTTAAGTTGTAGCCTTTCTCATTCTTTGTGAGGGCATTTAAAAATTCCCAACCATCCATTATTGGCATATTTATGTCGAGAAAGACCGTAAAAGAAAATGCTGGATTGTTATAAATGTGAGCAAGCGCAGATTTTCCATTCTCAAAATTTAAGATGGAAGCTTCAGGATATTCGGAAGAAATAATTTGTTGATGGATAAAATTCATTATTTGATTATCATCAATTAATAGTACCTGATGCATTGGCAATATTTATTATGTATTAAAATTTGATTTATTGCAGGATTATAGCCTACTATTATACCCTGGTTCTAAAATCTTTTAACGATTTTATCGGAATTTACGGAGAATTTGAGACATTTCAAATCATAGTTATTTCTTGTATGGGATTAAATACTCAAAAAATTTATGGGCCATTTATATAAAAAATGTTCATAAAAACATTTTTTGGAACAATTATGGTAGAAATAAATACTAAATGTTGACGCAAAAGTGTAGTTTTATACCTGTGTTGCTTTGGTTTAATTTGTGAGTTTTGTGATTAACATTTAATCCATTTCTAAATTTTTATTTGTCTATAGCAGTCTTACAAAGACTAATTAAACTGAATTTTAAAATGAACATGTTTACTTAAATATGTGAAATCCATGGAAGTAAAGAAAGAAATATCTATATTCTGGTTTCGAAGAGATTTACGTCTTGAGGATAATGTTGGGTTATATTATGCTCTTAACAGCAAATATCCCGTTCTGCCAATATTTATTTTTGATACAGATATTTTAAAAAAGTTAGATGACAAAAATGATAGGAGAATTGATTATATACATCAATCACTTGATGCTATTAACTTAAAATTAAGGGAGTTTAAAACTACTTTAAATACTTATATTGGCTCACCGTTGCACCTATTTAAGGAATTAAATGAAAAGTATAGCATTAAATCAGTTTTTATTAACAGGGATTATGAGCCTTTAGCTATACAGCGTGATGTTCAAATTTATTTATACTTTAAAGCACAAAACATTGAGTTTACAGCTTGTAAAGATCAAGTCATATTTGACAAAAAAGATATTTTAAAATCTGATCAATCTCCTTATACTATTTATACCCCCTATTCTAAGAAATGGAAGGAAACCCTAAAATCAGAGCATTATAGAGTATATAAGCCAAATTATTCTAATTTTCTAAAGCTAGATAATAAAGCTATTCCGTCTTTAAATGAAATTGGATTTACTAAAACTGATATTATTTTTCAAAAGCCTTATCTTGATCAAAAAATTATAGAGAACTACGATAAATATCGAGACTTTCCTTACATGCAGCATACTACACAGCTCGGTATTGCCTTGCGTTTTGGAACTATCAGCATCCGTGAGTGCGTTGGTTATGCATTAAGTCATAATCATATTTGGTTAAATGAATTAATTTGGAGAGAGTTTTTTATGATGATTATATATCATTTTCCAAAGGTCGTAAAAGAATGTTTTAAACATAATTACGATTATATTCAATGGAGGAATAATGAAGAGGAATTTGAGCGTTGGTGCATGGGCGAAACGGGATATCCAATTGTAGATGCGGGTATGAAACAGCTAAATGCTACTGGCTATATGCATAATAGGATTAGGATGATTACAGCTAGTTTTCTTTGTAAACATCTTTTAATAGACTGGCGTTGGGGTGAGGCATATTTTGCTAAAAAACTTAATGACTATGACCTTTCTGCAAATAATGGTAATTGGCAATGGGTTGCTGGTTCAGGCTGTGACGCTGCCCCCTATTTTAGAGTATTCAACCCTAAACTTCAAATGGAAAAATTTGATAAGAATTTACAATATGTAAAACAATGGGTTCCGAAATTTGGAACCAATGAATATCCAAAAGAAATTATTGCCCATAGCGAGGCTCGGGAGCGGATGTTAATCTGCTATAAACGGGCTTTAGAACTTAATTTTATCAAATAGAAACTTTTAATTGAAGTATACTAATTTTGGTTGGTTAGTAGTGTAATATTTTAAAAAATACAACTCTTCTCGCGGGCTAATCAGGGGTTAAATTTTTAAACTCTCAGAATTTGTAAGGATAGAGATATATGAGTCAACCTTATTCACGGTTGGGATAAACCAGGGATGAAAATACCAAAATGTATGCGGAGACTGTTCAAAATGTAACTCCTCCACATGGATGTTCCATTCTTTATATTTGGTTTTTACTTCATTTTTACCTGCACTAAACCTCTTATAACTACTCGTAATGAATAGCATAGGTGAAGAGTTTTTGGACAAATGTGTTAATGCTGATGCTTCTTTCCAGTTGTCTGATGCTTTTTTGATATCACCCCCAAGCCACTCTGATGCCAAAGACCCCTCTTTTGCATCAGGATGCGTGAAAGATAATAAACCATCAATGTTTACTACAGCTTTTACAGATGGATCATGTACTCTTTTTATTTTTTCTTTCTCAATTAATTTGTTAAGTGCGCCAACAAGAGCAGCTAACTGACCACCGGAAGAAGTGCCTAGACAAATGATATTATTGGGATCTATGTTTAATTTTTGAGCATTTTGCTTCATCCAACAAATTGCATCTTGAATATCCTCTACAGCAGCTGGATATTTAGCTTCTAATGATAACCTATACTCTACTGCAACGCACGTATAACCTTTTTCTGCAAGGGCTAAGGAAAGTTGATGCATATGCGTTTTGTCTCCAGATCGCCATCCACCGCCATGTATTAAAACTATTCCAACATTTTTATGGAGAATTCTAGGCTCAAAAATATCCACTTTCAAATCTCTGTGCTCTACATTTTTGTAGGTAATATTTGTCGAAATCTTCACATTATCGCTCTTGACTTGGGCTATCTGAATGTTTGGGAATTTTTTCTTTTCTTTCTGAAAAGTGGACAGGACACTGAAAGAAGTATCTTTTGGGAAGTAGACCATTTGTCCCAATAAATTTTGAGGATAATTTATTTGTACAAAAAGAACAATTAGTAATGATAGAAAACGCATAATAGATTATTTCTCTAGCGGGTTCCAACCTTTAAAAATTTTGTCCAAACTGTATCTAGCAGCTTCGGTATCGGATAATTGACGCGACCAGGCTACGCGTTGAGATATATCGCTTGCGCCCGCTCCTGAATTTTTATATTCTGCATAATAGGCGGTTTTTTGTTTATCCGGAAAGTTTTTGTCTCCTGCCCAAGGATCCCAGCCTTGGGGCGTAATATGACTTCCAAGTTCGCAGTACAAGAAAATAGTTTTGGCAAATGGGCGCCAAGGTCTACCGAGGTAAACTTTATTTACATTCGCATCTGCTGCAACAAGTTTACACTTATAGAACACAAATCCATACGCTTCATGCTCAGTTGTCGAAGCTGCGGTGATATATGAATTGGATAAACTTTCGATAATGCAATCCTGGAAAAATGCAGTTGTAGCTCCAAAGATAAAATCTGTGGTACCTTTGATATGTGTGTTGTGTACAAAGACACGTACACCAGCTTTGGATAAATAAAATGAATCTTGATTACCAAATATGTTGCAATTCAATACTTTTATGCGATCGCCTTCGGTATGCAAAGCAACGGCTTGACCAACTCTTCCGGCTGTATTTTCTATAGTAAGATTTTCTACTACACAATCATCTCCAGCAACTCTAAGCGTATAAGTCGTGTAAGTCGTATGCGCTCCTCGGCCGTCTATGTCCTTCGTAGGAAGTTTCTTTCCCGAATAATCATCATGGCTAATGATGGTATTTTCTTTATTGAACCCACGTAGAATGATATTTCTTTTGTTATTTGGAATAGTAACTTTTTCAAAGTAAGTGCCAGGATGAATCTGAATGACAACAGGGAACTCTGCAAAATCGCGTACATGATCTATAGCATCTTGGATCGTTGTAAAGTCTTCTGTTCCGTCAGTGCTTACACCTATTTCAAACTTATTGTCTAATGTCTGTGCACGTAATGCAATGGTAGTGCCAAGCGCTAAAATGAATAATAGGGTAAGATTTTTTATGATTTGCATAGAATTGTTTGTCATTGGTTATGACAAGATTACTAAATATCTGATAGCGTATCAATACAATTTTATGCAATCGTTATCGATAACGATTTCGCATTTATTTCATTGAATACTAGCTTATTGATGTTAAATTAGTTTTTAAAATTTACTGTTAATGAAAAGCATTATTTACGTTAGTGTTAATCTCGTTTTTTTATTTGTATTTATTGGATTTACTGAAAAACGTGTAATAACCGTGTGGATGATAGGAGACTCGACTATGGCAATTAAGTCACAGAACAAGTATCCTGAAACAGGATGGGGAATGCCTTTTGCTTCTTATTTTAAGGAAGAAGTTATAGTAAAAAATCATGCTAAAAACGGCCGAAGTACTAAATCATTCAAAAATGAAGGTTTATGGAAAGAAGTGTATGAGAATGTAAAAGCTGGTGATTATGTGTTTATCCAATTTGGTCATAATGATGAAAAAGTTGATAAGCCTAATGTAGGTGTGACACCAGAACAATTTGAAGCGAATCTTCGAGAATATGTTGAATTAGTCAAAGCAAAAAATGCTTTTCCCATATTACTTACTCCAATTGCTAGACGCAAATTTGATGATGGCAAATTACAAGATACACACGGCGAGTATGGAAATATTGCCTGTGTGCTGGGACAAAAAATGAAGGTTCCTTGCATTGATATGCGCAAGGTGAGCAATGAATTGCTTTCTGAACTCGGGGAGGAGTCTTCAAAAAAATTGTTTCTTCATTTGGAAAAAGGGCATGTGAATTATCCAAAAGGCGTGACGGATAACACGCACCTCAATGAAGTTGGGGCAAAGCGAATTGCGGAGCTAGTAGCAAGGGAATTAAAAACACAAAAAATAGCGTTAAGTAGCTATTTGAAATAGTAGCAGATTGACAACGTTTGCATAGAATGTTCTTTTAATTAAGGTTTTAAGAACGTAAAATTGTTGTTCGCGATAACCAATACTAAAATTTATGATGATACTTAAGAATTTATTAAAAGGATCCGGCGCTATATTGAGCACGACAATTTGTTTATTAGCTGGTTTTTCGGCAAAAGCCCAAATCCATGAACCCCAACAGCCAATAATTAAGACAACATCTTTTCGTGCTGACACGGTAAATATTTCCAGTTTTGGTGCTAAAGGCGATGGACAGTTTTTGAATTCTCAGGCTATCAATAAAGCTATTACGGCCATAAGTCAGCGTGGTGGAGGTGTGGTATTAGTGCCTGCAGGGCTATGGCTTACTGGTCCTATTGAAATGAAAAGCAATGTAAACTTGCATGTTTCCAGAGAAGCAATTCTTTTGTTTTCAGATAAATTCGACGATTACAAATTAGTCGAATCTAATTGGGAGGGACAACCCGCGTGGCGTAATCAAAATCCTATTTCGGGTAAAAATCTAGAAAATATTGCCATTACAGGAAAAGGTATTATCGATGGAAACGGTGGCGTATGGCGTATGGTGAAGCGAAATAAAATGACGGATTCTCAGTGGAAGAAATTACTTGCTTCAGGGGGTGTCGTAGATGAGAAAGCTAAGATATGGTATCCTTCTGAAGGCTCATTAAAAGGTGCCTTGGAAAATAGAAGTGGAACAATTAAACCTGGGGTTACCAAAGAAGATTTTTTAGATGTAAAAGACTTTTTAAGACCAAATTTATTAGTTTTCACGCAGTGTAAGCGAGTATTAATCGAAGGTGTGACTATTCAAAACTCCGCTGCTTGGAACTTACATCCTCTGATGTGTGAGGATGTAATATTGCGTGAGGTATTGGTTCGGAATCCATGGTATGCTCAGAATGGGGATGGTGTGGATATAGAGTCGTGCAAAAATGTTTTGGTAGAAGATTGTACTTTCGACGTAGGTGATGATGGGATCTGTATCAAGTCTGGAAGAGACAAAGCAGGGCGTGATCGCGCAATGCCTACAGAGAATGTGGTTATCCGTCGTTCCGTGGTCTATCATGCGCATGGCGGCTTTGTGATTGGTAGCGAAATGAGCGGTGGAGCCCGCAACATTTGGGTAGAGGATTGTTCTTTTATTGGTACGGACATTGGTCTTCGTTTCAAAACCAAAAGGGGCCGTGGAGGTGTAGTTGAAAATATTTTCATCAAGAATATCAATATGGTTGGTATCCCAGGGGAAGCCATTTTATTTGATATGTACTATGAGGCTGTGGATCCAATACCACTTCTGGGTGATGAGAAAGAACCTATAAAAGTGGTGAAACTTCCCGTGACTGAAGAGACACCTCAATTTAAAAATTTCACAATTAAAAATGTACATGTAAACGGAGCAGATAAAGGAATTTTCTTCCGCGGACTACCAGAAATGCACGTAAAAAATGTCTTATTAGAAAACATAAATATCCAAGCTAACAAAGGAATTGAGATTATAGCATCGACCAATATTTCTTTAAAGAACGTGCGTGTAAATGCTAAAAGTACTAATCCTCTGGTTCATGTAGTGGATAGTGAGGGTATAACATTTGATAAGTTGACACCCATGAATGCCGTTGAATTGCTGATGCGTGTATCGGGGAGTGAATCCAAAAATATCCGTGCAACAGGAACGAATTTTAAAGAAGTAAAAACAAAAAGTGCATTTGATCGTGGTGCGATCTCCAAAGCACTTTCTATGTAATCTGATATGAAAAAACTAATAGTAGCTGTTGGACTTTTATTTGTTGGTTTCCTTGGGTTCGCCCAAAAACCATATTACGAACGCATGGCTAATACGGCTATGGATAAGGTTGTGATAGAATCTAAGTTTACAACGAACAAAGGTCTGAAATGGACCTATGATTGGGGTGTTCCTTTAGAAGGTGTAATTGAGGTTTGGCGTACTACAGCGAATAGCACTTACTTTTCATTTGTAAAAGAATGGATGGATAAGTATGTAGATAATGAAGGGAATATCCTGAATTATTCTGCTGAAGAGTATAATATTGATCACATCAAAAACGGTAAAATATTACTCACACTATTCAAGGCTACAGGAGATAAAAAATATTTAAATGCTTGTAATCGTCTTTTTGCACAGATGCAATCTCATCCACGTACGAATGAAGGTGGCTTTTGGCATAAAAAGGTATATCCAAATCAAATGTGGCTAGACGGTTTATATATGGCGCAACCGTTTTTAACCGAATACGCAGACTTGATGGATAAGCCAGATTTGTTTGATGATATCGTCAATCAATTTGTGTGGATGGAAAAGAATGCAAAAGACCAGAAAACAGGGCTTTTGTACCATGGCTGGGATGAATCGCGCAAAGAACGTTGGTCTAATCCGAAAACAGGTGTATCACCGCATTTTTGGGGTAGAGGTATGGGCTGGTTTGCTTTTGCTTTAGTGGATGTATTAGACTATTTTCCGGTATCACATTCTGGACATCCAAAGCTTGTAGCGATTCTTCAAAGAACAATTGAAGCTGTAGCAAAATATCAAGATCCAAAAACAGGTGTTTGGTATGATATAGTCGACCTAGCTCACAGAGAAGGAAACTACCACGAAGGTTCTGCCTCAAGTATGTTTACGTATGCCATGACAAAAGGCTTGCGTAAAGGTTATTTAGATAAAAAATACTTAAAGAATATTGAAAAAGCACATGCAGGTTTGTTAAAAGAATTTGTTGAGGAAGTATCATCAACGCATATTAGTTTAAACAAAGTCGTTGCAGTTTCAGGATTAGGGGGAAGCAAAAACTACAGAGATGGTAGTTTTGAATATTACATGAGTGAGCCGGTCATTAGCAACGATCCCAAAGGTGTAGGGCCGTTTATGCTGGCAGATATTGAATACGAAAAGTTAAAAAAGCGTACAGCAATAGGTAAATCTCCACGCATAACATTAGACAATTTTTATAATAATGAATACAAAGAATTCGTTCCAGGGTTAAAGCAGCCTTACCATTATTTATGGGATGGACAGGACTTCAACGGGTTTTATATTTTAGGTAATGTGTTTGAAACCTACGGTGCTACACTGTGTACTTTGAGAGAAGCGCCGAGTACAGCAAACCTTAAAAATTCAGACGTATACATTATAGTAGATCCAGACAATGAAAAGGATGCTCCGAGTCCGAATTACATGAATACTCAGCAAGCAAATCAAGTTGCTGAATGGGTAAAAAAAGGAGGAGTTCTTGTTTTATTGTTGAATGATCAAGGAAACTGTGATTTGGATAAGATCAATCTTCTGAGTACGAAATTCGGGATTAAGTTTAATGTGGATAGTCGAAACAAAGTACAAGGTCGCAATTTTGAACAGGGTGCAGTGATGCTAAGTCCTAATGAAATTTTTAAAACTACATCTAAGCTTTATTTGAAAGAAATTTCTACAATACAAGCTTCAAAACCAGCGAAAGCGCTTGTAACTGATGGTAGCGACACCCTTATGGCAATAGCTAAATACGGTAAAGGAACTGTATTTGCTGTTGGAGATCCTTGGCTTTACAATGAATATGTTGACGGTAGAAAGCTGCCAAATGATTTTCAAAACTTTTCAGCGGCACACGAATTGGTGCGATGGCTGATTAAACAAACAAGATAATGCGGATAAAGTTTTTATATAGTCTATCGGCCTGCCTGCTAATATGTTGTTCTTGCATGGGGCAAAATACAGCGTCAAATGAGAATAGCATTTGGGATAATATGTTGGTTTATCAATTGCCAAATGGGGGATGGTCCAAGCATTATACAGATGGTACGGCAGTTGACTATAAGAAGAAACTGTCAAGCGATTTGCTAAAGATTGTTCCAAAACAGGGGCGATTAGCAACTATAGATAATAAAGCAACAACGCGAGAAATTGAAGCACTGGCGGAAGGATTTCAAAAGACCTCCAAAAAGCAATATAAAGAAGCGGTAATACGGGGTATTAATTATTTATTATCAGCGCAATACGACAATGGAGGATTTCCGCAATATTTCCCAGACACAGAGGGGTATAGAAGTCAAATCACATTCAATGATAATGCAATGATTAACGTGCTTGAGCTTTTACGCAATGTAGCGAAGGGAGAAGAAGCCTATGATTTTGTTCCTGATGAGCTTAGTAAAAATGCCCAACGTGCCGTACAAAAAGGTGTCGAATGTATTCTAAAGGCGCAAATACTTGTGGAGAATGAGTTAACGGTTTGGGCAGCCCAATATGATGAACATTTGCAGCCTGCACAAGCACGCAAGTTTGAACCTATTTCTTTGGCCGCAAGCGAGTCTGTAGGTATTGTTCGATTTTTGATGAAGGAAGAGCCGACTGAAGAAATTGTTAAAGCTATTGAAGGCGCAATCAAATGGTTCAATAGCGTAAAAATTCAAGGCTTTCGATTCGAAACCTCTACTGACGCCAAAGGAAAAATAGTGAGGAGACTAGTGCCTGACGATGAGGCTATTGTTTGGAGTCGTTTTTATGAAATTGGTACTAACAAGCCCGTATTTGGAGACCGCGATGATTCCATACATTATAATTTTGATGAAATATCCGAAGAACGAAAAAACGGATATTCTTGGTATGGGGAATGGCCAGTCAATTTGTTGAAAAACAATTACCCTAAATGGTTAAAGTCAATTAATTCTAAAAAATAAGAAATATAACTAAATGAAAATCTTGTCTACTGATATACTTCAAGACATATCTACTGAAAATTTAGAACTGCCAACGTCTGTTTCATTTGAATACCCTGAAAAGGTTTTACAATTTGGGACGGGTGTATTGTTGCGCGGACTACCTGATTATTATATCGATAAAGCAAACAAACAGCAAGTTTTTAAAGGACGTATCGCTGTTGTTAAATCCACACCGAATGGATCTATTGATGATTTTGTAAATCAAAATGGCTTATTCACACTTTGTAACAAAGGTATACAAGAAGGTCATGTTGTTGAAGAATACGCTGTCAACAATGCAATTTCTCGAGTTATAGAAGCTTCTTCTGATTGGGCTGAGATTTTGAAAATTGCCGCAAGTCCTGCGCTGGAAATAATTATTAGTAATACGACAGAAGTAGGGATTGTGCTAAGTGAGGATAAGGTTTCTGATAATCCTCCATCTTCATTTCCGGGAAAATTATTGAGTATTCTTTACCATCGTTACGAAGTTTTTGATGGGGACGCATCTAAAGGCTTAGTGATTTTACCTACAGAACTGATTACGGATAATGGCAAAAAATTGAAGGAAATTATATTGACTTTAGCTGAACAAAATCAACTTAGCGAAGCTTTTAAAAATTGGTTGTTAGAAGCAAATGATTTCTGTAATACATTGGTAGATCGTATAGTGCCGGGAAAATTACCTTCAAAAGATCAAGAAGTTGTAGAACAGAATTTGGGGTATAAAGATGATTTGATGATTATGGCTGAGCCATTCAGCTTGTGGGCGATAGAATCGAGCTCTGATCGTGTCATCGAAAAACTTTCATTTGCACAGGTAGACTCTAGTGTGCGTATCGTACCTTCTATTAACAAATACAAGGAGATAAAATTGCGTTTATTGAATGCCACGCATACTTTCAGTTGTGCTGCGGCGCTATTAGCAGGTTTTCAAACTGTAAAAGAAGCGATGCAAGACGATGTATTTAAGAATTATGTGAAGAACCTCATGGAAGTAGAAATCGGGCCTTCTATTACAAGTAAAGAGATTCCAGCGCAGGAAGTGAATGAGTTTTCTAATAGTGTGATAGATAGATTTAGCAATCCATTTTTGGATCACCAGTGGACTGCTATTGCTATGAATTACAGTTCCAAAATCGCCATGCGATGCATTCCACTTTTAGCTAAATGGTATGCAAAGCACGATACTACACCGCATTATATGGCTTTTGGTATTGCGTCATTCCTAAAAATGCACGCTGAAAGTGAGGGTAAATCAACGGATGAACTGATTCAAGATAAGGAATTATGGGGTCAGGATTTGACTGCGTATCCTGATTTTGTAAATCAAATAAACAAGAGTTTAGAAAAAATAGCTAACCAAGGTGTCTTAAAAGCTATAGCGCAAATCGTATAAATGAAAGCAAAAGTATTACGTATACATCCTCAGGATAATGTGCTTGTCGCACTGAAGGATTTGAGTGAAGGTGAGCAAGTGGTATATGACGGAATATCATATGTTTTGAAAGAAGATATCCCCGCAAAGCATAAATTTTTTATGCAAGATATGCAACAAGGAGAAGAGGTGCTGATGTACGGTGTGTTGGTGGGTAAAGTGCAATTTCCTGTACAGCAGGGGGTGCGAATGTCAACAGATAATACAAAGCACGCTGTAGAGCCATATGAATTTAGGCCATATGCCCAAGGTGAATGGACCAAGCCAGATGTATCTAAGTTTGCAAATCGTACTTTCAAAGGCTATTTGCGTGAAGATGGACGTGTGGGAACTGCGAATTATTGGCTATTTATCCCTACGGTATTTTGCGAAAATCGAAATCTCGATGTCATAAAAGAGGCTTTATATGATGTATTGGGTTATTCAGTTACGGATAAATATAAATCATATGCTTCTGAATTGCTAAATGCGTATAAAGAAGGAAAAGATCTTAATAGCTCAGCTTTTGAATCATTGAATAGGAACACTTATCCTAGAAATCGTGTTTTCAAAAATGTTGATGGTATAAAATTTTTGAATCATCAAGGTGGTTGCGGAGGCATTAGACAAGATGCTGCGGTTCTTGGAAAGCTTTTGGCAGCGTATGCAAATCATCCAAATGTTGCTGGTATTACGATTCTAAGCTTAGGATGTCAGAACCTACAATTGCAGGAATTATTGGATGAAATTAAATTAAGAAACCCTAATTTTAATAAACCGCTATATACTTTTGAGCAGCAGAAGTCTGTGAGTGAGGAGGATATGGTGAAGCAGGCGATAAAGAAAACTTTTGAGGGATTAACCAAAATTAATCAATTTGAACGTCAAGATGTCCCTTTAAGTAAGTTAACCTTAGGAGTGAAATGTGGCGGTAGTGATGGGTTTAGCGGAATTTCAGCAAACCCTGCAGTAGGCTATGCGTCAGACTTATTGGTTGCTTTAGGTGGAAAAGTATTACTCGCCGAGTTTCCTGAGCTATGTGGAGCCGAACAAAATTTAATAGATCGTACAATTGATCCCTCTGCTTCGCAGAAGTTTATTAAGCTTATGCAAGCATATAGCGATTCCGCAGAGCGGGTAGGTTCAGGTTTTCATATGAATCCTTCACCAGGAAATATACGTGATGGACTTATAACGGATGCGATTAAGAGCAATGGTGCTGCCAAGAAAGGCGGTACATCACCTGTGGTAGATGTATTGGATTATACAGAAGAAGCCACTAAAGATGGTCTTAATCTGGTATGTACTCCTGGAAATGATGTAGAAGCGACTACAGGTAAAGCAGCTTCTGGAGCTACGTTAATTCTGTTTACAACGGGTCTTGGTACACCTACTGGTAATCCAATTTGTCCAGTTATTAAAGTCGCAACGAACAACGAACTTACTCGAAGAATGTCCGATATCATTGATATTAATACAGGACCAGTAATTGAAGGAGAGAAAACTATTGAAGAAATGGGGGAGGAAATTTTGGAATACTGTATTAGAGCAGCAAGTGGAGATGTTACTCCAAAATCTGTATTATTAAATCAAGATGATTTTATCCCCTGGAAAAGAGGGGTTAGCTTATAATTATAAACTGATATGAGAAACTTTTTAGATGAGAATTTTTTGTTACAAACTGCTACAGCGCAGGATTTGTATCATAACTATTCCAAAGCGATGCCGATTATTGATTACCACAATCATTTAATTCCTGAGCAGATTGCTAACAATACCCAATTTGAAAATATTACCCAAGTATGGTTGCATGGAGATCACTATAAATGGCGTGCAATGCGCACAAACGGTGTAAATGAAAAATACATTACGGGTGATGCTTCAGATAAAGATAAATTCTTGAAATGGGCGGAAACTGTTCCTTACACGATGCGAAATCCACTTTATCATTGGACGCATTTGGAATTACAACGTTACTTCGGTATTAATGATTTGTTGAATCCCACTACTGCAGAAGCAATTTGGGAGCAAACATCTGAAAAATTAGCTACACCAGCATACTCGGTTCGTGGTCTTTTGAAGATGATGAGTGTGGAGGTTGTTTGCACGACAGATGATCCTATCGATAATCTGGAATTTCATCAAAAATTCGCCTTTGAAAATGAATCCTTTAAAATGCTTCCTGCATTTCGACCAGACAAAGCCATGAATTCAGATGATATACAAGCTTTAAATGCTTATATCAATCAGCTCGAAGCTGTCGTGAATAAGTCTATAGGGTCATTGCAAGATTACTTAAATGCTTTGAAAGAAAGACATGATTTCTTTGCAGCAAATGGCTGTTCTGTATCGGATCATGGACTTGAACAAATTTATGCAGAAGATTATACAGAAGCACAAATAGCAGAGATTTTCAATAAAATTCGATCTAATCAGAATATTACATACCAAGAAAATCTGCAGTTCAAATCTGCAATGCTGGTAAATTTTGCGGAGTGGGATCACGAAAAAGGTTGGGTTCAGCAATATCATTTAGGGGCATTACGCAACAATAACGCACGTATGTTGCGCGCTAATGGTCCTGACACAGGATATGATTCTATAGGTGATTTTAGTCAAGCTAGAGCATTATCTAAGTTTTTAAACCGTTTAGATAATCAAGATAAGTTGACTAAGACTATTTTATACAATTTGAATCCGGCGGATAATGAATTGATGGCTACGATGATTGGGAACTTCAATGATGGTACTGTTGCGGGTAAGGTACAGTTTGGTTCAGCATGGTGGTTTTTGGATCAAAAGGACGGTATGACAAAACAAATCAATACGCTTTCTAATATGGGTTTATTGAGTCGTATGGTCGGTATGTTAACTGATTCAAGATCATTTCTTTCATTCCCAAGACACGAATATTTCCGTAGAATATTATGTGATATTTTCGGACAAGATATAGAAAATGGAGAATTGCCAAATGATATAGAATGGGTAGGAAAACTAGTGCAAGACATTAGTTACAATAACGCACGAGAATATTTTCGTTTCACAAAATAGGGTAGTAACTACTTCAAATGTCGATTTGAGGTTGTTATAATTTATTTGGTATGGGCAATTCTTTGCCCATACTTCTTTTCTTTTTGAAATAATTTGGGTATACTTACCTAAATTACCTGATTATGTCTTTCGAAAAATTTACCCTAAAGGATATTGCTAAAGCGCTCAATTTGTCTACTTCAACCGTTTCGAGAGCGCTCAGAGATAGTTACGAAATAAGTGAAGAAACGAAAAAAAAGGTATTGGCTTATGCACAGCAAGTTAATTTTCAAGTCAATCCAATCGCTAGAAGTTTAAAGGAGAGGAAAAGCAATACAATTGGCGTCATAGTTAGTGAGATCTCTAATAACTTTTTTTCTCAAGTAATAGAAGGGATTGAATCTGTCGCTTATGAAAAGAATTACCAAGTTGTCATAACCCAATCACATGAATCTGCAAAACAAGAAAAATTACTCGTAGAGCATTTATTTATGCGTTCTGTAGACGGTCTTTTGATGACTCTTTCGGCAGAATCTGATGAAACGTCTTACTTACAACAATTGCTGAAAAGTGGATTCCCTATTGTCTTTTTTGACCGAGTGCCCGAAAATTTTGATACGCACAAAGTTATCGCAGATAACACCAAAGGTGGGTCAGATGCGGTAGAGTATTTAGTAAAGAAAGGATGTCGGAAGATTGCACATATTACCGGAAATCAAAATCTCTCCACAAACCGAGAAAGATTGGAAGGATTTAAAAAAGGTCTTAAATCGAATGGTTTCCCATTTGAAGAACAAGCAGTGAAATATTGTCAGCATGGTGGTGCGGACGGCAAAGAAATTGAAGATGCTATTGAAGATTTGAAAGATTATCACTACGATGGGATATTTATCTCTGGTGATAGACTCACTACTGGTTATTTGCAGGCTTTAAATAGAATGAATAATTCGCTGTCGCATTCACATAAAATTGTAGGATTTACAAACTCTAAAGTTGTTGATATTTTTAATCCACCTATCACTGCAGTTAAACAGCCGGCTATTGAAATGGGGGAGAGGGCGGCTCGATTGTTAATAGCTCAAATTGAAGCTAAGTACCCTATTGAAGAATATGAAACTATAATGCTTCCAATTGAAATTGTGGACAAATAACTGGCATTATAGTTGCTTAAAATTAAACGTTTTTAAAGAACTTAAATAATGGGAATTAATGCCAGACCTAATATTAGATCTGGCATTTTTTGATTAATCAATACCTTAAAAAGTCGTTATTGCCATTAAAATTTAAAAATATTAGTATTTTCTTTAACCCTATTAATAACCAATAACGTCCACTTCTGCTAAGTGTGTGTAATTTTGACCGCCAAATGAATTTTTAAGATCAAGCTTAATCTTTTTCAAATACTGTGGAGTAATGTCAAATACTTGCATTCCGTCGTTAAATTGTTCCATAACTTGATTGGATGCTAATGTGATCCAAGTCGTGCCATCTTTACTTCCTAAAATATCAAAAGTTTTAAAACCTGTGGAATTTGCTTGTCGCTTGGTAATGCCGATTTTTGTGGCATAGATTTCTTCACCAAAATCTATTTCAGCCCAATGCGGATAGTTCGGTGATCCAGCTGAGTACGGGGTATGCCAAAATGTGTTAATGTTGCCATCTACGATAGCCCCTGGTGTTCCAATGGATTCTCCTGTATGAATAGAAGATACTTTTGCTGTCCATTTTGTTTTAGATTGCGGTTTTTCTACCACTGCAGCATAATATAAAATCGTACTACTTCCAGCCCTGAATTTGTAATCTTTATTGTTTGTGGCAGTCAATGCAAGCATATATTCTTTAGTTAAATCGAAGTTTTCTGGTTTATACGTCAAAGTGATAAAGTCAGAACCTGTCGTACCAGCTTGTATATTTACACTAGATTTATCTAGAGTATACGAACCTGCAGGAAAAGGAATATAGGGCTCTAGGCCTCCAATTTGACGTATTCTATTCACGCTATCTAGAGCTTTTTGATCCTGAGCAAATGTAATACTTATGTCTTCTGAAGGATATCCTACTCCACCATAATTAACTCTGAATACATCTTTACGTTCCTGTACTTGAGGAAACAAAACTAAATCCTGTTGGCCATTGGCTGCTTTTTGGACACTTAGCCAAGCTTGCTCGCGCGTATCATTCAACTGCTCATAGGTAGGTTTATCTTCTTTGCATGCAAATAATGTAGCAATACCTAAGCCTAATACAAATAATGATTTATTTATTTTTTTCATAATTAACAAAGATTAATAACCTGGGATTTGTACTAGAGCTTTATTACGGTCGATCTCCATTTGATGCCAAGGCATAAAATAGTTCTTGTCATTCCATTCTGATCTTACAACAGCCACAACTCGTTTGTGAAAACTTGGGTCACTTAAAGATGTTCCTTTCGAAGTATCCATTCCTGTAATTGCACCTCCTTGATAATATCCTTCTTTATCAGCAACTTTCCATCTCCTCACATCGAAGTAGCGTTTACCTTCAAAACATAATTCAACTCGTCTTTCTAAACGGATACTTTCGCGCACCTGTTCTTGGGAGAGACCTGATGCTAGGGCGGGAATTCCTGCTCTTGTGCGGACTTTATTCAGATAGATTAATACATCTGGGTTATTTGGTTCAGCTTCATTTAATGCTTCTGCATAATTAAGATATAGTTCTGACAAGCGTATTAGCATCGCTACTCTATTTGTTACAGTCGATGGGTTGAATCCATATCCAGGATGTAAGTTTTTCCTTGCCGTATAGCCCGTTTTTGGCCAGTCACGTGGAGCACCATTTTTACCAGAATTCCCTGTCGAATAATACTCAACACGTGTCATTCCAGATTTAGCAACCCCAGGTATTATTGAGCCATTAAATGTTATGTAAGAATAAAATCTGGGCTCACGAGCAGTATACATTGTATTGGTTCCTGATACATAATATTTGGTTGTTGTATTTACATACGTATTTTCGTTGTAAGTCGCACTTTGATTAATCGCTTGGCCATTTGACATTCGAAAATCATCAACTAATTCTTGTACAGCGGCCAATCCATTATATGGTGTGCCTACAACAGCTCTAGGAGCTGCGTGTCGTTCCCATTGTTCTCGCTGCGTATTAGGTCTAATCCATATGCCTTCCTTTTGGTAGCCTTCCCAAAACACATCTCTTGTAGAAAGAAATCCTGTTTCAAAAGCATCAGCTCCATTTTTTACAAACAGATCTTTTCCATTTGCAACAGCTAGATCTATAGCTGTTTTCGCTTGTGTCGCTGCAGCTCTCCAACGGCTTACTTCATAAGTTGGATTTATTAATTGCTTTCCATCAAGGTTTTTCCAATTCGCTAAATCAGTATTTCCATTATATAAGGGACTAGCGTGAAAAAGTGTTATTTCCGATTTAACCGCTTCAGCTACCATTTTGTTTATTCTACCTAATTGTGTGCCGTCCGGCGTATTCGTGTTGGTTTGGTAGTGGTCTACTGGTAAATCAACGATTGCTTCATCTATTAATCCCAGTACAAATGCTACACTTTCATCCCATGAACTTCTTGGAATTTGATAATTATCTGGTCCTGCCTCATCAACGTTAAATGGTACTATGACAACCGGCCCATGCATCTTCATGACTAACCAGTAATAATAAGCACGTAAAAATCTCGCCTCTGCTTTGTACTGTTTTACAAGAGCAGCGCCATTTTCAGCCAATAGCAATTCCTCACATTTATCGACATTATCGATGAAAATCTGACATTGTCTGATTTTATTGTAATAGTTTACGTAAGATGTGTTGACATTGTCGGCAGAAAGTGCTCCCGAATTCTGAGCAAATTCTTGCCAATTGGATATGTCCATTTCATCTGTTATAGCCGAAAAATAGAATGTATAAGGTTGATCCCAAATATCAGGAATAGGTGAATATAATCCTCCCCAATAGTTCTCAGTCTGTATACGGTTAGAAAATATTGTTTCAATATTCAACAAGTTATCTGGCTGTGCATCAAAAAATTTATCGTTGCAACTGTTGTTTATTGTTAGCGTTGCTATACCTAATAACAATGCTATTTTTAATTTCTTATATTTAAATTTCATGATATTTCTTATTTAAAATTTAGTCTTAAACCTACATTGTATACTCTGGTAATAGGATAAGCTGTACCTCTTCCGTCTCCCATTTCTGGGTCCCAAAAATCCCAATTTGAAATTGTAAATAAGTTAGTTCCATTTGTGTATAGACGCATCTTAGTAACCCCTATGCGAGAAAGCCATGATTTATTTTCAAAATTGTAACCAAATTCCGCCTGCTTAAGTCTTAAGTAGTCTGCTCTATTTATCCACCAAGAACTAGTATAGTAGTTTGTTGTTACCGTTTCGTTGGTTGAAAGACGTGGATAAAGAGTTTTTTGATCCGGATTGTTAGGATCCCAGCGGTCTAATAGCGTAGAATACATATTACCGTATGTCGCTCCTTGAGAGAATGGTGTAACAGAAAATCCACTTGAATAATTCAAGTCTACCATTCCTGCTCCTTGAAAGAATAGACTGATGTCAAAACCTTTGTAGCCACCACCTAATGTAATACCGTAAGTAAGTAAAGGTGTTGCACCATACCCAATTGCCGTTTGATCATTTGAGTTAATTATTCCGTCTCCGTTTAAGTCTTTATACCGGATATCTCCTACACGTACATCGCCCGCTTGTGTTGCCGAATTCGCTATTTCTTCATCGCTTTTAAATAGTCCCTGATCGATGTAACCAAATCGTTGAGAAATACGGTGTCCTTCACGATCTAAGTAAGGAAATGCCCATGGTGGCAAATTATCTTTAACCACGCGGTTGGAGTTGTAATTCATTGTACTTCTTGCCATGAAAAATCCATTGGTCATTTGCTTGTTATACTCAAGCGTCAAGTCAATACCTTTGTTTGCAGTCTCACCAATATTTTTATACGGTACATTACCAGAATTGTAGCCCGAAACGTATGGTATATCTAAGCCGCGCATTAATATTCCGCGACGATCTTCTTTAAATAATTCTGCGATGACTTGTAGATTATTATTGAACAGATTGAATTCTATACCAATATTATGTCTGTACGATGTCTCCCAGGTTACATCGCCACGAAGTAAGGATTCAGCATATCCCGTATATCCTCTTTGAGATCCAGGTAAACCAAAATTATATCCTCCACCAGATTGCGTGTATCTTGTTAAGTATAAGAATCTATCATTGGTGTTTGAATTACCGGAGCTACCATAAGAATATCTAAATTTTAGATGTTGTATATAGTCTTTAGCGGATTCGAAGAAACTTTCATTGGATACAACCCATCCTAAACCAATAGAAGAAAATAATCCAAATCGGTTATTTGGAGTAAAGTTGTCAGACCCAGAATAAGAAAAGTTGCTTTCAAATAAATACTTTCTATCATAAGCATAGGTAGCTCTACCCACTAAATTACGATTTCTGTAAGGGATCGCAGCTTGATAAGAACTAACAGCAGATACAGCGTCCGAAAAATCTGACTGATTAAATAGCAATAATCCACCTACATCATGTATACCAAATTCACGTCCGTAATTTAATGAAGCTTCAGTATATAACCTTCTTGTAGAAGATCTACCAAGCCCGAAACTTAAATCTGGCGAACCTGTCTGGGTATTGGTGAGTATTAAATTACCTTCTGTGTCTCGCCCTTCAGCAAAATAAGATGGTAAATTTCTACTTCTAGACAATACCGTTTGACCAAACACATCAAAAGCAAATAGACCACTAGTACTTAGACCTTCTGTAATCATATCTAAATTTTGAGTAATTCTAAGATTTGATCTCACCACGTTATCGTATCTGTTATTAATACCAGATTGAGTTAATGCTTTATAGGGGTTTTCGGTAGCACCTCTCACAAATGACCATGATCCGTCTGAATATTGGACTGGAATTATATGGGGTGAAGCTTGTGTTGCTAAACTAAAAATGGCATCTCTTCCACGTGCAGGTTCATTGTAATTTTTCAAGAAT
Source organism: Sphingobacterium cavernae (assembly GCF_008520265.1). GTDB lineage: Bacteria > Bacteroidota > Bacteroidia > Sphingobacteriales > Sphingobacteriaceae > Sphingobacterium > Sphingobacterium cavernae. The sequence continues at coordinate 23,648 of NZ_VIQM01000029.1, forward strand.
CCGTTTAAGCCAAAATCGATTTTAGTTTTGGAGGTTACATTAACAGTCAAATTACTCGTAAAATTAAAACGATTTTCTTTAAGTTCGGAGTTGTAGGTTTCGATATCAGCTGTATTAAACTGTCCCGTCTCGTTGTAATAGCCAAGTGAAAGGTAATAATTGGCTACATCTGCACCTCCAGTTATATTCACATTAGCTCTGTTATTAGTTGCATTATTTGTGAATAGTTCTTTGTACCAATCTACATTTGGATACAAATCTGGATCCTCGCCTGATCTATGCTTTTCAATTCTTTCGGTATCATAAAATGCATTCTTTCCGCGCATTGTTAAACCTTCATTAAAAAGTTCCATAAATGTTGGGCCATCAACAAAATCTGGTAAATAGGTAAACCCTGTAATACCTTGCTGTACTTCTGCAGATATACTAGGTTTTCCTGCTTTTCCTTTTCGCGTGTTAATAATTATAACCCCGTTTGCTCCTCTAGTACCATATACTGCTGTTGCGGTAGCATCTTTAAGGATTGTAAAGCTTTCAATATCTTCGGGGTCAATATTATTTATATCGCGATCGGGTACACCATCTACAATTAATAAGGGTGATTGTGGAGAACTTGCAAATGTTGCAACACCACGTACAAATAAATTAGCACCACCACTACCTGGTCCGCCACTACGCTGAGTGGCTACTACGCCCGCGAGACGGCCTGCAATCGCTGTGGATAAGTTTGCCACAGGTACTTTTAACTCAGCCCTCTTAATGGTTGATTGCGAGCCTACATTACTCGCCTTTTTTTGTGTTCCAAAACCTACTACAACTACCTCGTCTATCCCTTCAGTGTCTTCAAAAAGTGTAACTGAAAGATCATTTTCATCTGCTCCTACTTGAAGTTCTTGTGGTACATAGCCCACGAGTCTGAAAACTAAAGTCGAGTTTGTTGGAATTTCGACCACAAAACGCCCATTAATATCGGTTGATGTTAGAGCGTTTTTTTGATCTTTTAGCGAGATACTCACACCTTGTAAAATGTTGCCATTAACATCCTTTACTGTTCCTGTAAATAATTTCTTTTGTTGTAAAATAAAGTTTTTTTCCAGGTGGAAGGCAGATTCTAATGTTCCAGCACTATTTGTAAATGAATGACAAATAAGAAAAGCTACAATGGTTCCTCTACCCCATATTGGTACATTTTTAGATATTGAAATCCATGGGTAATTGCGTGGTTTAAGTTTTTTCATAAAATAGTTTATAATTTATATGTAATAACATTGGCTTTAATTACACTATACTAATATTACAAACTTATTTTATAATACAGCTACGCAATCGTTTGTTCTATTTTAACAAATTTTAACAAAACAACTCAAAAGTTATTTTTTAGTGTGAAAATTATTAAATTGGTTTTAAACTTAATTGAGTTAATTAGAAGCAAATGTCATTTGTAACATTTTTTTGAAATGAGAATCTAAATACTAAGCAGTTGATTTTTAGTTGCATGTTTTATAAAGGACTGTTTTTGTTATCTTTAAAATGAATAAACCAGGTTCATAGTATGAGATTATTATATATTCTACTATTTTTAATTCTTTCTGTGCACTCTAAAGCACAACAAGTGAAGAATTCAAAATGGATTATTGGTCCTTCGATAGGATATCATCATCAAGAGAAAAGCTTTTTTAAGGCATCTTTATGGGGATTGACTGACATAGGTTACGCGAATTATTTAAGATTTGATGCAGGAGCAAATCTGACTTTTGCAGATAAAAAGGCGCACTTTCTTCCGGAACTAGGGATTACTTATTATTTAAGCGCCAAGGGTGTTTGGCCATTTCTAAAGGCAGAAGTTACGCCATACACATTAACACCAAAAATTGGCTTAGGTATTTTTAATATTTTGGAATTTGCTGCGGGTTATGGATTTGAACTGAAGCAAAAAAGCAATCTTCCCCCTATAAAAGGATTCAGTTTTTCTGTTGGAATTAACATCCCATTCAATTATCATTTGTATTAGTCTTAACATTTCTTAATGATTACATTTGCGAATTAATACAAACCATAAATGACTTCATTTAGAAATCTGCATCAACCAACAAATCGTACAATTAATATCGAGAAGCAAGAATATTTATTTTTTGGCGGAACAGCATATCTTGGGCTATTAGTAAATGAAGATTACCAAAACTTGGTTTTTGAAGGGATTAAGAAGTATGGATTAAACAACGGCACTTCTCGATCGAATAATGTGCAGCTGGGAATATATGATGAGGCAGAGAAGTATTTAGCCTCTAGATTCGGATATGAAGATGCAGCTTTGTTTTCTAGCGGTTATTTAGCTGCGCAGGCTACAGTCAAAAGTCTCGCCTCACGTGGTAAAGTTTATTATGCTCCAGATTCACATCCAGCTTTGTGGATAGCGGATAAACCATCAACTTTAGCCGAATATTTCCAAGAATGGCTAGTCAAAGTTGTGGACGAGATTAGCAGTTCAGCAGACACAGACTTTGTAATCATCGCAAATGCTATTGATAATCTTAGACCCGAATTGTATGATTTTGCATACCTCTCTTTAATTGATTCCTCGAAGAATATTATTTTAATACTAGATGATTCGCATGGATTAGCTGTCGTAAATAAAAATGATATTGCAGCAAATGTTAGTGCTCTTTCAGGTTGTGGTAATATTCAAATTGTAGTGGTTGATTCACTTGCAAAAGGATTGGGTACTGACGCAGGTCTTGTGCTTGGTTCTAAAGAAATCATTGCTAGTGTTAAAAAATCACCAATATTTATGGGGGCATCACCAAGTTCGCCTGCTAGTATTTACGCATTGACAAAAAGTCAAGTTATTTATGAAGAGGCATATGAGCGTTTGCATGAGAATATTAGGTATTTCGAGTCGCTTCAAAATACAAAGCTGATGCTTAGTAGAGTGAAAGGTTTTCCAGTTTTTACATCAACTGACTCTAATTTATACCGCTATCTGTACAAAAATAATATACTCATCTCTAGCTTTCCATATCCATTGCCGGCTAGTCCCTTGTTAAATCGTATAGTTATATCTGCTTTGCATTGTCGAGCTGACATCCTTAAGTTATCGGAGGTTTTACATTCATATGTGCAATAATAGTTTGAAAATCAACTAAATAATTGTAGATTTGCGGACTATTTTTAATGAGGTAGGGATAAGTTATATACTTAATCGTTTGATTATGAAAAAAATATGTTAGATAAATAAGCTAAAATATTTTTAATCATCATATAAAAACGATAATTTTGCAACCCCAAATGGGGGTAGTGGAGAAATAAATTATTACAGAATATAGATATGACTAAAGCAGAAATTATTGCAGAAATCTCTACCAAGACTGGTCTAGAGAAGGTTGATGTACAAGAAACGGTTGAGGCGTTCTTCAAAGTTGTTAAAAATGCGATGATTGAGGGTGAAAACGTGTACGTAAGAGGTTTTGGAAGTTTCGTTGTGAAAAAAAGAGCGGAAAAAACTGCGCGTAATATCTCAAAAAATACAGCTATTATTATCCCGGAGCACTTCGTGCCTAGCTTTAAACCTGCAAAAGTTTTTGTAGAAAAGGTAAAAAATGGTAATAAAGTAAAAAAATAATTTAAATTCGCTGTATGCTTAATACCAAACAAATAGTTGTTGTCGTGATCGTTGTAGTGATGATAGGTGCGTTATTGGCGCAGCCTATTAAAGGTTTGGTAGATAAGCAAGAGCAAAATACTACTGCTGCTGCAGATGAATCTTCTTCAATGTATAATTTGAAGAGTGTTTCAGAATTGGCAAAACAAGGAATTAATGCTTCATTATCTCAAGAAATTTCGGCTATTGAGCAAGAAGTTGAAAAAGCAGATGGTGAAGAGAAAATTTCTTTGTTGCAGTCGTTAGCTAATAAGTGGGAAGATTTGGCTAAGCCAATTCCGCAAGGTTTCATTTATAAAGAAATGGCGGAAGCAACTCCGACATTAGAGTATTGGGTGAAGTCTGGAGACGCTTTTCGTACGGGATATACCAATCAACAAGACACGGCATTAGCGTCAGCATTGAACAAATTGGCTATTGAATCGTATGAGAAAGCTATTGAGATCGATCCAAATAGCTTGTCTGCAAAAACGGGCTTAGGTGCTTCTTTAGTGACAGGCTCAAACAATCCAATGGCGGGTATTGCTTTATTGCGTGAAGTGGTACAAGCTGAACCAAAAAACTTAGATGCTAACAAAACTTTAGGTTTGTTTTCAATGCAGTCAGGACAGTTTGATCGTGCGATCGATCGTTTTAAGACTGTCATAGAAATAAAAGCTGATGCTGAATCGTATTTCTATTTAGCTACAGCTTACGAAAAAATTGGTCAAAAATCAGAAGCTATAGCCGCTTTCAACAAAAGTAAAGAGCTGGCTGCTGATCCGACCCTATCTCAATACATTGATCGTCAGATAGAAGCATTGAGTAAATAATAATTAACAGAATTTTTTAACATTATTTAAAAACATTAAGCTATGCCAAGCGGAAAAAAAAGAAAAAGACACAAAATGGCTACTCACAAGCGTAAAAAACGTTTAAGAAAAAATAGACACAAGAAAAAATAGTTCTTGTTAGTAGTCTTATAAGATTTATTCAATCTCAAAGAGACAATATACAATCTATGAAAAACCTCGGTTATAATCATAGATTGTATTTTTTCATTAAACAAGTTTTTATGTACAACGGGAGTTAATATTGAGGCGCGAGGCGTCAATATCCCAAAATTTGAGTAGCTGTTGGTAAAGGAATTAATTATCGATTCGACTCCTGAGAATGGAGTGACTATTGCTTTACTACAGGAAAAGCAGCTTGTCGAACTGAATAAGGAACAGGCTGGCAGTCATTTTTCGGTAGGAGATATCTATCTCGGCCGTATCAAAAAGATTATGCCAGGACTGAATGCAGCATTCGTAGATGTAGGTTACGACAAAGATGCTTTCTTGCATTACCTTGATTTGGGGCCTCAGGTGCAATCCTTACTTAAGCTTACGCGAGTAGTAAAGAATGGCAGTTATCAAGAGAATCTGCTGAATAGTCTGAAACTTGAAAAAGATATCGATAAGGCCGGCAAAATATCAGATGTACTAAGTCGTAACATTATGATACCGGTGCAGATAGCTAAAGAGCCTATCTCAACAAAAGGTCCTCGATTGAGTTCAGATCTGTCTATTGCAGGTCGATTTGTTGTGTTAGTGCCATTTTCAAGTTCGGTTTCCATTTCCAAAAAAATCAAAGCTAGTGCCGAGCGTACACGTCTGAAAAAGATCGTTGAGAGTATTAAACCAGCAAATTTTGGTGTTATTATTCGTACTGTATCGGAAGGTAAAGGAGTAGAAGAACTTCAAAAAGACCTTTTAGACTTGATCGCGAAATGGGAATTATTTACCAAACGCCTTAAAAACGTAGAACCTCCACAAAAGATTTTGGGGGAAATGGATAGAGCTTCTACCATTCTACGAGATATTTTGACAGATGAGTTTACACACATTCATGTCAATGACTCTTCTATATATGAGGAAGTAAAATCATATGTACAGGAGATCTCACCAGAATTGGAGAAAATAGTTAAATTGTATAAACACAAAGAGCCTATTTTCGAACATTTTGGCGTTGAAAAACAGATTAAGGCGTCTTTCGGCAAGACGGTGAATTTGCAGGGGGGTGCTTACCTTGTTATCGAACATACCGAGGCTTTGCACGTCATAGACGTAAATAGTGGTAACCGTATTGCAAGTAAAGAAAATCAGGAAGATAATGCACTCTTAGTAAACAAAGAAGCAGCGCGCGAGATTGCTCGTCAACTGCGTTTACGCGATATGGGTGGTATTGTGGTCATCGATTTCATTGATATGCACAAGCCGCAGAATCGTAAAGATCTGTATACATTCCTGAAAGAATGTATGAACGAGGACAGAGCTCGTCATACTATTTTGCCACCAAGTAAATTTGGCTTGGTACAAATCACACGGCAGCGTGTGCGCCCAGAAATGAGCGTGGTGACTAATGAAAAATGTCCTGCTTGTGATGGTACAGGTGAAATAAGATCAAGTGTCGTATTATTTGACGATATAGAAAATAATTTGAGTTTTATCCTCGAGGAACAAAACGAAAAGGGAGTAACATTGTGTGTGCATCCTTATATGGGCGCCTACATCACGTCTGGTATTGTCTCTCGCAGATTAAAATGGTTCTTCAAGTATGGTAAATGGATTAAAGTTAAATCTATTCCAGCATATTTTCTGACAGAATTTCATTTCTACAATCAGAAGAATGAAGAAATTAAGTTGTAAAAATTAAAAAAAGAGCGATTCTGTAAAGATATCGCTCTTTTTTATGCTTAATCATAATATTTCCACAATCCTGCATAATTAGTTAGATTTTTTTTTAAAAGATATCATATGTACAACATAATGTTTGTATCTTTCAATTATTTATTTTTTCGAAAATTTAATCAGGTATATTCAAAATGCTTAGAAAGCTTACTATCATTGTATTTATTATTGGAAATATTTTTGTTTCTCATGCACAGCATTCCAAACCAAATATTGTTATTATCATTTCGGATGACCATTCCTACCAAACCATTGGAGCTTATGGATCCAAAATTGGTCGTACACCGCATATTGATCGTATAGCACAAGAAGGTTTTGTGTTTAATAATGCTTATGTGAATAATTCCATTTGTGGTCCAAGTAGAGCAACCTTGCTTACGGGAAAATATAGTCACAAAAATGGATTTAAGGACAATGAAACTTCTCATTTTGATTTTTCTCAGAATCTATTCGTGAAAGATTTACAGAGCGTAGGCTACAAAACAGCATGGATTGGTAAAATACATTTAGGTCATAAACTGCAAGGTTTCAATTATTTTGACATTCTAAATGATCAAGGGCATTATTTCAATCCGGATTTCATTTCAAATAAAGGAACAGAGCGTGTTGAAGGTTATGTATCTGATATTGTAACGGATAAAGCTATTAATTGGCTCGATTCTATTGACACCAACAATCCTTTTTGTCTTGTCATAGGTCATAAGGCTACACATCGTACCTGGATGCCGGATCCTAAGGATTTCGGCGCATATGATAACGATGAATTTACTTTGCCAGAAACTTTTTATGACGATTATTCATCTAGAAAAGCTGCTTCAGCTCAAGAAATGTCAATTGAGAAAGATATGCGTATGGGCTATGACTTGAAAATGTTCGAAACGTGGGAAAAGATGATGGCTGACGGTAACTTCAAGCGTATGAATGAAGACCAGAGGAAGTTATACGCAGCATATTATCAGCCTATTTACGAAAGATTGCAATCAGATAAATTATCAGGTAAGGCTTTGGCTGAATGGAAGTTTAGAAGATATATGATAGATTATTTGAATACGGCGCAATCCATGGATCGTAATATAGGACGCGTGTTGGATTACTTGAAGGCAAATCATTTAGAACAAAATACCATCGTTATTTATCTTTCGGACCAAGGTTTTTACATGGGTGAACACGGATGGTTTGACAAAAGATTCATGTATCAAGAATCGTTTAGGACACCTTTTATTATGAAATATCCAGCACTAATTAAAAAAGGAGTTCATACTGATGCAAGTATTGTTAATGCGGATGTTGCACCTACATTATTAGAATTGGCTGGTGTTAAAAAGCCGAGCGATATGCAAGGTAAATCTTTTGTTCCAGTTTTAAAGGCATCAAAAAAGAAACATAGAAAGCAGATATTCTATCATTATTTTGAGAATGGAGAACATGCAGTTTCTCCACATTTTGGAGTCAAAGAAGGACGCTACAAATTAATTCGTTTTTATAAACGTGTAGAATCCTGGGAACTTTTTGATTTACAAAACGACCCAAATGAATTAAGTAACCTATATGATGATCCTAAATACAAAGGTATTGTTAAGAAAATGAAAAAAACGTTATTGAAACAAATCAGAGAATTTGACGACAATGAAGCGGAGCAAATTTTTAATAAGGAAATTTAAGTTATTTTCTCACACTAAATTCCTTAGAAGGATTAAATAAAACTACGTATGAAAAATTTACTAAGAATATCTCCATTGTTGGTTTTGGCAAGTTTCGCCCTAAAATCGTGTGGGAATATAAATTTAATATCGAAGTCAAAGGATCAGGTGAAAGACTCATCAAGTTTCACATTGATATGGTCAGATGAATTTGATAAAAGTGGTTCTTTTGATTCTAGTAAATGGAGTTACGCTAAACGTGGTCATGTTGCGTGGAATAAATTCATTACCCAAGATGAAGCTTATGTATATCAAAAGAATGGTAATCTAGTTTTACGTATGGATAATAGAAAGATTCCCGGAGATACAATGTCATATCATTCTGGAGGCATACAATCTTCAACTAAATTCAATCTTAAATATGGCAAAGTGGAGGTAAAGGCTAAATTTACCCAAGGAAAAGGATCGTGGCCAGCTATATGGATGATGCCTGAGCCAGAATACGCAAAAGGTACATGGCCTGATTGTGGCGAAATCGACATTATGGAACATGTCAATAATGAACCCGTGATTCATCAAACTTTGCATAATGCTGCTCATACAGCCAAATCAGGAGTTAGTACAGCAACTAAATCTTCAGTTTACAATGTTAACGATTATAATGTTTATAGCATGATTTGGACACCGAGCAAAATTCAATTTTATTTAAATAATGACCTAAAATACACCTTTACAAAACAACAAGAATCGGGTAACAAACAGTGGCCATATGATGTACCTTTTTATATCATCTTAAATCAAGCAGGGGGAGCAGGTTGGCCAGGTAAACTGAATGAAGCAGATTTACCATTTCAAATGGAAGTAGATTATGTGCGTGTGTATGATTTACCTTTAAAGGATAAATTGAATTATGGATTACAAAAATAAGGATTAATTTAATGAACCCACTTTATTTTGAATACGTACAATTTAATAAATTAATCAGGTAAAAAGGATGAACTTTTTCTTCTGGTACATGAGGTATATAGTTAAACCAATCTTCAAATACTTTGTTGCCAATAGTGTTGTTTTGTAATTTAACAATCCTAAATAATAACAATAGCCCATCAATAAGGCGGAGTAGGAAAAAGTACATAAGCTTTAAACTTAGCGTATTCATTTACTAAAAATGTGAACACTATACTAACCGATATAGATCCCCAGGGATCAATTATACAATTACAAGGTCTAATTCCAGATGTAAACATTATTCCCTTTAGTAATAATATCTACGATAAAAATTTTGAAGCTTTATTGATAGATACCCCTCCATATTTGATAAATGAGATGTTGCCTGTTTTTTATTAAGTCTGATTTAGTAATTATTCCTACTCCAGAAAAACTTCCTTTTTATAGGGATTATTGGATTGAGATACGGCTTAATAAATAGAGTATTCTATCTCCTGCCGAAAGCCAATTTTGTCTAACATTTGCAAAAAAAACATTCCTACCCGATGTGTAATCTCCTGATTAGTATTCGATACTTCAGAATTCATGCCTCGTTTTTTCCTGTTGCTACGCACTTGAATTCTAAAGCTCTAAATTGACTATTTTTTCTATTGCGTAATCTGGGGTTAAGCTATCAAACCTCAAACACCAGAGCATAAAAAATGAACAACCTAAAAAACGTAAGCATCAGATTAGTTGCTTACGTTTAATATTTTAGAAATTATAGAATATTACCAACCTGGGTTCTGAATTAACTTTTTACTTTTCTGAATTTCAGCCAAAGGTATCGGGTAAAGATACATTTCACGTTCAAAAGCTCTATTTTCATAAGATGTTCTTTTGAAGAATTCAGTTTCACTTGTTGCTCCCATGTTCATACCATAGAACAATCCACCTTGGCCACCTTTTCCTACTTCGTTCTCCGCGATCATCCATCTTCTTACATCGAAGTATCGTTGACCTTCTGTAGCTAATTCTACTCGCATTTCGGCACGAATAGCTTCTCGCTGAAGATTTTGATTACCAATAATGTTAGGTTTTATATCTCTTAACTTTGGTATACCAGCTCTTTCTCTTACTTTATCAACATAATCAATAACCAATGGATTGGACGGATTAACTTCATTCATTGCCTCAGCATATAACAAATGAAACTCTGCTAACCTAAAAATAATTGAAGGTCTATATTGACTCTTTGGAAATGAGCCTTGGTTATGTACATTTCTAGATATTCTCTTGTATAACAAATATCCTGACCAAGGGTGATCGGCTGCTGTATTGTCGTTGCCATTACCACGGTTAAATTTAACTACTCTATTTGTCAAATGCCATTTACGACCATGATAAAATACAGTTTGATAAAATCGCGGCTCTCTATTTATCCACATTTTGTACGTGCCAATTTCTGTACGTCCAGTTAGATCATCTCCCTGAACAGAAAAACCACTTTCTGAATATTTTGGAGATTCTTCTATTGCTAGTCCGTCATTCATAAAGAAATCATCGACTAATTCTTGCGTAACAGCAATATTTGCAAAACCTGCATTCTCCGATCTTGGGGTGGCTCTTCTGTCTACGCCTTCGCCATTTACCGCGCCCCAAGAATTATTCGGATTTGCCCATATTATTTCAGAATTATATTGCATAAATAATTCATATAATGACTTATCTGGATCATATTGTCCATTAGTATAAGCTTTATATAATTCATATTTTCCTGATTCTGCAAAAGTGATAAATTCTTTTAAAGCTAATTCTGCCTTATTCCATTTTGAAGGATCTGCAGGACTGAATAGTTTTTTGCCAGATGGATTTGTTATAGCTAATGCCTCTTCATATCCGCCATTGTATAAAGGACTCGCTGCATAAATCATTAGTTTTGCTCTTACTGCTAAAGCAACACCTTTAGTTGGCAACGCAAGATAATTCTGATCTGTGTTTATTTCGTCTAAGTCTGTGGAAACTTCCGTCAATTCTTTGTACAGATATTCTACAACTTCATCGACTGAATTTCGTTCGAAATCAATTTCACTTGATGAGGGATCGATGGATGATTCCATAATTGGTACAGGTCCGTATTGCTCAAATAATAAGTAATGATAATAAGCGCGTAAAAATCTTGCTTGTGCTTTCATTTTACTTAATTCAGCAGCATCTATAAAATCAGTATCTCCTGATTGTGGGATCTCCTTTGCATTCTCTATAAATAGATTAGCTTGCCTTATTAATGTATATAATCCGCCCCATCTATGAAATGGTGCATTACCGGAGTTAAACCCATTTGAGTTCAGTGTTCTTAAAGTGCCTTGCGCCATTTTTAATTCATCTGAGGAACCTGTCCATGGATTTGTCAAGGCGCCAGCATCTAAAATCAATCCGGAACTATTTGGAATGCCTGTAAAAATATTACGGTGCCAATTTCTTGTATATCCCGCATTCTCAAAAATTTCGGTCATGGTTAGTTGGCCTGCCAATTCATCTGAAACATTTAAGAAATCTTTATTACAGTTGGTTAAGGTCAATGAAGCTAATACTAGCATCATTTTATATGTGTTACGTATATTTTTCATGATTTATTTTTTAGAAGTTAAATTCAATTCCAAATGTATAGGCAGAAGGTATTGGATAATTAAGGCCTTCATTTTTATTTCCTAATTCAGGATCCCACATTTTTATGTTATCCCACACGTGGATATTATTTCCATTCAAATAAATTCTACCTGATTTTAAGCCATATTTTGATAATCCTGTTTCTTTAAATCTATAACCTAATTCAACATTTTTTAATCGAATAAAAGATGCATCTCTTAGCCACCAAGTACTTGCTACAGAGTTGTTAGCGAATGTTGCGGAGTGTAAGCGTGGATAAAAAACATCATCAGAAGGATTTTCTTCAGTCCAACGGTCTAAAGCTTGTACACGAAGATTCGATTCATCAACACCCCACTGAAAAGGAAAGAATCCCGCAGGGACTTCTGCGCCAAGAACTGTAGATACTTTTCCAGCTCCCTGAAAAAATATATTTGCATAAAAGCTTTTGTACTCACCAGATAAACCAAACCCATAAATTAATTCAGGTACATTCGGATTAGCAGCACGCTTAGTCTGATCGTATTGATTAATTATACCATCACCATTTAGATCCTTATATTTTATATCTCCAGGACGAATATTTGAACTCAACGTAGAGCTTACTACATCATCTTTTAGCTCATATGTTTTAGTTCCGTTATTATCTGTGATAATAAAATCATCATGCTTATACAAACCGTCAGCTATATATAAATTCCAACTTCTTAAGCGATTGCCTGTGTCGTTCATCCAAGGGTATAATTGAGGAATCTCATCGTATTCGATTATCTTATTTCTGGCATAGGTAACATTTCCGCGTACACTCAAAATAAATTCATTACCAATTTTTTGTCTAATATTTAAACTTCCATCTATACCCTTATTGGTAACTTTTCCGAAATTTTGCCAAGGGTTTTGACGAAAACCTGCTACTGATGATACGGTACGTCTTTGTAATAAGATATTTGAACGATGGTTATCAAAATAATCAACTTGTAGATCTATTTTATTATTCCATAAACCAATTTCCAAACCTAAATTTTTCTTGTCCTCGATTTCCCAAGATAGATAAGGTGCTTCAAAACGGCCTTCTATAAGTCCTGACAATCCGTTTAACGTTCCTGATCCACCAATTCCGAAAGGATAACCAGCTGCTCCAGTAGCAAATGTTCCCCTATATAAAAATCTAGCACCACCTGTATTATCATTTCCTGTGCGACCTAAGGAGGCACGTAAACGCAAATTATTTACTACCGATTTAAAATTGTCACCTAGAAATGGTTCGTTACTAATAGTCCATGATGCACCTACTGCTGGGAAAAATCCAAAGCGATAATCTTGTGCAAAAGTTTCTGATCCTGTAAAGCCAAAGTTGCCTTCTATTGCATAGCGATTATCGTATCCATAAGTGACGCGACCAACGTACCCTTGCTTACGAAAAGCTAAGGCTTCACTGTGCAATTGAGATTCCTTTTGGTACGTTAAAAGCATTCCTCCCACATCATGCTTCTCAAGAAATTTTCGGTTATACCTCAAGGACATTTCTAAATAGATATTTTTATTTCCGCTGTTGTTTTCTACTGGTTCTCCAAAGTCTGGATTACCTGCAACAACCTCACGATATATCAAAGAGCCATCTGTATTTCTGCCAGTTGCATAAAACTGCTTAGGCGTTTTGGTACGAGTCATGTAATAGTTCATTACGGCATCGTAACTAATATTGCCTTGCGCAGTTAATCCTTCTGTAATGAAGTTTAAATTTTGCTTAACTCCAACATTAGACTGTACACTTGATCTCCATTCTTTCGCATAGCCTGATTCCATCAATAAATTGTATGGGTTGATTCGATTATTACTCGGGCGTGGATGGCCAGGAATGGTCCCATCAGAGTATCTTGCTGGAATAATGTAGGAAGGAATCGTAGTCATTCGTTGAAATATTAAACCAGTGCCAACCCCTGGATAGTTGGTTGTCAGGTATTGTCCACTTAGATCAACAAACAATGAAGTCGACTTTGTGACTTGTAAGTCTACGTTAGAACGTAAATTATAACGTTTAAGTCCGATATTATTATTGTATTCCGCAAGTTCATTTTGTTTAAAAATCCCACTTTCAGTAAAATACGCTCCTGATACAAAAAACTTAGCAATATCGCCGCCGCCTCTAAAATTTAAAGTATGTCGCATATTATTTGTTTTATCATCTAGCATTAGATCTAGCCAGTTAGTATTCGGATACAAATCCAAATCTTCCCCCTTGCGATAATTTTCTATTAATTCCTCAGAGAACATTATTGCTGAACCTTCATTTCTCAGAGCTTCATTGTAAAGCATCATGTAGTCTGCTGAATTTAAAAACTCAGGTAGTCGTGTCGGTTTCATTACACTGTATTCTCCTCGGTAGTTTACCTGAGTCTTTTGGCTCATACCACGTTTGGAGGTAATAATGATTACCCCATTGGCTCCCTCAGCTCCATATACAGCAGTTGCTGCGGCATCCTTCAAAAGAGTAAAAGTCTCAATTTCATCTGGTTCAATATCTTGCATGGCGCGAGGTATACCGTCAACCAATACAAGTGGACTTGTGCCGCCAGAAAAAGAACTTACACCGCGAATCCAAAATTCAGAATTATCATAACCTGGTTCACCAGATCGTTGAATAGCAATTAAACCAGGTAGCTGCCCTGCTAGATTGTTGGTTAAATTTCTTGTTGGAAATCTTAAATCTGAACCTTTGACACTTGTAATGGAACTCACAACACTTGATTTCTTTTGCGTCCCAAAGCCAACTACTACAGCCTCTTCCAACTCTTCACTATTCTGTGTTAGAGTAATTATGTTGTTGTCTAAAGATTCCACTTTATATTGGACTTTATTAAATCCTACGTATGTAAAAACTAATTCTACTCCAATATTGCCTTTAATAGTAAATGATCCATCAGCAGCTGAGAGTGTTGATTCTTTAGATCCAACTACTGATATATTTACACCAGCCAATGCATTATTGTCTTTATCTATTATTTTTCCACGGATAGTTGTTTGTTTATTATTCAAAAGCAGTTTCGTGTTATGCATCCCAGTCTTTTTAAAGTTATTTGATGTAATAACTCCTTTATCTAAGTTTGGAGCATTTGCAAAACTAGATGTTACTGCTGCAGTCATAAGGAATGTAAATACTGAAGTATTCCTCCTTTTTAAAGCATTGTAAGATATTCTTAAAAGGTTTATCATAAATTAATTGGTTAAATTAATAAGTTTAAAAATTGTATTTAGGTTATTTTAATTTCTTTTTATAGATTTTTTATCGCATATTACTCCTATACCTCCTTTCTAGAAAGTGGTTTAAATTTTTAATTAAATAAGACGAAGCACATCTGCTTTTATGGTCATTAGCAGATGTGTTGACGCAATTTGGTTTATGTCTATTATTTTTTTTCTTGGTTACCTTCTAGTCGGTCAACCCCTTCATAGTGGTATAATCCGATTTTATCGATATAGGGTTGTACGCGTGATTGCTTTATAATAACTCGAACTTTATTCGTAATGACTTCAGGGAAAGTAACGATACGTTTAAAACCGACAGTAGTTCCTGATGCCACTGTGGTCCATTGCTTGTCTTTAAAAGTTTGAAGCTCAAATTTTTCCACACGCTGTCCCCATTTGATATATTCACCCAATTGAATAATATTCGTTTTAAAAGGTTTTTCTGAAGTGTATTCGAATACTAACTGTTGATTTTCTTGTTTTGAAGTCCAAATTTTTTCCTCATCATCCTTTTTTTGAATTCGGCTTTTATCCGCTTTCAACTTTACACCTTTTGCTTGTATTAAATTTGTTTCAAAAATTGAATCCCTTAGTGTCTTCCATTTTAATAGATTATTCTCATCAATTGAGTGAAATAAGCCTTCTTTAGTAGGTGGAATATTCAAAAGCAACACTCCGTTTTTACCTACCGAGTTGAAATAAATATCCAACAATTTTTCAGGTGATTTAACTTTAGAATTTTGATTCTCATGATAGAACCACCCTGGTCGAATAGATACATCAGTTTCAGCAGGGTACCAGACTAATCCTTCGGCCTTTTTAATCATCTCACGGCTACCTACATCCTTCTTTCGCATATCCCCTGCAGGTTTAATATTCATTTGTTGCTGTGAACCTTCGGCGATTTTATTTTGATCCAAATTATTTGTTGGGACAACCGACCATTCAGTATCTCTACCATAACCTGTTTCGGTACCCACCCAACGTACATCTGGCCCCATTACTGCTATCACAGCCTCAGGTTGTAGCTCACGAATTACACTGTAATATGAGGTCCAATCGTATTCTTGCTTCTTACCGTTAGGACCTTCACCATTTGCCCCGTCAAACCACACTTCATCAATCTTACCGTAATTAGTTAATACCTCTTTTAGTTGATTACGAAACACTTCATTATATTGCTCTGTACCATACGATTTAGCATTTCTATCCCATGGGGATAAGTAAACACCAATTTTCATATCGTATTTCTTACAAGATTCAGCTAATTCCTTTAGAATATCACCTTGTCCATTTTTATAAGGTGCGTTCTTAATTGAATAGTTTGTAGTATTGGTTGGCCATAAACAAAAGCCATCATGATGTTTTGCTGTAAGAATTAAAAGTTTTATCCCTGACTCCTTGGCAATTCTAACCCATTGATCAGTATCTAATTTTTTCGGGTTAAATAGGTGAGGACTTTCGGTACCATCGCCCCATTCTTTCCCCGTGAAAGTATTAATCCCGAAGTGCACGAATCCTGTAATTTCTAACTTCTGCCAATTCAATTGACGCGTAGTGGGCTTGACAGATGCAGCCTTTCTTAGTATCTCTTGCTCTGAATCATTTGGAGAAATATGAATATAATTTTGAGCGAATAACGGTAATGATATTCCGAGTGATAAACAACAAAACACAAGTAATTTTATCATATTGGAAAGTTAAAGTTTATAATCTGTTAGTTTTAATTTTCTTATGTTAAACATAATATATCAAAACTAGGCCTTTAAGAATTTGTTTTTGTATGGTTTTTTAACAAATTAGTACACTAAATTACCCTTACTTAATGTATTTTATATTATCCTTATAGTTAAATTTCATATTTTCAGATTATTTTAAAAAGCATATAATCAAGTGTTTGTTGTGCCGTTTTTTGATTTTTTGTTTAACAATATGCACTAATAATGCTTTTTTACTAAAAATCAATTCTGATAATATAATACAGTAGAGTTTAAATTTTAGGAATAGTAGTTGTTAAGGCTGGCTTTATAATTAAGATTGCTATTTATTATTTGCAACTACTTAGGTTATCTAGTTGCTAGAGGTTAAAAAAGCTAGTGGGAGGGTAGTGCATGTATCTCTACGTTTTGCACATACTAGATACTTTTTGCTCAAGCTTTACATTTTGTATTGCCTTTTCTGAGGTATTATTTTCTGTTGGTATTCTTTGAGATACATTTATCCGAATTGAAAATCTTTGAGTTGTATGTCTCGGCTTTGAAAGGGTAATATTATTTTAAAAAACAATTTTAAAATAAAGGATGGAAGCTGAGGGTACGATTATTTAGAATTGTAGAATATTAAAATGTTTGCTTAAATACAAAATATTTGCGCATCTAAGCAAACAAAATTATTATCCTCCAAACTCCATCAAGTAAGTTTTTAGAAATTCATCCAAATCACCATCTAGTACAGCTTGTGTATTGGAAGTTTCGGTGCCTGTTCTTAAATCTTTAATCAATTTGTATGGATGTAACACATAATTACGGATTTGGGATCCCCATTCAATTTTCTTTTTGGAACCTTCAATTGCTGCTGAAGCTTCTTGGCGTTTGCGCATTTCGATTTCATATAATTGTGATTTCAATAAGCGTAAGGCATTTTCTTTATTCTGCAGTTGTGAACGAGACTCTTGATTTTTGATAATAATACCTGAGGGTTTATGGTGTAAGCGAACAGCTGTTTCCACTTTATTCACATTCTGACCACCTGCCCCCCCAGCACGGAAAGTATCAAATTCTATTTCCGAATCTTTAATATCGATCTCAATATTATCATCTACTAATGGATAGACATAGACAGATGCGAATGAGGTATGGCGTTTTGCATTGGAGTCAAAAGGTGATATACGAACCAAACGATGTACGCCATTTTCGCCTTTTAGATAGCCATAGGCAAAGTTTCCTGAAAACTGTAATGTGACTGTTTTAATTCCAGCGACATCACCTTCTTGGTAATCTTGTTCAGTGATCTTGCATCCATGTCTTTCACCCCACATGATATACATACGCATTAACATTGCAGCCCAATCACACGATTCTGTTCCTCCAGCACCTGCCGTTATTTGTAAAATAGCATCTAGTTGGTCTTCTTCTGCGCTTAGCATATTTTTGAATTCCAATTCTTCAACTTCATTCAGTGCCAATTGATATTGCTCTTCAGCATCTTTTTCACTTGCATCGCCCGATTGAAAGAATTCATACATAATAGCGACATCGTCAACAGCTGCCGATACTTGATCAAAATTTTCTGTCCAGATTTTTAAGTTTTTAATGCCGTGTAGTACTTTTTCGGCTTCTTTGGGAGAATCCCAAAAATTGGATTGAAGCGTTATTTCTGTGTCTTTTTCAATCTCTGCTTTTTTCGCATCGATGTCAAAGATGCCTCCTCAGGGATGTCACGCGATCCCTCAAGTCTTGTATTTGTTCTTTGGTCATAAATCAAAGGTAGTAAGTAAATTGGTAAATTAGAAATTCAACGATTTTACATTATATTTGTTTAATTATTAATAAATATAAAACTTAAACATGTTTCCCAGTATAGATTTTACACAAACATCATCTTATAAATACCTCGTAGATCACTACATCACCTTAAATGAAAAATCGCTAAAAGATTTATTTGCCGAAGATCCAGCTCGTTTTGAAAAATTCTCTATCCTATTCAATGATATTTTATTGGATTTTTCCAAAAACAGAATCAACGAACAAACTTTAGCATTATTAATTCAATTGGCTAAAGAATGCAAACTGGACGCGGCCATTAAAGCGATGTTTGATGGTGAAAAAATCAATGTAACGGAAGGTAGACAAGTGCTTCATACCGCGTTGCGTAATCAATCTGATCAGCCTGTGTTTGTTGACGGGGAAGATGTGATGCCTAGAGTGCGTGCAGTATTGGCTCATATGAAAGAATTTGTAAATCAGATTTTGTCGGGTGGGTGGAAAGGTTTCACGGGAAAAGAAATCACGGATGTAGTCAATATTGGAATTGGCGGTTCGGATTTAGGACCAGTAATGGTTACGGAAGCTCTAAAGCCATATAAAACGCGTTTAAATCTTCATTTTGTTTCCAACGTGGACGGTACGCACATCGCGGAAACGTTGAAAAATGTAAATCCTGAAACGACATTATTTCTAATTGCTTCAAAGACCTTTACTACGCAAGAAACAATGGCAAATGCTGAATCTGCTAAAGATTGGTTCTTGAAATCTGGGGCTTTGCAAGCGGACGTAGCAAAACATTTCGTGGCTTTGAGTACAAACGAAAAAGGTGTTTCTGCTTTTGGAATTGATACCAAAAATATGTTTGAGTTTTGGGATTGGGTAGGCGGTCGTTATTCTTTATGGTCAGCTATTGGTCTTTCTATTGCTTTAGGCATTGGATACGATAATTTTGAAGAATTATTAAAAGGTGCTTACGAAGCGGATGAACATTTCCGTACGACAGAGTTTGAAGCAAATATTCCAGTTATTTTAGCTTTATTAGGTATATGGTATAACAACTTCTTTGAAGCAGAAAGTCATGCAATTTTGCCCTATGATCAGTATCTACACCGCTTTTCAGCTTATTTCCAACAAGGCGATATGGAAAGTAATGGGAAGTACATTGATCGAAATGGAAATCGTGTTGACTATCAGACAGGTCCAATTATTTGGGGCGAACCTGGTACAAATGGACAGCATGCATTCTACCAATTGATTCACCAAGGTACTAAATTAATTCCTTGTGATTTTATAGCGCCTGCAAACTCACATAATCCAATTGGAAATCATCACCAAATGTTGCTTTCAAATTTCTTTGCTCAGACAGAGGCATTAATGAATGGTAAGACAGAGGATGAAGTCGTCGCGGAATTTGTTGAAGCAGGAAAATCGCAAGACGAAATTGAAAAGCTTAAAAATTATAAAGTGTTTGAAGGTAATCGTCCGACAAACTCTATTCTTTTGAAAGAAATTTCGCCAAGATCGTTAGGTTCTTTAATTGCTATTTACGAACACAAGATTTTTGTTCAGGGTATAATTTGGAATATTTACAGTTTCGACCAATGGGGGGTAGAATTAGGGAAGCAATTAGCTTCAAAGATCCTTCCAGAATTACGTGGTACTGAAGAAGTCGAATCACACGATAGCTCGACAAATGGGTTAATCAATCAATATAAAGCTTGGAGATAATGGCAAGCAAATGACTAAGAAGTAAAAAGAGTATTTGTTTACTTCTTAGTCTATATTGAGATTAATTCGCAGCTTTTTTTTATTCAATCAATTCAAAAGCTATAGCAAATCTAATAAGTTCAGTTCTAGATTTGCAGTTTATTTTTTTTATTAAATTCCTTCTATGTGTGGAAACTGTGTAATTAGAAATGAAGAGTTTCTCTGCAATTTCATTTGAGGATAATCCCTTTGCGAGTAATATCATAATTTGTTTTTCACGAGCAGTTAATAAAGAGAATCTTTTAAAGTTACTTCCGATATACCCCTCGAGATTTAATGTTTTATTAACTCGATTTATTAAACTGTTAAATCCAATAATCGGTGATGATAATACAATTAACTTTTTTTAGAATTGGTATTAAGATGATCTGATTGTGTTATTTTACATACAGTATAAAACCAAGCAGGTTCCTCTTCCCCATGTGCTTTTACCCGTTGAAAAAAGTTATAATGATTATCTAAATCTTCTTTAGTGATAAATTTCGTAATATCATTAAGATAATCTTGGATTTCTTCAATAAAAAAATATCGATTATAATATTCTGTGCCCAAATCATTTATTTCTTGGGGTGTTGTTTTTAGGTATTCGCATCCCCATTTATTCATGTAACTACATCTAACTATTTCATTATTTTCAATATCATGAATCATTAAAGATGCAGGTATTTTGTTTGCAATATCGAAGATTATTTTATCATTATTTTTAAAACATTCGCTAACATCATTTATGTATTGGTCAGTTTTTGTCATAATTGCTCATTTAATAAGTGGTTAATGTTTGGCTAAAGTGTGTTTTTAGAAAAACACATGTTAAATATATGTTTTTTATCTAACAAATAGAATGTTTTGATAATTAGGAATATAAATTAGTTTTAAAAACCATATTTTTAAATTAAATTATTTTTGATTATATGCTATATTTTTTTTGTTTTTGTTAGCTAATTTTATTTTTAACTTATTTGTACGTGCATTTAACGGCTTGCTAAGTGATTTTTATGGTTTAATAGTTGAAAATGTACCTATGATTTTACGTTAGGTTTTTAATTTAATTACCTAAATTCGAAATATACATATGAACTAACTACAATTTAACTAACTATGAAACAAAAATTCATTCGTCAGGGCAGATCTTTCGTTTGGTCAAGTGCAATCATTTTAAGTGTCTTATTCTATGAAAGTGCTTTTGCTCAAGGAAGAGGACAGCGATCTGCTCAAAATTTGGATCCTATTGTTGCCAAAATAGTAGAAGAGGTAAATAAGAATTCCCAATTGGAGGGATTAGCTTTTGAACTGCTCGATGTGGTAGGGCCGCGCTTGGTAGGTACTTCTGGTATGACTAATGCGAATAATTGGGCAGTGAAGAAGTTTGAAAGCTGGGGTATTTCTGCTAAAAATCAACAATTCGGTGAATGGGAAGGGTGGGAGCGTGGTATTTCACACGTTGATATGGTTTATCCACGAGTTAAAACCTTAGCTGGAACGCAATTGGCATGGAGCCCGAGTACCAAAGGCAAAACTATAGAAGGAGAGGTGATCGCACTGCCTGAGATCAAAGATTCAATCAGTTTTCAGAATTGGTTGCCCAATGTTAAGGGTAAATATGTTATGATTTCTATGCCGCAGCCAACAGGTCGACCGGATCACGATTGGGAAAAGTATGGTACGGTGGAATCTATTGCCAAAATGAATAAACATCGTGATTCTTTAAGTATCGCATGGGCAAATAAGATTAGAGCAACTGGTTATAATGTAAATTCTATTCCCGGAATTTTAGAAAATGCGGGTGCTATAGGCATACTTACAAGCAACTGGTCAAGAGAGTATGGTGCTAATAAAATTTTTGGAGCGCGCTCTAAAAAAGTTCCAACCCTAGATATTTCGCTGGAGGATTATGGCATTTTAAACCGCTTGGCGAACAATGGTATTAAACCAAAGATTGCAGTCAATACAGCTTCTAAGTCGTTAGGTCCAGTTCCTTCTTTTAATACATTAGCAGAAATTAAGGGTTCGGAAAAACCAAATGAATATATTATTCTGTCTGCGCATTTGGACTCTTGGGAAGGTGGATCAGGCGCTACGGATAATGGTACAGGTACAATTGCGATGATGGAGGCAGCGCGTGTGTTAAAGAAAATATTACCTCATCCAAAACGTACCATATTAATAGGTCTCTGGGGATCTGAGGAGCAAGGATTGAATGGATCTCGCTCCTTTGTGTTGGATAATCCAGAAATTGTAGAAAAAACACAGGCTGTATTTAATTTGGATAATGGTACAGGGCGCGTGGAGCGCATTAACGGCTCGGGCTTTGTACATGCTTACGATTATGTTGGAAGATGGTTGAGTGCCGTTCCAGAAGAAATTACAAAAGATATTAAAACAGAATTTCCTGGTTCACCAGGTGGCGGTGGTTCCGATCACGCTTCTTTCGTAGCTGCCGGTATACCAGCATTTATGTTAAGCTCTTTGTCTTGGGGGTATTTCAATAATACTTGGCATACCAATCTGGATACCTATGATAAACTTGTATTTGATGATTTGAAATGGAATGTAATACTTACAGCAATTATGACTTATAAAGCATCTGAGGAGCCGGAATTGGTAAACAGGGAACAACGCGTATTACCCCTGGGTAGAGATGGCAAGCCACAATCTTGGCCTGCAATCAGACAGCCGCGCAGGACAGGAGTGGGGTACTAATAAATTATAAATGGGTAGCAAATCAATGCTACCCATTTATAATATTCAAAAATTCACATAAAGATAGTCTTTCTTTTATTTGTGAATAGTGGTTTCATATAGCTTTTTACCTTCATGATTGATGATTTTAGCTGATAAACATTTATCATCTACAGAAAAATACATGAATCCATAATCCGCTGCTGCAAATCTGCTTATTTTAAGGTCTGACTTAACAGGTGTAACCTCTGATCCTGATCCTGAAATAAACTGATGAAAATGCATCTGTTCAACTTTAATATGTTGTAGGGAATGATCATGCCCAGATAAATACGCATCTACTTTATTCTTATGCAGGATAGCTTCTAAAACTTTCCTTACAGCTAGTGTGTCATAATTATTAGTTCGAGGACCAACCGTATAAATCGGATGATGACCAACAACAATTTTCCACTTAACTTCTTGGTCTTGCGATGCCAGAAGCTTATCTAGCCATTCTAGTTGCTTCTCTGCTTGTTGACCGGCAACATGCGGTCCGTATTCACTGTTTTTATAAAACTCAGGTATTAAGGGATTAGTGTCAATAAATGCTATTAAAACTTTCCCTTTTTCCTTGAGATTGAATACTTTGCTATAGTAGCGGGCTGGCATTTTCCAGCGCCTACTAATTTTAGTGTAGCGTACCTGCGCATCCGGATCAGATTTGTAATCATGATTTCCTAAGATAGGATACCAGTCCCACTGCAAAGCAAAATCAGTATAAATATTTTCGAAAGAATAATGCCATAAGGGATCATGTTCACTAATGACTCCACTGGGATAAAAATTATCTCCCGTAGATATTATGAAATCATTTGGATTATTAGTTACCCAGTTACCCATTTGCTTTGCAACCTGGAGTTGATGGTCAGCACCATTGCGCCCCCAATCGCCTATTGCTACAAAATTCAATAAGCCTTCGTTCGTTAAATTCGATCGTCCATCGATATCCTCACTATCAATATTTGTGATGGTATTTGGTGATGCTATCTTTCCAAGCGAAGAACTTGCAATACTGGTTCCTATTGCGCTAGCAAATGTGTTCTTTAAAAATTGTCGTCTCCTCATATTCTAATTGACGTATCCCGGATTTTGTTTCCAAATATTGTTTAGGTTGAGAACTGTAGTGGGAACAGGAAATATTCGTCTGAATTTTTCTGTATAGCTTGCGGCATATAAATCCCTGAAGCCCCATTTATCCTCAAATTTTCCATAGCGAATAAGATCATTGCGTCTCCAGGATTCATCTGCAAATTCTCTGGCGCGTTCATCCAATACATCTTGTAATGTAGGGGAGGCTGTTAACAGGGGGGCTTTAACATATGCGCGTATTTGATTGACTAAGCTCATTGGTGTTTCGCCATTTGTCGCAGATGCCCCACGTAAAATGGCTTCAGCTTTCATTAGTAAAATGTCTGCATATCTAAAAATTGGCACGTCATTACTTTGATTACGTTGATGAGCAGAAGTTACATTTACATCCATGTAAAATTTAATAGATCTATATCCCATAGATCGACCTTTTTGATCATTCCCAACATTAAGCGTAGCCGCTCCATCCGGACGAAGAATAATGTCTCTAGTTATGTCCAATTGCCATTCAAACTGTGTGTCGGCATCTGCGCCCACGTAATCTTGGTCTATACCCTTTTTGGAAGTTCGAATTAAAAATGGTCTAGTTCTGTCTTCTTGATAGTTGCTCCAATAGTATTGCTTTCCGCCAATATATGACGCGTTACGTTCGTCTCCAGCTAAATTAAATTTATCTAAATAAGTGGGTAATACACGAAAAGTTCCTCCCACACTTTGTGGTAGATTTGCAAATTGATTTTGGGCACTACGGTGTATCCAAAAGCGTGAGAATGTCATCCCTTGTTGACTTTCTTTATCGTAGGGCATTACAAAAATAAAATCTTTGATTTGAGGGCCATTATCGGGACGAAATTTTTCTAAGAATTTATGACTAGTGAGGTTAAATTGATTGGAGGCAATGATATTGTCGCACATTTTTACTACTTCTTGCAGCTTTTCGTTCGATGCGTTTGGTGTATAATCTTCTACATTTTGTGCAGTATACACCGACCAATTTAAATACAGCTTAGCGAGTAATGCCTCAGCCATGTATTTGGTTACTTTTCCGTATGTACTAGAGTTTACAGTAGTTGGTAATTTATCTTTTATTTCCAGTAATTCCGACTCAATGAATCGGCATACTTCAGGTCTTGGAGATCTATCTGGTTGAACCTCGACTCTACCTTTTAGTATAGGAGCAGCTCCAAAATTATCCATTAAAATAAAATGGTAGAATGCACGCATAGCACGAATTGGGGCTGCAATATCCGCTTCATCATTATTAATAATGGTTAATACATTATTGCTATTTACTATCCCAACGATGGCTGAATTCCACATATTGGTTAACATGCCATTATCTGCATTCCAGTTGTGGACATGAAATTGTCTATATTGCCCTCCGTCATACCAATCTGAACCCATAGAAACACTTACTGCTTCGTCAGCTGACAAGGTTTGTACCATCCAATGATCTCTTCCCATTGCTCCGCGATACGCTGTATACACGTCTGCGGATATTGCTTCTGCGGCGCGTTCATTGTCCGGAAATTCTGTAAATTGTGATTTGATATCAACATCTAAGTCTGTACAGCCCCATAATGAAAAAGATAAAGCTGTGAAAAAGAATGGTTTGATTATATGTCTCATTTTTTAGTGTCCAATTAAATTAAAAATTAAAATTTGCTCCAAACATAAAGGTGCGTGTACGTGGGTAGGTTTGTCTATTATCAATACCTGGTTCAAGGCCACCTAAATTTACTTCTGGATCTAACCCTTTGTACTTCGTAAATACATAAGGATTATTTACTGTCGCTGCCAGACGAATATTCTTAATTTGGTTTCCAATATTTTTGATTGTGTAGCCAACAGAAAGGGTTGCGATGCGCAAATAATCACCCGATTCTAGATAGCGGTCTGACAAATAATGTGCGTTAATATCTGTAGGCTTTTGGGTATCCACTACCTCAGCTAAGACGTTTTTATTTCCTGCGTTTCCAACGACGTTAGAGTGTCTAGCTCGTGTACCATTCATAATCTTTCCTCCAAATACACCTTGGAATAGCATAGTTGCACTCCATTGCTTGTATGCTAGAGAGTTGTTCCAGCCCAACGTGAATTTCGGGAGTGCTGTGCCTGTAAAGGCCCTATCTTTAAGTTCCGGAGTAATGGTTGTTTCTCCTGTTCGCTCGCCCATATCTTCATCTCTCACATAAAATGTAGATACACCATCCTCATTATAACCTGCCCACTCCCAAGTATAAAACTGACCAATTGCATGTCCTTCCATTAAACGTTGTTGATTTGCATTCGAATGTCCAGCGCCGTCCAAATAGGCTAATTCAATAAATTGGGAAGAGAATCTTTCATTAGAAATTGATTTGACTATATTTTTGTTTTGGGATAGATTAATTCCGGAATTCCACGTGAAAAATTCTGTTTTAGCAGGAACCGTATTAAGACTAAATTCAAAACCTGTATTATTTATTTTTCCAATATTGGCTGTGAGGTATCCTGAAGGGTATATTACCGGAGATACTGCAAAGCTATATATTAAATCACTTGTATTCTTATCATACCACTCGAGAGATCCGCTTAAGCGATTATTAAATAGTGAGAAGTCTACCCCAATATTTAACATATCTGTTCGTTCCCATTTTAGATTTGGATTGGAATCTCTTAATGCTTTGAGGGTCCGTACTATTTGACCCAAACTGTTTTCAAAATCTGTTACAGATGCGCCATATACTGATCTTGCGGTAAACACATCAAAGCCTAAGGAGTTACCACTGGATCCATAGCCAGTTCTTAGTTTTAGTTCATTAATAACATTGCTGTCTTTCAAAAAGTCTTCTTCCGAAATTTTCCATGCTGCGGATATTGAAGGAAATGTGCCCCAACGATTGTTTAGACCAAAGGCTGATGAGCCATCTCGGCGTAAAGTCCCTTGCAAGATATACTTGTTGTCAAATATGTAATTCAGTCTAGAGTATAAAGAAATCATACGTAATGTCGATAGGTAATAGCCTCCAAATCCATTACGATTAATTACATTAGCCATTCCGGGATTATAATAGGTAAGATCATCACCATAGAAATCAGATACAGAAAGTTGTATTCCATCATTGTTATCTGCTTCTTCCCACGAGTAGCCTAATAATGCGCTAATTTTATGCATGCTAAATGTTTTGTCATAGGCTAAGTTTGTTTCAAGAACTTTACGCTGATCTTCAACAGCTGCTCTAGTAGCCCTACCATTCATATTACGAGCTATCATTGATAGCGAGCTGTTGTATTCATTGAAGTTATATTGTTTGTTTTGCAAAGACAGGTCTAAATTGTATTTCATACCATCAAAAATTTGATAACCTAACTTGGCATGACCTTGAATTAACTTTGTCTTTGATAAAATAATATTTTCTTCAATTAATGAGACTGGGTTGGCATATTGTGATCTGGGTGTATTTTCAAACCAAGTTCCATCATCATTTTTAAGAGGCGAATACGGAAGATAATAATACATCGCGTCAAATACGCTTAATCCTTGTCCCAGCGCCGGTACGTTATTCTGCTTTGTTAGGCTGACATTTACATTGAATGAAAGATCTAATTTATCGTTCATGGCCTTTGATTGAAGGTATCCACGTCCTATCTGGCGACCAAGGTCTGTGCCTTTTATTACTCCTTGATTATTGAATGTGTTGATGCTAGCGCTATATTTGGTTTTCTCGTTACCTCCCAAAATCGAAACATTATGATTATGCGAGATTCCTGTTCGACTAACTTCTTTTTGCCAATCTGTATCGGCTCCTGTATCATCTACAGGTTCCATGGAGAAGCCGTTGTCGTTTATATAAGATCTATATTGCTGCGCATTCATCATTTCTAAACGTTTAGCGATCTTATCAACAGCAAAATAGCTATCATAATTTATAGCAGATTGGCCTGTTTTACCTTTTTTAGTTGTTACAATTATAACACCATTTGCTGCTTTGGAACCGTATATTGCTGTTGCGGAAGCATCACGCAGAACATCTATGCTCTCAATATCTTGTGGAGAAACCAGAGCCAAAGACGCGCCAGGTACACCGTCAATTACATAATAAGGCTCTGTTGCCTCACCAGATCTTAGGCTGGATGAGCCACGTAAGGTCACAGATGGGGTCGCGTTTGGATTGCTATTATTATTGGAGATTACTAATCCAGGGACTTTTCCTTGCAGGAGTTGACCCACATTACTAAATACTCCAGTGTTTAGATCTTCGGATTTTATTGATGTGATGGATCCTGTAAGATCTTTTTTGCTAGTCATCCCATATCCGATGTAGACTTCATCAATGTTTTGATTGCTTGTTTTCATCCTGACACTCAACGCAATTTGTTGCCCATTTCTAATAGTATATCCAGACAACGTATCGTTTTGATAGCCTACACTACTGAATATAAATTGATAAGGCCCGCCTTCAGGTAAATTTTTGAATGTAAATAATCCGCTATTTGACGAACTGGTGTTAAATGAATTACCGGTGATAGTATGTAGTGCCTTAATACTTACCCCAGAGAGAAGTTGTCCATTTTCATCCTGTGTAGCTCCTTTAACTTGTTCCTGTTGCGCATAAAGAGGTTTGGTGCCCAATAATGTGATAATGAGCAGTGCCATCTTTGGCAATGTGTTTAATTGGTTTTTAAGCATGTTTAGATCCTTAATTTTTGGTTTCTTTTTGTGATTTTTCATTTTTGTCGATGTAATAGATGCCATCTTCACTTTTACGCCATTCCAGGCTGTTAATCAGACAAATTATTTGCAATGCATCTTCTAGATTTTCTGTACTTGAATTTACAGTTCCGGTAAAAGTTATATGTTCAAGTGATTTATCTTCAATAATAATTTCTGTTTTATAAAGACTACTTAATAAGTTGACAACTTCAGGAAGAGGCATTTTCTCCATTTTTACAATTGGAGCCTGGACTTCATTCGGTACCTTTTCGATAGGTTTACTTTTGTTTAATTGAGAAGGAATTATATGGTTTAACTGCTGAGTTGCATTGTTAAGTATAAGTTTTTCACCTCTATTGCTTAGGTATATTTCATCAAATTTTGATTCTACATTAGCAGACTTAATAACGATTTTTCCGCTATGTAAAGTCACTGTAGTATTACGTTTCTTTTTATAAGCATCAATTGTGAAGGACGTACCTAGTGCGGTAGTCTTAGTATGATCACTCCATACGCTAAATGGTTTATTCGAATCTTCAGTTACTTTAAAATAAGCCTTGCCAATTAAGTGTATGTCTCTATTAGTCGCTGTGAAATTTTGTGGATAGCTAACCTGAGATGAAGGATATAATTTGACTTTTGATGAGTCTGGTAATGTTATCCATTTTATTTTTTTGTCTGTATTGACTTCAGTTAACCAAATATCTTGCTGTGGTACTGGTAGGTTGGTATTTGAAAGGGTTTCAATATTTATTTCCGCTTGCTTGTCTAACTGATGTTGATAGAATATCCAAGAAAAACAAATAATAAGGCACGCGGCTGCACTGTATTTGATAATGCTATATATTTTATATTTTTTATCTCGTCTGTCAAATTCTTCAATGGTATCTTTTACGATTTGTGACTTGACAGCTTTGTATATTTTATCCGATGGGATATGCGCATTATTTTCAGATTTATAGTTCTCCCATGACTCATTACCAAGCAAATGGTCAACTATTTTTTCCCGATTACGCCATACCGATTTTTTTAATTCGTTATTAGTTATCTTTTTCTTGTCCTTCATAAACATATTACGTTTGTCAAGGACTTGACCCTAGCTTGATATTAATTTTTTAACATTAGAATTATCGGATTCTATACAAGTAAAGCCTAAGGGGTTGGTTTTGCGCTTGTTATGGATTGGCTGTAGATGTTGATATTATTATATTCACATTTCATATAGTGGACAATAATAATTAGGCCTGAATAATTAAATTTTAGCTATAACATTATAGAATATAGATGCTGCTTGAGTTGTACTAAAG
The DNA here is from genome assembly GCF_008520265.1 of Sphingobacterium cavernae. Lineage (GTDB taxonomy): Bacteria > Bacteroidota > Bacteroidia > Sphingobacteriales > Sphingobacteriaceae > Sphingobacterium > Sphingobacterium cavernae. Next base: position 53,544 of record NZ_VIQM01000029.1, read on the forward strand.
CTTTGGTAATATGTTGTTCAACGGATTTGGTGGATATATTCAATGACTGTGCAATTTCTTTGTGCGTTAAGCCTTGTTTTCTACTCAATTCGAAGACTAGACGTCTCACCGGTGGCATTTTTGCTATATCTTTTTCTATAATGCAAATAAGATCTTTACTTTCTAGCGCCTTTATTAAGTTATCTGTAAACGGTGTCACTGCTGCTTCACCTTCGTATTTAAATCGATTTGCTTCTTTGCGAAGTTCATCAATCATAACTTGTCTGGCCATACCAAATAGCTGCACATTTATTGGTAATGATGGATTTAATTTGGCTCTATTTTTCCAGACCTTAATAAATGTTAGCTGAGTTACTTCTTCTGCTATAAATTCGGATTTAGTACGTTGAACTATAAAGCCGTAAATTTCTCGATGAAAATTCTCATAGACCTGCGAAAAAGCTTGGTCGTTATCTTCTTGTATAGACGCAATTAGATTCATTTCAAGGCGAAATTAGCTAGTCATGGTTAATTAAAAGTTCATTGTATATTAACAAAACATCATTTTTGAAAATGATTAATTAAGAAAGTAGCATTTATAGGAATTACTTATTACGTAATTCTACATGTTTAAATTTCTTACTCCGTCAATTTTTTAGTGATAAAATTAATTAATGTCGTTTGTATATTGGTTCTGTCATCAAATCCTAACTGAAAAGGCATTTGATCTTTGGTAAAGATATGAATTTATTAATCAAGACAAAAATTCAGTCCTAAAATCATACTTATAAGAGGCATATTAACATATTCTAAGAACGATTTGGACGGCAACTTTATACTAATCCACTGATTTAGAGTTATGTTATTTTGACAGTTTTAATAGAAACCAAACAACAACTCAAATAAGACTTTGGCAACAAAGCACAAGTCTGTGAAGCCCGAAGCCCATTTGTCTTTAGCAAATGGGTAGTTCACATTAGTTGCGAAGCCTAACATTTTGTGTTGTGCTTTAGATTTTCAATAAGGATATTTTGCCAAAACTACTTGGAAAGTTCAGCAAAATATCATTAGTTATGATTTAATATTAGGTTTTCTAAATATTAATTCAATCATGTCGAAAAGGGCTTTCTTAATTTCCTCTTGTCCTTTTTTACTATTAATATCAATTTCACAAAATTCTCCACCAGTTGTTTTTGCATGCAATGTTAAATAGTATACACCAGATAGAAGAATAGCGTAACATGCCCGAAGATTAATAGGGCTATCTTTAAAATATTCATCGGTTTGTGCAAACATTTCTTTGCCTAAAAGCTCTCTTTCAAAACTCAACCTTTTTAAATGTTCACTTTGTTCCGATATTTCCCATGTTAAAATTTTTCTCGCTTCCTCTAGATTATAAAGATTGTCAAAAAGGTGTATCAAAAATTCTGATGCTAAATGTTTTCCATGGTCTTTGAATGATAAATCAATGTTATCAAAAGTTCCTTCACTTAGTTGCGCCCAAAAATCTCTTTTACGGAAGTATTGCGCCAAGAGTTCATCCAAACCTCCGAAATAGCGGTAGATAAGTTTTTTATCTACCATAGCTTTTCTAGCGATATTGTTGATTCTTAACTTCGAATATCCATCTGTAATAATAATCTCTCCCACAGCCTCAATTAGCTTTTCCATTGTTCGTTCTTTATTACGAATCTCTCCGTCGACAATTTTTCGCATAATGTTTTTTTTAAACTAATTGTGCTAACGCCGCTAATGTATAATCCATTTGATCTTTGGTGTGGACTGCGGATAAACTCATGCGTATACGTGAATCTCCTCTGGATACAGCTGGATATAAGATAGGATTTGTATAAATTCCTCTTTTCATTAGCTCTTTACTTACATATAGTGTTTTAACATCATCTCCAATTTTAATAGGAAAAATAGCTGATTCTCTAACGCCCAAATCAACATTGATTTTTTTAAGACCATTATTAAAATATATGATGTTGTCTTGAAGTTGTCTAAGCCATTGTGGCTCATCATCAATTAAGTCAATAGCTTTAATAATACCTAGAGTGGAGGCCCCGGCAGTAGCAGAAAAAATCTGTTGTTTGGATTGAAACTTGATAAATTTCGCATTTTTTGCATTACAGATTACAAATCCGCCGATATTTCCAAAAGACTTACTAAAGGTTCCTGTTATAAAATCTACATCTTTTATTATGTTATCTCGCTCTAATACACCTCTTCCTGTTTTTCCAGTTACACCAATTCCATGGGCATCATCGACCATAAGATATGCTCCATATTTTCGGCATAATGTTAATATTTCTTTAAGTGGAGCCGTGTCTCCATCTTGAGAATATATGCCATCAACAACAACCAATTTAGATCTAAATTTATCCTGATATTGTTTGAGAATTCTTTCTAAAGCATCGATATTATTATGGGGAAACGTTTTTTTGTTTGTGAGTATACATCCTTCATGCACAGAGGTATGTACTCCACTATCTAAAATGGCTACATCTTCTTTTTGTAACAATGCTAAGAGTGTAGCACTATTTGCTGTATAACCTGTAGTGAATATAATTGAAGAATCGCTAGGGTACCCAAAAAAAGCAGCAATCTTTTCTTCAAGGAGCTGATGGTAATCGAAGAATCCACCTATTAATGGAGATGCTCCAGCGCCTGTTCCATATTTAGATATTCCTTCGATGGCCGCTTGTTTTACTTCTGGATGTTGTGTAAAGCCTAAATAGTCATTGGACACATAGCTAATAAACTCATCTCCAAAATCACTTTTTAGTTTAATTTTTGAATTGCATCCACTTGTGGCAACTACCCTATAGGTTTGCTGATCATCATATCTAACATGTGAGAGGTAATCAGAAAAAATTTCTGATCTACCATTGATGTCTAGCTCCGTAATATTTTCAAAGTCTTTGAAAGTTTTGTTGTGAAAATCCATAATTAGAAATAATATGTCACCACTTTTTTAAAAAATGTATTTTAATTTAGCACCATATTTAAGAATGATTATTTGGTAGATTGGTTGATCTAAGATTAAGCTCTAAAATAAAGGAAATTTTTAAATAAATGGGAATAAAAAAAAGTTATTTTATGGTTTTGATGGTGCGTGAAACCATAAAATAAACCCATGTAATGATAATGTGTAGTTAAGAATTGGTGTAACTAAATAATATATTTTTAGTTATTAATAGAAAAGTCAGCGGCGAGTGTTAGGTGTGTAATTATTTATATTTTATCCTTCAATCCATTTTATTACGAGGTAATGAGTTTGCGATTGAAAAGTGAATAATAAATCTTTTGAAATATGATTAAGCTGCCAATAAATACTAATAGCGATAAAGAATTTAAGCAAGCTATTGCATGGTTTGAAAATGCTTTTGATGTTAAACCAGTTAATGAAGATAGAATTTATACGTATTTTTCATTGGGTGGATATGAAATAGCGTTATATAAAGAGCATAATAATTCTTTAGAAAAGAGGCGAAAAAATATGGTTTATGTTGGTGTAAATGATATCGCATCAATTTTTAATCGTTTGATATCGATGGGCGCAAATATAATTCAAAAACCTTTTATATTAGGTGGGCAAGTAATGATCGCTCGTGTTAAAATTCCATTTGGACATATTTTATGTTTAGTTGATGATCCATCTTATAAATTAACAGATTATATTTCTGTTAAGGATACTTAAAAAACTAATACGCATTGACAGATTTTTAAGTTAATAAGAATTCTCTACAATCAACAATTGGTAATATTGTTTTTATGTGATACCAGGACACCCTATCCTGGTATTCACTTTTTAATCATAATTTAGTTTTTTAATAGTTATATAATTTTTTTTGATTTAAGGTTTAGACCGGGCGTTACGCTTATTTTCTTGTAGGCTTTTTAATTTTAAAAAGTTGATTGTTTATTCTTTCAGTTAATTCTGGTGATTTTAATGGATCAAGCAAAAAAGTTGGGGGCTTGAGATAAAATATTAGTTTTGCTGTTTTATTGATTAGGACATTGGAACAGGAACTTTTTATCATACTACCCAACTACTGGACAACTGCATAAATGTTTAAATTAGCAGTTGAGAATGAAAAAAGAACGCAGGAAATTCAGTGCAAGCTTTAAGGCTAAGGTAGCCATAGAAGCCATCAAAGAGC
>NZ_VIQM01000030.1 GCF_008520265.1 Sphingobacterium cavernae
GCTTTATACTCCCGACGGAACGTCTTCTCCACGATATAGTTCTGTGACGTGGTGGGAGTTTGAGCATAACTATAGACACAAAAACTCAAAAAATGTATTAAGGTTAGTAATTTTCTCATAATATTATAGTTTAATTACATGGACCAATCCAATTAACATTTACATTAATAAATGACTGATCATTACCATTATACCCATTTCTTAAACCAATATAATTATTAGTTCCTCCGACACATAAATAGAATGTAATTCTTCCCTGGGGATCAGGTGTATAATCATGCTCAAATGAATTTAATGGTTCAATTTTATTCTGCAAAGTATTACAATCAGTATACCTTACATATAGGGTATTTATAAGAGAAATAGGTACTATTAGTTCTACTTTTTTGCAGTTTTCTTGTACACAAGACCCATTAATATTAGCAAACGCTTGCCCATTAATTATTATATCCATATTAGCTTTTTCATCAGCATCGTATTGAGAAATGAAAGATTTGTATTTGCCTGCTGCTACAGTATAATTAACAATACTGCCACGATATCCTGAAGGACAAACTTGTTTTGTAAAACTACGACTTTTAGAAACATTGCTGTATGTAATTATTGGATGAGCAGATTCACAATCAATTATTTGATTTTTATAATTATAACAAAATGTTTTAAGTATATTTCCTTCATAATCCAATATTGCAAATAATCTCCCAAAGCTATCATATTTGTAGTATTCAGTAACACCTCTTGCATTCGTTTTACTAGACAATCCCAAAAGAGGTTTATACGTAAGACTAGTTATTTCTGCATGAGGCAAAGAAAATCTCAGTAGCTTAGCTAGTTTATCGATCTCGGCGTCAATTAAATAAGAACTTTTTGACAAATTATTTAATTCATCAATTGCAAATTCACCAACAATAGAAACTAATTCTTGATACGAGGAATTTTTAATAATAAGCACAGGATATTTACCACTATATCCCCAAATAGTTATTTGTTGTGGATTGTAATTATTTTTATACACTACATTATTTCCATAATGATCATACTTAATAAAGGATTCTTCTGATGCCAACTGGTTATTTTTAAAATGTTCAATCTTTGAAATATTATACCATCCAAATATATTATTCTTAAGAAATTCATTTTGAACTCTTTGAAACGAACTATTTTTTCTAGTAGTACTTATTATGGGATATTTAATAAATCGATTTAAAAACATATCACTATAAATTCCTGATGGATCAAGATTTTCGTTAATTAAATCCCAACTATATTTGAAAGAATTTATTGTAGTATCTCCTTTACTGTCAATAAATTCATTTTTGGAGACATACTTTCCAAAATGATTATTGTAATAGTACTTTTTATTAGTTACAATATTTGTAGAAGTATTTTTTATTAATAATTCCTCTTCTTGATACTTTAATCTAAACCATTTTGGACGTTGCGACTGCATCTTAATGAGTCCTGGATAAAAGTTAATACACGCTACCATATTACCATTAATGATCTCATTAGAATAATAAGGGCTTAAAAGTTCGTATTTAAAAATTGGAATAGAAGGTATATACATCGTTTCATAGACATACTTTTCTCTTTTTACAATATCATTTAAATCGAGACTACCATTATAATATTCTTTCTCTATTAACTGAGGCTTTAATATGTAACCATTAAGGGCGTCTGTTTCAGTATCTATATTTGGTTCACTATAACGTTCAATAGTAGTCTGGACCTTCTCTTGATATTGTTCTTTTATTATTATTTCTTTATAATAGAAGTTTGAAGGAAGAAATTGATTTTGCATTCTATTTTCAGAATTAAAATTAAAACAATTTACACTTTGCCATAGTAATGTATTTACAGGATTATTATTAATAATAACATCTGAATGACGATTAATATTACCAAATAAATTTTTATATATAAAACTAGTTGTTTTTTGTAAAGTATTGTCTGAATCTATTAATTCGACTTTATTAACGCGTATGCCTGGTGAGTACTTATTGTTTTCAACATTGAGTGAGTAATCAATACTCATACTTCCACCTGTTGGATAAGTTATTTTGTTCAAAGAATTAACTTTTGCCCCATTGATATTTGGCTCTCTATTTGCATTGTAATAGCTTACACTAACATGGCCAAGTGCTTCACCTAAGTTTCCCTGCTCTAATTTTAAAAGGGTAGTATTATTTGCAAAGTTATAATAATTGAATAAGTCTTTATTTAATGTGTTAGTAAACGGGGAACTATCCAACTCATTGTATTGTAATTGGTATTTGTACTCTAGATTTGAATCTATTGATTTAAAGTTTACTTCGTATAGTAAAAGCCTTTTATCTCCCTTGGCAATTTTGTATTTTAATTCTATTTTCTTGATCAACTCATTGTCTCTGTTGTATATTTCAATGTAGTCTAATTTCCTCCGCCAATCAACTGCATTTAGATTATCAGAATATTTAAATATTATAGTTTGATCATCCGATTGAATTTTATCAATTAAAAGATTTCCATTGTTAATTTGAGAATATACGTTTTGGAAATTATCTTTATCATTTAAACAAACGTCAGCTCCATTTGATTGTTCAGGTAAAACCTTTATTCTATATAGAAAACTATGCGTAGCGTTTAAAAAACTTGAGTTGTATTTAGAGTATTCAAACTTAATTCTATTATTTTTATTAGTTTTAATTTCATTCAATTTCCATGAAGTTTTATTAGTAGAGCTGAATGCACTGCTTGAATATTCATTTTCTTTAAAAAGATATGTTGAACCTATATCATCATAAACAGTGAAACTTTCTAATTTATTAGAGCTATATGAAAAATCTAAAGCTTCAGAATTATCATTCTTAAATACTTTATTATTATCAAAGTATAGACCCCCTGAAAAGTTTAAAAAACTATAAGAATAATTATCTGGGTTAAGATCAGAAGAACCTGAAGATATAGACTGTAGTTTAGCTTGATTATTAAAAGTATAAACACTTCCATTACCAGGAATAAGTTCTTCTAAATTATAAATGGAGGAAAGATATGTATGATGATTATCACTATATTTTTCATCAGCCATATTATTAATACTTCTATATATCCCTCCTCCAGCATTTAAAGACCATCCTAACCCTACTGAACCGGATAAATCGTTGACTTTGATTCCTCCTGTATGGTAATTAAGTTCGATAGGCAATTTTATGTCATCAATAATTATTTCGTGGATTGGAATTTTTATATTCATTGTACCTGTAGCTGATACTGCAGGAGTAATGTAATAGTTAATAAATTTTGAAGCCTCGGGTGTAGGAGCAATAGTAATAGGTTTTTGTATCATATCTTGCCCACACAAAACTTTAAAGAAGATGAAAGTTAGTAATAAGATATTTTTTTTCACATTAGGATATTTAAGTTATATGATATTTTTTTTGATTAATTTTACATTAACACTTAAAATTGACGTATGCCTCTGTGTAGCCTTACCCTTTTGTAGCCTTACCCTTTTTCAAACAGTGAATAAATGTAAAAATACGCATTAAGACACCAAAGCGTCATTCGCGTATAGCCACGGACTTAATCCATTTAGAGCTTTGTGTGGATGATTACTGTTATAATCAATTTGACACTCATAAGCCACGGCATTGACCTGATTAATGGATTCAAATAAATAAGCATCTAAAAAATCTTCTCTAAATGTTCGGTTGAAACGTTCAATATATGCATTTTGCGCAGGCTTTCTGGGTTGGATATACTGTATTTCTATCTGGTGATCATTACAAAAATCTTTAAAAACTTTAGCAATAAATTCTGGACCATTATCTGTTCTGATGCGCTTTGGTTTTGTTCTGTGTAACAATACTTCTTGTATTTTTTGCACCAACCTTGTGGCAGGAATAGAATAATAAGCTTCGTTTAGTAACGATTCTCGATTATAATCATCGATAATATTAATGACGCGAAATCTTCGTCCATTCGCCAGAGAATCACTCATGAAGTCAATTGACCATGTATCATTAATTGTCCCAGGAACAAATAGCTTCTCTTTAATCCTTGCCGGTAGACGTCGTTTACGCTTCACTCGAAGCTTTAAATTAATATTCCGATATACACGAAGTACTCTTTTTCGATTCCACACAAGACCTTCCATTCGGATCTTGCCAAAATAAGTTTCAAATCCTCGTGTAGGATATTTTGTGGAGAGATCCATAAGTTTATCAATAATGATTTGGTCATCTTTTTTATGGGCATAGTAATACATACTACGGCTCATACAAACAATTTTACAAGCTCTATGAATACTGATTCCTTCCGCTTCAATGGCCCCCTCTACCAGTTCTGTACGTTCACAGAGCCTTAAAGCTTTTTTTCAATCATGTCTTTCAAAATACGATGATCTAAACTCAAATCGGCAAACATCCGCTTCAACCGGCTATTTTCTTCTTGTAATGCCTTGAGTTCTTTCAGATGCTGAGCATCCATACCACCATACTTTTGCTTCCATTGATAGAAAGTGGAGGCTGTAATACCATGCTTGCGACAGATGCCGCGTGTCGACTTACCTGATTCATATTCCTTTAGAATATTGGCAATCTGATGTTCTGAAAATTTGCTCTTCTTCATAATGTTTAACAAACTAATTTAACATTTTTAATTGGTCTGAAAAACAGGGAAGTCTACCATAAAGGTAAAATAAAAAATCGATTTTCACAAACAATTAAGTCAGGGGCGAAAGAAACTCATTATAGAAAGTGGAGAGGCATCAAAGCTTCGGGAAAACTGGAGCATAAACCGGGTGAAAAACTTTTCGTAAACTTTAAGGAAAGAAGCTTTACAATAGGCTATTCAAATGGGCGCGAACAAGTTATTTTTCCAGAAGTGCATACATTTGTACTACCGGAAGCTTCTCAAATTGTGTTTGATCGAAAAGTCGTACATCCAAATACTAAATTTACAGTTATTGGATATGAATTTGAATATTTTAAATCGGAAAGTCACTTTTTAGGTTCGCATAAACTGCACAATTATTCTAAATACTTTAATACCTATACATTTGAAGTTAAAGATATTCCTGATGGTAATTATCCTTATAGATATCAATCGGAAGTAAATGAAATTCAAACACCTAGAACAATAGAAGTTAGGGAATTAAATGTTGACAAAGCCGATAAAACTGATTATTATATTGGAGAAAGAATAATATTAAATGGTAATTTCATCAAAGATGAAAAATATTTTGTGGGATTCAATGACAGTCACCTTTATCAATCATTTGTATGCACAATGAAAGGAGAGCTCTTCGCTGAGAATTTATCGTTGGGCAAAGTAAACAAAACATTGAGAATTGGCTATGAAGCAAATACTACTGTATATTTTCCGCTTAATTTTGATATTTTGAACTTAGGGTATACCATAGAAAATTTCTCTCCAAAGAAAGGTTATCGCGGACAACTGATAACCATAAAGGTAAAGGGATTCATCATGCAATAAACATAAAATTCGGTTCCTCGACCGTTGAATACATCATATAGCGCAATAAAAATGAAATTAAATTTATAGTACCTAATAGTGTCGAAAAAAACGGAAATGTCAAAATAGGTATTAACATAGGTCATGAATATTTAGAATTTACCGATAATTTTGAAGTGCTTTAAACTATTTTGCTTGACTTATTAACCTCGTCAATAATTAAAGTAAAGCTTTATTTCTTATTAGATTGAATTCTTCGGCAAGCTCTCTATTCTATCCAAATCCTCAATAAAGTAGTTCGAGAATTGTTTGGCGCTGGGTACTAATCCTTCTCAAATGAGAAGGATTTTTTTTTAACAAATAAATTGTTAAATAAAATCACTAAGATTAAGATGAATTCTTTACAGACCATCCTCATAAGTTGTGTTTATGCAAAAATATTGACTAATCAATATAAGAAAAATTTGGTATCTTCTGCACCTCTAAACTGAGCTCTGAACGATTTAATTTTCGCATTAAAAGACTCCTCAGAAGCATTTGTTGACTTATTGATAAAGTAATTTAAGAAAGATCTTTAAATAATTGATATTATATTGACAATAGTTTTGAAGGATTTAAATCCAGCCAATTAAACATTTTTATACCAATGCGCTAGCTTCGTGTGAGCAATATGGATTGATTTTAAAGTGCTGAATATATTCCTTAATCTTTGTACTAAGCGATAGGCTATTTTTATATCTGGATATTCATTAAAAAACATTCATCCTATTTCCTTTTGGCTTTCAATCTAATTATTAGGTGATTTTTAAAGTAAATATCTACTTTAAAAAAGTAATAGCTTTCGAGTATCACCATTTTTAAACTCTTCTAGTTTAAAGCGGTTACTCTTTAATTTAGATTAGTTGATTTGATTATTTTCTAAGTCTATAGTTTCCGATATATGTTTTTTATGGATTTCTTGAAAAGCTTCTATCGCTAATCTTTGCACATGAAAACGATTCGTAACTTGTATCACCCCTAGAAAACATTTACCTGCGATAGTTTTCATTGAATTAGCCATATCTAGAGTAATTTCCTTTAACCTTAAGTCATTCCCTACGAGGTAATAAACCCAGTAAGATCAGCTTTATTAATTCTAGATACTGGCTCAAAATAATCATTTTAATTTAACACACAACTTATGGGTGGGATTCTTCCATCTTCATCCATATAAATACAAATACTAATATGTCACTTAAACCAAGCATAAAAATATAAAATAACAAAATTTTAAGTGTAATATTTTTCTTTTAAAATAAATTAACCTATTTTAGCGAGTTAAATAAACTATAATTTTAATATAAATTAACCATTTGTAATTTAATGAGATTAAATCACCTAAAACCAGTATGCTTTTTGTTTGTGTCTTTTTTATTTATTCATAACGTAAATGCACAAGAACTATACAAAAATGCTAAAGCTCCTGTTCAAAAACGTGTAGATGATCTATTGAAACGTATGACGCTCAAAGAGAAAATCATGCAACTAAATCAGTATACCGAAGGAGACAACGACAACCCAAATAATATTGAAAAATCTGTGAACGAGCTCTCACCAGAAATAGGTTCTTTGATTTTTTCAAGTTCAGATCCTGTATTTAGAAATAAAATACAGAAAAAAGCAGTGCAAGAATCCAGATTAGGTATTCCAATTTTATTCGCTTTCGATGTTATCCATGGTTACAAAACCATTTATCCTATTCCACTTGGTCAAGCAGCCTCGTGGAATCTAGAATTAGCGAAAAAAGCTTCAGCGATTGCTGCGAAAGAATCAAGATTAGGTGGTATAGAATGGACATTCTCACCGATGATTGATGTTGCTTACGATCCTCGTTGGGGTCGTGTGTCAGAAGGGTATGGTGAAGACCCTTATACAAATGCGCAATTCGGCGTAGCAACAATTTTAGATTATCAAGGAACACAACCTTACGACAGTCTTCATGTAGCTGCTTGTTTAAAACATTATATAGGCTACAGTCGAAGTGAAGGTGGACGCGATTATGTATATACAGACATCTCAGACCAAGCAATCTGGGAAACATATATGCCACCCTACATTGCAACTGTCAATGCAGGAGCTGCTACAGTCATGAGTTCATTTAATGATATTAACGGTATACCTTTGACGGCCAACGTGCACTGGTTAAAAGATGTATTACGTACACAACTCGGTTTTAGTGGATTAATTGTTTCGGACTGGTACGGTATCGACCAATTGAAAAGTCAAGGAGTTGCAAAAGATGATAAAGAAGCCGCTTATAAAGCTTTTGCGGCAGGAACAGATGTCGATATGTAGACAATTTGTATGGCCGACATTTGGAAGACCTAATTAAAGAAAAGAAAATTACTATTGCACAAGTTGATGAGGCAGTACGTCGCATTGTGAAATTAAAATTTGAATTAGGATTATTTGAAAAACCATTTATTAATATTCTTCCTGACGAAAAAAGATTCTTATTGCCAGAAGATATCAAGACCGTTGAAAAATATGCCGAAGAAACTATGGTTCTATTAAAGAATAAGAATCAAATTTTACCGTTAGTGAATACAAAAAAAATTGCCTTAATAGGTCCATTTGCTAAAGATAATGATCATGTAATGGGTTCTTGGAGAGCATTTGGAAAGACCAAAGATGTTACGCCATTCTATGATGGTATTCTAAAAGAGTTTGGTGATAAAGTTAAGTTTGAATACGTTCGTGGTTGTGATTTTGAAGGTAATGACAAATCAGAATTTGATGCGGCATACCAAGCAGCAATCAGTTCAGATGTAGTTGTTTTGTATTTAGGTGAAAAATCAGGGTGGAGTGGAGAAAACGCCTCACGCTCTAACCTTGCATTACCTAGAATTCAAGAGGATTTAGTGAAACATTTGGCTACTGCTGGAAAAAAAATTGTGCTGGTATTATCAAGTGGAAGACCCGTCGAATTAGCCCGTATCGAACCATTTGTAGATGGTATTATTGCTGTATGGCAACCTGGTACTGCTGGTAGTGCTCCATTGGCGGGAATTATTTCAGGTAGAATAAATCCTTCTGGTAAATTACCAATTACTTTCCCCTATTCTACTGGACAAATCCCAATTTACTATAATCATAGACAATCTGCACGCGTATATCAGGGGCAGTATCAAGATGTTCAACAAGGTCCATTATACCCATTTGCACATGGCTTAAGTTATACGAAATATGAATACAGTGACATTAAATTATCTAAAGATGTCATAAACAAAACAGACAAGCTGATCGCATCTGTAACTGTAAAAAATTCAGGTTTACGCAATGGATTAGAAACAGTACATTGGTTTATCAGAGATCCACATGCATCTATTTCAAGACCAGTTAAAGAACTTAAATATTTTGAGAAAAAAGAAGTAAAATCAGGAGAAACAGATACGTTCACTTTTGAAATAGACCCTATGCGCGATTTATCTTTTCCCGACTCAAAAGGAAAACGTATTTTAGAGTCTGGTGAATTCCAATTAAAGGTGGCAGACAAAGAAGTAAAATTTGTTCTTAACTAGGAAAATAATCTAAATAGAAATCCCTTTCAAACGAGAATACGAAGGATTTCTATTTAAATCCTTCGTATTCTCCATAAAATTTATAACATTTTTATTTTTTTAAGCTTGAATTGTATCTTTATGCTCGTAAAACACATATTGAAAACGAAATAAATGCTAGATTCAATTATAACTTATTTAGAAAGCATTAATCCGATTACCGCAGCTTTGTATGCTACGCTATTCACTTGGCTTGTTACTGCCTTAGGATCTTCATTTGTTTTCTTCTTCAAAGGTTACAATAAAAATATAATGGACACTATGCTTGGATTTACAGGCGGTGTGATGGTTGCAGCGAGTGTTTGGAGTTTGCTAATTCCTGCCATAGATATGAGTGAAGGTACGGGGTTTACGCAAGTGATTCCATCAGTAATAGGTTTTCTTCTTGGTGCGGCGTTCTTATACAGTATTGATAAAGTTTTACCTCATTTGCACGTTAATTTCCAAAAAGTGGAAGGTGTGAAAACACCATGGCAAAAAACCACACTTATGATACTTGCAATAACCCTACATAATATTCCCGAAGGGTTGGCTGTAGGTGTACTTTTTGGAGGGGTTGCCGCGGGAATTCCTGAAGCGAGTATTGCTGGTGCTGTAGCCTTAGCTGTAGGAATAGGATTACAGAACTTCCCAGAAGGTATAGCTGTTGCGATGCCCTTGCGTAGAATGGGATTATCAAGACGTAAAAGTTTCTTTTATGGACAAGCTTCGGCAATTGTCGAACCAATTGCGGGTGTGGTAGGTGCTTTAGCCGTCACTTTCTTTTCTCCAATTCTACCATATGCATTATCCTTTGCTGCGGGTGCAATGATTTTTGTTGTTATTGAAGAAGTTATCCCTGAGTCGCAACAAAATAAAAGTTCTGATCTCGCAACAATAGGATTTATTGGAGGTTTTATTGTGATGATGACATTGGATGTTGCCTTAGGTTAGAATGTGATGTTTATTGAAAATAGTTTGTTTAAAATATCACCTCCTACAAAAGAAGATTTAATTTCAATAAGAGATTTATATACTAATTTATTAGTGATGAAATTTATTCCGAATTCTTCACAAATTTGGAATATTCAATCTGTTGAAGCTAAAATAAAAAAGTTTCAGAATGATACTATAGGTATACATGTTGTCAAAACACATGAAAATGAATTTATAGGAGAAGACTCAATTTTTAGTTCTACACAAGCAGATGTATATGAAATTGGATTTATACTTCATAATAGTTTTTGGGGAAAAGGTTTTGGAACAGCAATATGTTTGATGCTTATCAAATACTGTATTAATTTCCTAAATGCGCGAAAGGTAATTGCTAGAATGTATAAAGAAAATATAGCTTCGCAGAAAGTTTGTCTTAATGCAGGTATGCATCTTTGTCCGGCAAGCACAGAAGATATTAGATTAAGTAGACTAACTTATGTTTTCAGCAAATAAAAAGGGATGTTTCGCAACATCCCTTTTCTATTTTAAAAGAAAATAATCCTAAAACTCTTCTTCTTCTGAAAGAAGCTCTTTGTGATTACTTACTGCTGTACGTGTCTTCGTTTTATGTTTATTTATCTGTCTACGTAAGGATTCTACGGCAACATCGGTTGCCTCTTCGAAGCTTTTCGCTTGAGCTTTAGCGAATAATTGAGATCCTGGAATATTAAATTTTAATTCCACAACTTTGTTAGCTTCATCTTCTACATTTTCTAGTCGTAAGTAACATACCCCTTCGATAATATTATCCAAAAATTGTTCTAGTTTACTAGTTTTTCTTTTGATAAAATCGATCAATTTTTGATCCGCATCGAATTTAATTGATTGCACAGTTACGTTCATGTTTTCCTCCTTTTTTTAAGCTTTTGGATGTGCTTGTTTATAAATGTTTTTTAATCGCTCTACAGAATTGTGTGTATATATCTGCGTCGCAGACAATCCTGCATGTCCTAATAATTCTTTGATCGCGTTCAGATCAGCACCATTATCTAGCAGTGATGTAGCAAAACTGTGTCTAAGTATATGAGGACTTCTCTTTTTTTGCGATGTTATCATAGTTAGATATTTATTTACTACACGATATACTAGTTTAGGATACGCTTTCTTGCCTTCTTTAGTAACGATCAAATGCTCAGAATTATTTTGTAATTTACTTTCTCTTTTTTTGTCTAAATACAGTTTAAGTTCATGAATCAATGAAGAATACATAGGAACAAACCTTAATTTGTTCCTTTTACCTAATATAAGGATTTTTTTATTAAAAAAATCAATATCTCTTTCTTTTATTTCTAATAATTCTGCCAGACGAATACCTGTTCCGAACAGCAGTTCTACAATGATGAAATCTCGATTATTCTCAAATGAATCATCCATTTCTTCCATCTGCTCCAATAATAATGTCATTTTCTCCTTTTCAACTACTACAGGTAATTTCTTTCCAACTTTCAGAGCTTTAATTAAATGAACAGGGTTTGTTGGTGACAATGATTCACGTTGCAAGTATTTGTAATATGATTTAATAACAGAAATAGCACGATTAACTGAGGAGGCTGTTTTGCCATTCTCACGCATTGAAGCAAAATAGTAGCGACAAAATTTGTAATCAACATCAGCAAATGAGATGTTTTCAGCTTCCAAAAAATCTAAATACGATTGTACTTCGGTATCATAGGCCGTAATGGTATGTGCTGAATAACGCTTCTCGTACTTTAAAAAATTAATGAAACTGCTTTTATACATAGATATTGTCTTACTTCAATCAATATAAATAATATCTAGGAATATAACTAGCTTAACGATTAGAATGTTTCCGAAAACTCAAATAAAATTTTTCTATGAGAAAAAGTGCAATAAGATGAGCAAAATACAAGAATATCGATGTGATTTTTAATATCAAAAAGCTTTAACCTATATTTAGATAAATATTTGAGATATGAAATTCGGACAAGTACCTGATCCATCGATCATAGATTTTACAATTACGCCAACACCTCCAGAGACAATTCAATTATTAAACGAAAATAAGGATAATAATCCTATGGAAGTGTATGTAGGATGTGCCAAATGGAATAAAACCGATTTAAAGGGTTTCTATCCGAGAGGCACAAAAGATGAATTGGCTTATTATTCTACGCAATTTAATTCAATCGAATTAAATGCTACTTTCTATAATTCACCAAGCAAACAGCAAGTGGAAACTTGGCGAGATAAGACGCCTAAAGATTTCAAGTTTTTTCCAAAAATCCCACAATCTATTAGCCATTTTTCGAGATTGCTCAATACCAACGAAAAAGTCAAAGAATTTGTCGATTCTACAGCTTTATTTGAAGATAAATTCGGGATGGCTTTTCTTCAGCTGATTGATAACTTTAAGCCAAAGGATTTTGATAGACTTGAAAAGTTTTTAAAAGATTTTCCAAAAGGTTATCCGCTAGCAGTTGAAGTGCGCAATGAAGAATGGTTTAAACCAGAAGTAGCAGAAAAATTCTACAAATTATTAGAAGAGACCAATAAAACAAATGTTTTGGTGGATACAGCAGGTCGACGTGATATGATGCATATGCGATTGACTACCCCTACTGCATTTGTTCGTTATGTTGGCGCGAATCACCCTTCGGATTACACGCGATTAGATGAATGGATTGATACCATTGTGATATGGAAAGAAGCTGGTTTGAAACAATTATATTTCTTCATACACCAAAATGTGGAAGTAGAATCTCCTCTTTTAGCGGCTCATTTTATTGAAAAATTAAATAAAGCTATCGGTACAAATCTACCCATACCTAAAAAACCAGATGACCCCAAAAAAGGTGGAAATGGAACATTATTCTAAGATATATGAAGCTCAATAAAGTACACCATATCGCTCTTATAGTAAGTGATTACGAAAAATCTAAATATTTCTACACCGAAATATTGGGACTAGAAATCTTAAAAGAAACCTTTCGAGCGTCTCGTAATTCCTATAAATTAGATTTAGCACTAAATGGTCAATACATTATTGAGCTTTTTTCCTTTCCTGATTATGTGACACGTCCAAGCTATCCCGAAGCTTTAGGTTTGCGTCACCTCGCATTTGAAGTAAAGGATATCGAGCAAGCAGCCAATGAACTACAGCTAAACAATATCCCCACAGAAGCTATACGCACGGATGAAATCACCAGAAAAAGATTTCTTTTCTTCGCCGATCCTGATGGATTGCCGTTGGAGTTTTATGAATGTTAAAACAATTAAATACCTATCTCACGACAGCTAAAACTTCCGTAGCCATTTTAAGATTATATTCTTCAGTCATGGATTTATGGTTGATCAGATCCACTATAGTTCCAATAAGACAAAATCCTCCAGTAAAAAAGTAAAGTATTCCCATAGCAATCTGTCCCAATACAAAACGTTGTACCCCAGCAATAATGACTAATCCTAATAAAGTAAATAATAAGATATCTTGTGCTTTCTTTCTTCTGGTAGCATAGATTTGAACAAAAGTCCTGAGTTTTGATTCGTCGAGACCTGCTGTGATGTGATTTAAATTCATCAATTCCTCATTGGTAATCCCATCAAGGTGTATAAAAGGGTTAGTTGCCATTTTTATATTTAAGTTTATATCTAATCAATTGATTAATTCGGTAAAATAAGACTATACATACAGGAATCCCAAGCCAATGCATCTCAAAGGAATTCCGAAATTCGCCATGTAAAACTAAATGTATAGACTTCCCTAATCCACAACCAGGACACCATTTGAATCCAAGATTATGTACTGGACATATTGTAGAGTCATTCTCTTCTAAGTTCAGGTTATAAAGAATAATAAACGCAGTAACCCATATCAGGAGTTCTAATGGAATATTCTTTAATGCCTTAACCATATGTCTCAGAAAGTTAGATAAATTATGGAATTAAAGCAAATGATTAATATTGTATTCTAATCCTTCCAAATACCTAATTTATGATTACGAGCAAAGACTTGAGCTTCGTAAAATAATTTATCATGCTTAACGTTCGGACTAATGGTCATTACGGTAGCATAACCATTTTTAACTAGATCTTCATTGAGAAATGTACCATCATTTAAATATACATAAGCTAAAGTCCTGCCGTAACGATCGATTGAGTCCACATCAAATGATAACTTCAGGTAAGAATGTTTGGTTAAGATACTATCTGTATATGCTTTAGCGTGGACTCCAAAAGGATGTTTCTTCTTATTAAAAACATTTTTGTTCTCTGGAGCGTCAATACCAATAAGGCGAATTTTTACGCGCTGACTATCTGCATTTAACACCCAAAATGTATCGCCATCTACAAAACCATCAACTTTAAAAATAGTTGGATCTATAAACATTTTCTCTTCGAATTTTTCATCAAATGAAATCGTAGAATGAGTATTAATCTGGGATTGGCAATAGGTAAGCAAGGTCGTTATGAACAGTAAATTAAGTCTCAGCATATTTTTCATTTGGGTACAAATATACCTTAACTTACAATTTTTCCATATAACTTTTTACTAACTCAAACCCCTTTTCTTTCTACTTTACAACCAACAGCTTTCCTTACGGTTTCCCGTAAACAATACATTTATATAAAATAAAAAAAGTAGACCTTTCGATCTACTTTCTTATTGATATTTAAGTTAATAAGGGATTAGTAAAATTTTTAGTAGCTATATAAAACCTTTGTCTTTACAATAAGCTACTAGCTGTTCGTTGTTAGTAAATGAGAGTACTTCACGCATGGTGTTAAGGCGTTTTTCTATACTACTTAGCCCAGACGGTTTTACATTCATTTGTTTTAAATAATGAGGGATATCCATTTGTTTTACACCATCAGCAAGGTATTTTACAATTAGAATATCTACTGTACTAAATTCAAATGTATTTTTTTCTTTAAGAATTTGTTTAATATCTTGCGAGGCATACGTTTTATCGTTGCTTAATGCTTTTAACGCTTCATTCAAATATTGTGCGTCACGTCTCGCTTTACGTACATAAGCATCAATTCCATAATTATTAAATAATTTATTGATTATAACTGGACGGTTCTCTCCAGAAAAAACTAATATTTTGATTGTTGGTTGTATCACTTTTACCGCTTGAATTAAATCGATTCCGCTTGTAATACGTTGCTTATTGTTATCTTCTTCAAAAGATAAATCAGTTATAAGTACATCATACGGGGCTTGATCTTGCAATGCTTTGCTAATCCAAGCTAAGGCATCATCACAATAGTATACATATTTAGCTTCCTGCACGCCCAAATCATTCAATGTACGTTGTACTGAAATATTGGCGACCTCGTGATCTTCTGCAATTAAGACTTTTTTAAACATACAACCTTGTAAAGTTTAGTAGAAAGGAATTTCCACGTTAATTTGCGTTCCGTTTTTCCTTTCTAAATCAAAGTTAATCGTACCGCCTAACTTTTCAATACGGTTTCCCGTATTAACCAATCCATTTCCTTTATTAAAATTATTTAAAAGACCAACACCATTGTCAGAGTAGTGAATATGCAGTTTATCAGAAATCAATTCAAACCTAATAATCAACTCGTTAGCACCACTGTGTTTTCGCATATTTACAAGCAACTCTTGTAGGATTGATAATAACTCTTCTTTAATATTTTTTGAAATTTTATTCCAAAGTACGTCATCATTACCTATGATAAATAATTTTAATTTTTCATGTGTAAACGATTTTATCAGATTAGCTATCTCATTCTCAAAAGACCTATTTGATTCCATATCATCTGTATCGTAAGAAATATCTCTTGACTTTTCGTACATATATTCTAACCTATCCAATAGCTCATTACGATCGAGGTGTACCCCATATTCAATCTCAGACATGACACGATATATACCATTTGCGACTACATCATGCACTTTTTTCGAAGTTTTTAGTTGATTTTCTTTGATTTTGGCTTCAGTTTCTAATTTAAGCTGCTGCCTACGTTTATTATATCGATAAATAAAAAATCCAAAACTGATTAAGAAAATCGCAATTATACTAATTGCAATAGATCTATGCCTTATCATTTTGATATCTTTATCCAATATTTCTTTTTGCAATTGAAAGTTTTCTGTCTTATTCTTTTCGGCTTCATAGCGAATCATCGCATATTGATTGCTCGCTTTGAGACGTGAAATCCGCACACTGTCACTTAAATTCTTATAAATAGCAAAATAATACTTAGCCGAATCCGCTTTACTTAATTGTACTAACCTTTCTGCTGCATTAATCTTATCCTTTGCGCTTTTTAATTTTGTAGCAATTTGAAATGTTCTTTGCGCATAGAATAAAGCCGAGTCTAGATTTTTATTTGAATAATACTGATACAAATGTGCATAAGACGCATTCATACCGTATAAATCATCCTCTTTAATACGAATATTTAATGCTTTATGAAAATCTTGAGTAGGGTTATATGTAGCATCTATGTGCCATTTTGTATTTGCATAATTGGATAGTACACGTGCATATTCATTCTTCGAAGAAAAATTTGAGCTTACAATGGTATCAAAAATTGCATAAGCCTCTTTAAATTTTTTCGCATAGGATAAGGTGACTGCCTTATTATTAGAATATGTTGCGGTATTCAAACTATCAGTTGCAAATTCAATTGCCAAATCATAATATTTAATTGCCTCAATATGATCACCATAACCCGATATTGCATTCCCCAAATTATTATAATTATAAGCCAAGAGTGCATAATGGTCCTTATTTCTCTTATTTATAAGCCTATCTGCTTCAATAGATGTCTCTTGTGAACCGTAAAAATCACCCTCCAAAAAGAGTGTAATAGCCATCTGAATAAGACATGTAGCAGCAGTAAGACTATCCCCCTTTTCCAAAAATTCATCCGATGCCAAGTCGAAATAAAGAAATGAACTATCTAATTTATTTTCTTGAAGTAAGGTATTGGCTCTTGTGTAATTCGTATTTATCTCAGTTTTATGAGGAGAATTACGAATTGATTTAGTTGGATTCTCACCACAAGAAACTGTAATCAAAAGGATAAAGGCAAATAATATAATTACTGATTTTAACACTAGATTTCTTAGATGTTTGGATCAACAATATAGCTAAAAAAAATAAGGCAGGTAAAATTACCTGCCTTATTTTTTTAGCTAATTATAGGATTCCCTATCGGTAATATAGGTGGTACTGGTGGAATCGGAGGTCTGACAGCACCCTTGTCTCCTGTATTTTCATTGTTATCAGTCAGAATTACATTATTTTCATTTTGTAAATTGCATACTGGTCCCGTGCTCCATAGTAAGGCTATGAACAAAATCATTTTCATGGTATTAAAAATTAAAGGTCAAAAACTAGTCTCAGTCGTTTCCTCACGACTATGACTTTGTAATTCAGAAGGCCTTCTGATTTTGCGGGAAGTAGTAAGTGCAAAGGGAACCATTTATACTTCCCTTTTCGTAAATAATTACCTTTGCAATTACCGTTTGAAAACCATTTTATATCTTTATGTCTTACTGATCAATAGATGTATCTTGATTTCCTTGAAGCAAATATATTCAGCTACAAAACGCTGTAATGCACACAT
The DNA here is from genome assembly GCF_008520265.1 of Sphingobacterium cavernae. GTDB lineage: Bacteria > Bacteroidota > Bacteroidia > Sphingobacteriales > Sphingobacteriaceae > Sphingobacterium > Sphingobacterium cavernae. The sequence continues at coordinate 17,595 of NZ_VIQM01000030.1, forward strand.
TTCTGAGATTTCTGCTATTTCCGATTTTTCCGATGCAATAAAATAGTTAGTTTGAATTTAAAATCGCCAAAACGGCTAGACCCAAATATCTAATATTTTTATAAAACGAGTTGTGCTATTTTTATTTTAATTTTAGGCAAATTTTACATGCGATGAATGAGGATAAAATACTTCCATTTTTACACCTATATAACAAGTATAAAAGACTTGAGAAACTTGAGCAAAACATCAAAGAAAAGGAAAGATTTCGGGATTTAGCTCAAGAAATATTGGACGCATACAATCAAGTATTGAGAAATATTAAAGCCCTTTAAAAACTAATTTAAAGGGCTTTAAAATAGTTCTATGTACGGCTTGAATACTTATAATACATCATGTCTGTATAAGTACTATTATAATTCATTTGAACATTGACAGTCTTTAAATAGGCACCATCAAAAGGATTTGCATCAGGCACTTTAGTAGCAATCCACTCGCATAATTCTACTATACTAGATTTATTAGAAGTGAAATAAACGTAAGGATGCTTCTCTAATACTTTCAAAACATCCAAATAATCATGAAGTTTCCAATATCCATTTGAATTATAAGAACTACTGTCAGTTGATAAGTATGGAGGATCAATTAGCCAAACTACATTTATATTATTTTTATATATATCATACAACTTTTTATAGTCCAGTTGAACTCTATCTACATTAAGAAGATAATCATCAGCATTATAATCGTTTTGTTTGACGACATTGTAAAATGTCGCTTTTGCAAAATCATTATAGTTAATTGCATAATTAGCCGAAAATAACAATGAAGATGACAAGGTGATATAGTCAACATAACCTTTATGATCCTCTTCTTGAATGAACTGCAATATTTTTGACTTAATGTCTTCTGGAATCTTTTTATTTTTTGGTAATGCATCAACTAGCTTTCTAATTTTACTAATTAAGGCATTAGTTTGATTTATGTGCAATAGTCTTTTGTAATAATTATCAAAATCATTATAAACTACTCTAGAATTTGGTTTTATCTGTCTAACTGTATGAGCTAGTAGACCGCTGCCTCCAAATAAATCTATATAAATCGCATCTTCAGGATAGTCTTTTAAAATGTCTTTTAAATCCCTTATAAAGCGTCTTTTCTGTCCCTGAAATGGCAATGGTGCTTGTGTGTAATTTTTCATATGTATAGTCTTTTTTTTATTATCTTTGCAACTCTCACCAACGTTAAAATGCACGAATTTCCAGTAAGAGCTTTACAGCCTCCAGCATGGTGCTTCGTGCATTTCTTTTTGACGTGGTGAGATACTAATAAAAGACTGGAGGCTTATCAACTAGTCGTTACACCAACCATTATTCCTTCCTTAAAATTTAAATATCGAGTTCCTGAGGGTGTAGATATTGCCTGTTTAATAGTACTACCATAGCTTCCATCAATTCGAATACTTCCTGAGACAATATCAATTGCAACATTGCCTGCACCTATTTCGATATGCAATCCAATATTTTTACTATGATTATTGAGATTATGAATTTTAATGAACTTATTAGAATTGAAAAGCTCTAATAAGGCATTTTTAAACGTCATCCCAGTTTGCTCTAAAGAATCAATTTTGATAAATTCTTTGTTTAATCGAAGTGCTCCAGTATAAGGCGTACCAACTTCACTAGAGATATACAAGCCATTTTCATCAATTTTAAATGGACCAACTTCCGAATTCCCTGTAACGATCAATTGCTCTGCTGTTATTTCTTCTGCGAATAATGCTTGTGCGAATGCAACTAGTGATACAATTTTATCAGCTGTAAGAGTACCTGTTCTAATCCAGTTACCATCAAATTCATTAGTTTCAGCAAATTTCCAATTGTTGAAAGTTACCTTCACCTCTTCAAACTCCGTTGGATCAGCTCCGTTAACTTTAGTAACAGTCATTTCACGTTCGATCGGATCAGCTAAAGATTCAACATAGATGAAAACCTTTATTTTAACGATACTAGCTGTTATTGTTGCTAATTTGAAAGTGTTATTTGTATCGCTGTTATAAGCATCTCTAACCCTTACAGCTGTACCTCCTGGAAAAGATTGGATATTATATCTAAACTGACCTATTCCAGGAGTAGCATTTGCAGCAACTGGTGTAAGTGGCATTGAGCCTTTTAGAACAGCTATAGAACATACTGCTGTATCGATAGAAGCTTGTGAAACTGATCCATCATGATTAGCAGGTAGAGCATGTACTTCATTTGATAATATAACTGATATACCGTCTTTTCCGTTTTGACCATCTTGACCATCTTGACCATTTTTAGTAATCGAAAAAGGAACATTTACATATGACTCATACGGGTCACCAGTCGCTTTGAAATGAATTTGTAGATTACCAGTCAATGCACTTACAGTAGTTATTGTAGCTTCATTGGTTGCATGACTTGCTGTACACCCTGTAGCAACAATTGATGTGATAGTAACAGGAATATTTACACCAGCTTTGCTTAATAAAACGCGAGTTTTTGCTCCTGTTAATATAGGATTAGATCCATCCGCATTAGCAGGTATAACAATATTGGAAGGTGTACAGTTAATCGTATATCCATCATCTACAATTGATATTGTAATCTGTGCTTTTCCAATAAACTTAACCAAGAAAAATGGTATAGTAAACATTCTAAAGTTAACTCCAGATTGCGCATATAAATCAACTGATCCATTATTGGCTGATACTCCTGTAATCGTTGCGACATTTGCTGATCTAGTAACTGTACAATTCGTACCAATTGCATTTGTAAAACCAGTCGCTAGTGGCGTTTCAACTCCTGAATCATCATCAACTTCAAAGCATTGCACAATGACTTTAGCGCTTGATAAATCGGGTACATCATTGTTTGTAAGAATGTAAATAGGATTAGCGGAAACCTTCCAAATAATTGCCATCTTAAACCTCCTCTTGACTTAGTTCACGACTTATTAAAGAGAATTGCTGAAGATGGATAGGTTCAGTATAGCTGATCTCAATGTTACCATTTTCATCAACTTTAATATAATCTTCTGGTGCAGGTTGCCAAGAGGATAGCGTTGCTCCTTTTTCAAGTTTTATTCGCCAGAAAGTAGCGTCGATATTATGTGAAACATCTGTAGCTCTAAATTGAACCTGAACTGATCCAACACCATTACCTTCAATACTTAGCCATTCAACTTTTAACTGTTGACCTGGCGTTAGTGTTACAGATCTACTCTCTAAATTACTACGAACTAATAAATTATTTGTTTGATGATTATTTTTAACCCAAAAACTTACCGATACTTTTTCACCAACAGCAGGAACAGCTAAAGAGTTAACAGCTTTAGTAACAACGGTACCTCCTGTAGTTGTTACTCTTTGAGCGTTATTAGCAGACCATTCACTAACTGATACAGAACCTAAAGGTGTGACAGTAGACCCACCCGAGCCTATAAACAAACTAGAAGAATTACTATTCTTCAATAAATTTCTACCTGCAATATTTCGATTATCAACACCATTTCCCATCCAAGTAGCTGGCCATTCAGCTGTTTTGACATTTAATGAATTTTTAGGAAAAACGACAGTAGGACGTTTGCTTAAAACTTTATCAGCTAAACGTGTAGCAATAGCAGTCGTTGTAGGAATGTATGATGTGGCAACAGGACCTTCTTCAAGTTGAAATCCAGTAGCAACAAAACTTTTGGTGCTATTTGTATTAAATTTAGCAATGCCAAAATATTGCAAACTACTTTCTATACCCACATGTGTAGCTTGAATTCTATATACATTATTCCCAATATTTAATATTTTAACGCCCGCTGTAATAGCAACTCCCTGAATAACAATCCTTAAATCATGTAATATAGGAGCTGATCCATCGTCCATTTTTATAAAAAATGAAAATGTGTATGATAAACCTAAGGAAAAAACGAAACCTTTATAAGCATATACAGCCTCATTACTATTATGTTCTAACCTTAACCCTTTTGAGATAAATGATCCCAAATTAAAATTTGTGTCTACTGCTGTCAATCCAACTGAAGATTTAGGGCTTGAGCTGCTAAGTCCATTAACAAATCCCGAATCGGTTGATAAGTTAGATGATGCTGGCTCAATCATTAATCCTTTGGAAACTCCATTTTCAAAGTTTATACGTGGCACATTTGCAGCTGCCAATTGCATTACACCACTGGCATCAAAATAAGTTCCCGATGATCCTCTTTGAAATTCAAACTCCTCTAAAGTTTTACTATCACCATTCATAGCGTAAACTACACCAGCTTTATTTGCACTTGGTGTAAGAGCTAGTGAAGCATTATTCTTCACCACTGTCGGATAAGCATTCAACTCCGCATTTACGCGGGCAGCAGTGAAAGCAGCACCTTGCGCTGTTAAATCAGCGTAATATAAAGCTGTATTCAAAGTTGTAGTTGGTACATCAATCTCCTTGAGACGATTACCAACTAACTTTCGTGTTTTATTTGATGTTACGATTCCAGCCATTATAATAATGTATAATTCGGTGAATTCGGTTCAGGTAATATCTGAACTGCTGATTTTACCGATTTCGTGAAAAAATCCATATTGCTTTGCCCTTTTAAATAGACGTTGAAGAATTCACCTTCTTGCCATTCAACGAGTACTTCTTCATCCTCCGTGCCTTCGTTGATCACTTCTGTTGACTGAGGGATTTTACCAATCCAATGAAGAATCCAATCATTACCACTATCGTAGAATGTCGGAGTATCTAATGGAAGCCCCAACTCATTGAGTAAGGCTTCCTTATTTGTTGTTTTGAAATACAATTGATCCATTATACTGACATTAGAGTACACACAAAAGTTGCTTTGTTGGTCACATCAGCTGGTAATATTGTGATTGATTTTCCAGTTCTGCTAAAAGCAACATCTGCATCACCGTTCTGATCATATTTAGCCCATGTGTAGGTATATTCAGTACCCGCAACATCAATTAATTCTCCACCACGTCGAACATCTACAGTTAATTGAATTGTCCCTGATCCATTTTTAATTATATCACCATCGGGTGACCATATTTTAAGGTCAATAGGATCAGACATGTCATTTAATGTCTCTACTGCCTGTGCTGTTTGTCCAGAAGTAGATGCTCCTGTAGAATTATCCTTTGCAAGACATTTGAATACTTCAAGGTTTAATACTGCAGCATTCGGAATAACAAGTGTCTTAGCGTTGAATCCTGTAATACCATTGAAATATGGATCAGATGATATCTTTGCCCAACCTGCTCCAAATGTTGTATCATAATGAGGTGAAGTCACAGCAGCTCCCGAAGCTACTGCAGCAGTTAAATTGCTAGTAAGAGTTACTACTTTAGAAGTAGAGTTTACGCTCAATGCTGTGTAAGTTACACCAGCTGCTCTAATTTGTGAGCCTGCCTGTACATTAGCGACGTTTGCAAGTGTAATCGTATTTTGTCCAATATTTGCAGCTGCTGTAGCTGTTGTTGGAGCAAATACTTTCATATCACGTTTACCCCAATTGTATTGCACATTGTTTACTAATACCTCGGATGCTCTATACAAATCACATGTAAGCGTTAAGGAAGCTATTTGATCGTTTTGAAAGATTGTACCTTGATCAGCTGTGATTACAGCAAGCAATCCCGATCCAGCATTCTGTACCGTATTGAAAGAAATAACTGCTGAAAATGGAGTTTCCATTCCGTTATTTGGATCAACAAAGATTGCAGAAAAAGTATACTTTACATTACCTGAACCCGTAACATCGTTTTTCTTTACTGTTAGCGTGTAAGGAGCTGTCGCGCTAATTACATAATCAGCCGTATTTGTAAGAAGAACATTGTCTCTACGCCATTGCGCTGAACCTGGTTTAATTCTACCTGCTACCGATGCACTATCTCCTGGAATACCTGAGATAAATAATTGAGGAGTCAACACCAAAAATGGTGATGTTGCCCAGCTTGGTAAATAACTGTTGTTATCCTGTGAATAAATTTGTGTCAACGGCTGATTAGAGCCGATGAATGCTTGAAACGATACTGCATCGTTTTGGTCGATAATGGTGATCTGACCTTTTGCTTTAATTACTGCCATTGTATAATTGTTTTTAAAGATTAATTGTTACTTCACATTCGAAAACTGCTTTTTTATACACATCAGTTTCGTCAATGTGTACTTCCTTTTTATCCTTACCTTCATGGAAATTCCATAGCTCATCAGCATTACGATCGTTAGAAATTCTATACCACTGGAAAGCATTCTCAGGTAATTGTTCGTTGATCATTTCACCACCCCAATAAGCATACGCTCTAAGAGTGGTATCAATATTTCCATTCATGAAGATGTCGCCATAGTCCGAGATTACTACAACCTTTAATTCACCAACTCCGCTATAAACTTTGATGATCGTCATCTGATCATATTTGTCACCTACGCTGTAGCGAATTAGGACAGAATCCAAGCCGTGCCAAATTGCTGATTGATGGTGAAGAGTGAATGTTAGTGTATTGAATGTTCCTGGAATATCAACCCAAGCATTGTTATAGAAATATTGCCATTTACGCTCCTCAGGCTTACCAACGAAATTGTATTCAGCTGCTGTAAGGGTAATGGATTCTTTATCTACTACTTTGGTGATATCATCAGAGTATGTGAATACTTGCTCTCCTGTTAAGGTGATAAACTGCGCATTTGTACGTTTTGCAATTAGCTTGTTTTGCTCATTTTGAGTGCGCTCAACGTTGCCTAAAGTGATTTTATTCACTGCTACATCACGAATGATCTTTTCAGCTAAAGTGTAGCTTACCACATCAGCAATCTTTGCTGTGACTTTACTTGGATTCGCAATAGGATAACTTAGCTCCGTAATTCTTAAGAAGCGATTAACATTAAGTTTAGTCGATACCACATGAATCCAGGTACCAACATTAAGCGCGCCAACTAAACCACGTCTTCTAAGCTCCAATTCATCAAGTTCCAGTTCGAATCCAACAGAAGGATGAGAATGTTTTTCAGCATATTCTATCGTCTTTTCAGCGACTTTATTTTCAGCTGCTGTGATATACGATTCAGGCATAATAATGCCTACAAGCTTATATTTATCGCCTGCTTTTGGAGAGAATGTTTCATTCGGTAAAAAGTAACCCTCTGTCTCTTCAAGGCGGTTGATTCGCATTGCTTTTGTAGCATGATTATAAGATGCTATTTCAAACTCTTGACCACCAAGTTCGCCCGACATAAATACAATCTTTGCCCCTTCAATTTGCTGATCGTTTAAATCGAAATCTAAGCTTGAATCAGTTAGCGTGAGGTAATCAGCAGATACCGATGTTAACGTTCCTATTCGTGTAGGAATGACATCCTCGAAATAGATATTCTGAACAATAAGACCGTATAGATTTACATTACGCTCCACGTAATTACCTGTCATCACAAGATTCTTTCTGCCACTCTTATAATCTAAAGGCAAATTTTCAGAACCTCCAAATCCATAGAAACGAGTTGCAAATGGACTATCTGGTACCGAAACCTCAGTTAAGGTATATAGTCCATTTCCTTTGCCTTGTGAGAAAGTAAAGCCTTCTAATCTATTGCCAACGGATTTACCAACATATAGTACATGACCATCGAAGTTATATTCTAACCCAAATAGCTCACACGTCTGAGTAACCGCTTGTCTACACGTCACATTATCAAAGTAAATATGGAGTGGTTCGATATCAACAGGCTCGTCTATCTCAAGTACAAAACCATCATCAATAACCGACATGCAATCAATAACTAATGCAAGAATTTCGCTAGGTGTACCGAAATAATCAAACTTGGATTCTCCTAAATGCGATAACGGCATATCATGCATACGGTACTCGGGAGACTTGAAAACGATATCATAATCGAATTGTCTTTTACCATACTCTTTACGCGACGGCATTTCATTCCCTTTGATGCTGTATTTTTTGCCGTTATGGATAATGTAGTCATATGGCAAAAAGTCGATTATCTCAGGATTGGAAAAGATAACTTTAACGCGATCATCACCCATGAAATATGACTCACGGATAGTATCATCACCGATGTTAACCTCCACCAATTCTGTATTATCTCTATATATTTTAAGTTTTGCCATTTAAGGTATTGCTAAAAATTCGTTAGGTCTATCATTTCCAAGCTCCCAATTAAAAGTTGAAAAGTGACTTTCCACATAATCATTGTAATTAGAAAATCCCAAGTGCTGTACAATAAATCTTCTATTTCTTGATGGTATATCTATGGTTAATACATTCAGATTTAATATAAATTGAAAGAATGCATGTAGACGTGACCAATATTCATTCTCACTATTAGCCATGATTAGCATAGGGAGTGAATACGTAAGTCTTTCATACACCACCGGTTCATCAGGATCTATCTCAAGACCGTGCTCATCGTTCCAATTTTTTGCATAACCAACTTTTCTAGTTGGGAGCTTCCATAGCTGATTAAATGCACCATCCTGAATAATCACACCGTATACGGTTTCAAGGTTTACTCCGTTAACAATCATAATCCCATCCCTTCTGCTGATCTCCCTGTTTTGGAAGTATTTTTATTAATTGCTTTTAATTCTACTACAGCATTTTTAAGCTCGGAAACTGTATTCGCTGTATTTTGCTCTATAGCGGCTTGGTGTCTCAACTGCGCATTCATTAAATCATGTGATTTGACATGAAAGTCTAAAGCCTTTTCAGAGATCGCAATATGCTTTTTGCTGAGGTCGTATCTTGATCGTTCAAAACTCAAAATTGCACTTCCAGTGTTTTCGGAAATATTTCTATTAATTCGACCTTGAGTTTTTTCTGTATTGGATGATGATTCATCAGGATCGAAACCCATCGCATCTTTGATCTGATCTACTCGTTTTTGACCATCTTGCTGAATTTTATTGTACGCATCTTGCAGGGCTTTTTTTTCAGCCTCATCAATACTACCTCCACTGATAGCATACGCATCTAACATCGCGTACCAATCCTGAAGAGCTTTTTCTAAGTAATCACGCGAGAATTTTTGCAGGATGTAATTCTCCATAATATTATCAAAACTCTTAGCCCATGCTTCAGCACTGTCTTCACCGTTCTCTTTAAATAGACTTTTAACATTATTTAAAATGGTTGCAAAAGCGTTACCAGTAGTTTCTTCACGAAGTTTATTAGCGACTTCGTTATAAAGGTCAATTTGATTACGTAATTGATTGATTAGATTTAGCGTATTCTCATCTGCTTTACCAGAATTAGCTATTTGTTCTAGTTTAATTAATTCTTGCTGAGCTGCTTTGATATCATCCGTTATCGGTGAAAACTTACCGCCATACTTTCCTTTTACAATATCATTTAATCGATTGTAAGTTTTAACTAGATCATCCATCTTCATCTTCTTGGTAATTTCTTCCCATGAAAGACCGTTATTCAACTTGGCAATTAGATCATCTATCTCCTTATTTCCGCTTAGTTTGTATTTTGTACCTAATTCATTATTCAGTTTTGACCAACCACCTTGAATATCCTTTAAAGTGGTATTATATTTTTCTAATCGTTCAGCACCATAAATCTCATTGATTAATTCTACTTGTTTTTGCAAAGCGTGAGTAATTGCCTCCGTAGCTTTTAACTGGAGCTGCGTGCTATGATTAGCTTGATCGTAAATCTTTTGCTGTTCTTCGGCTTGCTTTTGAGCAAAATATGAAGTGACACTCCCAACGACACCAGTAAAAGCACCGAAAATTCCTAAGCTTTGACCAACACCTTTGAGCAAATCACTGTTCTTAAATTGCCCTATTGCACTAGACAATTGACTAACCGTGTTAATCATGCTAGAAATAGTATTTAAAGAATTTCCTAGGCTTGAGTCAAATTGTGTAGCCATTACTGCAAGCTCACCAAAACCATCAACCAAGCTGTTGATATAATCACCTTTATCTAAATTAGCAGCACTAATTCCTTTGTCGAAAAATTCACCAAATAACTTCTTAAGCTTTGCTTTCTCAGAATCAGTAGCATCCTTCAATCCATCAACCAAACTATATACAGTCTCTTTACCAGTTTTGAATGCATTGACCATCATAGCCTTTGATGATTTGTCAATTGTATTAATAACTGTTTTATAAGCTTCTGAAGCTTCTATTTCAGACTTTCCTAATTCGATTAAAGAATCGTTTCGTTGCTTACGAGCATTGTCAGCTTCATTCAATCGTCCTTCTTTCGTTAGTTTAGTAATTTCCTTTTCTGCATCTTCAATGATTTTAGCTCGCTTTTGATGATAATCCGCATATTTACTCAAAGCTTCGACAAACAATTTATCCTCTTCAGCTTGAGTTTTCCTTTGCATATCCACAACGATTTTCATCAAATCTTCACGTCTTTTGATTTCAAGCACATTGGTTGTTTTAGGATCAATTTTAGAAAGTTCAGTATTCAAGCGTTGTTCGAAGCTTTTGATTGTATCCAATGAATCCGAAAAACGTTCGTTCGCATATTGTTCATTAGTTTCTTTTACGAGCCTTTGATATTCTTCGTAAAGTTTATATTCCTCTTCGAATTGCTTCTGAAGCTTGTTTGTATTTTGGGTGTAGGTAAGATTTGCTTCAGCTTTTGTTTGTACAGGAGCTAGTGCATTGACATCTATAGTTGCTAAGTCTTTTTTGTACTTTTTGTTATAAGCTAAAATCTTTTCGTTTTCCTCTTCGATAAGTTTTCTAAAATCCGAAAACTTCTCACGTAAAACCTGCATTTCTTCTTCATCAGAAGACAAAACTTTGCGCGAATATTCCGCATCCAGTTTGGAGATTTTATCAATTAAGTCTTTGCTTGAATTACTCAGTCTATCGAAAATATTTTCACCAGGACCTTTTGATTTTATTTTTTTACCCTCAGCTTCGACTTTCACGAATTTCATTAAAAACTCACTTGTCTTATCTAAGACCTTCATTTCAGAATCAATTTCTTTTAGTGCTTCTTTTGCCCGATTATCAGACCATCTCTGTTTCTCTGCTACAGTAGCACTAACCATTGTCATTGTTCCAAGTGATCCTTGGCTAACAGTTCTAATATCATCACCCTCTTTCGCTGCGCGTACTTTTTCATTAGAATTGGCATTTAGAATTTTTACTCTTTTAAATTCCATATCTAAACGCTTAGCTTCATTTTCCTCTATCTTACTTTGAGCTGCTTTAGAACGAGCAGCTTCCAATATTGACTTGGCTAGGAGCTGATATTGCGCAGCAGCTTCTCCAGCAAGAATAGCCTCAGTTTTAAGTTGGATGTTATGAGACTTTCCAAGCTCTTGTAATTGTTTAGTAGCTTCTTTTCGTTCTTTTGTTGATTTAGTGACATCAGCAGCGACAGTGCTTAATATTTTCAGCTGAGCAATTTCTTTACTTGCGGTTTTTGAAGCTTCAGACATCACAGCATTTAATGATTCAAAATCTCGTTTGGCTTGACTTATAGTAGTTTTACCTGCCAATAGCTGACTAAAGAAATTGCCGATCTCTTTTCCATAAACAGTTAACAATGTAATACCTACAGAAAGCAATGTACCCCAACTAAATAATGCGCCAGTTAATTGCTTCCATACAGGTACACCTTTTTGCCCTGAAGCTGCCAAGGCTGTATTTTCTTTCCTTATACGACCAATTTCATCAGCCAGTATGGGTAAATTATTAGATACACCCATAGCAAAAGTTTGAAAACCATATGTTATAGCTGGTAATTCACGACCAATTTGATTAACACTATTTTGCAAACCATTCCAATTTGATTTTCCAACATTTTGCGCGCCATTAGTAAGTTTCGACATTTCAGCATTCACCAACGCTAATTTTTGACTGTATTTCTCAAGGTTTTCAGGACGTGTAGCCTCATACATTCCTTTCTGATATAAAGCAGCCGCACGTTGAAGACGCTGTAAAATGCCTTCATTCGACACCAATGCAAGACCATGAGAATCGAAGCCTTCTCGACCAGCCCGATTAACGCGCACTAGTTCACTTTCGTATTTTTGAAGCTCTGAATTGTAACGAGCAATCCCCGAAACGGAGATAGCTTGATTTTGTGCATCACGAAGTTCACCGATACGCCTTTTCAAACGCTCGATGATACCTTCTCTTTCTTTGAGAGGTTTATTACCTTTTTCAGCCTCTTTGTTTACTTCAGCAACATCCGCACTAATCTCGCTTAACTCTCGCTTAGCATCAGGCGTATTAAAGTGAAAATCTATATTTAGTTGCTCGTTATCCATGTTATTTTAAGCCCATTTGTTTTGCTATTTCGCTAGGCGACATCATTTTTAAGCTTTTATTAGTGTCACCTGATTTTTTATTGGTCATCTGCACCCTTGGCGCATCTGCTAACAGCATCTTTATGTTTATCCAACTCCGCTTATACAATATTTCATCCCATGACATTCCAGTTTCTTTCATAACCATGAATATTGTTCCCCAAAGGCTATGTAGACCAGTGGTCTTTAACTCCTCTGAGCTTGATGGCTCGGATTGTTCGGCTTCATCAGCCGTATTGTCTTCATTAATCCGATAAATCCGATAAAATCCTCGAGACCACTACCAAGCGTGATCTCATGCATTTTTTGAAGCAGCTCATTGAATGGAAACTGTATCAGTAGTTTCTTTGATAACCAACTTTCAGATATTCCAAAGAAGCTATTGCCGTTCAATCGCTCACCTCGAAGGATCGCTACAGCTAAGATTTTGGCTATAGTGACACCATGTTTGTTTAATAGTTGTAAGCCTTGATCAATACTCATTGATTCAAATTGCTCATCAGTAATATTCATACTTAGTCTTAAGTCTATCATCTCAAGACAAGTAGCCGCTGTTGGCATATAAATATTTAACTGAATTTTCTTTTTACCAATCAACCGATAAAAAAGGGGAGCGGGAATTTCGAATCCGCTCCCTTTTTCTAATAGTACTCGAGCTGCTTGTATTTCAATAGCCGCCTCCATAACTTTTAACCTTCTACGGCTGGATTACCATACATCAAAGGAGCTATACCTGTTTTAGTAGGTTGCATTACGGTGAATTTCACACGCAATACGTTTAGCTCACCATTTCTCCAACGACCAATGATATCCGCATCAATAAGCACTCTTGGAAATAGCCAAGCGACATTTTGCTCATCGATAATTTTTAAAGTCTTGTAAATAGGCGCAGGATTTCCTGTAGGGGCATTATACACTTTATTTGCTCCTGAACCTGTAACTGTACCGCCTGCAAGATCAGCAATGACTTCAGGATCAAGAGTTCCCAAATCAAATTGACCTTCGCGAATACCTTTTTTAACAGAGAGGACAAATGGATCAGAATCGCCTTGTGCAGTGAATGCAGTTTTTGTACTGTCACTTGGGGTTAATTCGACTGTATCCTCCAATACTTTACCTGGGGATGTCAACACAGTTCCAGCCCCACCGTCAACAGCAACTGCACCGATTAGCAAACTGTTGGTTTTCATTCCGTATGAAACGTTACTCATGATATTTAAAGAGTTTTAAAATGGTTTTAAAATTTTGTTAATTACGCTTTTCCAGCTTCTTGTTTAGCTTTTTCAGCTTCTTTAGCTAACTCTGCCTTTTTAGCATCAATTTGTTCCTGAAGCTTTGTTGTTGCAATATTATTAGCTGGTTTTGTATCAAATAACTCAATATATTCTTTGATCAATGCTGCACGAATTACAGCTTTATCTTCAAGCTGAGATTTGGTATCACTACCTTTATTTACATCTTTATTAGAAGTTTTTGATTGTTCAGCTTGTGAACGTTCATAAACTTCTACTGTGCGATCAGGCAATTGAGTTTTCCAATTATCTGCATAATGTTCAGCACGAAACAAATTGCCGTCTGAAGTAACGTAAACCTTGTTTACATCACTATTTTTCTTATCAGCAAAAAACGCCTCGGCTTCTTGCTCAAATTTTTTCTTATTTTCTGCCATAGTATTTTGTTACTATTTTAAAAGCTCCATATCCGACAAATCCTAAAAGAATAATTCCGAATATTTTGCCCAAACTGATGTATAATTTTTGAAAAAATGTTAATTCCTTTTCTACCTCCACAGGTACATATTCCACAGTAGAAGTAGTGTTATTCAATTCGGTTACCAGCTCATTGATACGAGCTTTTAACTCAAGATTTTCAGTAGCACATTCCACAGCAAGTTGACCCTTATCATCAAGATTCACCTTTGGAGCTTGTAGATTAGTTTTACCCGATTGTGATGTCGGATTACGTAGTACAGGTTTATTGTTCACACATTCAATCCAAGCTTTGTAAAAGGAACTATCAGCTTCAACAATAAACGTTGTATCGCGTTCAGTTTTGGTTACTACCTTTTCTATGGTATTGGTGATTTCCTTTGTAGGCTGGATGATCTGTTTTGTCTTACAACTGAACAACATTAAAATGTTAGCCAAGCAAAACAATGCAATCAATATTATAGCTACTCTTTTCATACGATTGTAAGTTTAAAGCCCTTTGGAGCTAGTGAAAGTATTTTATCTAAGGTGATTTTACTAGATGTGACATCCAAATCACCATCACCATTCAAGTCCTTAAATTCTGCACCCACTAAAACACAACCTAGAATCTGTGTACGATAATTCCCTGTATGGATCAGTATATAATCACGGTTTGGAACATCCAAAATATGAAAGTGCTTACTGAACTTTTGCGAAGTACGAGGCACTACATTGTAATCACCTGCTGGGATGCATGACTTTTGCTTTTGATTGTCTTTCCAAGGCAATTCCAAAGTTTTACACTTAAAAATGATATTGCCTTTATCGTCAATCAAAACGAATTCACCAAGCGTTTGCCGTGCTGTTTTAATTTTTCTAGTGATTTGAGCCTTCATGACAGTAAGCCGTTAATTTTATCCTGAATTTTCTTGATCCAATGCGTCTTGTCTTTACCGCTAATCACAGCCACATTTTCCAAAATGCTGATCATATTTTCGATAATAACTTGAGCCAACATAAACAAGTGCAACCAGTCAAACATTACTGTAGCTAACTCTTTGCCTTTAGCCCGAAAACTCTCAGCCATTAGATATGGTACACATATAAGGACGATGTAGAAAAATGCTTTAAAAGTGAATCTTCCAAGCTTCACAGAACTTAAAGGCTCTTTCTTTATTTTGGAAGCAATAGCACCCGATGTCAACTCAGTAATGAAAACGATTATCAACCCAGCAACAGCCAATCCATCTAAACCAAACACTCTTTCAATTGGAGGTAATGAAACCGATACTAAAACTGTGACCATCGAAAGTTTATACTTATAAGATGGCACTAGTGAAGTTGCGAACTCATACCATGTGTGGTAATCAAAAGAGTTTAAAAGCTTGTCTATGTATCTCATTGCTTATAGGAATTAAGTGGGTCGCACGAAGCGTCCCCACTATTATTGGTTGATTGATAGATTATGAAGCTGCAACTTGTTTGATCACACAAACACCTTCCATTTTCTCGCGTTTAGCACGCGCGCCAGCTCTTACCAAGAAAGAATAAACATCACCATAGTATGTAGCATCATCCTGATTATCGAAGAATTTAATATCTCCTAATGCGAATTCTACTTGATTACCGTTGTACAACACAATACCTTCAACGTCTGTCGTAGCGGCAGTTGCAGTCAATGGCTTGAATGCTCCAGCAGCACTCAACAATAATACTGTTGAACGAGTGAAGATTTTAAAACCTTGCACTTTGTACATTACGCCATTTCTACGCTCTTCCTCAGTTACAGAAGCCATATAAGTAGCAGTAACTTGGCTGTCAGCTGGGAATAACTGAGCTTCAGCTTCAGCAGTAATGATGGCATACATCTTTCCTTCAGTCCACGTTTTTTGACGTATAAAAAATGCTCTAGCTTTTTGTAAATCTTTCAAAGTGTATGCTTTTACATTACCTGTAGCTGTTGGTGCTGTAGCTGGAACTGCTGCACCATCTGTCCCAAATATGCTTGTAGAAGGCAATACTGTTGTTGCACCAACAGAAGCCGTCACGATACTTAACAAAACATCTTCAGCAACATTCTGACTCAAGTTTGCTTGTTCGTCTTGCAATACAGACTGACGTTTGTCATAGGACAATTCAACTGTATCAGCATTAGGTATTAGAATAGGATCAGATGTATACTCATGGATTTGGTAAGATGTTGGTGTATCAGTTCGCTTTTTAACTGTTGCTGGCAATGAACTTCTGTTTTTCACAACATCGCCACCCGCTCCCGATTGTGGAATATGTACCGTTCGACCTGAAATATTCTCTTTGTCAGCTTTACTGAAGGAGTTTAAAAACGCATTGTCCTTGTACAAATTATTTTGAATATCCTTAGTCCAAATTTCTTTTTGGATAGCCATAAACAATGACCCTACAGGCGATTTAAAAAAGCCCAATGCTACACCTAATACAAGCCCAATTGGCACAGCCAAAACAACAGATTGTAATGGAGCAAATCCAATTAGGATAAATAACACCGCTAACACTATGATGTTAAACAACAGGTTAAACGGCTTGAATGATAGATTTTTCATTTTATTAAAATGGTTTTAAAAAAGTTTTAAAAGTTGGTTAATTACTCAGTTTTGAAAGTTTAGCCGTTATACTCTGTGCCAAACTCCGCTTTGTACAATTCTTTGAAAAGATTCAAATTCTCAGATTTTAAGCGAATCAAAAGATTTTCCTTATCTAAATCTGACCACGTTTTGTTTGCGTACAGGTTTACATTCGCAGATGCATTAGCATTTATTTGACTTTGAATTGTAGGCGCACCTTGCTTACCATTCAATAGCTTTTCAACCGATTCGTAGTTAGCCTGAGCTAATGTGATATATTCCGCTTTTTCATCTGCTGTAATTTTACGAGCGTCAACTGCACCCTGTACAAGCGTTTCGATTTTAGCTGTAAGTTGAATTGTTTTTTGCTCGTCAAGCTCAGTTTCTAATTCTGATTTCTCACGAGTTAGCGTTTCGATTTGTGTTTTTTGAGTGTGAGCCAATTGCACGATTTCTGCAACCTTAGTTTGAAATGCTTCAGCCGTTTTTATTTCAGGAACGCCAAGCAAGACAGCCGCTTGAGCTGCTGTTAGTTCGATTTTTTCCATTTCTATTTCTGTATTTGATTTTAGTAAAGGGATAATGGCATTTGAGCCTTGAGACGATAGTTCTATACGATTGTGATTGACATCATATAGCGCAATAGATAATGCATTATTATCTGCACCTATATCCACGATAGAGATTTCCTCCAATATAGATCGTATTAATGTAGCTCCACGTTGACCTTGAACTATTAACTTATCATCATCCGACCATTCAACTGGAATTAGTCCAGCTGAAGCCATTCGGAGTGTACCATTCTCATACTTGTTGTAGATCGACACCGCAAATTCATCTGTATCATCAAATACAGGCAAACCTGTTAGACAAATACCAATCTCAGGAAGGTCTTCGATTTTTAAGTCAATTACATTACCTAGTGGCAAGAAAGCGTTTTGCTTTGTGCCAAATGCTCGATTATGCAACCATAACATAATCGGATTACGCTCGTATTGCGTAATATCAACTCCTTTGACCAAGGCACGAAAGCCATATTTATTGACTTTCTCACTTATGATAACGATTCGTTTAGATGCCTTTAACATGTGTGTACGTTTAACTTTTCAATTCGGCTTCATGCCTTTGAATGACACAAACGTACAGCACCAAAAACACGTAAAAAAATCAGCTTTTTTATTGCTAACAGCCAGTGTAATAAAAGCATACAATTATTACCAGCTTTTAAATTCCTGATTTTTTACCCCTATATATAAGTGCCATTTTTGAATAGTTAATACGGATTTTATGGCAAAAGATAGGCTAACAAAAGCACAACTTCAGGAAAAACGCGATTACGCAAAACTGCTTTATACCAAAGAAAAGCTAACTCAAAAAGAGATTGCTACGCGCACTGATATATCACAAAACACCATTAGTAAATGGGCTACTGAAGACAATTGGGATGGAGCATTAAAAAGCCTAATGATTACGCGTGAGGATCAGTTAATTCAAATGATGGATGAACTCGAAGTGATTAATCTTGAAATCTACAATAGTAAGCTTCGTAGAGCAAACAAAGAACAAGCTTATATCCGTGACACCTTAATTCAAAACATCAAGAAGCTGGAGACAGACGTTTCAGCATCAGAGGTGTTTGATGTAGCACAAAAGATGATTAACCATTATAGAGTCATTGATTTGGATACAGCCAAAAGACTTACTGAATATTTTGACGGATTCATTAAAACTCTACTGCGATAATGGCTACACCTAAATTGACCAATAAACAAATAGCAATAAAATGGGATGACTTTGCTAAAGAAATGAGGCAAGCGACCCCTGTCAATTCCCATGAGACTCCCTCTGAGAAAGCAAAGCGTATTGCTTGGCTTGAAAAGGAAGGAAATGAAGTCGAGTGGATGAAATATTATGCACCAAACTTTTGCACATCTGATTTTGCGCCATTCCATTTAAAAACATTTAAAAGGCTTATCAAAAACAAAAGATGGTTTGAACTATTGTTGTGGTCTCGGGAATTAGCAAAGTCTACATCAGCGATGCTAATAGTGCTATATCTTGTATTAGTACGCAAAGAGCTTCGTAACATATTGATGGTATCAAACAGCGAAGACAATGCAATTAGACTTTTGATGCCTTACAAAATATTTCTTCAACACAATCAGCGTATTATTAATGATTATGGCACACAGGAAAAGCTGGGATCATGGACAGATGGTGAATTCACAACAAAAGCAGGTGTAGCGTTTCGAGCTTTAGGGGCTGGACAGTCTCCACGTGGTACGCGTAATGAAAACTTTCGGGTTGACTGTATTTTGATAGATGATATTGACACAGACGAAGAATGCCGTAATACTAAACGGATTAAAGACAAGTTCAAATGGATTCAAGAGGCTTTAATACCTACAGTTTCCGTGTCAGGAAATTATCGCATTCTAGTTTGTGGAAATAAGATTGCTAAAGTCTGTATAGTCTCACTTTGTGAAAAATTGGCTGATTATGTAAGTCAAGTTAATATCCGTGACAAAAATGGGAAAAGCTCTTGGCTGGCAAAAAATAGCGAAGAGGATATCGACAAAATATTGTCTTTAATATCTTATGCTTCAGCTCAAAAAGAATATTTCAACAATCCTATATCTGAAGGTACTGTATTTAAAGAATTGAATTACAAAAAGCTTCCTCCATTATCACACTACAAGTATTTGGTATGCTACACCGATCCGAGTTTTAAAGACACCAAAAAGAATGACTTTAAAGCCACGGTATTAGTTGGACGTTGGAAAGATGAGTTTCATATCATCAAAGCTTATTGCGATCAAACCAGTACAGCCAATATGATTGAATGGCATTACCAAATAGCTGAATTTGTCAACGAACGTGTACCTGTGTTTTACTTAATGGAAGCGAATTTTATTCAAGACACCTTGATAAATGAGTTTTATAAATATTCCATAGAGAAGGAAAAAAAGGTTATCCCACTAAAAGGAGACCAGCGTAAAAAGCCCGAAAAATTCTCACGTATTGAAAGCTTATTAGAGCCACTTAATCGTAATGAAAAGCTTTGGCTTAATGAGAATGAAAAGGACAGCTTACATATGCAACGTGTAGAAGAACAATTCTTGGCTTTAGAAGCTGGAAGCACAGCGCACGATGATGCTCCCGATGCAGTAGAAGGTGCTGTGTGGACGATTAACAACAAGACTATTCATAATACAGATAACATTCAAACTATATCAACCGCCAAACATGGCTCTAAACGAATTTAAAAGATGGAATTTATTACACGCGAAGACTTTTATACGCACATGCACGAAGGCGTAATTGAAAAAATAGAAGATGATAACGATGAAATGTTAACAGAAGCAATCGACACTGCAATTAGTGAAGCTTGTGGCTATTTATCACGATTTGATTTAAATGCTATACTTACAAGCGAAGACCGTAAAACTTATGCTAATCTCAGAACATGGTTAAAAGATATTGCTAAATGGCATTTTATAAATATCTGCAATGTAGCAACTGATTTGGAATTAGCTAAAGAAAGATATGATGACGCTATTGCAAGATTAAAAGATATTCAATCAGGAAAGGTTACACCGCGAAACTGGGCTTTGCCTGAAGAAACAAATAATACAGGAGCTTTTACAGTAGATAGCAGACCTAAACGTGAAAACTATTTTTAATCATGGCACGGAACAAAAATGTAGTTAAAAAAATTGAAGCTGGTAAGAACACCACCGCTCCAATTATTCAAAATATAACCGTACAGCCTTTTAATAGGCAAAGTCAAGACATTGGCAATTGGCGCAATGCCACACGTGCAGCCGAAAGCTTAATTCCCAGCCGCGTGTATTTGTATGATCTTTATCATGACATCAGCACCACAGATGGTCAAGTAATAGCTGTATGGACAAAAAGACAAGACGCTATCACGACAGCCAATTGGGAGTTTACGGACAAAGATGGCAATCCAGTTGATGAAATAAACGAGCTAATTGACTGTATAGGATTTGAAGATTTACTCAAAGAAATTATCGATTCTAAAGCGTGGGGATATGCCATGTGTGAACCTCGATTTTTTATAAATGACAATGGTCAAAATGAATTCTCATTATATTCTATTCCAAAAAAACACTTGCGTCCTAATATTGGACATGTTACCAAACATCAGCACGATCAAGAAGGCATCAACATCAATGAAGGAGTTTATGCAAAAACTATTATGCAGTTTGGAAAGGCAAAAGATTTAGGCTTGTATCTTTCAGCGGCTATGTATTCCATTTACAAGCGAGGCAGTACAGCAGATTGGGCTGAGTTTATTGAAATCTTTGGACGCGGAATTATTGATGCCGAGTGGGATGGATTTGACGATGGTCAACGTCAGCTATTAGCTAAGTCTATCAAAGAAATGGGATCAGGAGGAATACTTATAAGACCTTCAGGCACTAAGGTTGATATAAAGAATAGTACAGGCAATGCAAACGGTCAACTTCAAGATACTTTTGTTTCCAAAATGGACGCTTATATATCGAAGGTACTTATTGGATCTACTGAAACAACTGACTCCAGCAAATCTAGTGGATATGCACAAGCAGAAATACACAATAAGTCCGATGAAAAGAAAAACGAATCTGACTTGCAATTTGTAAGACGCTCCTTAAATTCTCAATTTATCAAAGTTTTGAAAGCAGCTGGATTCGATACCAAAGGAGGAACGTTCGTTATTAAGAAAGATAAGAACTTAGATAAGTCAGCTTTCGATATTCACCTGTCAATGCGCAAGAATGGCATCCCTGTTGATGATGATTTTTTCTATGAAGAATATGGAGTACGCAAGCCTGATAATTACGATGATTTAAAAAATGAGGCTAACAATAGCAAAAACGAAGATTTGGAAGAAGATAGCCCAACTTCCAAAATCAAAAGCAATGCACGTACCCCTGCTGTTTCAGCAAGTAAAAAAGACACTAACCCTGAAGAGTCTAAAGAAGAAAAAAGACAAAAGCTATCATTCTTCAGACGCTTTTTGAGACTTTTTCACTCAGCCCCGATAGCACAGAATCAACAGCTAGTCGGGGCATTTGGAAGTCACCACACGAATAATATTCAGCTTGTAAGATTTACAGCAGCGAAGGTATTTGATAAGGTAAAAGATGGATTAATTGAAAGAGCTTGGGCTGCAAAAGGCAACCTCGAATTTGATGCTGATTTATTCAATTACACAGCTTCAGCTTTAGCAATAGCTTTTATGGAAGGCTGGAATACCAAACCGACTCAGTTAGTTGATTTAGGTTTTCAATATGGAGTAGATGATCCTGCATCAAAGACAGCTTACGAAATAAACTTGTTTCGATTTGCTGGAGCTAAAACATTATTTGAAGCACAGCAACTAAATGAGCTTTTCAGAAAGTCAAAATCTTTCCGTGAGTTTTACGACACAGCATCATCGATGCTGGATGTACACAATAAGACGTGGCTCGAAACGGAATACAATACAGCTATTGCAGTTGGTGAAATGGCAGCGACTTACAATCGCCTAATGAAGCAAACTGACAATTTTCCGTATTGGCAGTATAAGACAGTAGGTGACGAAAAGGTAAGACACTCACATGCTCGCCTGCACGACATTGTACTTCCTTGGAATCATCCAGCATGGAAATATATAATGCCTCCTAACGAATGGAACTGTCGTTGCTGGATAGTACCTAGAACGAAAGATGAAGTGACTAAAGAGCAGATCAAAGCATCTGAAGAAAAAGTAAATATCTATTTGGATAGTGAAGCTTTCAAAAAGTCTGCAAAAGCTGGGTTTGGGGTAAATCGTATGGACAAGGGTCAAGTGTTTATAGAGAATCAACACTACACCAATGATTATTTGGATGTCGTTAAGAAGATGAATAATATCACTTCTAAAGATTGGGGATTAAAACCAATTGAAGAAAATTTCAACGATTTGGAATTCAAGCCAAAATATAAAGAAAATCAAATCACCGAAGCTATAGAAGATTTTGCAAATAGTCTTCAAAAGGTGACAACTAAAAAATTGGGGGTAAGAGATTACAATAATAGGCTAATTACCATCGACAAAGCTACATTACGTTCACATACAAATACGAGATACGATAAATATAAAACTCGTCACATGTATTTGAATGAAATTGATTCAATAATCAAAAATCCTGATGAAGTATGGCTAAATAACTATAACAATCAAAAATTAAATTCATTCATGTATTTGAAATATTATCAAGACCAAGCTGTAGTTGTGATTTGTACTTTGACTGATTCTTTAGAGCTAAAAATTGAAACATGGTTCAGGTTGGATGATGTCAAATTGAGAAAGGGACTATTGATAAAATATTAAAGCCATTTGATTAATCAAATGGCTTTAAGTAAGGTTATGTAAAGTACCACGTTGGAAATCCAGTCACGAGCCACTGCCTAACCTTTATTGACAGTCTCAAGTTTACACGAGGTAGTATTACAATACAAATATACAAATTATATTAATATGAAGTATTTATGAAAAAGTTTGATCAACAGTTGCAAGCTATATTCAACAAGATAGAAAGTAAAATCGACCTTGCTCCACAATTGGTTGCAGAGACGGCATTAGAACATTTTCAAAATGCATTGATAAAAAAGCAATGGGATGGTAAACCTTATCAACAATACAAGAACAAAAAGCATGAGCCGTCAAGGGGATCATTAATGATGCGAACTAATAATTTATTTAGAACGCTGAAAATTGTATCAGTTTCAAATACTATAGCATCACTTTCTGCTGGATCATCTAAAGTACCTTATGCAAAAATTCATAACGAGGGTGGAACAATACAGCACCAAGCAAGAACGACTATAGTAACTCACAAAAAATTCACAAGAGGAAAGTTCAAAGGAAAAACGCTTTTTGCAAAAAACAATGAGAAAGCTTCGTTCAGCCAACGCGCATCCATTGGTGCTTACACGACCACCATGCCACAGCGTCAATTTATGGGAAAATCACCAGCATTGATGAAAGAGATAAAAAACCGTTTTAAAACCCATTTTAAAAACCTTTAATACTATGAAACAAACATTCATAAACACACTAAACAAACTCGAAGAATCCAATTTAATTGAATTCATAGATCGTGACCGCGGTCAGCTTGAGAACTACGAAACTAGACCTGAAGTAAAATTCCCTTGTGCTTTGATTAAAGTTAATCAGCCAAGGCGCGAAAACTTAAACCCACTTATGCAAAGGGTTACACAAACTATTCAAATAAGAATAGCTTTCGAAAGATATATCGAACATAACAATTTAAACAGCGCACAACGTTTGGAAAAGTCTTTAGCGTATTACGATACCATCGAAAGTGTTTTAGGGTTATTTCAGGGCTTAAAACTAGGTAATACATACAAATGGGAATGTATAAGTATTATTGATGAAGATAATCGAAATTTTGATATTGTAAGACTAACTTTTACTACTGGAAAAGTGGAAGAGTTTTAATTTGGTTCATTTGTCACAAAATCAGAAGTCAACACTGATAATTCATTATAATATTTTGAATAGGTTTCCGATTTAGTATTAGCTGAATAATCGGCGTTCTTAATTATTGTTAGCGCAATAATACTTCTTATCTTATTAAAATAAACTTTATATTCATCAATTGTTTTTTTTATGGTAATTTCGTTGTTATCGATTTTTGATAATTTTAAATGATGCCCATTTAAATCTAATTGTTTTATTTTTTCATAAGCATCGTTAAATGATTCAGTGATTTTAGGGAGATATTTTTCGCTGTCATTTGTTAAAATCTCGGTTCTAATAAAGAATGACAAATGCATCAACACTTTTGTCATTTCAGGCAAGACTAACTCTGCATCTATAATATAAGAATCATACTTATCTTCTTTCCAAGTATTCAATGCTTCTTTTGCATAATTTTTCATTTTCCAAGTAAAAAAAACGATAATTAAAGCACTTATCGCTTGAATCCAATCGGTAAAGCTTGGAATAGACTCAGTAAGGTCAAAATAAAACTGAAACATAGATTAATAACTTTGGTTTACACAATAATACCAAATTATTCCCAAACGAAATGAGGGTATTTTTTACGAAGCTTTGCTTTAGTTGGATTATTGCCGACAATATCTTTTAGTAGATCAGCGTATTCTACAAGTCGAGCCATAATTGTAGTAGATGAAATAAAGAACTCTCTTTCGAGGTTTACAATAGCATCATCCATACGAATACGCTTTAGCTGATAGTAGTAATAATAGCGGTAGCAAAGACAAATGTCACGATCTTCTGTATACACACCTTTATTACCCTTGCGAGTTGTTTCAGTTTGTATAGCAGTTGGGAAAATAGATGTTACAGTTTGGCTTCCTCTTATCATTAATACAAAAATAGCCACATTTTCTATATGTGGCTATTCGAGTTTCTTAACATCTTCTTATCAAAATTCAGGGAGTTTTGAATCTTCTTCCTGTATTTCTTTTATAATAGGATGTGTAGACAGATCAATCTTTATATTATCAATTGTATTACTACCAAGTATAGGAAATAAGCTTTGACCAGCTTCGTTTAATACACTTATGTAAGCATACTTGTCTTTAAATTTATATTGTTTTGAAGCTATTTTAGCACCATAAAATTTAATTAAGGCATCTTTATATGCAATACTATCGGTTAGAGCTGATATAACCACTTTCTCATCATCAAATCCTCTATTACCATGCAGAATCACAGTATAATTTTTGGGCTTCTCAGCACAAGAAACTAACAAAACTACTGAGATCAATATCAAAACAATTCTTTTCATAATTCTAATTTACAATTTAATTCAATCCTTTTAAATGTTTCAAGTGCATATTTTCAAATGCAGAAACCAATTGCGGAAGCTCACTCTCAGTGTATCGATCAATTTCCTTGTGCAAATAACCATAATCAACACACCATCTATTAACGCGATCCATATCAACTTTACCAGTCTGAAGCTCCCAGTTCATTTCGTGCGCCATTGATAATATTTTACGCACCATCTTTTCTTTTGGGGTATGGTATTTCACTTCTCCTGAAGTAAGACTTCTAATAACCTTGTCGGCTTCTTCAAATTTCAAATCTCTTATACTGGTGCTACGTCCATCCGTATGCAGATAGATAAGCTCTTCTTTGGTGTCGGTATCAAGTGACAATCGGCTAATTAAATAACCGATTTTTTGTCGTTGTCCTGATGTACTTTCTAATATTTTCATTTCCTAACTAATTAATTTATTCCAATCACTATCATACATTTCTTGACGTAGGTACGTGTCAGGATCAGCTTGATTACGCCATTTAACACGTGACAAATAATCCAAATAGGGCTTTATTGATATAATACATTTTAAGCGTTTAGTGTCGTCCATTCGCTTGTATATATCTTCGCATCGCTTACGATTGATTTTGCGCCCATACGCACTCCAAAACGCCTCAAAAGAAATGTCAGGTGGTACTTCTGTTAATTTACCCTTAATAACAGATATCAACTTTTCAATTTTGCTTATATGTATCGGGAAAACATCTTTCTCAGCACTGAAAAGCCACGCGTGCTGTACTTATGTAAAATCAGATTCGTTAGAGAAGAAAATCAACCAGCCAGCTTCATTAAAACCAAAAGTCACACTACCACTAAACATGCTTGATGTTAAAACATACTTTTTCATAATAATTACCCCACTACTTTAAGCCCACATTTTGCATCTACCCCCTTACTTTCAGATATCGGATTCTTTATTACCCCTGTGCTTTCATCTTCTAAATTTCCAAATAGCTCAGGTTGTTTAGAAGATGATTTTGCAGATGCCTTATTCTTCGGATCAAAGAATAGTGGGTTTAGCTCTCGTGCTTTTTGCTCCCAAATCACATACGGCTCGAAGCCTCCAAAACGATTTTTTTGCGGTGTAGCTATGTACTTTTGGACAAGAATAAACATACCACCATCGAAAATAATGTCAGCAGCTATAGACTTCCTAGGGTTGCCTGATCTATCAGTGTGACAGATGAATATCAAAGTCTTTTTACCTTCGTACTTTTCTTTGAGGTAGATGTAATCCTCTTTCTTCCATCCAGTATAGTCTACAGAATCAATAAAAACATAATCAGGGCTATTGCGCTTTGAAAGATAATTATCTAAATCCTCCAAAAAAGTCACACCTTTTGGCAGGTTTGCAATTGGGTCAATAGGTATAAATCGCCCCGATACTTCTTCCATTTTATTACGCTTTGTTGCTGTCTGAAGGTCAAAACCATGTCTTTGCTCGTATGAAAACCAAGCTGCTTTGCTTGATAAATTGTATTTAACCAATTCTTTAGCAAGCTTAACACAAAATTCAGTCTTACCATTTCCACTATAACCACCAATAACACAAATAAAATGTAGCGGTATATTACCCAAAGTAGGTTGGAAATCCGAACCTTCTAAGTCCATTAATTTGAACTTCTTTTGATGAAATTGTACTATTCCTAATGCTTTCATTCTATTTCTTAATGTTAGGTTTTTGAATATTATCAAAAATGAAGTAATCTCTGAATTTTATAATTTGATCGTCTATATCCCTAGACTCCAAACCTAATGTTTCACTATTACCATATGTGTCCCCAGTTCCTACATTATAAAATCCAGCACTAATTGTTTCAACTCTTTTATTACTTATTCTTATTAAAGAGGTTATTACATCTGCTACATCTGAATGATTTAATTCATTTGGAAATATGATAGGATAAGTTACAGCTTGATCATCATAGCTTTCTTGATGAATAATAATATACTTCATACCCCAACCTCCTTACTTTTCAAAAACACTATTCTTGTGTCAGGTTGCATACCCTTACTATTATTCTTGCGCATTACGGAGTCTTTCACTCGGTCTGCATATGTACCCAATAGAGCAAAATGACTATAGGTACGATAGTGTGCAGTTTTCACAGCGAAATCTACCTTCTCCCAAACGACTTTGTTTTTGTCATTTAGGAAATAAAATCGGTCTCCAATTTGCAGTTTGTCTACCGTTGTTACTTCGTTTCTTTTCATATGATCGCTTATTTTTATTTATTATTCGTTCCACAATTAGGACAACAGAAACCGTCTGAGCGCATATCAAAATACTCCCCACAATGAGAGCATGTGCGCCATATCTCATGGTTTTGTACAGGTGATACTACTGAGATTTTAGCTCTACGTCGTACACGCAAGTCCATCCAGCCTCCAATTAAAAAGGCTATAATAAACAGGAAAATTGGTCTTAATAATTCCATTATTTATAATTAATATTTACACTTAATTTGCATCCAAAAACGGTAACGATCCGTTTAAAGCTCCATGCTTGGATTAATGAGCCGATTAAATACAGATAATCGGCTCAATATTATTATTATTATTTTTATTGATAATCGGGATTATCACGATTTATACTGATAATTTGGAAAAGTTTAACGGTATTTGAATCCATTCATCATCCTCGCTTCTGTAGTAGTATTCGGCATAGAACTTCGTGTTATCAGGCACGATTGATTCTTGTAATAGTTCAATACCTTTACGCCAATGTATGTCATCGTAGTTGTCTTTCATGCTAATCATATCCAAAACCCGATTTTTATCAAGCTTTCCGTTTTTTCGTTCTAACATTCTCTTTATAAATTTGGAGTCGGCGTCATCTTTATTTCCCCATCTATTAGCAATGAATTCCAAAATATGCGCTTCAGCTTGAGTAGCACGTTCATCAAAACGAGTATTATCCGAACGTCTAAACACCACACGAGACTTGCCATCACTTGTATCTAAGGTTACATTTCCTTTGCCCTGAGCATGGCGATCAGAATGCTCTTGAAGCATCTTATACAGAGTTTCAATTCCTTCAAATGACTCCTTTTTAAAGGCACTCATTATGCCGTGTACATCTTTAGCTTTAGACACAATCTCACTTACACTATCATCGCGCAATGCCTCATAGTTCTGACGTGCTTTCAATTTTTGAGCATCTTGTTCAGCTTCTTTTTGTTTTGCCAAAGCAAATAATTCTTCGACTGTAAGGTCTTTTACTGGTTTTTCTAATAATTCTGTCATGATATTTAGTTTTTATTATGTTTATGAAATGTGGTGTCTAAGTTAGATTTTGGCATACAGCCAGCACAAAACTTACTCTTGTCTATTCTGAATTGAGGTTTAATGCATTCGTTTTTTTTGCATGAAGCCATAAAGCCAAAGATTAAGCAGATTATGAATAGTATTACTGCTGTCATGCAGCCATTATTTGGCTTTGCTTTAATTTCGTATGTATTATTTGTTTTCATTGATTTGCTTTATAAGTGGGCTTTCACCCTTGTTTAATAATATTAGTCCTTCTTGTATTCGATTAAGTCTGTCGTTCAATTCCCTTAACCTTCGGATCATTTCAGATTTTTCCTCTTGACCAGCGTGCGGTTTGTCACGTAGCCAGTTTTCTATAACTGCTATCTGATGAAATAAGTCTTCCATACTCTTGATCTAAGTGTCCATAAATTGTGTTTAACTGAATTTCCTCGTATTGATAGCCAACAGGAATTGGAAAATTTGAAAGGAATACATTAACAGCTAAAGCTTCTTGTTCAGTGAATTTCAGAGACCAACCATCTTTTGTGATTATAGCCTTTTCTACACGCGTGCGAATCTTACTATACCACTTGTATACAATGTCATATACAAGCTTTTCAGCAGCATCAGAAGGCTTGTTTTCTTCCATCATTATACGAATGATTAACTCTACAGCTTCAAGCTGCTGGCGATTCATTTTCACTTTCATAATCTAAATCCTCTACGGCTTTCACAGCCTGTAAGTACATATCTTTAAAAACTCTATTGTATGCTATAAGCTCCTTGAAAACATCAGTACAATGATTTGCAATGCAGTTTCTAGTATAATTATTGAATAGAATTGCTATCTCATTTGTACTATAGCCTTCTTCTCTTAATATGGCAATGGTGATATATCTTGCATACAATTGATCAGTTTTGCGACCTTTATTTAAAATAGTGTCAACTGATATGTTAAGAGCTTCAGAAACGGTACTAATAATTAAATTTGTTTTCATATTGACTCTTCAATTAGTTTATCTACTACAGCCTCTGCTAACATCGCGTTCAAAAGCTTTTTATTTGGTGCATAGCCTTTGTCTGATGGGTCATGCAATTGATTATATACCTTTTGGACAATGCGAGGATTTTCACGTCTTGATTTGATCAAAAACTCTGCATCCCATTTTTGCCAATGATTCATCCACCATTTCCAAAATAGACTGGAGCTAACCAAATCTTGTACGAGTACCTCCTCCAACTCAAGAACTGAGCGCAAATAGTCAAAACCACCATCTAGCACCATGTCTACATATTGTGCCTCTGAAATATTGAGCTTGCGTAATACAAGCTCTTTATTTACAGTTTGAACAGTTTTCACTTTACTAATCCAGCTTTTTGATTTAGCTATTATTTTATCCATTATGCTGCTCCTTTCTTGCGCCTGTAGGCTAATACAAGGCGTTTAATTCGTCTTATGTCCATTTCGCTATCATTGACTATTCGTACAGCCTCTAACTCATCATCCACACCGTTTATAATAGCTATGCGTTTTAACTCATCTGTAGTGTTGGCAGGTAATTCAATAAACTTTCTACCTATACGGCTAAATATTTCCTTATAGCCTTTCTTATTTATCGAAACGCCTTTTTGAATACGCTTTTTTAAATGATCTGTAGCCTGAAGTACTAGACCACATTTACCTTCTGTCTCATTGTAAATTGTAATAAAGAAATAAAGCACTTGATCACTTATTTTGTCCGCTTCATCTAGTATGATTAAAGGTTTATCAGCTCTTAAAATAGTTTCTAAGACTACACCCATCATTTCGTATACGGTATAGCCTCCGCTATCTTTTCCCATTGCATGAAGTAAATCACCAAGGAATGTTTTGCGGTTCAAATGTTCCTTGCACTTTACGAGATACACGTTTTCACGCTCTGCAAATCGTTTTGATGGTTCAGTTTTACCACTACCTTCAGGTGCAACTACACAGAATACCTCGCTGTATTGTTGCGCATCGAGATACACCGTTTGAATCATATTCATTCGCTTTGTTTCAGTCAATACTTTCCATTCGCTTTCTACTGAAATCGATACTTGATTTTGGATTTTAGTCCACATATCGTCTGAGATATTATCCCATTTGTCAGCTAGAATATTGCTGATAGTTCCAATACTGACACCGACTAATTGTTGTGATGCCTTATTTTGGCTTTTGACTTTCTGTACAAATTGGTACAAGTCGTTTTTAATCTTTAGTTTTGTTTCTGTATTCATTTTTGATCGCTTATTAATGTTTACACTTTGCGGACTCCCAAGATTGCAGTCTTGGGAGTTATTTATTCTTGTCTCGTAGGATAGATAATAGAATCCCTATAAATAATCCTACAGCTATAGCGGTTTGTTTATGCGCTTCTATTGCTTCAAAAAACTCATTCATTACCTTTTATTTTAATATAAATCCCTCACATCGTCACGACTATCATCCTCATAGCCCGATGCAGTTACTTTTACTTTTTCGGTTGTTGGTAATGCTTTTTTACCTTCATATAGTTGTTGTAGGTATTCAGCTTCAGCATTATTTTTCAAATCTTTGATCATTACCCCAGCTTGTAATAATGATTCAGGATTAATATTTGAGCCATCCAATGCTTTTAGCTTTTCTTGCAGAATAGAAGTAAGCTTCATGGATATTTGCCTTTTATTTTCGAAAGCTGTATGTAGTCTTTTGCCGTCACCTTCCTCAAAATCTGCTAAAGCTGCTGGCATTGGATTGTATTCACTTGCGACAAAGCGTAAACCTTTACCATCAGTGATTAGAACTTCATCTAATCGTTCAGGATCATATAGTACCTCCACTTTTGCACCATTGTATTTCCATATCACTTCATCAGGTAGATCAAAGCGTAGTTTTTGACCTGCTATCATACCTTGAACTCCTTTTGTCGTGATTGTCAATAGATTTGGATGTTTTTTTCCAATAATGGACAACTTAGTAGCAGTGTCGATGTGATTTTTACGGCTCTTTTCGGACTGCATAAAGGCCTCTAACCATTCCACTTGACGGCTAATACCTGTTTTTGGATTTGGCTTATTTCGCATTATATTAATAAAGCCTTCGATAATTTGAGGCATTTGTTCAATGCTTGGATGATTTTTGGCATTTTGAGCAATGAATTCTTGACTTAATGCTTCTTTTGCCTTAATGTTATGTCCTGAATAATTTTTAGTAGGAAGCACCTTTAATACTTGATGCCATTCTGTACCAAATGAACGCTCGATATATTTACCTTGTGGCACTCTATGCGCTTGTGGCGTGAATTTACCGCCTACTTTAGTGTAGAAATCAGCTAATTCATTTTTCATCTTCACATCAAGACCCCATCGGTCAGTTTGCAATTGATGACCTAAATAATAAGCTCCAGTTAGCTCTTGAATATGATTCAAAGCGTTGCGGAAAGCATCATATATTACCTCATGTGTGATATTATCCCCATACGAATAACCAAGTATATAATCATTATATGTATCGATTATAACATATAGGTTAGGCCTATAATAAGCGTTTTTAACCAATTTGCCCGATGCATTTCTATAGGATGCCGTGAAAAATAAGTCTAGTGTGTTATCATCCGCATTCAATAAGAGCAATGGAGATGATGCACGATCACGTCCAATCTCTTTACTGAATTTATTATATGCTCTTTTATCACCATCACGTGTTGATGCAATAATGTGTTCATTTTGCTTACGGATATACGCAATAGCCCCTGCTGTCAACGTCTTTTTACCGTGTTCTTTTGCATACTTATTATATGCAGCTGCTATCACTGTATCATCATGTTTGCGAGGATCAGCTAAAAGTTTTAAGATTAAAGCATCACTTTCTTCATCACGAGCCTTAGCGTTGCTATTACCAAAACGGTGTTTTTCGATGAGCATTTCGAATCTATCCAAAGGATCAGCATACGAATTGAATTCTTTTAGTTTTTCTTTCAGCCTTTTTGGATTCGTTGGAAGTGCGATATGTTGTTTTAATATAAGCTCACTTACCACATCCCAAAACTCCATTACTGAAATATTCAAAGCTTGCTTTAAAGCTCGTTTATCAGTAGTGAACTTACTCAACATATTAAGCCAGTTCACACATTTAGTATACCTATCTACATAGTTAATTTGTTCTTTACCCATCGCATCACAGTCACTTGCAGGTAACTTTGAGCCATTCGGCAATATATAATCAGAATAGAAAGTAAATGCTTTGTAATCCCAATCTATCAAATCCAATATGGGCTGTTTTGCCATATAGTCGTAAGGATTGCCGAATAATTCTTTTACCTTATCCTTATACTTAGTAGGCAGAGACTCATATTCAATCAATACTTTACTGCCGTTACCCCCTCGACCATGAACAGTAATATTACCTCGAGACCTATTCTTATTGTAAGTATCTGCTACCATTATAGCAGGCACAAACTCATTATAAGTCAAGCACAGTATATTATTGTTAATATAGATCATGTTGCTATTTGTTGGATTCTAAAATTCCAGCTACTTCCTTCACCCCAATAAGGATAGCTTGCTTTAATAATTGGTCTGTTAATACGATATTCTGACAAACTTTGCCTTTCCCAGTCTTTCCGATAAATCCATTACGAACCTTTTTAACTGCACTTTCTGAACAGCCTGCTAGTTTTGCAGTTACATCTGCTGGAACTAATATTCTTTCAGAAAGTGCAGAAAATTGGCACATCTCGTTTTCGTTTTTCATATATTCGTTTATTAATTGTTCCTTTGCGTTCACAAATATACTAAAAAGGTATAATGAACCAAACTTTTATACAAAAAATGTATAATATTTAATGAATTGGGGTAAACTAAAAGTTATCAGGGAGTTACTAGGGTATTCTCAGGCTGAAATTGCTTTAAAAACAGGTATTAATCAAAAAGATATTAGCCTTCTCGAGGGAGGGAAGAAGAAGTTTATACCTATGGAGTATATACATTTTTTGTATAACGAAAACATAGATATTAATTCTATATATGACGATAGTACACAAATTTCATATAGAAATAGTTCACATACCCCAATCGTTGCGCAAGACAATAGTGTTGATTTCAACACAAAAAACACACCTAGTGTCCACCCATCAAACAAAGAAATTGTCCATCCAACTGTCCACCCAACTACAATTCTAGGGCTACCAAAAGTTATAACGATAGGTGAAAATGATGCAGAATTAATTAGCTTAGTACCTGTCAAAGCAGCTGCTGGTTATTTGAATGGTTATGGTGATCCTGAGTATGTGGAAACACTACCAACCATTCGAATGCCTAATCTTGGTAACGGCACACACAGAGCCTTTGAGATCAAAGGACACTCTATGTCACCTACGATGCATAATAGCTCTATATCTATTGGTAGATGGACAGAAAGCTTAAATGATATTAGAGATGGACGTATTTATATAATTGTAACCAAATCAGAGGGAATTGTTGTTAAACGCGTTTTAAACCGTTCTAATGATAGCGGAAAGCTTATTTTAATATCTGATAACCACAATAAGCGAGAATATCCAAACATCATACTTGATGCGTCAGATGTTATAGAATTATGGTATCAAAGAGCAAACTTAGCATTTGAATTTCCCGAGCCTGACACTATGAATACACGTGTTAATGACCTTGAGGCTAGACTATCATTATTCGAATATAAGATTAAACATCTTTTAAAATAACAACGGTTTTAAACATCTTTCAAACTCATTTGAATAAACATTTAAAACCGCTTTAAAATTATCCAAGCAAAATCCAACATTATACAATTAATCAGTACAACTGGAATTTTACACCATTTCTATAAAAACATCATTTAATCGCAACTAATGCACATTTTTTGCACTTTTTATGTTTATTGTTTCTATTTAATTGGTACAATTGGTTTTTACCCCCTTAAATTGGAGACTTGATATGTCAACTAAAAATAAATGTGTATAATAGCTAACATCATTAATAACCTAATATGTTTAATTTTGACAGTTTTAAATCCGAAGTAATTGTTGATTACGTTTCAAAAAAAGAGAATGGAAAGCTATCCTCCTGGATGGAAAACCCCACTCCTGCTAATCTCCGAGATCATGCTATTCTTTGTTTAAAAAATGAATTGGTAACGGACGATAAGAATATTTTTCAAGAGTTTTTCGACCCAAAAAGAGGTTATGAAAGTCTCGAATTAGCAATTAAAAGAACAGATCTAGGCAAATTGAAATCAGTTCAAAATTATCTAATTGGTAGTACCAAAGAACCAAGTGAAATAATCGTTAAATTAAGTGCTATTTTAATTGATTTTCAGCCTCGACCTTATCACAAATGGAAAATAGAAAAGTTAGATAAAGGAGATACAGAAATTTCGGAAAGCAATAACCAAACGTATATTTCCGATGAAAAAAAAGTTGAGCAACCAGATATACAGAAAGAAGATGATAAGTTAGAAAATCGTTTAAACACAAATAGGATTAGTAATTTTTCATGGTTAAATAAAAAATCAATCGCTTCAATAGTAGGAATTATGACCATGCTTCCTATTGGCTTGATAACA
The DNA here is from genome assembly GCF_008520265.1 of Sphingobacterium cavernae. Classification (GTDB taxonomy): domain Bacteria; phylum Bacteroidota; class Bacteroidia; order Sphingobacteriales; family Sphingobacteriaceae; genus Sphingobacterium; species Sphingobacterium cavernae. The sequence continues at coordinate 52,872 of NZ_VIQM01000030.1, forward strand.
TATAATAAATTTAAAGACAATGTCTGCGCCTATTGGGATGGAGAAAAATATATAGCAGTCGATTGTGGGGAACGCAATATTGAACAAGAAATTATCCATGTAAAGGACAAATCTTTATTATCCTTAAGGAAAATCACACGACCAGATACTTTAACGGCCAAAGACTTAAAAAAAATTTGGTATTCAAAGGTTAATAATAAAGTAGAATTTTTCACAGGACCAGGCTATCATCCAGTAAATAGAGATAGGGCTCTTAAAGCAGCGACCATTTATATTATTGAGAAATATGGAACATTAGACTCCATTAACTCCAATAAATAATCCTGAAATAACAATTTAACCAATAATTAATATCGGCATCATAATTGAAAGATATTTATAGAACACTATAAACTTTCGATTATGAAAAAGCTAAAATTACTTCTATTATGTCCTATTTTTACATTGCTACAAATAAGCTGTAGTAAAGACAAAAATGAAATAACTTACCCAACAAATGAAGATATTATTTTAGAGAATATAAGCTATGGTCCTCATGATAGAAATAAAATGGATATCATGCTTCCGTCAGGAAGACACGCAACTAAAACTAAGATTCTCGTTTTAATTCATGGTGGAGGTTGGATTGGTGGTGATAAATCAGATTTTGATGTAATTCTTAATAGAGATAACCTCGAAAACTTAAAAAAAGAATTTCCCGACATAGCTGTATTTTCGTTTAACTACCGATTAGCCACCAGTGAAGTAAATCAATATCCAGCAGCAGAACAAGATGTGAAAGTGGCGATGGACTTTATCTTTAAAAACGCAAACACCTATCAAGTCAACAGTAATGCTACATACATCTTAGGTGGTAGTGCTGGCGCACATTTGGCAGCATTGTATACTGTTAAGAACCCTTCCCCTCGTATCAAAGGTACAATCTGGCATATCAGGAGCCTATGAGCTGAAATCTTTGTATACCGATGGAAATGAGGAAGCAAAACAAGTCCTGGTAGCTTTTTTGGGTGGTACACCACAAAATAAGGAACAAAACTATTTTCAAGCTTCACCATTAAATTTTATAAATAATACGACAACAAAATACTTGTTATTGCATGGACAGGATGATAGATTGGTTTCTATATTACAAGCTCAAAAATTTGAAACAGCATTAAAAAGTAAAAATATTGACGTACAAAAATTCTACTACTCAGGAGGACATGGAATACCACCAGAACATGTAGTACAAGGCTTGCAAACAATAAGAGATTTTTTGAAGTAAAAATTTATTTATACGAAGTGTAATTGGATAATACACAGGTTTAATCCTTTTTGAATAAAGAATATTTACCCACCCTGAATTAGGGCATTTAAGAAAAAAGCCCTTGCTCAAATAATAAGCAAGGGCTTTATAATTTTATAATCCACAAATCTTCTCTAAATAGTGATATTCTATACCAAAATAGGCTTTTGTGGTTTTTAACTTCTCTAATAGTTGTGTTTGTTTAGATGCATCTATAGATTTCTTCACTGCAACGATCATTACATTCTTAGGCGTATGCGCATCCGAAATAAACTGCATAACTTTAGTTTGGTAACCAAAATATTCCAAGATTAACGAACGGGTACCATCTGTCAACATTTCGGCGTGACGTTCCAAAAAAATGCCGTGCTTGGTCATAAATGACAAATCATTTTTGGCTTTCACTTGTTCGAGTTGACGACGAACTTGCTTGTGGCAACATGGTGCTACGACAATAAGATTTGCATTGTGCTGAATTCCTTTGTAAATCGCATCATCCGTCGCAGTATCACAAGCATGCAAAGCGATTAGTATGTCCAAATCCGAATGAGGTTTGTAGTCCTCAATCGTTCCCTGCACAAAATTCAACTGATTAAAATCACTTCTTTGCGCAATCGCATTACACAATTCCACCAAATCTTGTCGGTATTCTACCCCTTCAACTTCGGTTTTACGGTTCAATTCGTTATTCAGATAATCGTATAACGCAAAGGTCAAGTATCCTTTTCCGGCGCCCATATCCACCACACGCAATACATCCTTTGCTGGCAAAGCGTACAACTCTGTACTCAACAGTTCGATATAATGGTTGATTTGTTTCCACTTATCTTGCGCATTTTTGTATACTTTCCCCTGCTCATCAGTCAAACGTAATTCTTTCAAATAAGCTTTGTTCGAATCTCCAACTTTACGTTCCTTTTGTTTGTCGTGAGAAAGATCTGTAGGTTTTACCGCTGTTGCTTTCTCCGACTTCACAAACCAAACCTGTTTTGAATTCAGTTCACAAATACGGTTTTCTGTAGTTGTAAACAACGTACATATGCGAAATCCAGTTGCATCCAACAGATTTTCAATCTCCACCTGCCCTGCTTCTACCTCAAAATTCTTCGTAATGTCACGCGTTTGATAGCGATAGGTAAACGAAAGTTTGAGCTCACGTTTTATCAATACAGCTTTGACATAGATATTCTTAAGGTGCGCAATTTCGCCTTTGTAGTTTCCCAAAGACAGTTTGATAAAGCTCTCATTTGCTATACTTTCTTTGATTTGATTCAAGAATGCGGGTAAAACGCTCATGTTTGTACTGTTGATTAATCGCCAAAGATACGAAAAGCGCCTTCGAAGTTGAATTTTGAAGAATATCTTTTTACTTTTGAACCACATTATATTCATATGCAAAACCCAAACATTCAAGCCGTTTTTTTCGATATTGATGGTACCTTATTAAGTTTCAAGACTCACGAAGTATCCCCTTCTACCGAAGAAGCAATCGAACAATTGCAAGCCAAAGGAATCAAAACTATTCTTTCTACTGGTCGTTCTATAAATAGCATTGACCATGTTCGTTACCTTAATTTTGATGGATACATCACCTTTAATGGGGGCTACTGCCTGAGTAAAGAAGGAGAAATATTATTCAAAAAAGCAATAGATTCTAGCGATATCCAATCGATCTTGAACTATGCGAAAGAAAACCCATTGAGTTTTTCATTTATGTCCGAAAAAGAAGTGAGCATACACGATGTGACACCCGAAATAGCGGGGATGTATGCGCATCTCAATCTTCCTGTACCTCCTTTGGTGGATATGGAAAAAGTAGATACTTCGTCCATCTTGCAAACAAACATTTTCTTAGGTCCAGAGGAAGAAAAGGAATTTATGCAGAAAGTAATGCCTAATTCATTGGCTTCACGCTGGTCTCCCCTTTTTGCAGATGTAAATCCCCAAGGACAAAGCAAGCAAGTAGGTATTGATGTATTTTGTGAATACTTTGGAATCGATAGAGCTAATACAATGGCTTTTGGGGATGGCGGTAATGATATCACCATGCTGAAACATGTAGGTATTGGGGTAGCGATGGGTAATGCCAATCCAGAAGTCAAAGAAATTGCTGATTATACGACCGACGATGTAGACTCCGATGGCATCTGGAATGCACTAAAACATTTTGGTGTTTTATAGATTTTATCGTAATTTAATAGAAAAAATCACAGCTGTCCTAAATAAATTTAGGGTGTAAAAAAATCTGCCCTCTTCTATTAATTAGGAAAGCTTTTTGTGAAAAATCAAATTATATCCTCACTATTTTCTTTAGAAGAGTTTATACTGTCCAA
>NZ_VIQM01000032.1 GCF_008520265.1 Sphingobacterium cavernae
ATGTAGCTCTGCGGTTATACGTGGGCTGCCATAGATGTAACCGCTCTCCTTGTGGACTTTCTGTATTTTATCAATAAGCATTTTGCTCCGCTGCTCTCCAGGAGGATCCGGTGAAACCAACCAACGGCAAAAGCAGCTGCTGCTAACATTCAATATCTGGCACATCTTCTCTACGGAATATATATTGCGGTTCGCCGCTATGAACCGGTATATGGACCGTCTCCCTTGGAGAAGATGGCTATGGCCTTTTTTAGTATGTCACGTTCCAGTTCGGCGTCTCTAAGTCGTTTTCGCAAAATCCGCAGTTCCTGTTCCTCAGGACTTATCTTGGGATTGTCAGGCAAAACTTTATTACCATTATAACGAGGGTTCCTACGCCATTTGCTAAGTAGGCTGGGATCAACATCAAGCTCTTTTGCAACTTCAGCTACAGAGCCCCTAACAACGCTCAGCTCGACTGCCATGATCTTAAATGAATCATCAAATTTTCTATGCATCTCTACAAATTTAAAATTACTTATTAAATCTGTCTCGCACTAAAGGTAGCAACTCCAGTGGCAGACAACAGGTATTGCAGGTGGAAAATTCCGACCTCGTACACGCCAAGCTGATAAGCGATATGCACCTAAAGATTGATTAACCAAAAAGGAACGAACAATGATAAGATACATTTTTGCCGTGGTGTTTGCCATGCTAAGCATGACGGCGGTACAGGCACAGCGAATGCTCCCCAAACAAAAGGGATTGGAAGTAAACGCAGGTATGCTGTCCAAAGAAATAAGCGACAATTACTATCTGAATTTGACATTGACCGTGAACGGAAAGAACGGCAATTACTGGATATGGGGTGCGGAGTACACCCATCAATTTTCCTGTTACAGGGATGTACAGATACCGCTCGAAACCTATACAGGCGAGGTGGGTTACAGTCTTCAGCTATTGGGGGATGCAAGAAAGACCGTTACGCTGAATGCAGGGCTAACAGCTGTGGCAGGTTACGAAACCATCAACCGGAGCGAAGCCATGCTATCGGATGGCTCGACCATCCTCGACAAAGACAATTTCGTCTATGGTATGGGCGGACGGCTCACGCTCGAAACGCACCTGTCCGACCGTTTTGTCCTGCTCCTGCAAGGGCGGACAAAAGTATTATGGGGTACGGATTTGAAACAGTTCCGTCCATCGGCAGGGATTGGACTAAGGTTTAACTTTTAAAATTGATTTACGATGAAAATATTAATCAGAAAGTACGGGCTACATTTGCAGGCAATGTTCATGCTCTTGGCGATGTTGGTCTGCGCCGTGGTACTGACCTCGTGTGAAAAAGACGACCTCGACATACAACAAAATTACCTGTTTGAGGTACAGGTAATGCCTGTTCCAAAGGATGTGTCAAATGGTCAAACCGTAGAAATAAGGGTAACGATACAGCGAAGCGGAAATTTCAGTGATGCAAGTTACTACATCCGCTATTTCCAGTTTGACGGACAGGGAGCATTGCGCTATTACAGTGAACCGCCGTATATGCCCAATGACGTGTACCTGTTGCCACAGACACAATTTAGGTTGTATTACACCTCGCAATCCACCGTATCACAGGCGTTTGATATTTGGATTTCGGACAACTTCGGGAACGAAAAGCAAATAAGTTTCCAGTTTAACAGCCGTGATTAAAGACAGAAAAAACCTGCACGTTGGGCAGTTTTTTTTCATTTTTAAGCCTGCCATTCGGTGCTTTTTCGTAAATTCAAAGTGTCGAATTATAATAGCTATCGTTATGGGTGCATCACTGGTTTTAGGCATAATAGCACTGGTTTTGGGATTAGGTCTCCGTTACTGGATTAACCGCAGGAAGTTTTACAGGCGTAGCCCGACCGGAGCGGAAGGCTTTTCATCCTATGAAAAGTCGGTTATTATTAAAACTTCTGAACGTTTGGGCAAATGGATAGCTTATGCTTTGATTATATTCGGTGTGCTGTTCTTGTGGAGTTATTCGAGACAGAAAAAGGCAAAAGAAAAAGCATCCCAAAACACGGAGATACAGAACCCACGATAAGTAACGATATTTAGTTTTAGGGAACGGTACAGGTCTTTACGGTCTGTACCGTTTTTCTTTTACAATCTTCCCATGTTAAACCCAAATTGAAAAGGCGGATGGCTGTTGTATAAGAAAATCCACATTGTTATCTTTGCTATTAGAAAATATAAAAATCTTAAAGTGTTTTTGCTTTAAGTCTCGACATTTAAAACTGGTAATTTTAAACAATTCTCCGAGACAAATAAGTAAGAACGCTCATGCTATGGCGTGGGCGCTCGCTTATTCGGAGAGAGGCGTACCAGTGCCTTAATGTCGATAAGTGTAGTTGCCTACGCTTTTTTATTGCAGGTCGCTACTTTTAAAAACAGATATTATGGTTACTGGAAAAGAAAACAAAAAAAAAGTCTGTGTAGCGGTCATAGATAGCCATGCACATCTTCGGGAGATGCCCGTAAAGCAACTTGAAAATTCGGGCTATACAGTATTGTTCCAAACAGGTAACGGGCAGGATGCCCTACAAAAACTAAAAGAGAATAACAGATTACCCGATGTCTGTCTCATTGAGGAAGATTTTGCCACGGCTAAACTTTTACTCGAAAAGCATCCCGATTTGAAAGTCCTAATTTCCAGTACGGAAGACGACACCGAAAGCGTAACGGATATGCTAAAGGCAGGTGTTTCGGGATATATTCTGAAATTTGCAGACCCCGATGAAATGCTAACCGCCGTTAAAGCATTGAGCGAAAACAAAAAATATTTCAGTGTTGGGATTAGTGGGATAGCAATGGAATATTTTAAAAATCAATCACAATCTTAGGTTTCTTTGCTAATCAAAACTTCTAATTTTATATTCTATTGTTTTCCGCAAGTTTCCTATAATGTTCTCCCAATGCTGTCAATTTGCAAGATTTACTTTCCATTGCGACATTCCACATATGTTGAGCGCCTACTGGTTTAAGTAAATTAAGTCTATTATATTTTTGTAGAACAGCAAATATCTTGGTGTTTTCTTCAATTGGGTCGGGCATACCTTTATCTCGTCCTTTCATTTCCGGTTCAAAGGAAGGGTCAAGATTAAATTCAAATCCGGCTACGGGAAATAAATCTTTTATCATTCGTAAGTCGTCCAATTCTATTGAGGGTGACGCTTTTCTTAAAGATATAAAGTTCCGTACATTTGTTTTGAAGATAGGTCGTTGCTCCCATGCCCCCAAGGATTGGTCAATATGAGCATAAACACTTCCTGGCGTTATATCTCCTAAAATATTAGAGGCACTACCGTTTAGGGCGTCAACTAATAATGTTGTAAAAACGCCACTACCGTTTTGTTCTGATGCATATTGGTCGGAGGTTGAGGCTGTTAAAATAGTTATTCCCTCATTAATTAAAGCACTATCTTTTATATTAGGTGGATTTCCGGCAATACCCGAATGACAACTATCTAATATAATAACTTTGTTGGTTGCTGGTGAATCGTTAGCTAAAACTAAAATATCGTTTAAAGAAACTCCATCATCACCTCTTTTTGCATCACTTCCTAACAAATAGCCACCTGTTGTTTCAATATGCCCATGACCAGCAAAATAAAGCAAGGCTACTTCTGATTTAGTGTTAAACAGCTGGCTAATAGCATCTTTAAGCTGACCTCTATCAAGGGATTCTCTCTCATTTGAAGCTGTGAGCAATTTACAATCAAAGTTTACTGAGCCATCAAAATTTCTTTCTAAAATGCCTTTGACTGAGTAGGCATCATTAACACAACCATATAAATCGCCTCCATTTGGATAGTGATTTATTCCGATAATTAATGCAATTTTCATTATAAGGAATCAATGAAATTTTTAATATTGTCCCAAGTCCAAACTTTCGTAGTTATACCTGCGATTTCGGTTCGGTCATTTGAGTACGCCCAAACCCCAAGAATTTTTTTTCTCTCTTCCTTAGCACATTGAATTTCCCACTTTTGTCCTGATGACGATAAAGAATTCTTGCTAACTAAAACAATTATACCATCGGAACGTCTAATTCTCGTTCTAACTCTGGATTTCCAATCTTCACTATAAGGTTCTTTCACAGACATATCAATATATTCGAAAGGTGAATGTGTTAAAAGAGATTGTCCTTTCAAAAAATCTCTTTGTGTTTTGTCTTCAATAGCAAATGCGATAAATACAACTTTCTTCATAAATGACTAATTTTTTTATAACACTCCATTTTTTAAAAATAGCGAGATTAGCTTGTGGCTTACACTATGGTTTACTTTACAACAAATTTAATAAATAAAAACGTCCTCTCCGTCTCTAATTCGAACTAATTTATAATCTTATGGTTTCTTTGCTACTTTCTTTTCCGTCTCAACTCATGAAAGAAAGTAGGCTATGCTCTATACAACCTATTTGGAAAATGCAGGTAAGAAACTGCGGAGCGGAAGCATTTAACAAAGGGGTTGTTCCGCTTTCCGCAAAAAGACGGTCCCGACCATCGAAAGGATCTATCTTTTTGCCCACCGGATTTTAATAAAAATGGGAACGGCGCACCGTTCCCGAAAATTCAAGAATTATAAAATACATGACCGCTATCGCTCCAATAGTCACCGCTAAACAGGTCACGGGCATAAGCCTCATAATCGAAGTACGTTTTTGCAAATTCGGGCAAGTCCATTTGCTCTACCTGTTCATAGGCAAAATCTTCCTCGTCCTTGTATTCCCCTATATAGTCATCGTCAAAGTCGCTCATTAGGTCGTCAATATCCCCCTCGGACAACTTACGGTGTCCATTGTCACACCATATTAGAAATGCCTCTTTTCGGGTTTCGTCCATATCTTCCAAAGCCTCCAAAACCTCAAATATGCTATCGCTTATCCAACATTCGCCGATTAAGCCGTTTGGGATGTTCTCGTAATCTTGAAACATAAATTCGGGGTCTTCCTCGTCATCGTGCAACTCCCTGCAAGCGTCGTAAAATTCGTCTTTGTCCGCATAGTCGGATAGCGTTAGCCATTCCCCGAAGATTGAACCGTCATTATATTTTGCGTATGTGCCGACATATACCCTTGCTTCCGATGTGTTTATTTGATGTGTCATTTCTTTACTGTTTTGAATTAATTTTTTTGATTTATTCGGCAATGAGAGGTGGTGCTGTTGTTTTGTTTCAATACCATTTCCAATGCTTATATTCCTCATGCCTGACATTTTTTTTATTCGTGTAAAGAGCCGGAGTATGCTGTGTTTCGTTTCGAGAGCAGTTTAGGTTAGTGTTTAGGATGCACAAGGTTTTGGAAAACAAATACTACCCAACGGGTGGAGATTTTTTTTCAAACTTGCATGACCTTTTGCCTCCGTTAAGAACACGTCCAACCTTTGCTCCATGAAACGTGAACAACAGGCATACCCGCTTTTTAGGTATAACCAAACGTGGAAGAAATGGGGATAGCATTGCCGAAATGGTTCTAAACAGGCAGACTATGCCAAATAATTCAACCCAAAGACACAATCCAATATCCACTCCATCAGTATGATAAGTTTGTCTGTGCGGATTAATCCGTGTGGTTAACAGGCAAAAAACAGTTGAAGATGGATAAAGAAAAAGCGAACGATTTAACACCCGAAAGAGTTGTACAAATCTTGAAAAAGAAAGGAACAGAGGTCAATTTAGAGGAAGCAAAAACCATCTTGGAGTTTGTCAAGAAGATAGCTGACATTGCAGTTAACCAGTATCTAAGAGGAAAACTATAACCTAATGAACAAGGAAAACTGTTGTGATGAGAAAGGCAGATTTATACATACGTGTATCGACAGACGAGCAAGCGGACAAGGGATATTCGCAACGTGACCAAGAAGACCGATTAAGAAAATATTGTGAGATAAAAGGTATTTCGGTAAGGGATGTGTACATAGAAGACCATTCGGCAAAATCTTTCAAACGTCCAGAGTGGCAGAAATATTTATCCAACCTGCGTAAAACAAAAAACAACAAAGCGGGGTCGATAATATTATTTACCAAATGGGATAGGTTCAGTAGAAATGCAGGAGATGCGTATCAAATGATTAACCAGTTACGGACACATGGCGTTGAGCCTGTTGCGATAGAACAGCCCTTAGACCTTACCATTCCCGAAAATAAAATTATGCTTGCGTTCTATCTTGCTTCACCGGAAGTTGAGAACGACAGGCGTGCATTAAATGTTTTTCACGGAATGCGCAGGGCGAAAAAAGAGGGGCGGTATATGGGTACTGCTCCATTGGGATATGTCAATAAGATAACAGAGGGCAAAAAGAAATTCATAGCACCGCATGACTTTGAAGCACCCATATTAAAATGGGCGTTTGAGCAAATCGTTTCCAATAACTTCAATACGGAACAGATATGGAAAATGGTTCGGGAGAAAGCCGATGGAAAAGGTCGGTTCAGCAAAAATAACTTTTGGGTAGCCGTCCGAAACCCCTTGTACTGTGGCAAAATATTCATTCCTCCCTACAAAGAGGAAAAGGGATATTTTGTCAAAGGACAGCATGAGCCATTAATCAGCGAAAAGACATTTGCGGATGTACAGGATATACTCGATGGGAGAAAGAGGGTTGTAAAGCCTAAAATCGTGGCTATGGACAATCTACCGCTTAGAGGGTTTATTAAATGCCCTAATCCTAATTGTAATAGGATGCTCACAGGAAGTGCCTCAAAGGGCAAGATGGGCAATTACTATTACTATTATCATTGCACTTCCTCCTGCGGAGTACGTTTCAAAGCCGAAACCGCCAATGAGGCTTTCTTAAAACAGTTACGGCATCTATCACCAAAAGAGGGTATGGTCGATGTTTTTATCGAAGCCTTTATAAAAGACTTCAATAACAAGACCAAAGCCCAAAATACCGAACGGGCAAATATCATAGGTGAGATTGATGCGTTGAACAAACGCTATCAAAATGCTCTTTTAAAGAATGCCGATGGAGAAATGGCAGATGACGATTTCCAAGAAGTAAAGAAATTGACCAAAGGAAAGATTGAGGCTTTGGAACGGAGATTAAACGACTTGGCAGTAGTCGGAACGGAGATAAAAGACTTGGTAGCATCCACCTTAAAAAAGGTCGCAAACATTGATAGACGCTATGAAAACGGCGATATTGAGGAAAAAAGGCTTATAGTGAGTTCGATGTTCCCCGATTTTTTGGAATTTGACGGAACACAACATCGAACTCCGAGGCTAAATTCTGCGATTGCACTTATCTATCAGAATAACAGCAAGTTACAAGGCAAAAAAAATGGGACAAGTCTTTCTTTTTTAGACTTGTCCCAAGAGGTGATCCCGCTGGGATTCGAACCCAGGACCCATACATTAAAAGTGTATTGCTCTACCAGCTGAGCTACGGAATCCTATTTCGTAATGAAATATCCTTCGTTGTTTGAAGTGATGCAAAGGTAGAAAAAACTATCGCACATGCAAAATTTTACTTCAAAATATTTTAATAAATTTAATAACTCTTTGTTTTACAGATTGAAAAAATATGTTCTTAATTAATGTTCTAAAGCTGTTTTAAATGATTTTATCTTTTTGCACGAATCATTCGGTCTGCCCCATTAATATCTTTAAATATTTCCACTGTTTCAAATCCTTTTTTGCGCAATAAGTCCGTCGTCTCTTGACTTAAATATTGATTAATCTCAAAATATAACGTTCCGTCAGGTTGCAAATGATGCAGTGCAAAATCCGCGATATAGTCGTAAAAAATTAACGGAGCCGATTCTTCTACGAATAGCGCGGAGTGTGGCTCGTGATTTAACACATTTGCGTGCATATGCTGTTTCTCAAGTGGTGTAATATAGGGTGGATTACTTACGATAATATCAAAACCTTGTGGCTCAGCAAACATGAATTCCCATTCTAAAATATCAGTCAAAATAAATTGAACGTTCTGATGGAGACGTGAGTTGTTTCGTTTTGCTACTTCAATGGCCTCAGCGGAAATGTCGACCGCCCAGATATAACTTTCTTTAAGGTGTTTTTGTAGGGTGATGGGAATACATCCTGTTCCAGTCCCGATATCAATAACTTTTAATTTCGCTTGTTTAATATGATCTTGTAGAATTAGATGAACCAACTCTTCAGTTTCAGGTCTTGGAATCAGTGTGTTTTCATTTACTTCAAATTTTAAACCATAAAAATCGGCTTTACACAATATATGTTGCAATGGTTTTCCATTCATGAGATCTTGAAGGATAGAATTTATCTGTGCAGTGGTATTATCAGCAGGATTTGATTTTTCTACTAAATATTTCCCCGAACTCACACCAGCAATGTCTTCTATCACCATTAAAAATAATGCTTTGATTTCATTCACATCGTAAAGTGCTGAAAGCTTTTGCTGAAAAAGCATCTCAAAATCTTTCCAAGTAGTACTCATTTCACAAAATTACAATATTATGCGAGGCTTTTCTTTTAAAATATGGCAAAATGCTAAGTTTGTATTATGCAAAAAGAGGAACAGTATATCAAACGTTGTTTGGAATTGGCAGTTTTTGGCGCGGGGACTGTAAGTCCAAATCCTATGGTTGGGGCAGTGATTGTGTGGGAAGATAAAATCATTGGAGAGGGATATACTTCACCATATGGTGGTGCGCATGCAGAAGTTAATGCAGTTCAAAATGCGATTATCTATTTGGGTGAATCAGCAGCAAAACAACTTTTTAAAAAATCAACTATATATGTTTCCTTAGAACCTTGTGCACACCATGGTAAAACGCCTCCCTGTGCAGATATGTTGGTTTCGTATCAGTTTCAAAAAATTGTGATTGGTTGTCTTGATCCATTTGCAAAGGTTAATGGTCTTGGTGTTCAGAAGTTAACTAACGCAGGAATTGAGGTTGTTTTGGGTGTCTTGGAAAAAGAATGTAAATTTATAAACCGTCGATTTTTTACGCGTATAAGTCAACATAGACCATACGTAATTTTGAAATGGGCAGAAACGCAAAATGGTTTCTTTGCTCCAGCTGATGCAATACAAAAATGGATATCGAATGCTGCGAGTAAACAGTTGGTTCATAAATGGCGTTCGGAAGAAGATGCTATTTTAGTAGGTACAAGAACGGCTATAGTTGACAATCCCGAATTAACAAATAGATTGTGGTCAGGAAAATCGCCAAAACGTGTCCTAATTGATAAAAAATTAGCTGTTCCAACTGATTCAAATTTATTTTTATCCACAGAATCAGACTTAATAATTTTCAATTCCATCAAAACCGATTGGAATGGTCATCTAAAATATATTGAGCTCGAAAATTTTGATTTATACCTTCCGCAAAATATCTTATACCAACTTTATCTTATGGATGTGCAATCCATTATTATAGAAGGAGGGGCGAAGACTATTCAACAATTTGTAGACGCTGGACTGTGGGATGAAGCACGTGTATTTGTTGGTAATTCATCGTGGGAGAATGGCGTGCAATCTCCTGTTTTAAGATCTAAAGCAACAGAAAAACAATTGGTTGGTGATAATGAGTTAAATATTTATTATAAAAATTAATTATATTTCGTTAATTTTCAGAATGAAGTGGTCTGAGAAATTGCTTCATTTTATATGGCGCTATAAATTAATTAACCAATCCAACCTTCGTACTACACAGGGTGAAGTTCTGCTTGTGCTTGATTTTGGACAATATAATACGAATGCAGGAGCTGATTTTGAATTTGCCAAAATTGAAATCAATGGTCGAATTTGGGTGGGAAATGTAGAGTTACATGTTTGCTCATTGGATTGGAAATTTCATCAACATCATTTAGATCCCCGTTACAACTCTACTATATTACACGTTGTATGGGAAAATTATGAACAGAGTGAAGCTGTTCGATTAGATAACACTACTATCCCGACTTTAGTGCTTAAAAATTATGTAGACAATGCTTTGTTAGAAAAATACCATCAATTGATGAGTAATGAACAATGGATGTCCTGTGAAAATCAATTGCATAAAGTTCCGGAATTAACGATTTCAAATTGGTTGGACAGATTGATAATTGAACGCTTAGAGTCTAAAATGGAAATGGTGACTTCGTGGGCTCAACTAACAGGATATGATTGGGAGAAAGTGCAATTGATAGCCATACCTAGAGCATTTGGGATGAAGGTAAATTCAGATGCGTTTGAGAAATTAATGCTCCAATTGAATACTAATATGTTGTACAAATACGCTAATGATCCATTCAAATTAGAAGCTCTATTGTTTGGATTGTCAGGATTTTTGTCTAGCAAAAATTTAGATGATGCATATGCTAAAGATCTTTGGCAGGAATTTGGATATTTAAAGCATATGCATGGTTTAGGTGGCCAATCACTCGTCGAGTGGAAATTTTTGCGAATGCGTCCTTATAATTTTCCTACATATCGTATGGCGCAATTATGCGGATTGCTAATTAAACGAATGCAATGGTTTGAATTTATAAAAACAAGCGCATTGCAGGAGGTTATTGAAGATTTGGAAGCTATTTGTACATCTGGATATTGGCGAGATCATTTTCATTTCCATAAAATATCAAAAGCACACGATACTCGATTGACTTCTGATTTTATACAGCATATTGTCTTAAATGCTTTTATACCCATATTATTTACGTACGGAAAATATATTGTCCGAGAAGATTTACAACAAAAGGCCTTGGAATGGTTACATAATTTGAAAGTTGAGAAAAATAATATTGTTGCGGGGTTCAAGGAAAGAGCAATAGAAGCTAAAACTGCAGGCGAGTCACAAGCATTGCTGCAGTTATTCCGTCATTATTGTGCAGGAAAGAAATGTCTGGATTGCGCAATAGGTTACTGTGTGCTTAGTCGTTAAGTTGTTTTAAGTATTTCTGCTATTTCGTGAAATCCTTTTTTTGCAGCGTAATCAGCTGCAGTATCTCCTGTGTCACTTACTACACTGATATCAGCTCCTTGTTCTAATAAAATAATAATTAAATCAATATTTCCATGTTGCGCAGCATAATGTAATGGAGTAAGTCCTCCATGTTGTCGAACATTCACCTCAGCTCCAGCTTCAATTAGAAGCTTGCCTATGTTGCTATTATTATTGCTCAATGCAGCATGTAAAGGGTATACTTGATATCCATTTTGAGAGGGAATATTTGGATCAACTTTATGGGTAAGTAAAAATCGCACTATATCCTCTTTGTTGAAATGTGTAGCAATTCCTAATGCAGTGAATCCATGAGTGGACAATTCTTCAACAATATCCTGTTTATGTTCAACCATCATTTGTACATGTTGAAGTAAACCTGTCGCACAGGCCTCATGTATTGTAATACTGGTGGTGTATTTGAGTATAACTTGAATTATTTGAGGCTTATTGTAATAGCACGCAAGTAGCAATGGAGAAATATCATGACTTGTTCTCTCTTTTAGAATATCAGGTTGGACGCTTAAAAGATGTTCTAAATCCAAATGATTGCCAGTCTCTATGTATTGTTCAAGAATTGATAAGCTCATTATTACATGTTTGATAGTTCTAAGTAAATAAAAATTATCAAAAAAATTGAAATTGTGCATAAATTTCAGAATGTTTATTAATAAAACATTCATTAACTAAATCTATAAGAAATTTATTTAATAAAAGGTTATTTATGGTTGTGCGATCGGTTGTCTAAGTGGATGTATTTTGTAGATTTATAACTACAAATTCATATAAGTCCTGTATTAATTAATACTTTTCCCTTGTGGTTAACAAAACTCTTGCTACTTTTGGTATACCCTCCCCAAGGGCATGTTTTTCATAGGTAGATGTAGGGGTCGAATATTTCTTATTCGACCCTTTTTTATTTAGCTTTGTTTTTATGAGTAAAAGGAAGATAGTAGTTGCAATAACTGGCGCGTCAGGATCCATATATGCAAAAGTGTTGTTGGAAAAATTAGCATTAATTAAAACAGATCAACTAGCAAATGTAGGGGTGGTGATGTCTGATAATGCAAAAGATGTGTGGAGGTATGAGCTTGGTGATGAATCTTACAATAATTTTGATTTTTCATTTTATTCAAAAAATGATTTTATGGCGCCTTTTGCTTCGGGATCTGCGCAATACGATAGTATGATTGTCTGCCCATGTTCAATGGGAACATTAGCTCGTATCGCGACAGGAACTTCCTCAGACTTAACTACGCGTGCAGCAGATGTAATATTGAAAGAACGCCGCAAATTAGTATTGGTTACTCGCGAAACTCCACTTAACTTAATCCATATAAACAATATGGCTACAGTGACACAGGCGGGTGGAATTATTTGTCCAGCATCTCCCTCATATTATAGTTTACCGCAGTCTATGGAGGATGTGGCGGCGACCGTTGTAGATCGCGTGTTGTCACTTATAGATTTAAAAATTGACACCTATCGTTGGGGCGATAAATAACGTATGCCGTTGAAAATCCTTCTTTATGTAAAAGCATTTTTGCGTACATTTGTCTTTTAATGAAAAAACACAAAAATATAGTCTATTTATGCGTCAACTTATATGCGATTTATATGGACATACTATTTAATATTTTGTGTATTCCACAACATTTAGAATTTCAAATCCCTTTTTTTTCCAAGAATTAATCCAATGAGTACATTCCTAATTACTTCTGCCAATTTGATTTCGCCAGGTCATACTTTAGACGGTCAAAAAGTTGATGTTTTAATTAAAGATGGCGTAATTGCAGATATAGCAAGTAAAATAACGGCAGAAAAAAATGTTCAAACTATCGATGTTGATGGATTTACAGTGAGTGCGGGTTTCTTTGATTTGAATGTAAATATTGGTGAACCGGGCTACGAAACTAAAGAGGATGTAGCGACAGGAACTGCTGCCGCGGCAGCGGGTGGTTTTACGGGTATAGCTGTTCATCCGAATACAAATCCTTCCATTCAGAGTAGAGCTGAAGTTTCTCTTTTGGTGAATGCGGCGAAAGGAAATCTGGTAGATGTGCATCCAATTGGTTCTATTTCAAAAAAGCGCGAAGGCAATGAATTGGCTGAGTTGTATGATATGAAGATCAACGGTGCGTTGGCTTTTTGTGATGGGAATAGAAGTGTTCAACAAGCTGGTTTGATGGGGAGAGCCTTATTATATTCAAAAGGATTTGAGGGGTTGATTATTTCTTTTGCACAGGATGAATCCATTGCTGGAGGAAATCAAATGAATGAGGGGATAATGAGCACATATTTGGGTATGAAAGGTATTCCAAATTTGGCTGAATCGTTAATGGTATCGCGTGACTTGTACTTAGCAGAATACAATGAAGCGCCTATCCACTTTACGACAATTTCTACAGCAGAATCCGTTGAATTAATCAAAAAAGCAAAAGCTAAAGGATTAAAAGTTACTTGTGATGTTGCTGCGCATAATTTAATCTTTACAGATGATGATGTGGTAGGATTTGATTCCAATTATAAGGTAAGTCCTCCTTTACGTACCAAGAAGGATGTCAAAGCGTTGTTGAAGGGATTGAAAGAGGGGGTAATTGATGCGGTAGTTTCTCAGCATACACCACAAGAAATAGAATTTAAAGACGTAGAATTCCAAATTGCAAAAAATGGTATCACAGGTTTACAAACTGTGTTGCCATTATTAATCAAAGCTGGCTTGTCTGATGAGCAAATTGTTGATAAATTAGTAATCGGTTCACGTAAAGTCGTAAGTTTGGATATACCTGTACTTGAAAAAGGTGCCAAAGCTAATTTGGTGGTATTCAATCGTAATGAAAAATGGACTTTTGATGAGAAATCAAACAAGTCTAAAGGTAAAAATAATCCATTATTCGGTTCAGAATTAGTGGGTAAAGTAAAATTGGTTGTAAATAATAACCAATTGATTATAAATAATTAATAATATGGATAATAAAGTAAAAAATGCGTTAGAAGCTGGTGTAGCGACTTATGCATCACTAGAAAATATTGAAAGTGCTGAATTTTTTTCTGCATTAAAAACGACATTCGCGCTAGAAGCTCCTTTTATGACGAAAGTGGGTGCTATGGATACCGTATTTGATAATCACCAGTCATTTGAGGAATTAAGAGAACTATCTTTTGATTTGTTGATGATCAATTTCTTTGCAGAAGACGTACAGAAATTAGAAGAGGATTATTTGGATTCGGAAGAATGGGAGCAAATAGAAGAGGATACTTTGGATCGTGGTACCGAATTATTGAATGTTTTCTTGTATTTGAAAGAATGCGCGGATGATGAGATAGAAGCTGATTTGGATGATTATTTGAAAGAATTCTTATTGGTAGAAGAAGATGAATTCCAAGATGAACACCGCATTTATGAAAAAGTAATTGCTAATCAAATATTGGTAGAATCGGATTATTCGGAAATTGCTAAAGTTGCAAAAACAGTTGGTCCTATGGAAGAATTGTATGAGCTATTTAATCCTGTTGTTTCTTTCTTCTATGAGCAAAATCCATCAGCTCAACAAATTGAAGAGTTTACTTCTCATGCTGAAAATAAAGCTTACGAAACAGCTATTTATCAGGTAATCGTTAATTTCAACAAGTAAAAAATGGTTGAAGGAAAGTTTTCTGAAGCGGGCTTCAATGCCTCGTACAACAAAAAGGAAAGTATTAAGTATGGAATTATCCTAGGGATAATTTCATTTCTTTTAGGAATCATCGTGTTATTTGTAAGCCGCAATATGCAATCGTTTTGGATGTTGACTTCTATGTCATTCATTATCAATACGATTCTTTATATGATCGTGGCATTAGCATTTTCTTACACATTGCGCAAAAAGAATGGTGGATTTTGGAATTTTTCTATTGGATTGAAATCCATATTCTTAATGCTATTAGTATCTACGGTACTAGCAACTGTATCTACTATGGTATACGTACATGTCATAAATCCTGGATTGCAAGAGGAAGTATTGCGCAATACTATCAATATCACGATAGAACAGCTTGAGACGAGTGGTGCACCAGATGACGTAATCGATTCGCGCGTAGCAGCATTAGAAGAACAAATGAATACGCTGGGTCAGATTACCATCAAAAATATTTTTAGAAGTTTGATGATTTCAATTCTGATGCAGTTTGTTTTTTCATTAATACTTTCGGCCATTACGCGTAACGAAAAACTTTCGCAAGGTCAACCCGCAAATTTTAACTAAATCATAGCCAAATAGGTTCGATATAAAATGGATATATCTGTAGTAATACCATTGTACAACGAAGAAGAATCACTTCCTGAATTAACAGACTGGATTCGTCGCGTCATGCTTACGCATAATTTTTCTTACGAAATTATTCTAGTAGATGATGGAAGTAAGGACTCTTCTTGGAAGGTAATTATGGATTTGAAGAAAACCCATGAGCAAATTTCAGGAATCAAGTTCAGAAGAAATTACGGAAAATCTGCTGCGTTAAATGTGGGTTTTGCGGCTACGCAAGGTGATGTTATTATCACTATGGATGCGGATCTGCAAGATAGTCCAGACGAAATTCCAGAATTGTACGATAGAATTATGAATCAAGGAGCGGATTTGGTTTCGGGTTGGAAACAAAAGCGCTATGATCCATTGACGAAAACCATTCCTACAAAATTGTTTAATTCCGTAACGCGTAGTGTATCGGGAATTGATAATTTGCACGATTTTAATTGTGGGTTGAAAGCCTACAAGAAAGATGTAGTGAAGAGTATTGAAGTTTATGGCGAAATGCATCGTTATATTCCTGTGATTGCAAAATGGGCTGGTTTTACAAATATCCAAGAGCAAGTAGTACAACATTATCCACGTAAATATGGTACGACCAAATTTGGTCCA
This sequence comes from Sphingobacterium cavernae, assembly GCF_008520265.1. Taxonomy (GTDB): domain Bacteria; phylum Bacteroidota; class Bacteroidia; order Sphingobacteriales; family Sphingobacteriaceae; genus Sphingobacterium; species Sphingobacterium cavernae. The sequence continues at coordinate 15,827 of NZ_VIQM01000032.1, forward strand.
GGGCGTTTCGTAAAAGGATTTTTGGACTTGATGTCTATATTTTTTGTCGGAAAATTTGGTAAGCGTCCAATGCACTTTTTCGGACCAGTAGGAGTGGTGAGCTTTTTAATTGGTTTCTTTATCACAATATACTTGATTTGCGAAAAATTGATGAGTATTGCAAATGGTACAGATTATCGTAATGTGACGGATCAACCACTGTTTTTCTTGTCATTATTAGCAATTATGATCGGTACTCAACTCTTTCTGACAGGCTTTATCGCTGAATTGCTGTCACGTAATAGTTCTGAAAGAAATAAATACCATATTGAACGCGTCATCTAAAAATATGTTTTTTTCCATAGTCATCCCATTATACAATAGACCCGACGAAATCAAAGAGTTGTTGGCCTCGCTGTCGCAACAAACTTATACATCGTTTGAAGTTATTATTGTGGAGGATGGTTCTAGCAAACCTGCAAAGCATATCGTTCAATCTTTTTCAAGTAAGTTGGATATACATTATTTTGAAAAGAAAAATGAGGGACAGGGATTTGCGCGTAATTATGGTTTTGAACGAGCCAAAGGTGATTATTTTATTGTCTTTGATTCGGATATAATAGTTCCTTCTGGTTATTTAGAAGTAGTGAAAAGGTCGATTGAGGAAAATAAATGGGATGCTTTTGGTGGACCCGATGCAGCTCATGAATCGTTCACAACAATTCAGAAAGCAATTAGCTATTCCATGACAAGTCCTTTCACCACAGGCGGCATTCGTGGCAACAAAAAGCATGTTGGACAGTTTCACCCACGCAGCTTCAATATGGGGCTTTCTAGAGCGTTGTGGTTTAATATTGGTGGATTTAATTTGTCACGTCGTTCTGAAGATATCGAGTTTAGTATTCGAATGATCAATTCTGGCTATAAAGTGGGATTAATACCGGAAGCTTTTGTATATCATAAAAGACGAACAAGCTTTCCGCAGTTTTTCAAACAGACAAATGCATTTGGGAAAGGTCGTATTGATATTTCAATACTTTATCCTTCAGAGCTAAAATTAGTTCACGCTTTACCCGCTGCTTTTACATTAGGCGTGATCGTTTTGCTGGTGCTAAATATTATTAATTATACGATTTTTACCGCATTCAAACCATTACAAATTTTGGTTTACCTCGGTAATGCTTTCGTTGTTCTTTATACTTGCTTATTGTTTTTACATGCGCTCATCTCAACAAAAAGTCTTGTTGTTGCTTTCAATGGCGTTATTGCTGCCTTTACACAGCTATTTGCGTATGGAACAGGGTTTATGACAAATTATATAGATCGTATTTGGCTTCACAAAAATACGTCAAAGTAATCACCTACAAAGTAAATTTATCGTGGTATCTATTACGCAATATAATTTAGACAAAATAGAAAATCTATTATTAGATTTGGGCTACAAGGTTCGTTATGAAAAGGGAAATTTCAAGACTGGAGCTTGTGTAATTCAGAATACAAAAATGATTATTGTGAACAAATTCTCCAATTTAGAGATAAAAATCAATTCGTTGATTCTTCTGTTGCGTGAATTTGAAGTGGCTAAAGTAGATTTAGACGAAAAACAATGGACATTTTATAAGACATTAATTAAAAAAGAAGAGGCTTAGTTTGAAGATTCGATTTTTGGGAACAGGAACTTCACAAGGTGTGCCCGTCATAGCTTGTGGTTGTGAAGTCTGCACTTCTTCAGATGTGCATGATAATCGCTTACGTTCTTCTGTTCTGATCGAATTGGATAATGGTCGTAATATTGTAATCGACACAGGTCCTGACTTTAGGTATCAGATGTTGCGCGAAGGTATAAAGAATCTTGATGCCATATTGATGACGCATTCCCATAAAGATCATATAGCGGGTCTAGACGATGTACGTGCATTCAATTATCAGCAGCAGCAAGCCATTTCGATATATTCTAATTCTGCGACTTTAGAAGCGTTGCAACGTGAGTTTTATTACGCTTTTTCTGCGATCAAATATCCTGGTGTACCGCAATTGGAGTTAAAAGAAATTCAACCTCTCGATAGTTTTGAAATCTTAGGAACTGAAATTTTACCTTTCGAAGTGTTGCATTACAAAATGCCTGTTTTAGGATTCCGAATAGGAAATTTTGCGTACATTACAGATGCGAAAACAGTAACTCCGGAATCCCGATTGGTTTTAGAGGGAGTGGAGGTTTTGGTCGTTAATGCGCTTCAAGAGGAACCACATATTTCACATTTTACATTAGATGAAGCCTTAGAATTTATAGCAGATATAAATCCTACAACAGCTTATCTTACGCACATCAGTCATAGATTCGGTACACACGAATACATACAATCCATTTTACCCCAAAATGTTTTTCCCGCATACGATAAACTGTGTGTAGAAATAAAATAATTTATCGTTAATCAAACCTTTCTTATTTCTAGTTGTTATTACCTAAAACAAATTAATTAACACACTAGGTTCAATTATAAAATTAAGGAATATGGGAAATCTACTTTATTTGATCGCAGTTATATTGGTAATTATATGGGCGATTAGTTTTTTAGGCGGTTATGCAACAGGTGGTATTATTCACATCTTGTTGGTAATTGCAATCATTGTCGTTTTATTACGTGTAATACGAGGTAACGCTTAGCAATAAGACATTAATTCGTATTAAGATACAGTTTGGCTATTTCAAAGTCTTCTGCAAAAGTTAGTTTAATATTTTTATAGCTGCTTTCAATGAGATGAATGGAATAGCCAATTTTTTCAACTACTGAAGCATCATCAGTGAACGTCGGTAATTCAGATTGCTGATAAGCTTCTTGGATTACTTGTGCAGGAAATGTTTGTGGGGTTTGGATTTGCCACACCGTATCACGATCTATAGCATCATTATCACTTACGCTTCCAATTCTAATTGAATTAGTACTTTTCTGTGCTAATACATTTGATTTTCCTTCAAATGCTAAAGCAAATGACTTTTCGATTAAAACCGAATCAACTAATGGACGGGCAGCATCATGAACTGCTACCGTATTATCCTCATCATAGAAAAAATCAGGGAACCGTGTTTCTAAGTAGTTCAATGCATTTCGCACACTTTGAAATCTTGTTTTGCCACCTAATATTAATTCGTGAGGTAGGGTGAAATTGTATTGCTCACACAGTTCGTTCCAGTAATCGACCATTTCTGCGTTTATCGCGACGATGATTTTATCGACATAGGGCTCGAAAGCTGAAATTGTATGCATCAATACAGGCTTCTCATTTAAAAGCATAAATTGTTTTGGTAGATTCTTATTCAACCTTGAGCCTGATCCTCCTGCAGCAATGATAACAACTCGATTCAACATAGATAGTTACTTATTTATAATTAAAAAAGCGTGACTGAAAACAATCACGCTCAAAAATATTGAAATATTATTAAATTCTTAAATAATCAACATTGCATCACCATAGCTGTAGAATTTGTACTTTTCTTTTACAGCTACCTCATATGCATTCATGACATTTTCATATCCAGCGAATGCTGCAATCATTACTAATAATGTCGATTCAGGTGTATGGAAATTCGTAATCATCGAATTTGCAATACTGAAATCATAAGGAGGGTAAATAAATTTACTCGTCCAGTCAGCAGCTGGTTTCAAACGACGATCTGCAGATACAGCAGACTCGATGGCACGCATAGAAGTAGTTCCTACCGCACACACACGTCTTTTACCATCAATTGCTTTATTTACTATTTTTGCCGCCTCAGCAGTGATTATGAATTGCTCAGAATCCATCTTATGCTTGGTCAAGTCTTCAACTTCAACTGTTCGGAATGTTCCTAAACCAACGTGAAGCGTGATTTCAGCAAAATCAATACCTTTCAGTTCCAAACGTTTCATTAATTCACGAGAAAAGTGCAAACCTGCAGTAGGAGCAGCAACAGCACCTTCGTTTTTAGCATATATAGTCTGATAGCGGAATTTATCTTCAGGAGTTGCTTTACGTGTAATATATTTAGGAAGTGGAGTTTCGCCCAAAATTTCAATATTACGACGGAATTCTTCGTCTGTACCGTCGAATAAGAAACGAATAGTACGTCCTCTCGAAGTTGTGTTGTCTACAACCTCCGCTACTAACAAATCATCATCACCAAAATACAATTTATTTCCAACACGGATTTTACGAGCAGGATCTACCAAAACATCCCAAAGACGCAATTCTTTATTCAATTCACGTAACAAGAAAACTTCGATAGTAGCACCAGTCTTTTCCTTGTTGCCGTACATACGCGCAGGGAAAACCTTAGTGTTATTCAAAATCATTACATCCTTATCATCAAAATAATCTAGAACGTCTTTGAAAATTTTATGCTCAATTTTACCAGTGTCCTTGTGAAGTACCATTAAACGTGCTTCATCACGGTGTTCTGAAGGTTCGTTAGCTAATAGAGATTCAGGTAAGTTGAATTTAAATTGTGATAATTTCATTTGTATCAGTTTTATGTTTATTCGCCAGCTTACAGGGCTAGCTAAAAGCATACAAAGGTACGCAATTAGAACTATAAAATGCTAATAAGACATAAATATATGATGGTATTATGAGATTTAAACAATCTACCATCATTGGGTGTTTTATAACATAGAATAAAAAAAATGAAATTAATTAAAAGATTATGAAAAATAATTGTAATTTAAAATACAGTAAACAATCAGACTAAACTAATTACATATTTAATTATGACGGACACAAAGAAAGAAGGAATCGCTTCCGATCTTATTACTGAGGAGACCTTAGAAAATATTCAACACGTAAATAACCCAGTGTTGGATTTACCTACCATCGAAAAAACATATCTACAAGAAGTTAAAAGCGTTACCAAAGAGGGAAATAACTACATTTTCTCTGATGGAAAAGCGCGTGTTGAAGTTAAAATAATATCGGATGATATCATCAGGGTACGTTTGGCACCTATAGGCGTTTTCTTAGATGATTTCTCATACGCGGTTGTAGAACAAGAACATGACCCCCATGTACATGAGGTTTCGGAAAACGATAAAAATTATCACGTAAGCACAAATAATGTTACATGCACTATAAGTAAAAAAGATTTTTTAGTTTCTTTTTCGGATGCTAAAGGAAAATTAATGAATGCCGATTACTCTCCTATGCACTGGGAAGAGAATATGGATTATGGTGGTTATTATGTATACGCTACGAAAAAAGCTTTTGATGATGAGGTGTTTTACGGCTGCGGAGATAAGGCTTCTCATTTAAATCTTCGTGGAAGAAGAATTGTAAATTGGAATTCTGACACTTATTCGTATGCTTTTAATCAAGAGCCACTGTACAAAACTATACCTTTTTATTTGGGTGTAACAGGCGGTGACGCATATGGTATATTCTTCGACAATACATTTAAAACATATTTTGACTTCGCGGCTGAACATAAAGACCAAACAAGTTTTTGGTCTGAAGGTGGTGAGTTGCAATATTATTATATTCATGGACCACAATTGATAGATGTCGTAAAGCGTTACCACGATTTGACTGGTACGCATTTCTTGCCACCACTTTGGGCTATTGGATATCATCAATGTCGTTGGAGTTATTACCCAGAAGCGAATGTACGCCATGTAACCGAGCAATTCCGCAAAAGAGAAATTCCTTGTGATGCTATTTATTTAGATATCGATTATATGGATGGGTACCGCTGTTTCACTTGGAACAAAAAATATTTCCCAGATCCACGCAAGATGATTTCTGATCTTTCTGCGAATGGTTTTAAGACGGTTGTAATGATCGATCCGGGTATAAAAGTAGATGAAAATTATTGGGTCTTCAAAGAAGGGCAAGACAATAAATATTTCTGCCGTCGTGGAGATGATTACTTTATGGAAGGTTTCGTGTGGCCAGGTCGTTGTCAATTTCCAGATTATACAAATCCCAAAGTAAGAGAATGGTGGGGCGGTTTATATAAAGGTCTAGTTGAGGATGGTGTAGCTGGTTTCTGGAATGACATGAATGAGCCCGCAATATTTGGTAAAGGCACTTTCCCAGATGATGTAAGACACTATTACGAAGGATATCGAGGTTCTCACCGCAAAGCTCATAATATTTATGGTATGCAGATGGTGCGTGCTACGTACGATGGTTTGAAAAAGTTATATAAGAACAAAAGACCATTTACAATTACACGTGCTGCCTATTCTGGTACGCAGCGTTATTCATCAGTATGGACAGGTGATAATATTGCGACATGGGAACACTTGAGAATTGGTACATTACAATTGCAACGTCTATCGATGTCAGGTTTATCATTCTGCGGTACCGATATTGGAGGTTTTACGGGTAATCCTGATGGCGAATTATACACGCGTTGGATGCAGTTTGGTGTATTTTCACCATTTATGCGTGTACACTCTGCTGGTGATACTGTGGATAGAGAGCCTTGGAGTTTTGGTCCAGAGTGGGAAGCTATTTGTAAAAAATTTATTGAATTACGTTATAAATTATTACCTTATATCTATTCTGTTTTTTGGCAACAACACAAATATGGCTTACCAATTTTGAGACCAGTAGCCATGTTAGAACAAGATGTTTACAAGAACTTATTGCGTGAGGAAGAATTTGCGTTCGGCGATAAAATTTTGGTTTCACCTGTATTAAACCCAGGTCAAAAATCTAAAGTTGTTTATTTACCAAAAGGTAATTGGTATTACTATTTTAATCATTCTGTTCACGCAGGAGGTACGGAGGTAGAAGTAGCTACACCTCTTGATGAAATGCCAATATTTATCAAAGCAGGAACTGTAATGGCTGAATATCCTGTAATGCAATATACAGGAGAGAAAAAAATAGAGTCATTGAAGTTGTTAATGTTTTACGATCAAGGAGAGAATCACAGTTATGGATATACCGATCATGGTGATACTTTCGCTTACGAACAAGAAATTTATCTGGAGAAGCATTTTATTCAAACAAGTATGAGTAATAGTGTGAAGCTTTTACAACAACGCGAAGGTTTATTTACAGAAAAGTACGATGATTATAAAATTTATCCGGTAGGACTGCCATTTGAACCTAAAAAAGTAATAGTTGACGGTATTTCTTTAGACTTCCAAACAGACGAAAAGGGTGAAAAATACATTCTTGTGGATAATGATTTCAAAAAATTAACAATTGAATAATATACAATTATGAGTAGAGCAGTTGAAGTTTTTTCTTTGTTCACAGATTTTGATATCAGTCTGTTTAGAAGTGGCAAACACTTTCGTCTTTATGAAAAATTCGGTTCTCAGACTGTATTTTTAGATGGAAGACAGGGAGTGTACTTTGCGGTTTGGGCACCCAATGCCAAAAAGATATCCGTGATTGGAAACTTCAATGGTTGGAATCCATATAGTCATGAATTGTATGTGCGATGGGACGAAAGTGGTATTTGGGAAGGGGTTATTTATAATGTCGGCATCGGTGAAATGTATAAATATCGCATTGAGACCTATACTGGTGAGATTTTAGAAAAAGCTGATCCATTTGCATTGTCTATGGAAATTCCACCAAAAACAGCTTCTGTTATTACAACAACTTGGCATCAATGGCAAGATGATAAATGGATGAGAGATCGTCACGATCGTAATCGTCTTGATCGGCCGATGTCAGTATACGAATTGCATATAGGGTCTTGGATACGAGACCCTAATGATCCAGATCGTTTGCTTACCTATCGGGAGATAGCTGAAAAGCTGGTGCCTTACGTAAAGTCCTTGGGTTTTACCCATGTTGAATTTATGCCAATTATGGAGCATCCATATTATCCTTCATGGGGTTATCAAATCACAGGCTATTTTGCAGCTTCGTCAAGATATGGAACACCACAGGAATTGATGTTCTTAATTGAGCAATTGCACAAAAATGAAATTGGGGTGATCTTGGACTGGGTTCCATCACATTTTCCTGGTGATGCCCATGGACTTTACCGATTTGATGGTTCCGCATTGTATGAGCATGAAGACATGCGTAAGGGATTTCATCCAGATTGGAAATCCTATATATTTAATTATGGTCGCAATGAAGTACGTTCATTTTTAATTAGTAATGCATTATTTTGGCTCGATAGATACCATATTGACGGGTTACGTGTCGATGCTGTAGCTTCTATGCTTTATCTTGATTATTCGAGAAATGAGGGCGAATGGATTCCGAATGAATTTGGTGGAAGAGAAAATTTGGAAGCCGTACATTTCTTAAAAGAATTTAATGAAGCTGTGTATGTAAATTACCCAGATGTACAGACTATAGCTGAAGAATCAACATCGTGGCCAGGCGTGAGTAAACCAACTTATGATGGGGGATTGGGATTTGGAATGAAATGGATGATGGGATGGATGCACGACACCTTAGGTTATTTTAAAGAAGATCCGATAAATAGAAAATACCATCACAGTCAATTGACATTTGCTTCGGTATATGCTTATCATGAGCATTTTATGCTTCCTTTATCTCATGATGAAGTGGTATATGGTAAAGGGTCTATGGTGAATAAAATGGCAGGAGACGAATGGCAAAAGTTTGCAAATTTGCGCGCATTATATCTATTTATGTTTACTTTCTCGGGTACAAAATTGGTATTTATGGGTGGCGAATTTGGACAAACTTCTGAATGGAATGTAAACCAATCTTTGGATTGGCATTTGATGGCTTTTCCACCTCATAAAGGCTTGTTCGAATTCTTCAAAAAGCTAAATACGACGTATAAAAATGAACCAGCGCTTTACGAAAAGGCTTTTAGCCCAGAAGGTTTTGAATGGTTAGAATTGAATGATGCGGACAATAGTATTTTAGCATATATCAGAAAAGGTCATGATCAACACAATGATTTGGTTGTGGTGTTAAATCTTACACCGGTTGTACGTGTGGGCTATCGAGTAGGCGTTCCTGCTGCTGGTAATTGGGAGATAATCTTCAATTCTGACGACCTAGATTATTTTGGTTCGGGTGTTAGCATCGGAAATATAAAATCAGAACCAATACATTGGATGTATAGAGACAATTCAATCAACTTAAAGTTACCTCCATTAGGAGGGGTTATATTAAAGATGACAACTTAAATATTTAACAACCTAAACTAATACAAAATATGAAAGTTATTCATTTAAGTGTAGAGTGTTACCCTGTCGCTAAAGTTGGAGGTTTAGCAGATGTGGTAGGCGCTCTACCTAAATACCAGCGCAAGCTTGGTGTTGATTCTAGTGTAGTAATGCCGTGGTTTGAGAAGCCTTACATGCAATCTCATGAATTTGAGGTGGTAGCTGAGGGCGGCTTTTACCAAGGTTCACAATATCTAAATTACACGGTATTTTCACACGAAGAGTCTAATCTAGGGTTTCCATTATATTTAATTAAAGTTCCTGGCTTTTTGGATCGACCTGAAGTTTATGGTTATGGGGATGATAGTGAACAATGGCTGGCATTTCAACATGCATTTTTACACTGGATATTAAATAATAATATTCGTCCAGATGTGATTAATTGCCATGATCACCATGTTGGATTAATACCTTTTTTACTTAAAAATACAAACGATTTTAGAGAGTTAGCTGGTATAAAAACATTATTTACAATTCATAATGGTCAGTACCAAGGTTGGATGAATTGGAATAAAGGAATTTTGTTGCCAAGTTTTGATACCTGGAAGTGGGGCTTACTGGATTGGGGCGGTTCGATTAATCCACTATCATCAGCAATACGTTGTTGTGATGCGTATTCCACTGTTTCAGAGGGATATTTGGGGGAACTTGTTCACGAAGCAAAAGGTTTAGAAAGCTTATTTGTAGATCAGGCGTATAAGGCTCATGGCATTGTAAATGGAATAGATTTAGATCTTTGGAATCCTGCTAAAGATCCATTAATTCCTATCAAGTATACATCGCGAACAGTGAAAAGTGGGAAAAGAAAAAATAAGGAGGCATTTTGTGAGAAAGTTGGATTGCCTTCGGATGGTCTGCTTTTGACTTATATTGGTCGTTTTGCTTATGAAAAGGGTGCAGATATTTTAGCATCAGTTTTGCATAATCATTATTCGCAAAATGAAAATAATTTAACTATATTTATTTTAGGCTCTGGCGATGAGGGGATACAGAAAGATATCGAAATAGCATTTGAAAAATATGCGCCTAAGATTGCGGTATTTTTTGGGTACAATGAAGCATTAGCGCATGAAGCATATGCTGCATCTGATGTTATACTTATGCCATCACGCGTAGAACCATGCGGCCTTAACCAACTATACGCACTAAAATATGGTACTATACCACTCGTTCGTGGCGTCGGTGGACTGAAAGATACAGTCATTGATGTTAGCCAAGAAGATGGATACGGTTTCGTATTTAACGATTTTTCAGTGGAAAGTATCGATAGCACGATTAAGCGTGCCTTGGCATATTCTGCTAAAGAAAAAGATTGGTCGGTTATCACGCGAAAAGCAATGGCTCTAGATTTTTCATGGGACAAATCAGCACAAAAATACATAGATTTATATAACCAGTTACTCAAATAATTATGTCACACAAAGTTGTATCCATAGTACTAGGAGGAGGTCGAGGAACTCGCCTTTATCCATTGACCGATCAGCGTTCAAAGCCAGCAGTACCAATTGCAGGTAAGTATCGTTTGGTCGATATTCCAATTTCAAACTGTCTAAATTCAGGTTATAACAAAATATTTGTTTTAACGCAGTATAACTCAGCGTCACTGAATAAACACATTAAAAATACATACAATTTTAGTGTGTTCAGTAAAGGCTTCATCGATATCTTAGCTGCTGAGCAAACCAATGAAGGAGATAGATGGTTTGAAGGTACAGCAGATGCCGTACGTCGTACCCAAAAGAATCTTGTAAATGTTGATTACGACTATGTGTTGATTCTTTCTGGTGATCAATTGTATCAGATGGATTATGCAGCGATGGTGGATTTCCATGTTAAAAATGGTGGCGAAATCACTATCGGAACAATTCCAGTGGAGGGTAAAGAGGCTACAGGTTTTGGTATCTTAAAATCAAATGAGAATGGAGATGTGACATCTTTCATTGAAAAACCTTCGGCTGATTTATTGCCAGACTGGACTTCTGAAGTGCCAGAAAATCTTGCTAGACAGGGGAGAAATTTTCTTGCCTCCATGGGTATCTATGTTTTTTCAAAAGGGGTTTTATCTCGTTTGTTGGCAGAGAATCCAGGTATGGATTTTGGTAAAGAGATTATTCCTGAGGCTATCGGTAAAAGTAAGGTGTTAAGTTATCCATTTGATAGCTATTGGACAGATATCGGTACTATTGCTTCTTTCTTCGAAGCAAATATCAGTTTGACCGATAATATTCCATTATTCAATCTTTTCGGAGAGCCTGTTTTTACGCGTCCACGTATGTTGCCACCTTCTAAAGTTTCCGGATCAACATTGAATAATGCATTACTTGCTGACGGCTGTATCATCTTGAGTGATAAAGTTGAGCAATCCGTAATTGGGGTGCGCTCTCGAATAGGAAGAGGAACGGTTATTAAACGTACTTATATGATGGGTTCGGATTATTATGAAGATCTAAGTACTGTGGTAGAAAAGACGAATTCGCAACAGCCACCTCCAATCGGAGTAGGTGAACGTTGTTATATCGAAAATGCGATTTTGGATAAAAATTGTAGAATCGGAAATGATGTGCGTATAGTTGGAGGAGTGCACCTTGGAGATGAAGATTCTGAACATTATACCATATGCGATGGAATAGTCGTTGTAAAGAAAAATGCTGTAATTCCGAACGGTACAGTTATTGGCCGCTAAAAAATATAAGGCTTCAATTTTAAATTGAAGCCTTATATTTTTTATATCAAACTTAAACAATTACGCTAATTTACCTAAAGCTTCTTTCATTCTTCTTAAAGCTTCCTTCAAATTTTCATCTGAAGCTGCGTAAGACAAACGAATGTAATTATTGTTACCAAATGAATCACCACCTACAGTAGCAATATGTCCAAAATTCAATAGGTATAATGCTAAATCTGAAGAATCTTTTATTACATTTCCTTCTGGATCTTTTTTACCAAAGAAAGAACTAATTTCTGGGAAGAAGTAGAATGCACCTTCTGGTAAGTTCGTTTTTACACCTGGAATATCATTTAATAATTCATAAACCAGTTGACGGCGACGTGTGAAGGCTTCTTTCATTTCGTATACCGAATCCAAACCTTGCTCGTAAGCAACTATACCAGCACGCTGTGCGATAGAGCATGTACCAGAAGTAGTTTGTCCTTGAAGCTTATCGTTAGCTGCAGCGATTTCTTTGTTTGCAGCAATATAACCTAATCTCCAGCCTGTCATCGCAAATGCTTTTGAGAAACCATTGATAATAATTACACGATCTTTTACGCTTTCGAATTGAGCGATAGATTCGTGCTTATCTACGAAATTGATATGCTCATAGATTTCGTCAGAGATAATGAAAATATTAGGGTGTTTTTCAAATACTTTTACCAAAGCAGCCAATTCTTCTTTACTGTAAACCGATCCTGTAGGGTTACAAGGTGAAGAGAACATAAAGACTTTTGATTTTGGCGTAATAGCCGCTTCTAATTGCTCCGGCGTAATTTTGAAGTTGCTTTCAATATCTGTATCTATAAATACCGATTTACCTTCAGCCAAATTTACCATTTCAGAGTATGAAACCCAGTATGGCGTTGGGATGATCACCTCATCCCCTGGATTTACCAACGTAAGGATTACATTTGATAAAGACTGTTTAGCACCAGTAGAAACCACGATTTGTGAAATATCGTAATCAAGGCCGTTTTCGTTTTTCAATTTGTTCACGACAGCTTGACGTAAGTCAGGGTAGCCTGGTACTGGAGAATAACGTGTGAAATTATCGTCTAATGCTTTTTTAGCCGCTTCTTTTACGTGATCAGGTGTATTAAAATCCGGTTCCCCAACACTTAGGCTTATTACATTAATGCCTTTTGCTGCTAATTCACGACCCAATTTGGTCATTTTCAATGTTGCCGATTCTGAAAGGCTATTGATTCTATTTGATAAATATGATGCTGTACTCATGGTGATACAAATATAATTATATAAAAACATTTTGAAGTTAATTTTAAGAATATTTTAATAAAATGGATTGAAGAATGTAAAATTTATATTTACATGTGGGCTACTTCTATGATTGTGAATTTTTCTATTTTATTCTAAGTAAAATATTGAATGTTAATGTATTTATTATCGCTATGATTTCTTATCTTTAGTCAAGTACATGTGATGCTACATTATATATTTGGGAATAGCCTTATTCTACATATCAATTAACTAATTAATACAAGATTATGAAAACTGTAAAACATATTCTTCAATCAAAGTCAGTAGCTATTTTTGCTGTGTCTCGTGATACCTCTGTATTGGAAGCTCTGCAAATTATGATGGAAAAAAATATCAGTGCTTTATTAATTATTGAAGATGAAAAGCTTTTGGGAATTTTCACGGAGAGAGATTATGCACGTAAAGTGGTATTGCATGGAAAGTCTTCAAAAGATACGACAATTCAAGAGATTATGACTTCTTCTCCAAGAACAATTAGTCTCAATGATTCGATAGAAAGTTGTATGGTTTTGATGACAGAAAATCATTTCAGGCATTTGCCGGTTGTAGAAGATGAAAAAGTAATTGGTATGTTGTCCATTGGTGATTTGGTGAAATTTATTATTGAAGATCAAAAACAAACTATAGATCATTTGCAAAGCTATATACACAGTTAGAAACGTTTTCTTTTGTGGAATGAAATACGCTTTTATAATTTTTCTTGCAAGGTAATATGCACTATATTTGGTTTGTATGAAAATAGACCTCTTTATAGTATATCTTGTATTTAGCATCATAATTGCATATTTTCTTCCATATTTAGCCATATACCAAGATGGGTTTGTCTTGGATACAATTACTTCTATCGGAGTATCCTTAATTTTCTTTTTTTATGGATTGAAGTTAAGTTTTGGTCAGATAAAATCGGGCTTGAAGAATTGGAGGCTTCATGTTGTGGTTCAGTTAGCGACTTTCATAATCTTTCCTTTAATTGTTTTATTATTTAGACCTTTTATTGGAGAGTTTATTTCTGAAAATACTTGGATCGGATTTTTCTTTTTGGCGGCTTTGCCTTCAACCGTATCTTCTTCTGTTGTAATGGTTTCTGTAGCTAAAGGCAATATACCGGCGGCGATTTTCAATGCGAGTATTTCTGGACTTATTGGGGTGGTTATTACTCCGTTGTGGATGAGTTTATTTTTGGATTTTACAACAGAAAATGTATTGTTGGATGTATATCGAGGATTGATGTTAGAAATAATTCTTCCTGTTATTGTGGGACTTTTTCTTCAAAAATATTGGGGATTTTGGGCATCTAGACACAGTAAGAAACTGTCCTCTTTTGACAAGACTGTCATTTTGTTGATTGTGTATAGTAGCTTCGCGCATTCGTTTGAAAATGGAATTTTTTCTACGCTTAGCAATCAATATTTACTTCAAATGTTTGTTGCAGTGGTTTTGCTTTTTGTATTGATATATGGTTTGTTGTATTTTCTCTGTAAATATGTATTGAAGTTTAATGAGTCTGATCAAATTACGACATTATTTTGTGGGTCAAAGAAATCATTGACCCACGGCAGTGTATTTGGTAAGTTCATCTTTATGAATAATCCGTATGCTGGTTTATATTTCTTACCCCTAATGATATATCATGCATTTCAGATTTTTATTATCACATTCATCGCGCAACGTTATCACAAGAAGCGCGTAGAATAATTCTACAACTCTTATACTTCATTTTCTAATTCATCTCGATAACTTGCGATATGTTTTTCAATGTCATCTGGCAACTCGGGGTAACTAATGTCTTTATATTTTTTTAGTTCTTCCAATATTGTTTTAGCTACTAAATAGCGTGCTACTTTTTTATCGTCAGCTGGAATTATATGCCAAGGTGCATACGTCGTAGATGTGTTTTTGATAGCATCTTCATAACAATCCATATACTTATCCCATAATTTTCGCTCCGCAAGATCTCCTGGCGAGAATTTCCAATTATGATCTTCTTCTTCCAATCGACGAAGCAATCTTTCCTTTTGCTCCTCTTTGCTTAAATTTAAATAGAACTTTAGAATTATAGTTCCATTTTGGCTAATATGCTTTTCAAACGCTTTTATTTGATTAAAACGATCTTTCCAAAATGAGGACTTTAAATCTTTGCTGTCGCTGACTTTTGGTAAATTTTCATTTTGCAAATATTCGGGGTGCACGCGAGTAACTAATACATTTTCATAATGTGTGCGGTTGAAAACACCGAATTTGCCACGTTCGGGCAAGGCCACATAATGCCGCCACAAATAATCATGTTGCAATTCTTTGCTGGTCGGTGTTTTGAAACTATGAACGACTACACCTCTTGCATTAAAGTCTTTGAAAACTTCACGTATCAGCGAATCTTTTCCGGAAGTATCCATTCCTTGAAGGCAGATGAGCACACTGTACTTGTTGTGTGCATACATTGTATCTTGGATTTTGGCAATTTCTTTTCGTAACTCTTTGAGTTCTTTTTTCGCCTTATCCGAATCGATATCATCAATTTTGGTTGGATAATGCTTTAGCCTGAAATTTTTATCAGCTTTAAAATTTTTCATTCTTCTCGTGTTGTGTTTATAATTTCTTGAACTGCTATCTTGTCAAGTTAGTTATTTCTTTAGACAATTAATCATCCAATATGTTTTGATTATCACCGATATTAATGATAAATATAAATATCATTGATATTAATGATATTTGCGAATATCACTTTATTTAGCGATATTTATGGTTGTTAAAGAAAATGTTATGGCAAAGATATATGCAATCTTGACAGGAGATGTGGTTGGTTCACGTAAAGCAGACATACAAAAATGGTTGCCTGTTTTAGAAGAGAGTCTGCAACATTATTCAAATAATTTTGATATTTTTAGAGGAGATAGTTTCCAAGTCGCGGTTTCTATAGAGCAGTGTATAGAGGCTATTTTTTTGATAAAGGCAACTATGCGTTCAATAGAACCTTTAGATGTGCGGATAGGTTTGGGGCTAGGAGAGATAAGCTATTGGGATGAACATATCAAAAATTCGGCCGGCGATGCGTTGGTCAGATCGGGTGAAGCATTTGATGATTTGGACAAAAACTTAATTAATGTCAGATCGCCTTGGCGAGAATGGGATGAACCGACAAATATAATGTTGCAATTGGCCACTGAACTAGCTAATCGCTGGACGCAAAATATGGCACAAACTGTAGCCGCACAGATTAGAAATCCTGATGCAAACCAAAGTGAGCTTGCTAATATATTGAAAAGAAAATACCAGAGTCAAATTAGCACGGAATTGGGAAATGCGAATTGGCAAAAAATAAAAGTCACGATTGATTATTGTACCAAAGAATTGATTAAAAGATGTTAGTCGTATTTCTAAAATTACTATTTGCGCACATATTGGGAGATTTTGTATTTCAGACAAAAACTATGGTCAGTAAGCGCAAAGAAAATGTAGCTTATTTATTTTTGCACGTCCTCATCCATGCCATTCTGCTATTGTTGTTATTTTATACCGACCTAAAAAACTACTGGATATCAATCGCATTTATTACGTTTTCGCATTTAGCTATTGACAGTCTGAAAATTGGGTTAGAAAGTAAATTTGCGAATAAATCACTGTTGTTTTTTTGTGTAGATCAATTGTTGCATGTTGCGGTATTAGGAGCTGTGGTATTATATAATTTTGGAATTCCTGCTACATTGGATTTAGATCTTATTTTTACCACAAGCGTTCTGCTCTACGCTATAGCACTATTACTAATTACAGTAGTGAGTCCAATTTTTCTACGCTTATTTTTCTCTAAATGGGATAAAGAGTTTGAATTTCAAACCAAACGCAAAGAAAGTTTGTTGCATGCAGGATTATTAATCGGCATAATAGAACGCCTAATAATCGTATTATTCATACAAGTAGGATTCTTATCAGGAATTGGATTTTTGCTAGCAGCCAAATCAATTTTCAGGTTTGGTGATTTAGCAAACGCAAAAGACACTAAATTTACGGAGTATATCTTGTTGGGGACATTGGCAAGTTTTGTAATTGCTATTGTAATTGGATATGCGCTTCGTTTGACATTAAAATTCACCTAAATACTATCTATTAAAATGAAAAACATTATTTGTTGTTGTTTGACTATTCTTGTGAGTAATACAATGCTATTTGGTCAAAGTCTGAAAACTGAAGTCCAAAAAATCGCTGATCAATATAAAGCGGTCGGGGTCGCTTATGTGGTTGTAAAGGATGGTAAAATAATCGAGAAAAATGCAATAGGGTATAGTTCGGTGGAGAATAATACTCCATTACATGCGGATAAGAATATCTTTCGTATTGCTTCTATTTCAAAGTCTTTCACTGCTACGGCATTGATGCAAATAGTAGAAAAAAAGAAAATTTCTTTGGATGATGATTTTGGTGATTTGGTCGGATTTCCTGTGCGTAATCCAAAATTTCCGGATACCAAAATTACGTTACGTATGGTATTATCGCATACGTCAAGCATCAACGATGCAAATGGTTATTTTGAGTTGGATGTGATTAACCCTACTAAAAATCCAGATTACCACAAAAGCTATAATTCTTACGCTCCTGGAACTGATTACCAATATTGTAATTTGAACTTCAACATGGCTGGAGCAGTGTTGGAAAGGTTAACCAATGTTCGGTTTGATACCTACATTCGCCAGCAGATATTAGATCCATTGGGGTTATACGGCGGGTATTGCATCGATTCACTGGATAATGCTCGATTTGCTTCTTTATATTCTTACGATAATAAGAATGAAACATTTGTACTACAACCTTTGGCTTACAATCCGCGAAGTGAGGAAGTGCGCAATTACAAAATAGGGGAGAGTACACCTATTTTTTCTCCAACAGGAGGAATGAAAATTTCCGCTGTAGATTTAGCGAAATACATGACTATGCACATGAATTACGGGAAGTTTGGTAAAGTTAAAATCTTAAGTAAAAAATCAGCTAAAATAATGCAAACCAAAATCTCGGATAAAGAAGGTTATGGTTTAGCATTGTTAGAAACAACAAAATTAATATCAGGACAACATTTAGTTGGACACACGGGCTCAGCTTATGGCTTGTATAGTTCGATGTTTTTTAACCCGAAAGAGAAATATGGAATAGTAGTTATTACGAATGGGTGTGTGCCGACATATAAAGACGGCAATGTTGCATTGACAGCAGAAATCACTAATATTCTATACCAAAGGTTAATAAAATAATTAAAAGAAAATAATTTAATTGTAGTATCCTCAAAATTGGCTTATTTTTTGTAAATATTGAAATGTAAAAAATTATAAAGAGTATAAATTATGGGTAAATTTTTTGTAACTCTGGTTATGTTTTTGATGCTAAGCACGGCGGATGCACAAACTATAAATCTCCAGGACGTACGTAAAGACTTTAATAAAGGTGTTAAAGATGAAAACCTTTGTAAAAAGCATTTACAAAAGTTAAAAGCCCATTCCAAAACACCTTTAGAAAAAGGCTATGAAGCGGCTTTCAATATGTTCATGGCAAAGCATACCGCTAATCCATTTAAAAAAATGAGTTATTTTAAAGATGGTAGAAAACTCCTGGAAAGCCAAATAAAAATCGACCCTAACAATACAGAACTTCGCTTTATTCGTCTATGCATTCAATATCATATACCTGACTTTTTGGGGTACAAAGACAATATTGAGCAGGATAAGGATTATTTAGTTTCAAACCTGCATAAATTGAAAGATGAAGCAACAAAGGATATAATCTACAAATACCTAAAAGGTGCCAATATGTATAATTCGGAAGAATTGAGTTTATTAGCGCGTTAATCTAAAGGAAAACATTATATCTATTTTTTTGTTGTAAAGCTATTATACACACTAATATATCTAATTATGGCGACCACAAAAGATAAAAAAGGTACAACAGCGAAAAACAAACCTGCAGATTCAAAAAAATCTAGTAATAAAAAATCTACAACTAAGAAAAATGATACAGCTCCTAAAAGCAAATCTGCAGATTCAAGTAAAGTTACAGCCAAGAAAGGGGCTGCGAAGGATTTACAAGACTTATTTGAAGATGGATTAAAAGACATTTATTGGGCTGAAAAAGCGTTGAAAAAGGAACTTCCTAAAATGGAAAAAAACGCAAGTTCAAAAGAACTTAAAAATGCTATAGCAAGCCATTTGACGGAGACAGAAGAGCAAATTAAAAGGTTGGAATCGGTTTTCAAATCTCTAGGCAAAAAAGCCCAAGCAGAAAAGTGTGATGCGATGGCGGGATTGTTGGATGAAGGAAAGGGTATAATCGAAGAAACCGAAATAGGCGCCGTACGTGACGCAGGAATCATCGCTGCTGCACAAAAAGTCGAACATTATGAAATTGCTACATACGGCACGCTAGCTGCTTTTGCGAAAGTTTTAGGTCATAAAGAGGCTTTAAAATTATTATTAGAAACGTTGAAAGAAGAAAAGAAATGTGATAAAACACTGACTGGACTGGCTGATACGAATTTGAATTCTAAGGCAGAATAAGGGTTTTTATCTTAACTATTATTAAATGGAATATTCAGGAGTGAATATTCCATTTTTATTTTAAATAAAAAGTGCGAAGTCGAAGCTTCGCACTTTCAGCTTTATGCCCCTCAATTGAGAGCATCTAGCTAACTATTTAAAACATTAAACTAAAAATCTACTTTAATTCTGGCGCGAATTCCTGAATTAGAAACATTCGGATGGTCGCGGTAGTTGAGGCGTTGCACATAATCTACGCGTAAAACTTTGAAAATATTCGCCAGACCCACACTTGCCTCCATGTATGGTTTGTTTCCAAATGTGAAAGAAGATATTTCATCGTCAGAATTGCGTTGCCAAGCAAACAAATCTTTGTTAATACTTGGGTTATTTTCGTCACGCAAACCGCCGTAAATTCCTTTGAAACTAAATACTTCGCGTAGTTGTAATTTTTTGATGAGTGGTAATTTGTTTAAAATAAAGCCATTCATATAATATTGCACATTTAGTGCGGCGTGATGGTCAGAAATAAATTCCATAAAATTCATCAAATTATACGATTGCAATTGATAAGCGTATGTTTGATTTGCGCGGTGTAATGTTAACAATGGATACGGAATTTTATCACCTAAAACATAAGTTCCGTCTAAATTCACATCCGCGTAGCCAAATTGTGATAAGTAAACACGCTTGAAGGCTCCAGCCGTCAAATTATGGTAATTGTATTCTCCTTCCAAAAAACCTTTAATGCCCGCTGTATAGTTAAAGGTGAAAATTGGGTACTTATTGTAAATAGGTGTGCGATACAATTTACCTTGGTAAAATTGCTCCTTTGGCGCCCATCTAAATCCAATAGAAGCTTCAGTAGTATTTAATTGATGTATCGTAGTAGGGTCTCCAACCTCTGGAATAATTTGATAACGAATAACTCCTGCTGGATTTTGTTTCCACTTTGTTAAGCCCGCATTGATTGAGAAATTGTTCTGAAATTCAGCCTTGTACTCCAATTTATAGATGTCATTGTACAAATAACTTCTGTTTTCACCACGTTTGAAAGAAAGTAACACATTATCCTCTTGAATAAATTCTAGGTTTTGACCAGGAATTTTTGTGTCATGTTGGTAAGAAGCACGAATGTAATGCTGTGGAAATTTATACACAGACTTATTGTTTAGAGAATAAGTTCCACTCAAAAAATACTTCCATTTTTTGTCTTCTAAACCGTATGCAGCATATGCTTCTGAGAAAAATCGAGTGCTCAACTGTTCTGTAGTGCGCCCACCGATTCGTAGACGTAAGCCTTCAATAGGATTGTAACTGTAAAAAGTATTTACTGGACCTATTTCTACTGGGCCTGCTTGTTTGTATCCAGAAAGAACTAAAGCAGCCACGTCCATAAATCTTCTGAAAGAAGGCATTGTTTGCAGTGAATCGATATTCTGATAAATGGAAATCTCTTGCTTTGACAAAGGGGCTTGACGCAAACCCGACCAATATTGCCTTTGATTAGGCATTGTAGGCTTAGCAATGACTTTTTCTACTTCTGCACCTGCGTATAATGAATCGGGTCTAGATTTTCCATTGACATAGTCCTTATAAAAAACTTCCCGATTTCCTTGAATTCCAGTTCCTTTACCAGTCAATGCAAAATCAATCCCAAGTGCACTTCTGCTTAGGTAATACTTATTGATATTATCCTTCTCAAAAGACAATTCAATATTCAAATCACGGACAAAATTAAGATTAATATCTTCATTAACTTTCATCTTAGCACTTTGAACCGCATATTGACCATCTAAGGTCACATACAATTTTCCTTGAAAAAGGAAGTCCGTCTTGCTACGCGGAAAGAAACTCAATTCCACGAGAAAGGGTGTAGTAGTTTTTATGGTGTCCGTGATATAAAATCGGTAGAATGTAGGGGCACTATTTGCAATTGGACTAAGGAATTGATTCGTCAATAAGGTGATATTATTGTCATAGATATCAACTTTATCATACAGCTTGTTGAAATAGTTAGACAAACCTTCGTTATCTATAAATTTTGGATCAAATTCTGCCTTTTGCTCCGCAATAATATATTTTTTTGTTTTCTTTGGGTCGTTTCTATAATAAACTTTTGAAACTTTCTCTTCCATAAATGCTGGAAGAACATACGTAGAAGTGGAGTCTGATTGTTTTTGAAATAAAAATTGATAATTTTTAAAGGCTTTTCTTCCTACAAATTTTGGGGATAGATTGCTAAGACCAAGTGAAATTTTTTCATATTGTTCGAATTCCACAAAGTCTTGCCCCATTAATCTATTTTGATCACGATTAGCAATCACTTTTCTAATTAACTCAACTGCAGGATTGTTTTTATTGGAATATTTAAGTTTTGGACGTTTTATAACCACTTCAGCGATTTGATTTTCGGAAGATAATTCTATATTAAAATTACTCTTACCTGAAGATAAATCTAAATCCTGTGAAGGATACCCTACGTAAGACACTCGTACATTAACATTTCGATTTGGAATAGAAAATTCAAAATTACCCAATTCATCCGTTTTGGTAGCATGCGTACTCCCGACAATAGCAATGGTTGCAAATTCGATAGGTTCTTTGGTATCCTTATCACTGACATTACCTTTGATAACAAATGATTGTGCAACCGAAATTAGGCTAAATGATATCCCTAAAATTAATAATATAGTTCTTTGTATGTAATAGCTCATGACTTATCTGAATCAAAACTTTTGACTTTTTGTGTAATTTGTTCAAAAATTCTGATACAAAGAAAACACTTATTTTGAATATCAAGAAAGCGTTAAATTCAGTTTGACTTTTTGATGATAAAAGTCTAAAAACTATACATTTTAATTACAAATATAGCATAGATGAGTATTTCATTTAGAAAAGGACTCTATTGATTCTATACAAAATGACTTTTTATTTTATCGTTATTTTCTGCTGTTTGTTTACCCCAATCTGCTATGGATTGCAAAATCGGAATTAATGTTTTGCCAAATTCGGTCAATTCATATTCCACTTTCAGTGGCGGCTTTGAGGTGTAAACTGTTCGCTTTATTAAACCATCTTCTTCCATTTCCTTGAGCTGCAGACTTAATGTTCGTTCTGTGATAACCCGACATTCTTTTCGTAGCTCACTATACCTTTTTTTTCGAATAAATGGATGAGTATTACTGCTTTTTACTTGCCACCTATGTATTTCATTGTCAAGCTTGTATGGTATGGGTAGGTCTTGTTGTCTATACTATACATCTGTAACTATCATTTTGTTCTTTTATTGCAAATATATCAAACTATTTTTAGTATTGTTTTTCAGTACCGTCCTAAATAATTGGAAAAATGGCGGTGGATTTATATATCAAGGATTGCTATATTTAATTCGCTAAAATTACTCAACCGCCATGGTAAATATAAACGTATTTTCTCAGATTTTAGGGCTTGTAGATCGCAATATTTTTAACAAATTGGTTCAACAATATCAGTCCGACAAACATCACAAAGGGATCAATAGTTGGACACACTTTGTGAGTATGCTTTTCTGCCATTTATCCTCTGCTGATTCCGTTCGTGATATTTCTAATGGTCTGGGTAGTACTACAGGTAACATGAGTCATATGGGTATCTCTAGTACGCCGAGCAAATCCAATCTATCCTACATAAACAAACATCGAGATCATGGCCTATTCCGTGATAATATAAAAAAGCACCATTTTTTATAATAGTGCTTTCTACAAATTACTTTGGTAATTTCGGATTGTTTATAAATTCTTGAAAGATTTTCGTGTTTTGTTTGATTAGCCATTCGTAGATTTTCGCACCATGACTCAATCTTTTAACACCCAATTCATTAAGTCTTTCTATAGATGGAAGGTTATCTGTTAAAAAAACATTGAGTGGTATAGATGTCTGCTTCAAGAAGGTCTCAATATCATCAACTGATTCTATCAGTGGGACAAAGCTTCCATCTGCGCCAGCTTGCGTGTAGCTATTTATACGTTTAATAGATTCTTCAAGTGCTGTAGCGTGTTTCGTTGTGTATGTGTCAGTACGCGCATTGATAAATATATTCTTTGTTAATGATTTTATAGCCTCGATTTTTTGCTTATGCACCTCTGCATCTCCCAATATACGTTTCCCATCTTTAACTTGCCCATCTTCAAGGTTTATCCCAACAACTCCAATATCCACTAATCTTTTAACATTTTTAGCTACCTCATCCGGATTATCCGAATAGCCCGATTCAAAATCCACAGATATTGGAATATTAACTGCTTTTACTATACGCTCGACTACGAACAAGATCTCATCAACTGTTATTTGTTCTCCATCTTCGTATCCCATAGCATTGGCAATAGCGTGGCTTGAGCTGCCCAATGCTTTAAAACCAGCTTCTTGGGCAATTTTTGCAGACTGTGCGTCCCATACATTTCCTAAAATCAGTAACTCAGATTCGTGGTGTAATTTCTTAAAGTTTGTATATGTCATATCTAATTCCGTTTAGTAAAGAACATACGACAGTTATAAAATGTTTTTTCTTTTACTTGCGCTGTGTTTTCGCCAAAATTTATATTTTTACCACCTAAACTTAAAAAAACATAAATGGCTTCAGGGATTTTCGCAGTGTTAGATGACATTGCCGCATTAATGGATGACGTAGCAGTTGCAAGTAAGATAGCTACGCGTAAAACAGCAGGGATATTGGGGGATGATCTTGCTGTAAATGCAGAGAAAGCAACTGGATTTCTCTCTTCAAGAGAAATACCTGTTCTTTGGGCAATTACGAAAGGTTCCTTTATTAATAAAGTAATTATTATTCCAGTAGTTTTTCTATTACAAGTCTTTTTTCCAATAGCTATTAAAGTAATTCTGATTATCGGTGGATTGTATTTGGCATATGAAGGGGTAGAAAAAATTGTGGAATTTATTTTTCATCGTAAAAAAAGGGGAGCGGAAGTCATAGTGGAATCAGTCCAATCCAATGAAGACTTGGAGAAATCTAAAGTAAAATCTGCAATTACGACAGACTTTATCTTATCTGTAGAAATTGTGATTATAGCTTTAGCTACAGTTCTGGATCGTCCATTATCTGTTCAGATAATGACTGTATCTGTGGTTGCGTTATTAGCAACGGTGGGTGTATATGGTATTGTTGCACTGATTGTTCGTATGGATGATGCAGGATATAAATTAATTAAGCGTACTCGCAATGAAGGTTTTTTGGCTGCTCTTGGAAGGCTATTGGTGAGATCTCTTCCAGTAGTGATCAAAATTCTTTCTGTTGTTGGGACTATTGCTTTGTTGATGGTTGCGGGGGGCATTTTTGTACATAATATAGATTATTTTCATCATATATTACCAACTTGGAACAGCACTTTGAAAGAAATGTTGATTGGATTTGGTATGGGCTTAATTGTAGTTGTCATCATTACATTAGTAAAGAAAATGTACTATGCTGTAAAAAAATAAACCAACTAAACTATAAACAATTATGAGAATTAAATTAATATTAAGTCTATTCGTCTTACTAGCTGGTATTCATTTGGCTTATTCACAGAAACCCTATACTGTGGAACTATCTATTGGGCAAGATGAATACTTGTGGGGTGGCGTAGTAGCACAGGGCGCGAGTATGCCTTATTTAAAAGCCGCCAAGGAATATGATTTGGCAAGGGAAAATTCCAATAATCAAGTCGTGCCTTTGTTTGTGTCGAACAGGGGAAGATATATTTGGAGTGATACACCATTTAAATTTTCTGTAACTACAGAAAAAATTGTGTCAAAATCTGATTTCGAAGAATTAAAAATCCAACAAGAAGGTAATACCTTAAAGTCGGCTTACTTAGCAGCTAGTGCAAAATATTTTCCTGCATCAGGAGTTCTTCCAGCAGAAGAATTTTTTACAAAACCACAATATAATACATGGATAGAGTTGATGTATAACCAAAATCAAGATGATATCCTAAAATATACGAAAGATATTTTGGACAACAACTTTCCGACTGGAGTCTTGATGATTGACGATAACTAGCAACGCTATTACGGAAATTTTGATTTTAGAGCTGAAAGATTTCCAGATCCAAAAGGTATGGTTCAAAAGCTCCATTCTCAAGGTTTCAAAGTGATGTTGTGGATATGTCCTTTTTTAAGTCCTGATAGTCCTGGATATCGTGAATTAGCCCAAAAAGGTTATTTAATAAAGAAGAAAGGCAAGGATGAGCCTGCAATTCTAAATTGGTGGAATGGTCAATCAGCATGTTATGATTTGACAAATCCAGCTGCTTTTAATCATTTCGTTACCATTTTGAAAAAAATGCAAGCAGATTATGGAATCGACGGATTCAAATTTGATGCTGGTGATAATGCATTTTATGATGAGAATTTGCTGGACAGTTATGATAAGAATGCACTATCAGTTGATCATACATTGGCTTGGGCTAGATTGGGGTTAGAGTTTCCATTTAATGAATATAGAGCGGGATGGAAAATGGGGGGACAGCCCCTTGTACAACGTTTGGGGGATAAAACGTATTCGTGGAATTCGGTTCGTACCTTAATCCCCGATATGATTGCAACTGGATTGTTGGGGTATGCATACACTTGCCCTGATATGATTGGTGGAGGAGAGTTTACGACATTTTTGAACAAAAAAGCAGAGGATTTCGACCAATCTTTAATTGTACGTTCAGCTCAGGTGCATGCATTGATGCCAATGATGCAATACTCTGTAGCTCCATGGCGTATTCTAAATAGTGAGAATCTAGAATTAGTACGTCAATGTGCATTATTGCATGAAAAATTTGGCGATTACATACTAGAAGCGGGAAAACAATCTTCTAAAACTGGCGAACCGATCCTAAGGCATATGGAATATTCTTTTCCTGCTGAAGGTTTTGCTACAGTTACTGATCAATTCATGTGAGGTGAAAAATTTTAGCACATGACAAAAAATATAACCACCTAATTATCAGGTAATTATTTCGTAATAAATTTGGATAAAAGACTGATATTCAGCATGTTAAGTAATTATTTTCAACGTAATGTCCTTAAACACGAATGCCAGTCAGTGCGATAAATGTACGGATTTATTAACCGTATTTACACCCCATCTAAGTAAGGATCTCAATCTTTCCAGGATCCGCCTGGTCTGTCTTTTTATAACTGCTCTATGCAAAGTTAAGTCAGTAAACTATTCCAAATTGTCTGCAGGATTTGATTCTCCATCCGCTGCCAGCAGTTGTTTTAGGAGAATCCCGCGCTTCATGGCGCAAGTGGATCTGCCAATGCGACTTATCAGTACACTTATATTCAATCTTTTACAAAACAATAACCCCGTTATTCTAGTCATGTATAGGACAAACTGGAAATTTGGACAGCAAAACATCAATATACTCATGTTGGGTATCAGTTATAAGTCTGTTGCCATTCCAATCATGTTTAAGATGCTGGACAAGCGAGGGAACTCTAATTCACAGGAACGAATTACATTGGTCCAGAATTTCATCGATTGGTTTGGACTGGATTCTATTGACTGTATATTAGCTGATCGTGAATTTATCGGAGAGAAATGGTTAGGATTCTTAAATGAACATAGCATCCGGTATCATATCAGAATCCGGAATAACTTTAAGGTGTTCTTGCCTAGAAAACAAAAAGAAATAACGGTATGGCACTTGTTTAACAACCTTAATAGTAGGAAATTCAGACATTACCAGCATATTGTAGAAATGCACGGTCAATTATGTTACCTATCAGCTACTAAAACTGTGATCGATGGAAAAGTTGAATTTTTAATACTGGTATCATTCAATAAACCACAGCAGGCACTGGAATATTATAGGCGGCGTTGGAATATCGAGACACTATTCAAATTTATGAAATCTAGCGGGTTCAATATAGAAGATACCCATGTCACTGACTTGGAGGGCCTTGAAAAATTGTTCATGCTTACGATGATAGCATGCCTGTGGTGCTACAAAGTTGGTGATTATATTCATGACCAGATTCGACCCATTAAAATCAAGAAACATCAAAGAAAAGCCGTGTCAATATTCAAATACGGCCTTGATTATATTGCAGAGTGTTTATTATCCGGATTCAATGAATTATACATCAGTCTATTATAGTTTTTGTCATGTACTTAGGTGAAAAATATTTAGTAGCTCCAGTTGTGGATAATAAATTAGAGCGAGAAGTTAAATTACCTAAAGGATACAAGTGGAAAGATGACTTGGGCAAAATTTATAAAGGTGGAAAAACATATAGATTGGATGTTCCCTTAACTCGATTACCTTATTTCGAAAGAATTAAATAGATAATTTCTATTAAAATTTGAACCGGATTACACTGAAATCCGGTTTTTTTATGGATTTAATAATTTAGTATCTTTTGTGATATCTCTTTCTATCGAAATATTAATTTTAAAAACTAATCCCAAAATAATACCTGCAATTAAAGTAAAAGGAAGTATTATCGCTACAATAATCACGAGTAGGAGTGGAAGATTAACAATATTATTTCCTGATTTTGATGTAGCTACAAATCTCGAATTATTGATGTTTGAAAATAGACCTTTGATCATGTTATTGATTGTGCCTCCGTTGATTGAAAATATTCTTTTAGTTGCCATAATGTTCTTTGTTTAAAATTTATATTCAAAGATAGCAGCTGACAATATGGAAAGGGATAGGGAATAGGCGTACAAAGAATAAATGTCGGCGAGATTGGTGAATTTTTCGGTGAAGTGTTACCAAAAAGAAATCGTCATTTCAATTGAATGGGTAAGGTGGAATTTCTAAATTTTAGATTTTTCACTTCACGCTGTTTCGTTCGAAATGAACTGTATTTAAATCCAAATAAAATTTAAAATTTTTCCAAATAATATTTTGTTCAGATAAGCTGTACCGTGTACGACTTGACTGATTTTGCTATAGCGAAGGCTTGCTTGATCAGCTTGTTTACAGCTGCTATCAGAGCTACCTTATAAGGTTTCCCTTTAGCCATCAGTCTTTCGTATAATTCTTTACAAGCCTTATTGCAACGTATTGCAGAAGTAGCAGCCATATACAACACTTTTCTCA
This sequence comes from Sphingobacterium cavernae, assembly GCF_008520265.1. GTDB lineage: Bacteria > Bacteroidota > Bacteroidia > Sphingobacteriales > Sphingobacteriaceae > Sphingobacterium > Sphingobacterium cavernae. The sequence goes on from NZ_VIQM01000032.1 coordinate 44,553, forward strand.
TTTGCCCCATTCCCATTTTGCAGATATGGCCTTTTCCTTTCACACTTGTGCCCGATTCATATATCCTTGGTGCCAGTCCGAAATAAGATATCACCTGCTTATAGTTCTCGAACATCCCAAAGCCATCCGTGGCGATAATGAGCATGGAGGTACTCCTTGGTCCTATGCCTGGTATGCTCTTGAGGTTAGCGGCCATTTCTGCATAGTTTTGCTGTATCAATTCTGCAATCTGGTGCTCTTTATTCTTAATTCTTTTATCATGGCTTTCCACTTCCTCCTTTATTTCATTGTATAATAGCTCATCTATTGTGCCTGCTGCCTCAAATGCATGCAACTGGTTGGATAACATCTGCCGTCGTTGTTTTAATCCTTCAAGGTAGCTCTCTAGGTTGCGGATAGCCTGGATTTCCACAGTGGGCGGTTCCCATAACTTTGGTACAGTCATTTTTGCAAACTCTGCTATGACCATAGCATCTTTCTGATTTGTCTTTGCCCGGGACATTCGCATCTGTGCAAACCGGCGTATGACCAAGGGGTTTGCGACCGAAACGAGTATTCCCGAATGATGTACAAATCTTGCCAGCTGGAAATAATAAGGTCCTGTGGCTTCCATCGCTAAATGGGTATCCAAAATATGCGGAAGCATATCTATAAAGCCTTTTATGTCGTTTGTAAACCTGCTTTTGAAACCTACTTTACCTTCTTTTAATACTACAATGTCAAAATAATCCTTTGAACAATCGATACCTGTTACCATATTTGTATTGAATAGTGGATCACAGCAGTTCTTATCGTGACTTATCAATCGTAAAAACAGGCTCTACAGGCCTAATGAACTGTCCAAGTTCGCAATAAGAATGAGAGAGAGGGACTAACATTTCGAAGGGTCTCTTTGACCAAGGACAAGTAAAAGTCTTAATCCCTCTCTCTGCTGGATCTGTTAACCAAACAAAATTAAATTCTGATAGATCATTTCCAACTAATTACTTACAAACTTACGATGACGATAATATATTTGTAATATTATTTCTTTAAAGCTTTTTCGTAGCGTGCTGAAACTTCATCCCAATTGATGATGTTCCAAATCGAAGTTAAATAATCAGCACGTTTGTTTTGGTAGCGCAAATAATAAGCATGCTCCCACACATCAAGCCCTAAAATAGGGGTGCCTTTTTCTTCCACGACATCCATCAATGGATTGTCTTGATTTGCTGTCGAAGAAACGAATAATTTACCAGATTTGTCTACGGACAGCCAAGACCATCCCGAACCGAAACGAGCAGCTCCAGCAGCATTGATTTTTTCTTTTAAAGCATCTACTGATCCAAAAGTTTCGTTTATCGCTTTTTCTAATTTTGCAGATGGCTTTGTTCCAACTTTAGGGGTTAATATAGACCAGAATAATTCGTGGTTGTAGTGACCACCGCCATTATTACGCACTGCTGCAGATTGTTTGCTAATCGAACCAAGGATTGACTCAATACTTTCTTTTTCGGTTGGAGTTCCTGCGATAGCTTTATTTAAGTTTGTTGTATACGCTGCCGCATGTTTGCCGTAGTGAATTTCCATTGTTTGTGCATCAATCGCACCTTCTAATGCATTGAATGCGTACGGAAGTGGTGTCTGTTTGAATTGCGCAAATGTAGCTTGTGAAGCAAATATCGCTGAAGCCAAGAAAGCTGATTTCAATATATTCATAGTATTTGTTTTTGTTTTAAATATAAGCTTTGTTGGTATTCAATACAAATCGTCGTGGTTTTATTACAATTATTTTAACAAATAGAAGCTTAGAACGGTAAAAAACTTATTTCAGCGTGTTTTATTCCGGGTATTATTTTTAATTTATTTAGTAATATTTTTGAATCAATATCATCCAGATTTAAGGTTTCAACCACAAAATGCTCTGCACAGGTAAAAAGAAATTTGTGCATAACCCTTTCTTTTTCAAGTAATTGTGCCGCAGGTAATTTAACTTGATCAATTGAATTTGAATATAAAAAGAAGTAAATTGATTGAGTGTTAGTTTCTTCAAAGTTATTAGGAGGGAGGTTTCTGTTGAAAAAAGAAAAATCATTTAATTTATTTAATATAATTTCTAATGCATCTCTATTCTTTTCTGGTAAGCTCTTAATTTCTGCAATTTGTTTAACAGCATCGTAAATTGGATTGCTAATATTTTGAATATCTTCATTTTATTCAATACATTTTTTTATAGCTTTTGATAATTCAGGTTTAAATTTATCAACACCATGCATATATCACTATAAAATAATGTTCGTTGGTCTATGATATCAAAAGGCAGTTTAGTACCATGTTCGGTAACTGTAATCACTCTCTTTTCAAAAGAGTGACGAATACCTAATTCATACATTACATTTGGATTTACACTTGTCAAATTGGCAATAACCAGTTCACAGTTTACAATTTTTTCGATAATCTGCTTATTTATTGAGCCTGTGCTATCTAATATGATGCGCGGGGAGAGGTTCGAATCCGTGTTCATTAAGTACTGGCTTCAAAACTGAATTAATCAGACCTTCTGTTTTTTTGAAAATTTCAGAATCAGGAGAACCTATTGGAGTGATAATAAAACACTCTTTTAATTCTGTCTTTTCTTCAGAATTTTTATTTGTCGATACAGTTTTACTCATTTATTATGGTCTTAGTATTGTGAAAATACGAATAAATTATAATAAAATAAGCCTCACCAAAAACTTGATGAGGCTTTATATACTTTGTAGATTATCTTACGTTTAGATGTCTCTCTTCGGTCGACATAACGTTTTAAACAAAATTATCCCAAATTCGCTAAGCTTTCTGCTAAGATTTGAATTTTAGCTTCAGCGTCTGCTTTTTTGTTTCTTTCGTTTTCGATGATTTCTGGTTTTGCATTTTGTACGAAGCGCTCGTTGGATAATTTCTTATCTACAGATATCAAGAATCCTTTTAAGTAATCAATTTCTTTAGTAATACGCTCGCGTTCTGCATCTACATCGATATTATCAGCGGCTAACTGAACATAACATTCTGTCTTACCAGCTAAGAAGCTCAATGCGCCAGTTATTTTCTCTTGTACAAAAGTCAATTCCGAAATATTTGCCAATTTAGTAATTGACTCTTCGTATTTCGCAAAATCGATATCTGTGTTGCTAATCGCTAAAGGCAATGCAATTTTTGGAGAAAGACCTTTTGAGTTACGAACAGCACGAACTTCAGAAATAATCTGTTGTACTGTAGCAAACTCTTTTATGATTTTCTCATCGAAAGCAGCTACTTTAGGGTATTCTGCTACGATTATACAATCTTTGTCTTCACGTAATCCGAATAATTCATCATGATACAATTCTTCAGTCAAGAATGGCATAAATGGATGTGCTAAAGCCAATACCCTCAAGAAGAAACCTTTTACAGTTTCTAAAGTCTCCGCTTCGATTGGCTGTTGGTAAGCAGGCTTTACTAATTCCAAATACCACGCACAGAAATCATCCCAAATTAACTTGTAAGTCGCCATCAAGGCATCAGATAAACGGTAATTTGCGAAGTGTTCGTCAATCTCTACTACAGCTTGATTGAAACGATTTTCGAACCAAACAGCAGCAGTTTTTTGTGCTTCAGTTGCTGGTGAATTTTTCGTTTCCCAACCTTTTACCAAACGGAAAGCATTCCAAATTTTGTTGGCGAAATTACGACCCTGCTCACAGTAAGAAACGTCAAACATCAAGTCATTTCCGGCAGGAGAAGATAATAACATTCCTACACGTACGCCGTCCGTTCCGTATTGTTCCATCAATTCGATAGGATCAGGGGAGTTACCCAATGATTTTGACATCTTGCGACCTAACTTGTCACGCACGATACCTGTTAAGTATACATTGCGGAAAGGAGGTTTTTGTGTATAATCATGACCCATAATAATCATACGTGCCACCCAGAAGAACAAAATTTCTGGCGCAGTCACTAAATCATTTGTAGGGTAGTAGTATTTAAAATCTTCGTTTTCAGGGTTACGTACACCGTCGAAAACAGACATTGGCCACAAGCCAGAAGAGAACCAGGTATCCAATACGTCGTCTTCTTGACGCAATGCTGCCGTAGATTTACCTTGCACTTCGAATTCTTTTACAGCTTCTCCTTCTGTTTTAGCAACAACCCATTCGTTGTTCTCATTATACCAAGCTGGAATACGTTGTCCCCACCACAATTGTCGAGAGATACACCAATCTTTCACATTTTCCATCCAGTGCTTGTACGAAGCAAAGAATTTTTCTGGAATTAATTTGATCGTACCATCTTCTACGTAAGATAAAGCAGGCTTAGCGATGTCTTCCATTTTGCAGAACCATTGCATAGATAGCTTTGGTTCTATAGCCGCATCTGTACGTTCTGAGAATCCAACTTGAGATTTGTAATCTTCGATTTTCTCGATTTGGTCAACTTCTTCTAATAATTTAGCTATCTTCTTACGTGCAATGAAACGGTCTTCGCCAACTAAGATTTCTGCTTTCTCATTTAATGTACCGTCATCATTTAGGATGTCGATAACCGCAAGATTGTGTTTTTGACCTAATTCATAGTCATTCAAATCGTGTGCAGGTGTTACTTTCAAACATCCTGTACCGAATTCCATTTCTACATATTGGTCCTCGATAATCGGAATTTCACGGTTAACTAAAGGAATGATAACTTTCTTACCTTTAAGGTGTTGGTAGCGCTCATCGTTAGGGTTGATACAGATGGCTGAATCCGCCATAATCGTTTCTGGACGCGTAGTCGCTATAATGATATATTCATCCGAATCTTTGATTTTATATCGGATGTAGTATAATTTTTGATTTACTTCTTTACGAATTACCTCTTCATCAGAAAGCGCAGTTTTGCCTTGTGGATCCCAATTCACCATACGCACACCACGGTAGATGTAACCGTCTTTGTAGAATTTTATGAAGGTATCGATAACCGCTTCTGACAAATCAGGATCCATCGTGAATTTAGTACGTTCCCAATCACATGAAGCACCTAATTTTTCTAATTGCTTCAAGATGATACCGCCGTATTTCTCTTTCCACTCCCATGCATGTTTCAAGAAATCCTCACGAGTTAACGATTTTTTATCAATTCCTTGCTCTTTCAACATGGCAACAACTTTAGCTTCTGTAGCAATAGAGGCGTGGTCAGTACCAGGCACCCAACATGCATTTTTACCTTGCATACGTGCACGACGAATCAATACATCTTGAATGGTATTATTCAACATGTGCCCCATGTGCAATACTCCAGTGACGTTTGGCGGAGGCATTACAATTGTGTAGGGTTCACGCTCGTCTGGTGTGGAACGGAAAAAACCGTTTTCCATCCAGTAAGAATACCATTTTTCTTCTGCTTCTTTTGGGCTATAAGTTTTTGCTATGCTCATTGTAATAATTCGTTCAAAAAATTGAAGTACAAAAATACGGAAATAAAGCAATTATTCCTTTAATTCTTACATTAATATCTTACCGCTAAACGACATATTTACACAGAATATTACTTAGTTTTGCTTTTTCATTTGAAGTGAGTATGAACAAAAAGTTAGGTTACTTTTCTGCTGTAACTTTTTACCTTAGTTTATTGGCGTATTGGTTATTGCTTTCTGCGATTGATCGCGCGCTGTTTCTGTTTTCCGTTTCAGATAAAATAGAGCAATCTTATATTTCGGCATTATTTGACACGTCGGTAGCTGGTTATAAGTTGGATTTGTCACTAGCGGGATACCTGTTTGTTTTACCTTTTCTATTTTTTATGGTGCAGCATTTCTTTATAAGAGAAGTTGTATCAAGTTGGTGGTTAAGAGGTTATGTGATGGTACCGACTTTTTTATGTGCAGCAATCAGTGTTTCAAATATTCCATTGTACCAATCTTGGGGAGAGAAAATCAGCAAACGTGCAATCGGCATGGCGGTTGATACACCACAAGGCGTAACGGCTTCATTGGACTGGTCTATTGTGTTTCAGGTGGTTATTGGATTACTTGTTTTTTTTGGGTTTGCCCATTACTTTTATCATTTAGTCGTGGCTAGCTATGCGAAATATGTTCCACTTACTATTGGAGGTAATGTATTGGTATTCTTACTCGGTTTGGGCGTGATTTTTACGATGATTCGAGGAGGATATGGTCGTGCAAATTTAAATCCTAGTGTGGCGTACTATTCTGAAAGTTCGACTTTAAATCATACTGCTGTCAATACGTATTGGGCATTTCTAAAAGACTTGACAAAAAGTGGAGTGAAAAATCCGTACAATTTTATGGATATCGCTGAGGCAGACAGTATAGTCGATTCAATTTTTAAAGCTTCTCCAGATAGTATTTCTCAGATATTACATACAAATAAGCCAAATGTTGTAGTTATATTATTGGAAGGAATAGTAGCACAAGTATTTGAGGCATTAGGTGGAGAAAAAGAAATTGCTCCAGGTATGAATAATCTGATGAATGAAGGAATCACCTTTACGCGTGCTTATGCCGCAGCAGACCGTTCGGACAAAGGGATGATTGCTACATTCAGTGGCTTTCCGGCTCAAGGATCTGAAAGTATCATCAAATATATTTCCAAACATGAGCGATTACCAGCCATCATGCAGGTGTATGATTCGTTAGGGTATTCGACTTCATTTTATCATGGCGGACAGTCGGAATTCTATAATTTCAAATCCTATATGCTATCGCACGGTGTTGATCGTGTTGTTGACAATAATAGCTTTGATCTTGCAACGGAGCGCGTCTCATGGGGTGTTTATGACCATGTTGTAGCGGATAGAATGTTGCAGGATTTGAATGATGATGAGAAGCCATTTTTTTCAATCTTTTATACAGTTGTAAATCATGAACCTTTTGATTTAAAGGGAAATTATAAATTTGGAAGTGACACGAAAGCTAACAAATACAGAAGTACGGTTTACTATACCGATTCGGTTGTAAATGATATGGTTAATCATGCGAAAAAGGAGAACTGGTATGAAAATACACTTTTCGTTGTTTTGTCGGATCATGGTTCTGTTTATCCTAGCGAAAAATTTGGGTTGCAACATCCGGATCGTTACCATATTCCACTGTTTATGTTTGGTGAGGCTTTGAAAGATGAGTGGAGAGGGCAGCAAATCAAACACGTGGTTAGTCAAACTGATTTAGCGACCACACTTTGGAATTTTGTGAGTGATAAACCTTCGCCTTTTAAGTATTCTATAGATCTATTTTCAACTAACCGACCAAATTATGCCTTTTATAATTCCAATACAACATTAGGTATCGTGACAAACAGTGAAGCTATTTCGTACGATGTGCAAGGTGCAAAAGTGTCTTTTGATCAAGGACTTAATACTCAATTGCAAAAAGATAGCTTGATACGAATCGCCAAAGGTTATTATCAATATGTTTTTAAAGACTTTCAGCAATATTAAAATGAAGCAGATTCAATTAAAGGGTGTTTCGAATACATTACTTTTATTGTTTATTCAATTTGTAATTGTTCTCGTGATCTATGCGGGATTGCGTTATGGATTTTATGTTTTTAATAAATCCATGTTTCCGCAAGTGAGTAATTCTGAATTACTACTCATGATGTGGGGAGGCGTTAAGTTTGATACTGTCGCTATTCTTTATTTGAATATAATTTACATTTTGTTGCAGAGTATACCTTTTCCTTTTAAGTATGCTATTGCTTATCAAAAAGTTTGTAAATGGGTTTTTGTAGCAACTAATTCAATTGGCATAGCATTAAATTTAGTTGATTACGCATATTATCCCTTCACACTTAAAAGAACCACAGGAACTGTATTTGGGCAATTTGCTAACGAGGAAAATTTGTTTAAACTAAGCTTTGATTTTCTAATTGGATACTGGTATTTACTTATACTTTTTGTGCTTTTTATATTCTTTTTATTTAAAGTATACAATTCGGTTAGTTTAGTTAAAGTTCAAAAAGTAAGCTGGTTATTTTATGGAGTTCAATTTATAGCTTTTTTATTCACTATATTCTTATTCATTGGTGGAGTTCGGGGAGGGTGGGCGCACAGCACGCGACCTATTACGTTGAGTAACGCTGGAGATTATGTGAGAAATCCTGAAGAAATGAATATTGTGTTGAACACACCTTTCAGTATTCTGAAAACGCTGAAAGCAATTTCGCTCAAAGAAGTACATTACTTTTCGGACAAAGAATTAGAAAAAATATATCCAGTAATACATCATCCAAAAGACAGCACAGAATTTAAAAAGCTAAATGTTGTGGTGTTAATTTTAGAAAGTTTTGGAAAGGAACATGTTGGAGCGCTCAATAAGGATATTAATAATGGAACTTACAAAGGGTATACGCCATTTTTGGATTCTTTGATAGGAGAGTCTTACACGTTTACACGTTCATACGCGAATGGTCGCAAGTCGATAGATGCGTTACCTTCGGTTATAACGGGTATTCCTTCAGTTGGTGAACCTTTTGTTCTCTCTATTTACTCAGGTAATAAAACAACAAGTCTTGCCAAATTATTAGGTGATGAAGGCTACGAAACTGCATTTTTTCATGGTGCTCCTAATGGAAGTATGGGCTTCTCAGCTTACACGCAATTGGCGGGAATAAACCATTATTTCGGCAAGAACGAATATAATAACGAAGCGGATTTTGATGGGATTTGGGGTATTTGGGACGAGCCTTTTATGCAGTTTATGGCAGATAAAATTGATGATCTGCCACAACCATTTTTTGCTGGATTTTTTTCTTTGTCATCTCATCATCCATTCAAAATTCCTGAAAAATATAAAGGACAATTCCCGAAAGGACCTCTAGAGGTTCATGAACCAGTTGGGTATTCGGATTATGCATTAAAACAATTTTTTGATAAAGCAGCCAAATCGCCATGGTTTAATAACACATTATTTGTGATATGTGCAGATCACGCAACGGTGAGCCATTTGCCCGAATACCAAACTGCTCCCAATTCATTTGCAATACCTATTGTATTTTATAATCCGGGTGGTAATTTAAAGGGATTGTCAGACAAATTAGTGCAACAAATAGATATTTTGCCAACTGTATTGAATTATTTGAATTACCCAAAACCTTATTTTTCATTTGGATTTGATGCATTCGCAAATCAACAGAATAATTTTGTAGTCAATAATATAGGTGGGGTATACAATCTTTTCCAAGGAAATTATTATATGACACACGATGGTGAAAAGCCAACTTCTATTTTCGATCTCAAGCATGATAAATTCTTAAAAAAAGATTTACTACCTGATAACAAGTTAAAAGATTCGCTAGAGCATACTCTCAAAACTTTTATACAGCAGTATAATTACAGTATGATTCATAATAAATTAGTTTACGATTAATTTAAGAAAGGAAGAATAAAATAGCAAAGGCTCGGAATTTTCGAGCCTTTGCTATTTGGTGTGCCCAGCATGGGCAATAACTCTAGGGTGTAAGTCCCGAACACGCCTTTACAGTGGGAAGTGTTAGCTTATGACAAGGGTGTCCAGCGCGAGGTGGAATCTGAAGGAAGTCTGAGGCAAAACTTC
>NZ_VIQM01000031.1 GCF_008520265.1 Sphingobacterium cavernae
CAGCAGAATCTTTTAATGCAAAAATAAAAGCATTCAGAAGTCAGTTTAGAGGGGTTCGTGATATCAATTTTTTCTTATTCAGATTGACTAAGTTATTTGCTTAGTCCACAGGTTTTGTACATGATCCGTTAAAGGCATCAGTTGATGCTTTCACAACATTCTTATAAGTGGTAAAATTCCATTAATATCCAAAACTAAATCAGTGAGCGAGGTTAATAGATTGTATTAATTCTTTGTTTGTGATTCTGAAATTCCAGTTCTAATTAATCAAAAGACAAATAAAGTTGATTATTGATTACGATGCTTTGCACCACTTTGACACGGCCTATTATACTATAAGCTTGACCTGGAAAATCTATTTTCCAAAAGATGTAACTGTAGTTTCAAGAACAATTTGGAATAAATTTTAACTAAATATGCTATAAATGAAAATTTTAAACGCAAAAAAGCCTTAGTACATAATGTACTAAGGCTGTTGTATAAAAAAAGGCACCGACCTACTCTCCCACCTGTTACGGCAATACCATCGGCTCGGGCGGGCTTAACTTCTCTGTTCGGAATGGGAAGAGGTGAA
>NZ_VIQM01000033.1 GCF_008520265.1 Sphingobacterium cavernae
TGTTTATAGTAATTATCAGACTTTTTATTTGCTTGATATTGCTCTTTCCTTTCATTTAAAAAGTAGTTGTAAACGTAACGGATACATCCAAAATGCTTATCCAACAACACTTTTTGCTCTTGTGTTGCTGCAATTCAAATTCATATGTCCGAAAAATTATCTTCATTCTACTATTAAATAGTTTTATTTTATGCAAAAAAACATTTTATTTATGCAGTCAGACACGTTTTTTGTAAATATTTCCATTTTCATTGAGAAACATTCACAAAAAACTTCGATAATATGTCTAAAAAATGTAATTACATCAGCACAAATCGTTCAAAAAACTACTTAAAGTGTCATTTAATCTTCGTTTACAAGTATCGTAAAAAGTTACTTGTCGGTCAGTTAAAAGATGATATGCGTTCTTTTCTCTTAAAAATTACTTCTAATTCAGATTTTCAAATTGAAGTGTTTGAATCTGATTTAGACCACATCCATTTTCTTATTCGTTATATCCCTCGTGTTTCAATTACTTCTATTGTTCGCAAGTTAAAACAAGAATCTACTTATTACATTTCGCGTTCACCACACAGGTCATTCTTATTTAAACATTTTTGGAAAGAACATACTTTCTGGCCTGATGGTTATTTTGTTTGTTCAATAGGTGAAGCATCTCCTGATACTATTCGTGAGTATATTCTCAATCAGGGTGAGTCGCTTACATCCCACAGGCTAAAGACCTGTGGGTTTTACGCTCCGTTTTATAAATAAATCACTAATTAGTAAGACCATAAGTCTTGTTCATAATCCATAAGCGCTTTTTTAATGCGTTCAGACTCTAATAATCTATCTAAATCGTCTTTTATATAATCTTTGATACGAAGATCTTCAGAATTAGATTGCTTAATTATATAACTAGAAAAAAGTCGTTTAATAAACACATCATCATAACTCAAACCCGTAGCATCACTATTTCTATTCACGACTTCTTTGTTTACTAATATATGTCTAGCTTCTGGAAAATAAATCCAAAATGCTGGCGTAGCGTCTACTTGAGGTCCGATATTGTTTACAGCGGCAATTGGCGCTACAGGTTGTTGAGCTTCAGAAGTTGCAACAGATTCTGAAGATTGGACTGCAAATGGATCAAAAGGATCGGCATTTGCTACTGTTGGTGCTTGTGCTTCGAATGCGGCTTCTACACCAGGTATTTGAGGGATAATCAATGGTGCGATACCAATTATACGAGGCTCAAAAACTGCTCTTTGCTTGTCAAAGATCCAATCTTCTTTGATTCTGAATTTCAATACACTTTCTCCACTCCAATCCCGCTTTTCATAATGCGAACCCACAACCTCATTGTTTTCATTGTATTGCTCGACCAACACGCTATCACCACCCAATCTTGCCATTACCTGATCGATAGGAAGAATATTTTTGAAGCTATCGCCATTAGGATCATTCTTAGTCGGTGTGGGATCATAAGCTGTTAATTCGCCTTTCTGAATTGCATCGACAATTATATCCATCAAGCGTGCCTTTGGAGATGCAAAAGCTTGGTTCATCTTCTCGCGCAAATCAATCTCACGCCATACACGCTTGCTGAAAGCAACATCAGTCTGACGAATAGGCGCGTAAGGGATTACCTTTCTATTCTCCACATCTGATTTCACAACATAACCATCCACTGGAGGCTCTTTCTCCTGAACAGGCGTCGTACTATTCGACAGGTTTCCAACTTGTGCATACACTGTAAAAGTAGATCCTATACCAATGATGAGTGTTAAAAATTTCTTTATCATAGAATATAAATTCTATTAGTTCGTTACTTGGAATGTGATAGCATTCAGATTTTGAGCTACTCCATCTGGCCCCACCCCAACAATGTCATATATCATTACCACAGATCCCGCTGTAATACCTGATAATGCTGTTTTCATTTGCGCACTAAAATTATTCCCAGCAGCAGCATAAGGTCCAATTGGATCTACACGCGGTTTACTGATATACATGTTAAATTTAGTTACTTGGAATTTAGCATCAAAATCAAAATTTTCTAATGATGCTGAAACTACAGATTGTCCTCTTAACTGTGCAGCTGATATACGTCCTCCATCTTTACCACCAATTTTAGCTGTAGGTTTTGGAATACGCTTAACACGGAATTTGGACGCACCCAAATTCTGGGATTTTCCATCAACAGTTGCAGTTACATTCAGTGTAACCTCTCCTGGACTAGATACACGAGCTGTGTATTTACCATTACCTCTGTCTTTCAAAGTTACTCCAGAACCCGTAAGTTTTAGTGACTCAGCAGGAACACCTGGTGCCGATATAGACAACGGGTTGTCAACACCAATATACATCACATTCATCGCATCTGGTGACACTACAGCGGATGGTTGAGAAACTTGAAAAGTCATTGGCTCGGTTTCATAAACTTTGACTGTACCGTCAGTTTGCTGAACTGATATAGAGCCTTTCCATGTATGCGTTCCTACGCTTGGTGTGTAAGAATATGTACCTTGTCCATCAGAAACGGGAATTGAAGAGCCATTTACTGTAATTTGTGGATTCGATTTTGAATCATAAGCCGTTAAAAAGACCTTAGCTGTGTAAGGTTGCCCAGCAATCAGATAAGATGTAGGGGCAACTGCCACCGCAGCAAACTTATCCAAGTTTACCACCGCCTGATCCATCTTACCAAAAATATGCTTTACTACAGCTGATTCGGCATTCTTAGCGTCAGCATTAATTTTTTCCAAAGCAGTTATAGCAGCTGTCAAAGGAATACCATCGCCAAAATTAGATTCTTCCCACGACTTTTTTATACCACCCCTAGGAGCAGGATCCTCTGCAGATAAAGCAAAACTTACTTCATTATTTGTCAATTTTTTAAGCTCAGCAGAAGTTTGATTAATCAAATCACGGAGTTCTTTGCCTCTTTTTTCATTGATCATCAAACGCGCAGAAATATCTGTACTACTTCTGAATTTCACATCACCAGTCTCTTCTTCTATACCACCACCTTCGGCAGAAAGTAATTTATTATATTCACCTACTTTTGCTGTAAGCTTAGACACTAATGCTTGTGCTTGTTCTGCTTTTTGTAATATAGGCTGAGCTCTTTCTGGATTTTCTTTCAATTTTGTCTCTCTAAAAGACAAAAACATATTATCAATTCCGCTCTGTGTATTTTGAGTAGAGGTATTCAAACTATTACCCAAATTTTTAAATGCATCTAATATGGAATCACTTACATTCAATGCCACTAAACCTAGTAACACCAAATAAAGTATTCCAATCATCCGCTGCCTTGGAGTTTCTTTTTGTCCTGCCATGTCTTGTAATTTCTCTACGTTAGGTCTTAGATTTTACTACAATTATGCTCGATTATTAATATTCATCGCAGACAACATATTTCCGTAAACGGCATTAAGCGAAGATAAATTTTTATTGAATGTCGACACTTGCTCTTTAAATTGTTGCATATCAGCCGATGCTTCGTTGAACGTTTGCAAATCCGCCGCCGCACGCTCAAAAGCATGACTTAATTGCGAAGCTCCTGTTGACGCGGCATTCAATTTGTCAGCAAATTGATTAGTAGCGGCGGCTGTATCAGCTACTTTTGAAATAGAGGCAACTTTGTCACTAAATGTTCGCAAACCATCACCTAAGTTTCCAATCAAATTTTCGTCTATTTTAGCATTTTGCAACAGTTGATCAAGAGCGGCTGTATTTCCTGTGCTAACAGGTTGAGCGATAGCTACTGGTTGCACGCTACGTGCTGGAAGCTCCCCTGCAAAATCGTCATCCAATTCTGGGTAAACACGCGTCCAATCAACATCTTTCTCTGAAGCCATAAAGCCCATAATGAAGAATAATAAAGCTTCAACCGCCAATCCAATTCCGATCATCCATTCTCCACCTTTAAAATGAAGAATCTTGAACATTAATCCTACAATAACCACTGAAGCACCCCAATTTATTAATGTATTGATGCCGAAACCAAATTTGCTTTTCTTTGCCATTTTTATGTAAAGTATTATAAGGTTAAATATTTTTTATGTTTAGTATAATAATAATTCTATTTTAATGCTGAACCAGCTACTCTAGTTACTCCTCTAAATCCAATATAAGATTTTGATGTATCTTGATATTCATATTGACGTGTACCATTTTGCAAAAAGAAGCCCACATCTTTCCACGAGCCACCACGAATCACTTTTCGTTTCATGGTTGTCATTTCTTCATTTCTAGCAGAATAATTATATGTCGGGTTCATATCATGCACGTACGAATATCCTGATTCATCATAAGAAGATTGTGTCCATTCCGATACATTCCCTGACATATTATAAAGTCCATAATCATTTGGAAAATATGAATATACTGGAGCCGTATAAGCATAATTGTCACTCATGTAATCCCCTCTTCCTGGTTTGAAATTCGCCATTAAACAACCTCTGGCATTTCGAGCTGTGGGACCACCCCAAGGAAATGGAGAACCCACACGTCCACCACGTGCAGCATACTCCCATTCTGCTTCAGTTGGTAACTGATAATCAAATCGCTGAGGTCTTTTGTTTTTTATTGCTTGATTATTATACAATTGTGTACGCCATGCATTGAAAGCTTGTGCTTGTTTCCAAGACACACCAATAACAGGATAATCATCATAAGAAGGGTGTGAGAAGTAACCCTTTACTAACGGCTCATTTGCTGCATAATGAAAATCAGACATCCACACTGTAGTATCTGGATAGATACCTATTTTTTCTCTGTATATAAAATCCGAGCGTTTTTTATTTTTGTCATTCTTGTGGCGAATAGCATTTTCTAAATCATACCATTCGTAATGATAATTAATCAAACGAACGTCCATTTCATTTTTACCAAAAAGTCTGTCCTCTCCTTGGTAATACAAACTTTCAATTCTCGACTTCACATTAGCATCAGTCGATTTCCAAGGAGATTGACGTTTAACCTTTTCCCAATCAATGTATTTTGTATTGCTTTGTGCCTGAGTTTGTAAAAAGTATGAAGCATCACCTAAGTAATCTGTTACCAGTATAGAATCACGTACCCAATAAACAAATTGGCGGTATTCACTATTTGAAATTTCAGTGTCATCAATATAAAAAGGAGCGATAGTTACTTGACGGTTTTGCGCAGTTTGTGAAAAAGTGATATCCTCATCCGACTGTCCCATTATAAAAGTGCCACCAGGAACTAACACCATCCCATAGGGTGTTTTACTAGTCTTTAGTTTATCTAAGCGCACTCCAATTAATTCTCCATTTTTTGTAGATGTCTTACATCCAATAGTTAGTACGATTAATATAATACCGAAAATATACTTTAAAAATCTCAAATGATTTACAATCATAAGTCTATATCAAAATAGGTTAGTTCAATATCTAATAATATTGAAATGTCATAAAAATAAGGTAATTATAGCATTTTAGAAAGTTTAATTAAAATTAATTAATAAACAATCTTTATCCTCCTTATATAATCAAAAGGGTCAGCATTTAATTATACTGACCCTTTTGATTATATATTTTTTTGATTACTTATTAACTAATTTAATGTATTGCTCTACAGCCATAGTCATACTTGGTGCCACAGGCGTAGGTGCAGGAATATCTAAAATCAATCCCTTATCTAATAGTGCTTGTTGAGTAGAAGCACCGAAAGCTGCAATACGCGTATTGTTTTGAACAAAATCAGGGAAATTTTCATATAAAGACTGTACACTCGATGGACTGAAAAATACTATCACATCATAAAACACATCTTTTAAATCTTTTATATCTGTTATGACTGTTTTGAACAGCACGGCGGGAGTAAAGTTATATCCATTTTCTTGAAGCCACTTTTGTGTTTCTTCATTTGCGACATCCGAACAAGGGAAAAGGAATTTTTCTTTACTGTGCTTTTTCAATACTTCTTCCAAGTCTTTAGCTGTCTGCTTTCCAAAGAAAATCTTACGCTTACGATACTGTATATATTTTTGCAAATAAAGCGCTATAGCTTCCGAAATACAGAAGTATTTCATCTCTGCAGAAACTTCAAAACGCATTTCTTCACAAACTCTGAAGAAGTGGTCTACAGCATTTTTGCTCGTAAAGATTACTGCTGTATGTTCAGCGAAGTTGATCCTTTCTTTCCTAATCTCTTTTGCAGGTACTCCCTCCACATGTATAAACCCACGAAAATCTAACTTCAAGTTATATTTTTCTGCTAATGCGAAGTATGGTGACTTGTCATTTTCTGGTCTTGGCAACGTAACTAAGATACTTTTAACTTTCTTAGCTCTAGCAACATCAATCTGCATAAACTTATCTTTAATTGTTTAGTGATTTCACTAATATTAAAACCGGCGCTATTTCTAGAGCACAAAGATAGAGAATTAAATAAAAGATTGAAAACTTTAGATTACCTAATAAACTAAAAGCAGAACGAATAATGCGGTAACTAAACAGCAAAATAGTGGTTAGAATTAATAATAACGCTAAAGTGTCTAAATATTTAAAAGGTAAAAAAACACCTAAAATTAAAATAGGAATAAGAAATAATAGGCTATTAAAGTACACAATATATAAAACAGTGATGTAATCTCTAGCTATACGCTTTGCGTCAAATATGACAGATATAATTCGGATAAGTAGAAATTTAGCTACAAACAAGAAACCAATAACTAAAGAAATACGCCCAAAATTATACAATGTCAAGAAAAGCGTATCCTCTTTGGCACTGAAATAAAGAACAACAAATAAGCCTAAGGAAAAACTAAAAATAATATATAAAAAGATATATGGCCAAGAAGTTAAGACATTATCCTCCTTACTTATTTGCGCGAGTACTCTTTCGTTAAAATAGCCGTAAATAATATTTAAAAATGTAGGATAAAAGAAAATTCGAACCAAACCAAAACTTATCAAAATCAACAAAAGAATACCAATAAGCCAAGCTGGACGATTGGATTTCTCAATCAATGGAGAAGCAATTCTTGTTTTTTTAAGCTTATCCATTTTAGCAAACCAAGCACCTAGATCGGTGTATTCTATTTCGATAATCCGCAACACGCTATCTTGTATAGGATTATGATTTAGCCTCTCAGAAGTATCAAGAAAAATATAGTCAAACGATTTGACATCAGAGCTATCAAAAGCTGAATTATCGTGATTAACTATAGTACTGTCCGTTTGAGAGAACGCTGCATCTAAGGAAAACGCATTACTCCTGCAAGAGAATAACAAAAACAATAACAACAGGATATGTTGCTTATTTTTCATAATTTGCCTTAAAAAATCATTCCTTAACATACGATCTCAAAGGTATGATTTTGTACTAAATATTTAAACACAAATATGGCAACAACAACAAAACGCTGTCCGTGGTGCGGAGAAGACCCTCTTTATGTAGACTATCACGATAAGGAATGGGGTAAACAAGTGACTGATGATAAAACACTATTTGAATTTTTAATCTTAGAATCGGCTCAAGCGGGATTAAGTTGGTATACCATTTTAAAAAGAAGGGAAGGATATCGAAAATTATTTGCAGATTTTGATGTTGAACAAGTCTCACAATTTACAAATGATGACCTCGAAAGAATAGTTCTAGATGAAAGCATTATTCGACATCGCGGAAAAATAGAAGCAGCTATAAATAATGCTAAAATATTCATAGAAATTCAAAAAGAGTTTGGCTCATTTTATAATTATTTATATCAATTCTTACCTAATCAACAGCGCATAGAAAATATCATTGCAACAATGAAGGACATTGTACCGGAATCCGCAGAATCAAAAGCTATAGCAAAAGATTTGAAAAAACGTGGGGTAAAGTTTTTCGGCAGCACTATCTGCTATGCTTATATGCAAGCAGTTGGTATGGTAAATGATCACCTTACAAATTGTGACTTTAGGAACTAATCTCCTAAAGTCACTTCTCTGTAAATATCTTTTAGGTTTCTGAATTTTCCATTATAATCTAACCCATAGCCTATTACAAATTCCTTTTCAATTTCGAACCCTACATATTCAATTTGATCGAAATCGTATTGTAGGCAAGAGGGCTTCAATAAAAGTGTACAAACAGCAACCTCCCTTACTCCTTCTCTTTGCAACGCATCAATTGTATATTTCAAAGAATTGCCACTATCGACCACATCTTCCACAACAATTACATTACGATCTTTTATATCTATCCCAACCCCTACCAATTGAGATAAATCCCCTTGTTCAGTACCATGATAAGAGGAAAGTTTTACAAAACTCATTTCGCTGTCGATCTCAATTTCTTTCATCAAATCCGCCATAAACATGAAGCATCCATTCAGTACACCAATAAAAACAGGATTTTTGTCTTCGTATTTTAAATTAATATCTATAGCAATTAAACGTATTCTTTTTTTGATTTGCTCATAATCGATGAAAGGCTCAAAGCGCAGCTCATCAATCTCAATTATTTTCATTCTTGTCCCCCGTTAATTTTTCTAGTATAGATTTTCTAGAATTTTCCATCGATTCAATCTCACGCATGAACAATTCATGCTCATCAATTATATCTAGTGAAGTATCTCGAACAGCAGGAGCTTTTGGTCGAAGAGCAGGCTGCAATACAACTTGATAGAACCCGTAATTTTCTGGCACAGCAACATTTTCTAATTCACCTAACTTACGCATAATCGACCCATAAGTATTGAAATGACGTTGTAACCATGGTTTTAAATGTCCCGTGTAATCAAAAGAATTTAAACCTGTCTTTGGTCGCGGAATTATGCTAGATAAAAACAAACTTTCCCCTAAAGTTAGTTCCTCGGGTTGTTTTTTAAAATAATAATCGGCAGCCTCTGTGATTCCGTAAACATTATGCCCCCATTCAATTACGTTAAGATAGATTTCAAATAGTCTATCTTTGCTTACGCGGCCAGAAGACTCCATTAACCAAACCAATAATATCTCTTCGAATTTTCGATTTAATGTTTTCTTTCTGTGTAGAAAGACATTTTTAATGAGTTGCATGGAGATTGTACTTGCCCCACGTTTAAATTTTTTTTCTTTAATATTTGTAGCAATTGATAATTTAAATGCTTCTTCTTCAAATCCATTGTGCTTATAAAAAAAAGGATCTTCCGTATTTCTTACGGTTGTTTTTAATACATATGGGATTTGATCTAACCTCTTAAATTTAGGATTCTCAGGTCCAACAGCAAAACGTTTTACTAATACCGTATCATTGTAGGCATCATATATAAATGACGAATTGAGCGAATCAATGTTTGCTTGCCCCCAAGAAATCACTTTTAAATCTTCATCATCAATTTTGGATACAAATATTAAGTCATCTGGTTTATCCAGATTTACAGAGAAATCTAAGTCATAAGCTATACTCCCTTCCACTTTAACACCCTCCACATTCTGAAACAAACCATTAGGAATAGCATCAAAAAAATCTTGAGCTTGAAACATTCCTGTATGAATGGCTAGCTCCAATTGCTTTGTTGGTTTTAAAGTAAATTTGATTTGAGGAGATATAGAAAAATCTTTAATTCGAATCGTCGAGTATTCACGCAATGCGACATAATTATCTGCAAATTGCAAACCACCTTCCATTTCTGCAGTTGGCAACACAATTGTTGAATCAGACAACCTACGATGATTTATTTTTAAATTTTCATATGCGAAAACACCATCAACCTCCAACAAATTCCTTTTGATTTTTATTATATCTTGCAGATCAAAAATTAGCTTATCAAAACTTACGGACAAACCAAACTTACTGCGTAAAAATGGTAATTCGACATCTGCTTCTTTTGAGGAAACCTCTACACGCATACGCTGTGACCTTGCATCGACCTTCCCCTTAAGTATCCATTCAGCTTCATGATCATTCAAGAACACAGAAGATTCGAACTTACCAGAATTCATAATTGCTTCTGGAACATGCACTTGTTGTGAAATTTTATCATCTGTGTATGAAAGCACAAAATTTTTTAACACTAAGTCATCAGGTACGGTTGCAAAAAACTGCTTACTTAATCTTTCTGCCAAGTCCGCAAAGCCCTTAGATTCTGATTTATCCTTTTGTTCAGAAACACTTTTGCGTTTTTTAAAAATAAAATCGTAATTGCTGATAGAATCTTTCTTTACAAAAGTGAGTGAACCATTTTCTACACCAATAGCCCCAATCTCAATATTACCAATTAACAATGGCAATACTCGAACTGAAATTGAAAAAGACTGCATAGATGCGAGTGTGTCTCTATTTTCAGGAATAACTAACAAATTTTTAAATTCCACAGTTGTAAATCCAGAAAAATAATATTTATCAACTGTAAAAGTTACATCGTAATCATTCTTCAATTTTTGTTGAACCTTATAAATCGCTTTATCTAGCAGACCTTGACGTTTAGACATACCTACTACAAATCCACCAACTAGAATTACGATTACTGCAACACCACCTATTAAAAACCATTTATTGCGCTTTCTTGAAAAGAAACTACCCATAAATTATAGTACTTAAAATCCTGACTAAAAATAGAGTTTTAAATTTGAATACTTTATTATCAAAATAAAAAAAGCTATACTTCATTACAAAGTATAGCTTTTTTAACTAAATTATATATTCCAAATTAGAACTTATACGCTATTGATAATCCGCTACGGATATTGCCCCAAGGACTTTTATTCAAAGTAATGTCCGCACCATTTGCATGAACGTTGTAATCCATCTTAAACTTCAGTGGTAAGTCATTTAAACTTTCCTTCAAGTCACCTAATTGATCTCGTAACCCGGCTTGTTCATCTGCGTTCAGCGCCATCTTACCCGCGAGATTGCCTTTCGACATTCCATAACCTGGCCCAATAATTCTCCAGTCTAAGAAAATATTATCCTTTAATCTGAAGTTAATACCAACAGAAATACCAGCTGTAACAGTAGTCAAATCTCCTTTCAAACTAATAGTTTCTTCACGATCATATACCATTTGACCTTGATATTCAATGGATACATCATAAGTATAAGGCGCTGAGTAATTGAATTTTGCATATTTAACGTAGGGTGCTAAATAAAATCCTTGACCATAACCCTTTTTAGAAAGATAATATTTAAACTCTGGAACTATAGCGGTGCTAGATGATTTCATTCCATCCAACAAAGAATTAACTTCTGCATCATCGACAATGTCCATAATGCGTGATTTGAATGGTAATTCACTTTCTGGACGTAAATTAACTGCTACACCTACTGCAAATTTTTTACTTAAAACACGTTCGTACTCCACTGAAATCTTTCCGCCAAGTAGGGGCAATAAATTTAATTTCACAAAATTAGGCTGCTCTAATGTATTCTCTGTTTCTACAGTTTCTTGAGCATTGACACCAATAATTGAAATAGCCAATGCTATTGTTAATAATATGTTTTTCATCTAATGGTTATTAAAGTTTGGTTTAAAAAACAAAAATAAACATTCCTAAATGTGAATGAATAAAAATATTCCTACACTTTTAAAAATACCTAGTTATCGGTACTTAATATTCAAACAAAGAAATGACAGGTTTATTTACCTTAATTCTTAGCTTTGTACTATTAGAAATTGCAAACCATGACTATTACGCAAGAACAAGTATTACATGCATTAAGTCATGTGGAAGAACCTGATCTCAAGAAGGATCTGGTTACGCTTCACATGATTCAAAATATTGAAATCCTCCCCAATAAAGTCAAATTCGACGTTGTATTGACTACGCCAGCTTGCCCTTTAAAAGGACATATTGAACACGCTTGTCGCAATGCAATAGCATTATTTATAAGCAAAGAAGTTGAAGTTGAAATAAACATGACCTCGCGAGTAACCAGTGTTGATCCAAACCAACTTAAAGGAATCAAAAATATAATCTTAGTTTCTTCTGGTAAAGGAGGCGTAGGAAAATCTACTGTCGCGAGTAATTTAGCCTTAGCCTTAGCTAGTAAAGGTGCCAAAACAGGACTTTTGGACGCAGATATTTATGGTCCATCACTGCCAATAATGTTTGGTCTTGAAGGTGCTAAACCAATGGCTTCTCAATTACCGGACGGATCTACTAAAATCGAGCCTATCGAAAAGTTTGGTCTTAAATTGCTTTCAATAGGTTTTTTTACAGATCCAAATCAGCCTATTCCATGGAGAGGACCAATGGCAACATCTGCTATCAAGCAGTTATTCAATGATGCAGATTGGGGTGAATTAGACTATTTGGTTGTGGACATGCCTCCAGGCACAGGAGATATTCACATTACAGTATCACAAACTTACCCAATTTCAGGTGCCATAATCGTGACAACACCACAGAATGTAGCCCTTGCTGACGCCATAAAAGGTATTGGAATGTATAAGATGGAAGGAATTAATGTTCCTATCCTTGGTATTGTAGAAAATATGGCATATTTCACGCCATCAGAATTACCAGATAACAAATATTACATCTTCGGTAAAGAGGGCGGTAGACGTTTAGCTGAAGAAAACCAAATTCCATTTTTAGGAGAAGTTCCGTTAGTAAAATCTGTAGCTGACGCTGGAGATAACGGTTTCCCAATTGTATTAGACAGCGAAGATCCAATAGGAGAATCTTACAGAAATATTGCCGGCAGAGTAGCTCAAGAATTGAGTATCTTGGCGAATAGGTAGAATATTGATTAAAAGGCTTCCCGATTTGGAAGCCTTTTGTTATCTGTAATGAATTTATATTTAAATAAAACTAATAATGAAAGTTTTAAAAAAATGATATTTATTTACATTACCGTCCGATAAAAATTAAATTTGGTTTTCTAAAAGTTGTATTAGCTTAAAAATCAAGTTGTTAGAATTTTGTTTTTGCAAATATTCAAAAACAAGCTACCAATTAAAGGACAGTTGTTTGCCATTGTCCTGCTCAATAGTCCAGTCTTTTCTGGATTTTCCAGAAATTTCATTAGGTTGATATAGTTAAACAGATGGATTTTACAAAAACTAACCAAGTTGGAGAATGCCCATTTTCGTTTCAATCGCTTTTTGATTACCCAGAGCAGTAAATTAACGTTTAAAACACAGTAGATCTGTATTTTAATGGGTTTTCATTGTCGCCAAAAAAATATTTCAATGGAAAATTCCGATTGAGGTGTTTGAATAAAAGTTCTATTTGCCAACGTATTTTGTAAAGAGCTGCAATCAAGTCTGCACGCATGTCAAACAAATTGGTCAGAAATTCAAATCTCCTTTTGCCAACTCGGTCATAGAAAACCACTTTTCGCAATCTCAATTTTGAAGTTTTTCCGTCTTGTTTTACATCTATTTCAATGATTTCATCTTTCAGAACACCATTGTGAATATGCGCTCCGATATCCAATTCTTCGATTTTCAAGTAGGAAGCATTATCCTTTATTCGGGTCACAAAACCCGTTTTTTGATCCGTAAAATGGGCAAAAGCCTTGTAATCATTATACCCTTTATCAAAAACATATACCGTATTTTCATCGCATTCTAATTTTTCCAAAAAATTGTGATCGTGCTTTTTTGCTTCGCTGAACCAAATCAAACTCGGAACGGTTTCATCTGCATTTACAACGGTGTGAACTTTAATTCCCCCTTTCTTTTTTCCTGTTTTAGGGTTTCTGCCAACACCTTCTAAAATATCTTTGAATAGGCTAAGGGTGGTGCTATCAAAGATTTTTACCTGATTCTTAATCACATCCTTGATCCGGCTGTCCGATAAAAAATCACCATATTGTTTGAGTAAACTGTGGTAGATATTTTCAAAAACCAGAACATCTCTTCTCTTGTTTGCGTCCGATAAAGTACTTCTTTTAGGAATATGGTGCAGCTGGAAGCCCGTCGTTTTACCCGATAACCCTAGCATTGCTCCTGATATTTCACGTAAAGATGTACATTTTGAAAAAGAACAAAATAACATGCTTATCAAATGATCTTTCGTCTTGAAATACTTGGTATAGCTGTCCGAGTCACACTTTCTAACCTCCCTTTTTATCAGGGAATCTTCAATTAATGATATCAGCTGTCCGAAAACAGATTTTATAGAAAAATGATTACTTTTGCTCATCGTACTTTTTGTTTCTCAAACACAAATTTACGATTCTCAAGAAGCCATTAATCTGGCTTCATGTTTTTACCGGACACTAATGAAAAAATTTAAAATGTAAGAATCAGAGACGTAAATATACAGGGCCGACGCACTAGAAATTTACATTAACGATTAATTTCAGTAGGTATTCATTATTCCATTCTGCTTTTTTCGTTTTGCTTTTAGGATGGATTTATTGGCTACATCGGCTTTAAGTATGTTCAACGCGAGTTTTCTTACAACAGAAAAGCTTTGAGCAGCCCTTCGATTTCTTGTGGTATTATAATCCTCTCCAAATCCGAGGTCTAATTGCCAATGTAATTGATTCTCAATCCCCCAATGAGCACGAACTGCTTGATTAAAATATGCGGCATCATCTTCTAAGCTAGAGATGTAATAACTATCCTGAATGGTATGGGACTCGCCTATAATTCGCTCTGAAGTAATTTTGATAATACTG
Source organism: Sphingobacterium cavernae (assembly GCF_008520265.1). Taxonomy (GTDB): domain Bacteria; phylum Bacteroidota; class Bacteroidia; order Sphingobacteriales; family Sphingobacteriaceae; genus Sphingobacterium; species Sphingobacterium cavernae. The sequence continues at coordinate 14,554 of NZ_VIQM01000033.1, forward strand.
TTTGGACCCCTCCAGTTTTCTTACTCATCAATGTAATTTAAGTGGCTAATCACTCTGCATGTGCGAATTTCCGAACGACCATGTCCTTTATCCAAATGTTGGCTGTAACTGTCTTCCTTGAAATTAAACTGATTGACAACCTGGTCATATAGTGCTTGTTGATTTTGTTTTAAAACAAGAATGTAATCACCTTTATGTTCAACTATTTTAGTAGCAATTTCTTTTTGTGTCCCCATAGTATCAATAGTAATCACGGTGCCCTTGATATCTAATAATGATAATAATTCTGGAATAGCTGTAATTTCATTACTCTTATCGGCCACTTTCTGCTGCCCCAGAACCAATTGATTGCGACAACTCCACGCGCTTACCATGCGAAGTGCTCCCAGTCCATCTCTCTTATTCACACTATTGCAAATCGATTTCCATCAATCGCCATTAAATCGCGTTCAGTGCTAGCCGAAATAGTTCTCAAACTTTCACTCAACTCGGCGGTCCAAGCTCGAAAACAGCGCTCAAATAATCCCGCATGAGTTCAGTAAGATTATGTTTCTTATTATTGCATGTCCGAGGATCAGGTATCCATTTAAAATATCTGTAAAGGGGTGCTTCCATAGCTTAACAACAAAGAAACGGCTTAAACTCAAAGCTAACCTAGTTTACACCAAAAAAGATATTACACAGTTTTCAACACAAGTCAATAAAATTGACGATTTTTAAACTTTCTTATGCGTCAGCCCTGCGTAAATATACCTTAATAACTTCCTCTCCTGTTTATCAAAGTATGGAACATCAAAAAATATATGACTTTAACTGTATTATATATTACAAAAAGCCCCCAAAAAGCTTGAAGCTTTTGGGGGCATAAATTGTATTAGAATCTTAAATTACTTTTTATCTTTGAGCTTTATACGTTAAAGTTTCTTCAAATTTACGTGCTCCTCCATTAGAAGTCCATTTCAAATGGAAAGTTTTTGTTTCAGGATCATAATAACTGCTTTCATCTGTAGCAATTGGTAATAAAGTAGTCATAGCTACAGTAACCTTATTTGTAACAGGATCTACAGTATATCTTACTTCATTACTATAATAACCAACTAGTCCTGGATATAATCGAACTGTATTGGGACCAACAGTCACCAATTCCACATCCACATCTCTATTCGGTTGTAAAGACGTAGTAGATGAATTCTGATAACGATAAATACCATCCCATTCATTTTTCACACCTAATAAAACTAAAAATGATTCCCTACCGTCAGAAATTTTATAACCATCGGCATCAATGATATCATAAGCAAAAGCGTATGTTTTGGATAAATCTAATTTAGAACCATCTACATTGATTTTAAATGGTTCATATAAAGAGTTTTTAGGAAACTTAACAGTTAAATTATCTCCACTCACTGAAAAATTCGAGTTCGAAATTGTATAAAGGCTAGGATCTAGTACCTCCACAGCAGTTTCATGTTCTTCATTATATTCTTCTATAAGAGCATTATTTATTTTTAGGGTTAAAGTAGTCTCTTTTTCAAGTTCTGAAGAATTGTGAGCATTTTTAAATAACGTAAATCCTACAATATCTTTCTTATTTGTAAACGCGTCTATATATTGTATATCGCCGAAATCCTCTACCGCGGAAACAAATGTAGTACCTTTATCACCTATATTATCTCCTTCAAAAGACTCTTTTACACAGCTCTGTGTTAAACCTAGTAACACAAAGCCAAATATTATTTGTTTTAAATTGCTTTTCATAATAATCATTATTGAACATCCCACCATACTCTATTAGACATTAAATCCGTGCCACCCATTCGCGCAACTGCTGCCTCTACATTTTCTTTATTTGTAGAATATTCCGTTGATGCATACATAAATCTTCTAGGAATTGTAGATCCAGCTGTTGCACCAGGAGCTGGGGTAAGAGATGGGACACCTGATTTACGCCAAATATTCCACCCCATTCTACCATCAGGATAATGAGCAATATATCGCTGTTGACTTATTTTTGCCATCTCATTAGTTCCATTAAGCGCAACTCCTGATTGAGTAAAATAAGTAGCTGGAGCTACAACTCCCCATTGTGCAAATGACAACTCAATTCCTTGTCTATAAACATTTGCTTTATTTTCTGTTGTCCATCCAAGTTGGGCAGCTTCAGCTCTTGCTAAAGCCACTTGTCCTGCACCAATTACAACATAAGGAGAATCTTCTCGACGGAAATCCCCACGCAATACTCTCGCGAAACCTGTATTTGCACTAGCAAATGCTTCTGCATTTGTTCTTGACAAGCCATAAGGAAAGCCAATATTAGATGTTGCAAATGCATTTGGTGCAGATAAATCCTCAGTTGCACCACCAAATGCAGCTTGACGGCCATCAGCTAGTGATGCTGTAATATCAGTTACTGTTTTGCTTTGTGCATAATCTTTTCTACCATCATAAGTATTACGCCAAGGGTTTTTAAAATTCCCACCTGGGTACTTAACAGTGAAGTTTTGATCATTTGAGCTTATATAACCATCTGAATCATTCAATGCAGCCTTAAATTCAGTTGCAGCATAATCTGAAGGCCCAGTATAACGTTTAGATATTTGTAATGAGATCAACATTCTAAGTGAGTTTGCGAATTTCTTCCATGCTGATGTATCACCATTATAAATTAAGTCACCTGTAATTAGCCCACCAGTTCCTAATGCATTCTCTGCCTCAGTTAATTTAGCAAGTAAACCTTTATATATTTCTTCTTGCGAATCATATTTAGGTAATACTCCTTGCAATGCTTCACTGTATGGAATTTCTCCCCAACAATCCGTTAAATACCAAAAGATATATTGTTGAAGTACTGTCGCTACAGCTCTCATATTAGGATTGTCCACCTCAGTATTAATGATGTTTTGTAAATCCATCAAATGACCTGAATAGAATCCAGTGAAACTCAATTGTGCTAACGTATATGTTGATGCCTCTGTATATTGAGTTTCAGAGATATATTGCGCATAAAGACCTGGCTGGTAATGCGTTCTAGCGGCATAATCCCCAATTCCTGCTAACACATTTGTTAACAATGCTGAAGTTATTGGCTTTGTTGTGGCACTTGGGTTATCATTCATATCTCCAAAGTCGCTCAAAGCATCACAACTTGACCCCATTATACTTGCACCCAATAATATATATATAATTTTTTTTCTCATGACTTATGAAATTAGAACCTAATGTTTAAGTTAAAACCAAAACCTCTCGTACCAGGAAGTTGACCTGTTTCACCTACGGAAGCACTTATTTCTGAAGGATCAAAATCTTTAGTTGTTGCCCAAATCAGTAAAGGATTATTAGCTACAAGTGAGAAGTTCGCAGATTTAATTGTACTACCTAAATTCAATCTATTGACAGGAATATTATATCCGAAAGATAAAGCTCTCATCTTGATAAAACTTAAATCATAAATAAATTCATCAAAAGCTAACTTATCGTAAAGTCCATGGTAATAATCTTGTGCTTCTAAGTAATGTGTTACGGTATTGTTATCAGCGTCAACTCCATCCACTCGTACTCCACCACCATCTGCTACTGCATCTCTTATTGGATTTCCCTTATCATTAAGACGAGCAGTTCTTGCCGTCAAACCAGAATAAGATCCCCACATGTTTGATAAAGAGACCATTTTACCGCCATATTGAAAATCTAAATCAATACCCAAACTAAAGTCTTTATATCTAAAGTTATTTTGAAAACCTCCAGTATACATAGGCAATACAGACCCAAAGCTTACATTTGGATTATTTGTATAGAAACCATTTGCATCTAATATAGGAATTCCTGCATCATTTCTTTTAATACCATTGCCATAGATCTGTCCCCAACGTTGACCTTCAACATGTGCTAGTATTGGCATAGTAGAACCCCAAACACCTTCGACATTTATTCTTTTAGTATCTTCAGTAATTGCATCAACATCATTTGATAGAAGTCTTGACCAAGTTAAGCTTGTATTCCATTCAAAATTAGTATTTCGTACAGGAATAGCTTTCAATTGGATGTCTAACCCCGATTTAGATATTTGACCAATATTTGTCAATAAAGAAGTATAGCCAGTAGCACCATTCTGAGATACTGAATACGGATAATTCTTATCCTTTCCAGTCCAATATGTTGCATTTAATCCAATACGGTTATTCAAGAAAAATAACTCTAAGCCTATATCTTGTTGTGCACTTACAGAGCCTTGGATTGCTGGATCAACTAATTGATCTGGAGTAGTCATTAAAAAATTATTTCCCCATTTAAATTGCCCAACACCATATGCCATTCCTGGGTAACGATATGGACCAAAAGAAGTATTAGATGTCCCTAGAGCTCTTGGGACCTCTCCCCATGAATATTTAACTTTACCTAAACTCAACCAAGGTGCACTTTCTTTAATCAAATCTGAAAACACAAATGCCGCCCCTAATGATTTAGAAAAAACCTGATTATCATCCGCTGGAAGTGTAGAGTACCAATCGCTTCTCAAAGTACCATCTACAAATAGTAAATTCTTATATCCAACATTAAAAATCCCCATAACTGCATTGTAACCTTCTCTTGAACGAGAATTAGTTTGTGAAGCCTGTGAGATCGAGTTTGATAGAGTAAATAAATCTGGTACATTTAATCCATCCGCAGTTGCTCCAGAATTCTCATTGCTATTAGCTCTGAAAAAATCTGCAATGGCATTTGCGTTGATTGTAAAATCTTGTAGCTGTTTATTGTAAGAAGCTCTAAACTCAATGTTTTGACGATTAGAATAGGTATTACCGGTTCCATAATAACCTTTTGCTAAGGCATTGTTTCCTGTAGTTTGTAGACCACTTTCATTCAGTCTTGAACTATACTTATATTCCCATAAAGTATGATTTTGTTGCTTTCTATACGTACCAGTTAGGCTCAAATCAGTATTTATTTTGTACGTTAAAAACAAATCACCATATAGTCTATCTCTTTGATTTACCCGATCTACCAAATCATAGTATGTATAGGGATTGTACCAATAATTTGCGGCATAAAATCCTCTTGGATTTTCCGGTCTATAGGCCGTAGGATTTGAATGATTCCAACTCGCAAAAATACCTTCTGGTGTTGTCAATCCTCTTAATTCTTTAATGATTCCCATATCCAAATCTCTATGAAACCATTGGCTAAACGCACCTGTAGAGTTATTAGAATAAGCATCATCAATCTCACCAAACAACTTATGATTTACATAATTCAAATTAGCACCAACAGTTAACTTTTCACTAATATCAAAAGAACCATTGATTGTAAATAAATTACGCTTCATGGAAGTTGTAGGAAGAAGACCATTAGTATATTGATTGGTATATGAAAATTTCAAATTGTAATTTTCATCTGCTTTATTAAGTACAATATTGTTATTGGAGACTACACCAGTTTCAAAAAATTCTTTTGCATTATTTGGTTGAGGATTTAAAGAAGCTGTCTTATAAGAGCGATCATGACCACCGTACCAAGCATACCAAGGAATATATTCTTGTCCGATCATTCGTGGGCCCCAAGATGAATCATCATTGTAATCATGATAATACTTGCCATCAAGTGCTTTCCATTCTTCTGGATCACCTTCTTTCCAATTGTATTGATACATCGACTGAGATCCACCACCAGCATAGCTATTTTGGTAGTTAGGCATTATATAAGCTTTGTCAAAATTTGTACCCAAATTGACGTTTATTCCAAAACCCTGTTGTCTTTTGCCTTTAATTGTTGTGATTACAATAGCTCCATTTGCTCCTTGAGAACCAAATTGTGCTGATGCGGCTGGACCTTGTAATACTGTAAGTGATTCGATTTCATCGACACTAATATCATCATAGTTAGGTAGAATAGTACCATCCACAACATAGATCGCACCATCATTGCCATTTCCAAAACCTGTAGTACCCCTCAACCTAATAGTATTCTGACGTCCTAAAGCCGCTGCAGACTGTGAACGCACTTGCAAACCCGCTACTTTACCAGCTAATGCATTATTAAGATTAGGCTGTCTAGTAGTGTTAATTGCCTTAGCATCAATAAACTGAGCGCTGGAAGTCAATGAACGAGCACTTTGCTTAACACCATATGCTCCTGTGATTACTACTTCTTCTAGTGACTGATCTCCACCCTCTAAAACTATCGTAAGAGTAGTAGAATTTCCTACCGACACCCTTTGTGTAGTATACCCAATATAAGACACATTTAATGATGCACCAGAATTTGCTGTAATTTTAAACCGACCTGATCCATCGGTTTGAGTTGCAGTGTTTGTCCCAACCACCGAGATAGAAGCCCCACTAATTGGAGTCCCATCTGATGCAGTAACCAAACCACTCACCTCTCGAGTTTGCGCAAATGACAAGCTTGTTACACAAGTCATTGCAAACATTGCACTGAGTAACTTTTGTTTCATAAGTTTTTGTTTTTGTTTAGTAATTGTTAGTGTTGTCGATACAACTTTTTTTCACAATTTATATGGTACTATGCAAACATATAAAAAAATATTTTACACTTTTTAACACTTATACAAAAGAATTTCAAAATATAGTAAAAGTTATATTTTTTTCTAATTACATATAGTTTTTAGTCTTTTAAAACATTTTGAAAGTGACAAATGCCATTAAAAAATTATTAAAGAGTAATTTAACTTTTTTGCGAAATAATTATTTTTATTAAATATTTTTATAATGTTATTTAAGGTTAACCACATCAGTTATTTTCACAACTACCTGAAATAGTGTAGCTATTCTTTCATAACAATTCTTCATTTTTTATCTTATTTCATGACATGATAATTTTTAAAAATAAAAAAGCCCTTGAAAAAAATCCAAGGGCTTTGATAGCTTTATAAACGTATTACCAACCTTTATTTTGCTCTAAGTTACTGTTTAAAGTAATATCGTATGATGGTATCCCCCATACAAATTTTTCATCACCTTTTTCTTTTTTCAAATTGATGTAACCCGAACCTGTTTGTAAAAAATCTGTTCCTTGAGGAGATCTTCTTTCAAAACCTTCATTCCATCTTTTCAAATCGTCTAAACGAAATCCTTCAAAAGCTAATTCCCTCAATCGCTCATTTTTTATTTCAGTTAATAATGCAGCGCCTGAAAGATTATTCAATCTAGCCAAGCCACGTGCTTCTCTTAATGCATTTAATCGAGTCAATGCCAATGTAGAATTTACTGTCGCATTCGCTTCAGCTGAGATTAAGTATAATTCTGCCACCCTAAACACTTTAGGAGCATTGTGGTTTTCAGCTTTTGATGAAACTAACGTTGGGTTACCAGGGTATTTGTTCACTATGAACGCTTTGTACTTTTTACCTTGTTGATACAAATCAACTTCTTTGAAATAAGCATTTTTTCTGAAATCTATAGCATCATACATATCCAACACCCACTTACTTGGAATGAAATATGATCTGTAAGTATCCGTTGAAGCTTCGTAGTTGTAGTAAGAATCATTTGTATTCGGACGCTCGTTCAAACTTGCAAACAATTGAAATATTGTTTCTTGAGTTTTGTCTGTAGCCCAAATAGACTTCACATCTTCCGCCGTGGTATACAATTTGTATTTATCCGTTTTAATAACCTTCTCAGCAGCTTCAGCAGCACCAGGTAAATCATTCATGTATAATTTAACACGCGCTTCCAAAGCATAAACTGCATCAATAGTGAATTTAGTTGCACCTACAGAACCATTCACGTTAGCCAAAAGAGTTTTTGATTGGTTAATATCACTTAATATTTGATCGTAAGTTTCTTTTACTGAAGCCCTTTTAGGTGATTCTTTTAAATCAAAAGTAAGTACCAATGGCACTCCCAAGTCTGTAGCCGCTGTATTGGCATTATATGCTTTAGAATATCTTAACACTAAATTTAAATAGTAATAAGCGCGTATAGCATAAGCATCACCCAAATATTGGTTTAATTTTGCTTTATCAGCATCAGTTACAGCATTGATTGTAGGAAATTTTGCAATCGATTCATTGATATTTTTCAATGCACCATAATAACCAACCCATACATCTCTTACTTGATAGTTATCTGAATTAAACTCTTCTGCCCACCTGTGTACAGCACCATAGTTATTACCAAAATCTGCAGTAGCATTCAACATATCCGATTGGATATCTTGCGGCAATGTGTATACGCCGTAAATTCTGCCTCTTAATTGAGCGTAAAAGTTATTGTTCCACTTTTCAGCATCAGACACAGACTGGAAAGCCATCTCTTGTGAAATACTATCATAAGGAAATTTTTCTATGTCGCAAGAGGCTAAAGATGCGCTCAATGCTAGAGCGCTCAATATATATTTGAATTTCATCTTTCTTATCAATTTATATTAAAAAGTTAATTCTAATCCGAATACTGATTGTTGAGTATTAGGATTTGCACCCGTAGTCAAGTTAGAATCCACTTCTGGATCAGCACCTGAATATTTAGTCACTGTCAATAAATTACGGCCTACGTAAAATACTTTTGCAGATCTAAAAAATTTAGATTTTTCTAAAACCGATTTAGGCAAAGTATACCCGAATGTGATATTTTTCAAACGTAAGAATGAAGCATTCTCGATTAAAGATGAATCAAATTGTCTTGCCACACCAATACGTGGGAAAGAAGTAACATCACCTGGCTGTTTCCAAAAATCATTTACTGAATTCGTTTGGTTGTAACCAGGGAATGCAGAAGGATTTGAGAAAAAGTAGGCATCATTATTTATTAAATATTTACCCAATGAATATGTAAAGTGTGCATCTAATGAGAAGCCTTTGTATCCAGAGCTCAAACCAAACCCACCATTAATTGGAGCATAACGTTTAATACCTGTATTTTGCTGTAACGCAGCAGTACTAAATGATGAAGTTACATTATTAGGATCATTATTTGTCTTTGTAATATCATCACCAGGAACAAACCACTCTAAATTACCATTATCAGGATTAACACCTTTCAACATCGGATAAAAGAATGAAATAGGTTGACCTACTACATAACTTACACCAGTATTAGGAATGATCCAATAATCTCTACCTTGGAATAATTCTTTAATTTCTTGTTTAACGTAGCCAAAATTCACATACGGTGTTAAGTAAAAATCAGAAGAATTAAATACATCATAGCTAATATCAAAGTTAACACCTTTGTTGTTTAATTTACCAACATTAGATTTAACACTTGAATAACCAGTAGTATATGGATAAGGAACATCCATTAATAAACTAGAGGTATTTCTATTGAAATATTCAACCCCTACATTTAATTTATTAAATAATGTGGTTTCAATACCAACATTTGTTAACGCTTGTTTTTCCCAAGATAATTCAGGATTTCCAGCACTATTTAATCCCCATGCTGAACCAGCGTTATATTGACCTGCTGAAACTGTCGCTAAGTGTTGATAATTCCAATCCGAGCCTGATGTACCTGAGTTACCAGATGTACCAGTAGAAACTTTAAAACGGAAATCATTCACCCAATTAACATCTTTTAAAAATGCCTCTTCTTTCAAGTCATAATTTGCACCCAATGACCAAAATGTTGCTTTAGATAAGTCTTTACCAAAACGTGATGATTGATCCTGACGTACAGTAGCTCTCAAATATAACTTAGATCTGTAATCATAGTTTACAGCACCAAACAATGAATTGTAAGCATATTCTGTCTTTGATTGACCAACGGTAAAACCTGTAGTAGTATTACCTAGCAAAATTAAACGATCATCCGTAAGTCCTGTCCCATATCCATTGAATGAATCTTCCTTGTAATCGACAAATTCTTGACCCGCTAAAAATGTAAAAGCATTCAAATCATTCAAAGACCATTTGTATTCAGCTGTGTTTGTTATTGTACGTGAAACACCTTGAGACCATGATTCTGTAGCCGTACCATTATTTAAGTTTGAAGCAAATGAAGGCAATCTGCGTGCTGATGACCTGTAATTATAATAATCCATACCTGCTTGAGATTTCAATGTTAAATTCTCAATAGGTGTAATTTCAACGAAAGCAGTTGGATTAAATTGTTGATTTTTACCTAATGAAGGATTTTTATCGGCTAAATATTTAGGCGAAAATCTACCCAAACCAGGAATCTGCGTCTCATAATACTCATTTCCATTCGCATCATATGGTGTATACCATGGTAATGCTAAGATTGCTAAACCACCATTTAAACTATTAGAAGTATATTGATTGGTTTCTCTCTTATCGTATCCACCAGATAAATTTAAACCAACTTTTGCCCAATCATTTAACTTAGTAGTAATGTTACTTCTCAATGTGATTCTATCAAATCCAGATCTGTACATTACACCCTCTTGATCCAAGTATGATGATGAAATGAAATATTGTGTTTTATCTGATCCACCAGAAATACTCAAATCATGTTGTTGCATTGGAACATTTTGTTTGAAATAATAATCTGTCCAATATGTATCATGAGGCCAATCTTCTTTTAATTTATCAACCTGTGCTTGTGATCTATAACCAGATTCCAACCAATAGTTTAACAATTGCTCAGAATTCATCATATTTTGTTGAGCTTCTGAACGTGCTAAGTTAGAGAACCCCCATTGTGTTCTCAAATTAATAGTAGCAGACTCCCCACGTTTACCTTTTTTAGTAGTAATATAGATTACACCATTAGCTGCTCTAGAACCATAAATTGAAGTCGAAGAAGCATCTTTCAATACAGTTACGCTTTCGAAATCACTAGGGTTTAATGACACAATAGCACCTGAAGCAATAGGTACACCATCCAGCACGTATAATGGCGTACTTCCCCCACTTATAGAGCCCACACCATTCAAACGAACTGATTGTGTAGCGGAAGGCTCACCAGTAGATGTATAAACCTGTAATCCCGGAACTTTACCTTGTAAAGATTCTAAAGCATTTGCATTTGGCTTAGCTTCTAAATCTTTGGAACTAACTCTACTAACAGAACCAACGACTTTCTTAGAGCTCACTCCTGAACCATAACCTACGACTACCACTTCTTCGAGATCAGTATCATCTGACTCCAATAATATTGAAATTACAGACGAGTTACCAACATTAATTCTTTGAGTTATATAACCAATAGAAGATGCCACAATTGTAGATCCCGGAATTACTGATACTGTAAAATTACCGGATGCATCTGTTTGAGTAGCAACAGATTTTCCAACAACTGAAATAGACACACCTACAATAGGTGATCCATCAGAGGAAGTAACTTTACCACTCACTTGACGTTCCTGCGCATAAGAATAGCTTGTAACACAAGCCAGCGCAAACATAGTACTGAGTAACTTTTGTTTCATATGTTTAGTTTATTATTAAAAAATGCTTAATTAAATATATCTAAAACAACTATTTAAAAAAATTAAACTAATAAAGAATAATTTCATTAAAAATATTTTTAGTTATAAAATTTTGTTATTTAAATTCGGCAAAAGGTATGCAAAACAATTATACAATTTTAACACATTTTAACGAATAGAGCGCAAATCTATACTATTGAAGTTGTTATTGCAAGTATTTGAATAAAAAAATAAAATAATTAAAACAATTTTATAATAAGTTCAAATATATTATAAATTGCTTAAACAACTGTTTCATATTATGAACATAAAAAGACAAAGAAATATTCAGAATAAAATTTTAAAATATTTACATAAAACAAAATATTCTTCACTCACTATTTTTTTAATTTCCTTTTTTTACTAGAGCTTTATCGTGGTTAAAAGATTTATAAGATATCATTTATGTAGCTAACTTTATCAAGCAAAGGCTTTCTATTTAGGCTAAACTATTGCTAGTAAAATTTATGGATACTATAGTTCTATTCAAAAAATATTTCATACAATAAAAAGCGTATAACTATTAGATTATATAGCAATAAATAAAAAAAACAAAATTCATTCGATAAAAATAGATATTATAAGAATTAAATTTTGCAAGTATAGAAATACACGAAATATTAAGATTAAGATTAAAAAACTAATGTCACAAAACTGTAAAGACAGGGCCGACGCACTAGAAATTTACATTAACGATTAATTTCAGTAGGTATTCATTATTCTAGCCTGCTTTTCTCGTTTTGCTTTTAGGCTGGATTTATTGGCTACATCGCCTTTAAGTATGTTCAACGCGAGTTTTCTTACAACAGAAAAGCTTTGAGCAGCCCTTCGATTTCTTGTGGTATTATAATCCTCTCCAAATCCGAGGTCTAATTGTCAATGTAATTGATTCTCAATCTCCCAATGTGCACGAACTGCTTGATTAAAATATGCGGCATCATCTTCTAAGCTAGAGTTGTAATACCTGTCCTGAATGGTATGGGACTCGCCTATAATTCGCTCTGAAGTAATTTTGATAATACTGTTTGGACCCCTCCAGTTTTCTTACTCATCAATGTAATTTAAGTGGCTAATCACTCTGCATGTGCGGATTTCCGAACGACCATACCCTTTATCCAAATGTTGGCTGTAGCTGTCTTCCTTGAAATTAAACTGATTGAAAACCTGGTCATATAGTGCTTGTTGATTTTGTTTTAAAACAAGAATGTAATCACCTTTATGTTCAACTATTTTAGTAGCAATTTCTTTTTGTGTCCCCATAGTATCAATAGTAATCACGGTGCCCTTGATATCTAATAATGATAATAATTCTGGAATAGCTGTAATTTCATTACTCTTATCGGCAACTTTCTGCTGCCCCAGAACCAATTGATTGCGACAACTCCACGCGCTTATCATGTGAAGTGCTCCCAGTCCATCTCTCTTATTCACACTATTGCAAATCGATTTCCATCAATCGCTATTAAATCGCGTTCAGTGCTAGCCGAAATAGTTCTCAAACTTTCACTCAACTCGGCGGTCCAAGCTCGAAAACAGCACTCAAATAATCCCGCATGAGTTCAGTAAGATTATGTTTCTTATTATTGCATGTCCGAGGATCAGGTATCCATTTAAAATGTCTGTAAAGGGGTGCTTCCATAGCTTAACAACAAAGAAACAGCTTAAACTCAAAGCTAACCTAGTTTACACCAAAACAAGATATTACACAGTTTTCAACACAAGTCAATAAAATGGACGATTTTTAAACTTTCTTATGCGTCAGCCCTGACTGTAAAGAGATACTTTCCTATTTCAATACAATGTTTCCTATCTTTGCAAAATGAGATTTGATATCATCACCGTATTACCATCATTATTAGAGAGTCCCTTTGCGCATTCAATTCTTCAGCGTGCACAAAAAAAAGGAATTGCAGAAATTCATGTTCATAATCTTCGTGATTATGCCGTTAACAAGCAAAAGTCTGTGGACGACTACCCCTATGGTGGCGGGTCTGGTATGGTTATACAAATTGAACCTTTCGCATTATGCATTGAAAAGTTACAAAGCGAAAGAGATTATGATGACATAATTTATATGACGCCCGATGGTGTCACTTTAAATCAAAGTATTGCAAATGATTTATCCACTAAAGGAAATATTATCATCCTATGTGGTCATTATAAAGGTATCGATCAACGCATCCGCGATGTATTCGTTACAAAAGAGATTTCTATTGGGGACTATGTACTTTCTGGGGGAGAATTGCCAGCAGCTATTGTTGTAGATGCTGTAATACGATTAATACCTGGTGTACTATCGGATGAAACTTCTGCGCTTTCGGACTCTTTTCAAGATGGGCTATTGGATGCACCTATCTATACGCGACCCGCAGAATGGCGAGGACTTCGTGTACCAGATATCTTATTGAGTGGAAATGAAGCAAAAATCAACGAATGGCGTGACGAACAGCAACTTGCAAGAACAAGAGAAAGAAGGCCTGATTTGTTAAATGATTAAAAATTTATAAGTTTTGTTGATTTTTTTTTAATTTTTGTTTGAATATATAAAATTAATTATAATATTTGTAGCATTAATGCATACGTTTTTTACATATCAATATTGGTGGTGGCCTGAAGCTATAAGCATCGGGAACTAGTCTATAATGGTATTCAAGATAAAACATTTTTATTAAATCAACCAAAACCATTTAAGCCCGATGTATATACATCGGGCTTTTTTTGTTATTATTGACAACTTATTTGAAAAATATGAGATATTCATTTAAAACTAATTATAAAAGAATACTAGCGGATACGACCACTCCTGTAGGTATATATTTGCGATTAAGAGATACCTTTCCGAACAGCCTCTTGTTGGAAAGTTCAGAATACCACAGCCGAGACAATAATATCAGCTATATATGTTGCCAACAAATCGCTGGAATTATTTTAAATGACCAAGAATTATCCATATCCTACCCAAATCAACCAAAAGAAATTAAACAAGCAAGTCAAATAAATTTACGCCATGAGGTTTCTGCATTTCGCAAATCTTTTGAGGGACTTGAACTTCCAGAAGTAAATGTAATTTCCAATGGTCTCTTCGGTTATTTTACATTTGATGCTGTTGAACATTTCGAGGACATCAAGCTAACAGCTGATGCAAATGACGCGAGAAATATACCTTTCATGCAATACCATGTCTATAAGTATGTCATTGCAATCGACCACTTTAGAAATCAACTTTATATTTTCGAAAATCTTTTAGATGGTGAAGAATCTGATTTAGACCGTTTAGAATATTTGATTCAAAATAAAAATTTTCCAGAATACTCGTTTGAAGTGAAAGGTGAAGAATCGTCCAATATGAACGATGAAGAATTTAAGGCCTTAGTCAACAAAATGAAGGCACATATTCAACGCGGAGACGTCTTTCAAATTGTTCCTTCAAGAGGTTTTTCAACACCTTTTGCTGGTGATGAATTCAACGTATACCGCGCACTACGCTCGATCAATCCTTCGCCATATTTATTCTATTTCGATTATGGCGATTTCAAATTATTCGGATCTTCACCTGAAGCACAGATTACCATCAAAAAAGATGTGGCAACTATCTATCCTATTGCTGGTACTTTCAAACGAACTGGTAATTTAGAAGAGGATGAAAAAATTGCGGAATCATTAAAAAATGACCCTAAAGAATCCGCAGAACACGTGATGCTAGTGGATTTGGCGCGCAATGACTTGAGCAGACATTGTCATCATGTGGAAGTAAAATCTTACAAAGAAGCCCAATATTATTCACATATTATACATTTGGTATCTAAGGTATCAGGCAAATTAAAAGAGAATACCAACCCATTTGACGTTGTCGGTGACACTTATCCTGCTGGAACACTTTCGGGGGCTCCAAAGCATATGGCACTAACCTTAATTGATCGTTACGAAGGTTTGCAACGCACTTTCTATTCGGGTGCTTTGGGTTATATGGGATTCAATGGAGATTTTAACCATGCCATTATGATTCGATCGTTCCTTAGTAAAAAGAATGTTTTGCATTACCAAGCTGGCGCAGGCATTGTATTGGATTCTGATCCAGAGAAAGAATTGCAAGAAGTAAATAACAAAATTGCTGCATTACGCAGAGCTTTAGATTTAGCTCAAAATATATGATACGTCCATTAGATTACTGTACAGATATACAACACTTCAACGATTCGATTGCCACAATAAATAGTCGCATTAACGAATTGGAAGAATTAAAAAAACAATACATCAAAAAATCAGAAACATTCGAAAGAATAGATTCGATTTTAAAAAGTGAGGTAGATTCAGAAAGAATGAAAGCAAAGATATTGGTCATTGATAATTATGACTCATTTACATACAATTTAGTTCACTTATTGCAAGAGTTGAATCAAGATTACGTGGTCGTACGTAATGACAAATTCGAATTAGACTATGTTGAACAGTTTGACAAAATATTGCTATCTCCAGGGCCAGGTATACCCGAAGAAGCAGGGTTACTGTTAGATGTAATTCGCAAATATGCCCCAACAAAAAGCATCTTAGGAATTTGCTTAGGCCAACAAGCAATAGCTGAGGTTTTCGGTGGAACATTGTTTAATTTACCTAAGCCTTTGCATGGTGTAGCTACTCCGATTAATGTAATCGATAATTCGGAAAAATTATTTCAAAATTTCCCAAAGGACTCTAAAATTGGACGCTATCACTCTTGGGCAGTGGATCCAAATACCCTACCCGATTCACTATATGTGACTGCAGTAGACGAAAATGGAATCATCATGGCATTGACGCATAAAGAATATGACGTACGTGGTATGCAATTTCATCCAGAATCTGTCTTGACGGACAACGGGAAATTACTAATCGCTAATTGGTTAAAATAAGAGCAATGACTATTTTAGATAAAATCGTAGAAAGAAAGAAACAGGAAGTTAAAGAAGCGAAGTCTAAAGTTTCTTTGGGAGAATTGACCCAATTTCCACTATTCGAGCGAAGCTGTTTTTCGCTGAAAGAATCCGTATTACATCCCGATAGAACTGGAATCATCGCCGAATACAAACGCGCTTCACCATCGAAGGGACTAATCAACGGCCATTCTACTGTTGAAGAAGTCGTGTTGGGTTATCAAAATGCCGGAGCCTCCGCAATATCCGTGTTAACAGATACTGATTTTTTTCAAGGAACTTTAGCAGACTTGACACAAGCTCGCGCTGTACTCACTATCCCTTTGTTACGAAAAGAGTTTATAGTTGACAAATACCAAATCGCCGAAGCAAAAGCATATGGTGCAGATATTATTCTTTTGATAGCGGCTTGCCTAAAACCAGAAGAAATAGAAGACTTTTCCAATTACGCTAAATCATTAGGACTTAACATATTATTAGAAGTACACAATGAGGAAGAGCTTGTTCAAAATATTTTTCCAAACATTGATGCGATCGGTGTAAACAACCGCAATCTGAAGGATTTTTCAGTTTCACTTGAACACTCCTATGATTTGGTTAATAAAATTCCAAATAATTATATCAAAGTATCAGAAAGTGGCATTTCAAATCCTGAGACAATCAAGGATCTAAAAGAAAGAGGGTTTAATAGCTTCCTTATTGGCGAAAACTTTATGAAAACTGACGATCCTGCACAGGCAATAAAAGAGTTTGTAAATCAAATAAAATAGTTAAATTAAGGAGAAGTTTAAATCACTTCTCCTTAAGATTTATTTATTGTGCGTGGATTTCAAAATTAAGTTCCAGTACATTTTGACCTGGAAATGCAGTTTTATAGTCTGCTCTATTCCAGTCGGTACGCTCTATTTTTCCTTTTACTCCTTCATTCAATTTGCGTAGTACAAAAGTAACCTTGGTAGGCAATTTTTCTTGATTTTCCTTTCCCAAAATAAAATAAGACAACACACCAGTAACTTCATACTTACCTGAAACATCCGTGTTGTCACTATATTTTTTCTCGCGCGGTTGAAATAGCGCGCCTTGTTCGTTTTCAGAATCTGGATTTAACTTAAAATCTGCCCCTACTAGAAAAGCTTTGTAGTTATCTGCCGTCAATTTGTCCTTAATAAAATCATTTTGTATTTCTTTTCCCGATTCATCCCAGGACTTCAAATCAATTTTATACGTAACATCCGACTTAATCTTTAATAAAGCATTGCCCACAACTTTTCCATTTTTGTCAAATGTAAGCACAATAGGAGAACCTAATTCTCCATTATCTAAACCGTGAAAATGATCCCCGTGCGCTTGCACTTGCTCGCCAGTTAAGGGTGTGAAAACTAATTCCGACTTCCTCAAATCTAACTCTATAATAGAATCTTCCTTATCACCACATGCACTTATCAACATAATTACGCTAGCAATCACTAGCATTTTGGATGCAATTTTTCTTAATGTAATTTTTCTTAACATAATTTTTAAATTAATAACATGAATAAAAATAATTGTTGCAACATTGTTGCAATTATACAAAAAAATAATAACGCAACAAAGTTGCTTTTAATATTTTGTAAATTATTCTGTACTTTTGCAGCATGTCAGTAAAAATTGGTGAAAATATTGACCTTGGAGCATTCCCATTGTTGTTAGCTCCGATGGAAGATGTCAGCGATCCTCCGTTCCGTTATGTTTGCAAACAAAATGGTGTGGATTTGATGTATACTGAATTTATTTCTTCTGAGGGATTGATTCGTGATGCAGCTAAATCTGTTCAAAAACTTGATATTTTTGAATATGAAAGACCTATCGGAATTCAAATTTTTGGTGGTGACATCGAAAGTATGCGGAAATCCGCGGAGATTTGTACCAAAGCAAACCCAAATTTAATCGACATCAACTACGGTTGTCCAGTAAAAAAGGTCGTATGTAAAGGTGCGGGCTCATCTTTGTTACAAGACATTGATAAGATGGTCGCCATGACTAAAGCTGTTGTCGAGGCTACGCACCTGCCGGTAACTGTTAAAACTCGTTTGGGTTGGGATGATAACACGAAAAACGTGTATGAAGTAGCAGAACGTCTACAAGATGTAGGGATCAAGGCACTTGCAATTCATGGACGTACTAGAGCACAACTTTATAAAGGAGAAGCGGATTGGACAATGATTCGTGATGTAAAGAAAAATCCCCGTATTAAAATCCCAATTTTTGGAAATGGCGATGTGGATTCTATCGAGAAAGCTGCGGCATGGCGTAAAGAATTTGAAGTAGATGGTATAATGATTGGCAGGGCTGCTATTGGATATCCTTGGATCTTTAGAGAGATAAAGCATTACTTCGAAACTGGAGAGCTCTTACAGGGACCAACAATAGCCGAACGCGTGGAAGTGTGTAAAACACATCTTACCAAATCTATTGAATGGAAAGGTGATAAATTAGGAATATTCGAAATGCGTAGACATTATTCAAATTATTTCAAAGGCATTCCTAATTTTAAAGAACAACGTATGAAATTAGTCAGTCTATCCACAGAGAAAGAAATAATTGAAGTCTTAGAAGATATAAAATATAATTTTTCACAATTGGCCGTTTAATTATAAACGGCCAATTGTGTTATTTTAAAAGGCAAATCCAATACCTAACATACCTTTACCCGTTACTGCGTCATCAGATCCGCGGTCACCTATAAACTTTCGGGCAATCCCTAAGTTTAACTCGAAAACAAATTTTTTCTTTGCAACCCACTTTGCACCTAATCCAAAGCCCAAGCCACCCGTAGTATATACTGCACTAATACCTCTATTATTTTCACCTGGCCAAATAGTATTATCGTATTCTCTACTAAAAGTTATCGGTGCAAAACCTTCAATAAAGAAACCAGAGGCATACTTACTACCAAAATAAGCTCTGTAAAATGGGGATATTTGTGTAAAGTCTTCCAAATCATCACCAAACCCAAATATAGCATTCGCTCCTAGACCCGCATCTTCAGAAATAATTCTTTCGTAAGAAGCATTTATTGCCAATCCCCCTATAAGCCAAAAAGGATCTAATAAAATGTCATTTTTCCTAAAATTAGGTAACTGCTCTGTTGACTCCTGTGCGAATACAGAACTAAAAGATGATATAATCATCATAAAAAGTAAAAGTCTTCTCATAAACGGTTAAATAATTTAAATCTAATATAGAACTACTTTTTAAGCCTAGACGCTACAAAGCGAATAAAATTTCTTTCTAAATAAAGAACAAAACCTAAAACTATAATCAATAAAGCATTACTTAGCAATAGATTGTTATTAAAAACATAGTACATACAAGCAGTTGAAATTATTGCTAAAAAAAGATAGAAGACAGATTTCAATAAATTATAAGGGATTTGATAGTTTTTCTGACCAAGGCTATATGACATCGAAACCATCACAAAATATGTTAGCGTAGTAGAAAGTGCTGCGCCCAAATAAGAAAATGTCGGTATAAGTGCAACATTTAATATGACCGTAATAATTGCTCCAACAACAGATATATAAAGTCCATAGCGTGTCTGATCAGATAATCTATACCATATAGAAAGATTCATATAAATACCCAGCAAAACATTATTGAAAAGTAGAATAGGCACAATGTACAACCCCGTCCAATAAACTTCTGCTGTGAACTCTCCTCCTCGAATAAAATTCTTGAGCCAAGATATATTTGCACAAAGAGCAATCATGACCAAAACCATCACAATGATAAAATACTCCATAATCTTAGCATAAACCTGTTTCGCATTTTGATTTTTGGCATAAGAGAAGAAAAATGGTTCTGCCCCTAAACGAAATGCAGTCACAAAAAGGTTCAAAAATATAGCTAGTTTAGCCACTGCACCATAAATCCCCAAGTCACGCTCCCCATCTGCTGTAGGAACTAATTTCGGGAACATCATTTTGTCTAAGTGCTCATTAATGATGAATGAAATATTCGCTATTAAAATTGGAAAACTATAATTAAGCATGCTCCTCAACAAAACCATATCAATTTTAAATGAGAATTTTAAGATTTGAGGAATAAGCATTGACAAAGTCACCAAACTTGCGATCAAATTAGATATAAAAACATTGCCTAACCAACCGTTTCTAAACCATCCGGAAGAGATATTTTGCCAAAATGTATATTCCTTAACTAAACTAGGAAGCCAAAAAAGTAAAAACAGATTACAAAATACAAGGATCAGAATATTTATAATTTTTATGGTGCTGTAACGAATAGGACGCCCTTCGGCTCTCAAACGAGCAAATGGTACTACAGCTAATGCATCAGCAGCCAGTATAACAGCAAAAAACTTGACAAATACAATATATTCATTGAGATCCAGGTCAACTGATTTAATAAATTCAGCAATGGGTTGGGAAAAAACAAACATACTACTGACGAAAATCACGGTAGCAAATAAAGTAACAACAAAACTATTGTTAAAGACTTTTTCCTTGTCTTCTTTATCTACACGCTGCAAATATCTAAAATAGGTAGTCTCCATACCAAATGCCAAAACGGCATTGATCATCGCTGCATAAGCGTATAGATTGGTAAAAATTCCGTAGAGTGAGGTTTCAAGACTACGGGTAAAAAATGGTGTTAAAAGAAAATTTAAGACACGAGATATAATGGTAGTCAGTCCGTATATTACGGTATCGCTAAGTAACTTTTTAATAGCAGACACAGGCGAAATTATTAAATACGTTTAAGGATTTCGAAATTCTTGAACCCCTTTAGCTCAACAATCTCCTCTACCTCCACTGACTCTATTACGGCATCATCTGGACCCTCATGACAGAATTCAACCAAAGCATCCAATGCAAACATATCACCCTCGGCTTCAATATAAACCGAACCATCCTTAAGATTAACTACAAAGCCATTAGCCCCCACTTGGTCTGCCACCGCCTTTGTGCTTGCTCTAAAATATACGCCTTGAACTTTACCTTTTACTTTGATATTTATGTGTTTCATCAAAGCAAAAGTAAGCAATTAAATAATTCTTTCTAAAGTAACCTCATCGGACATTTTTAGTTTAGTCATATTTTTTAATAAGACTAAGCCAGGCTTTTTACCTACTTCTAGTGAACCAACTTCTTTTGTAAGTCCTAATGCTTTTGCTCCATTAATAGTAGCCCATCTAATGCTTTCTAAGAAGTTTAAATCCGGATTAGCATTATGAAGTGTTTTTAATTCTTCCAAAATACTTAAAGTATCGTTGGAAGCCAAACTATCTGTACCTAATGCAATATCGAACTTATGACTATTAAATAATTGAGCTTTAGGCAAAGTATCCTCAATGTAAAGATTTGCTTTGGGACATAAACATAAAGTTACTTCGTGTCCCGTTCGCGCAATAAAATCCAAATCTTTTAACGAAGTGTACGTATTATGAACTAATATAGTCCGATTTGCTATAGGTAAATAATTCAAATAAGTCTGAATAGAGTTACGAGAATGTGCCTTGAAGGTATCCAAATCCAAACCCAAGTTTTCATAGAAGCTTAAAAACTTTCCCCTCTTATATCTAAACAATTTATTTTCTTCTGCACTTTCTTGGTTGTGAATAGAAAGTATATTATCCTCATTAATTGATTTTTTTAACCCCTTAAACAAAGATATGGAACAAGAATAAGGAGAGTGTGGAGTTATAGATGAGTGCATAGAATTAAAGTAGAACTCAATGTCCCTTGCTTCGTCTATTTTAGCAAGCATCTCCTCTTCATTTAAACCTATGATTTCAACAAATGTGTGATATAAAATATTGCTATTATGTTTGATATCTGCAGATAGCGAAGTATTAACATGGTCACCAACAGCCTGGATACCATTAGTAAACATTAACTCATCTGCTAATTTCATCGCATTACTTATATTCGTGACATCGTTGCCACGAGATTCCATAACCTTTCCTATAAATTCTACGAGACCAGTTTTTGGGGGAATTACATTTACCAAATGTGATAACTCCAAATGACAATGCGTGTTTATAAATCCTGGAATTAAAACTCCGGAAAATGATTTTACATCAGCTTTAAAAGATGAATCTAATTCCTTATGGATACCTATTATTTTCCCATCCTCAATCGCTACTATACCATTTTTTATAGGATCTGACGTTACAGGAATAATATAATCAGCCGAAAAGTATTGTATCATGTAATTATTCTGTGTGTTGTATTGTTTTGTGTCGTGTGATTAAAAAAAATTTGATCTATTTTTTGAGAAAGATACAGTTTTTTAATAATAATTATATCTTTTTTTATTTATACAATAAAAAAAGTTAAGTTTGCTCCCATCATATAGGGGTGCCTTGTTTAAAACACAAAGACAGGCTGAGAATATACCCGGATTAATTCTTTAAAAGGAATTAACACACCTGATCTGGATAATGCCAGCGTAGGGAATGGGCGGTTAAATAGAGGTTACTGTAACCCCTTGCAGTAATTGGGTTTAACTCAAAAATTAATTATTATTTATGTTTAAGCATTTTATTGCTTCATGGACATTTGTCCTACTTGCGACTGTATGTTTCGCGCAACAAAACATTACTGTGAAGGTAGTAGATGAGAAATCTTCGCCACTTGCTAATGCCACCGTGATAGTTGGTAATGTCGTAAATCAAACTGACAAGAGTGGAACTGCACTTTTCAGCTTAGAAAATTCTAATTCCGCATCCATTCGCGTAAAACATCTCGGTTTCAAAGATTACAATGGAAGAACAAGTTCTGCACAAGCCTACTACACTATCAAATTGGAACTTTCCCAAATACAATCAGATGCTGTATTTGTATATGCAACACGTGCAAAGGAAAATTCTGCCACTACATTTAAAAATTTGAATAAGGAAGAACTCAAGAAAAACAACCTTGGTCAAGATATTCCTTATTTATTGGATCAAACTCCGGGCGTAATTATTGGCTCGGATGCTGGCGCAGGTATAGGTTATACTAACATGACTATTCGAGGTTCCGATAATCAACGTATAAATGTGACATTAAATGGAATTCCACTAAATGATGCGGAGAGTATGGGTTCCTTTTTTGTTAACCTTCCTGATTTTGCCTCGAGTACCGAAAGTATACAAATCCAACGTGGGATTGGTACTTCCACAAATGGCGCTGGAGCATTTGGTGCTTCCTTAAATATTCAAACGGACGCTTTAGAAACGCAACCATACGCTGAATTGAATAATAGTTTCGGATCATTCAATTCATGGAAAAACACGATTAAAGCAGGAACAGGATTGATCAACAATAAGTTTGCATTCAATACAAGATTATCACGAATAAGTTCCAATGGATATATCGAAAGAGCAACATCAGACTTGAAATCTTTTTATATTGACGGAGGCTTGTATACAGACAAGCATATCTTGAAAGCAACTGTTTTCTCTGGCAAAGAGAAAACTTATCAAGCCTGGTATGGTACACCCGAACCTATTCTAAAAGGAACGGGTAAAGATGAATTAGAAAGGTATGCTTATAATGCATTAGAAATCTATGGAGGACCTGAATTGGATAGGCTAATTAATGCAGATAGACGATATAATTATTACACCTATGACGATCAAACCGATAATTATACACAAACGCATTCGCATTTACATTACACCTACTTAGCAAACGAGAAGTGGAATCTAAATACAGCATTGCACTATACCAGAGGCAAAGGCTATTTTGAAGAATTTAAAGCAGATGACAAATTATATAAATACAATATTCCGAATGTAATACAAAATGGCGAAGAGATCAAAAGTTCGGATGTAGTACGTAGAAGATGGTTGGACAATCACTTCTATGGTACAACATTTTCCCTAAATTATAAACCTTCTTCGTTTTGGAATTATACCATTGGCGGCGCATACAATCAATATAATGGCGATCATTATGGTGAAGCGATTGATGTCGCTATATTTCCTAATCAATCCTTCGATAACAAGTACTATCTGAATGACGCTAGTAAAAAGGATTTCAATATATATCTAAAGACGGATTACAAAAATGACAAATGGTTATTGAACCTTGATTTGCAATACCGTCATATCAATTATTCAGGCCAGGGTTCTGACGACGAATTCCTCGATGATGGGAGTCGAAGAATCCTCAATTTCAAAGACAATTTGAAATTCTTTAATCCCAAATTTGGAGCGACCTACTTTATTAATCCCAGCTCAAATGTTTACGCTTCATACGCCTATGCGAGCAAAGAGCCTGTTCGAAAAGATTATGTAGAAAATCCATTAAACCAATTCCCAAGGCCTGAAAAAATGCAGGATATAGAAGCAGGTTATCGTTTCAAAAATTCAAACATACATTTAGGAACAAATGTATATGCGATGCTCTACAAAGATCAATTGATCAATACGGGTGCTATCAATAATGTCGGCTCACCTATCCGTCAAAATGTTCCTGATAGCTATCGGATAGGTGTAGAATTAGATGCAAGTTGGGCTATTCACCCAAAATTCATCTGGTCTGCAACGGCAGCATTGAGTGAAAATAAAATCAAAAATTTCGTGGAGAATATATCCATATTGGATGATAACTGGAATAAAGTTGGCGAGGAAATCAATGAATACAAGAAGACCACAATCGCTAACGCAGCAAGTACCATCCTATCTAATAATTTCACCTATTTACCAGCGGAAAAATGGTCAATATCATTAGTAAGCAAGTACGTTTCCAGAGTTTATCTTGACAATACCACGGCTAAAGAACGTTCTATTGATCCATTTACCTACACAAATCTAAAATCGCAATACTCCTTTTCAGCTTTTGGGCTTAAGAATATAGATGTGCTAGCTTCGGTAAACAATATCTTCAATGCGAAGTATGTAACATCGGGATATACTTGGGGACAGATTTTTGAGTCACAAGGTACACGCGATTATTATAATTTCTATTATCCACAGGCCACAACTAATTTTATGTTGGGCTTGAATTTAAGATTCTAATATTTTCCCCTAACTATTTGAATTAAGCGGCAGTCAATTTGATTGCCGCTTTTTTGTATTTAATGAAATGTATACTTTTACACCATGCGAGCAGTTATACAACGTGTCACACATGCTTCATGTACCGTAGATGAACAAATCACAGGTGCAATTGAACATGGTTTATTAGTATTATTGGGAGTTGAAGAAGGCGACACCAAAGAAGATATGGAATGGTTGGCAAATAAAATAGTCAACTTACGCATCTTCTCTGACGAAAAAGGTTTAATGAATAAATCGATTCAAGATATTGACGGAAATATTTTATTGATTTCACAGTTTACCTTATTTGCACAAACCAAAAAGGGCAATAGACCTTCATTTATTCGTGCAGGAAAACCAGATAAAGCGAAACCTATGTACGAAGATGTGAGCAAGTTTCTGAGTTCACTTTTAAACAAAGAAGTTCAATTGGGCATATTTGGTGCAGATATGAAAATCGATTTGCGCAACGATGGACCTGTGACAATAATTATGAATACAAAGGATAAAGATAATTTTTAAGCTATTATGACCATACAAGAAGCACAAGAAATCGTGGATAAATGGATAACGACAACTGGTGTACGTTATTTCAACGAGTTGACTAATACGGCGATGCTGATGGAAGAAGTTGGTGAAGTTGCACGCATCATGGCGCGACAATATGGCGAGCAGTCCTTTAAAAATTCAGATAAGGAAGTGAATCTAGCAGATGAAATGGCTGATGTTTTTTTTGTATTAATTTGTCTAGCTAATCAAACAGGTGTAAACTTGACGGAAGCTTTGCAGAAGAATTTGGATAAGAAAACAAACCGTGATAGCCATAGGCATAAAAATAATGAAAAATTGAAGTAGCATAGTTGAATTATTCCTTATCCATTTACAACACACTTCTTATTCTATCTAAAGTTTTTAAATTAAAAATTTAGATAAAATATATACTTTCGAAATCTAGAACAAACGAATATTTTCGAGAAGAAAAATAATTTCAAAATAATTTAAACTACTTAATAGATAGATTTTATATATTTACAGCGTTAACTATTTAAAATTGTGAGATATGAAGCAGATATACAAAACTTACACCCTCAAAATCAACACCCTCTTATTTTTCGCTTTACTAACCGTAAATGTTTTCGCACAAACTCAAAAACTAACTGGACTAGTACAATCAAATAATGAGAACATATTAGGTGCTACCGTACGCACTAATGATGGAATTTCACAATCCACAGATGCGCAAGGCGCATATACAATTGATGTTACAGCAAATACAAAATCAATCACTGTATCTTATGTTGGTTATAAATCTGTAACTAAAAATATTACAGAAGCAATTAATAATGTGCTAAACTTTGATCTAGATGCGACTTCATTGGATGAAGTAGTTGTAGTCGGTAGTCGAGCTGTTCCGCGTTCCAATTTGGAAACCCCAGCTCCTGTAGATGTGATTGACATCAAAAACTTAACTAAGGATGTTGCACAAGTTTCTCTGAATCAAATATTAAACTATGTTGCGCCATCATTTAATTCCAATACACAAGTTATTTCGGATGGAACGGATCACATCGACCCAGCGTCGTTGCGAGGTTTGGGCCCAGATCAAGTCTTGGTATTAATTAACGGCAAGCGCCGTCATACGACTTCTGTAGTAAATATCAACGGTACATTTGGTAAAGGTTCTGTAGGAACAGACTTGAATGCTATTCCTACCGCAGCGATAAAACGTATAGAAATACTTCGCGATGGTGCTGCCGCACAATATGGCTCGGACGCTATTGCTGGTGTAATCAATATTATCTTAGAAGATAATGTACAAGAATTGCGTGCTTCAGCCACTTATGGTGGATTTGCATCTAAAAATGCAGAAAACAAATTCGATGGACAGTCAGTACAGGCTAACCTAAATTTTGGTTTACCATTGGGTGACCGAGGCGGATATATTAACTTCTCTGGTTCTTATGATTTCCGTGAACCAACAAACAGACAAAAAGAATTCACGGGAGTTATATTTAATGACTATAACAATCCAACAGATTATCCTTCACCTACTGGCGCAAATGTAACAGACGCGGAATTAGCAAAAAGAGGATTGACAAGAGCTGACTTTGTATCGCGCATAGGACAGGCGCAGACGCGAGGAGGTGCATTGTTCTTCAATTCGGCTATTCCTCTCCGTGAAAATGCAGAATTCTACGCTTTTGGTGGTTTGAATTATCGTAACGGAGAATCTGCAGCTTTCAGAAGACAGCCAGCACAAATAACACAGAATATTAGTGAAATTTATCCTTTAGGTTTTCTTCCATTAATTGTTACAGACAACTACGACCAATCATTTGCAACAGGTATCAAAGGTAAAATAGGAAATTGGAATGCGGATTTCTCCAATTCATTCGGTCGAAATGCCATTGATTTTAAAACGGAAAACTCACTAAATGCCTCATTGCTTAAAGCCTCACCGACATCCTTCGATGATGGTGGCTACCGTTTTGCACAAAACACGACCAATTTTGATGTTAATAGATTTTTTGAACAAACATTAGCAGGAATTAACGTCGCATTTGGTTTAGAACATCGCTACGAAAATTATAAAATTTTGGCAGGTGAAGAAGCTTCGTATGCTGACTACGGTAAAGCCATTCGAGTAGGCACGGACGGAGCAGGAAATCCAATATTGATTCCAAATTTCCAAGGCAATGTGCAAACTAGATTTGCTGCTAACGGATCAGCATACGCTTCAGGAGCACAAGCTTTTGGAGGTTTCAGGCCTGACAATGCCATTAACGAATCACGTTCTTCTATAGCTGCATATGGGGATGTCGAAATAAACTTCACTCCTAGTTTCTTATTGACAGGTGCATTGCGCTTCGAAAATTACTCTGATTTTGGGTCTACTTTAAATTGGAAAATTAGTACACGCTACAAAATAGACGAACGATTCAATTTTAGAGCAGCAGCAAGTAGTGGTTTTAGAGCACCTTCCCTACACCAACGTTATTTTAATGCCACCTCAAGTTTATTTGTAGATGGGCAAATTATTAATTCTGGAACTTTCACAAACGATAGCCGTCCCGCACAATTATTAGGTATTCCGTCACTGAAACAAGAAACTTCACATTCGTACAGCGCTGGATTGACAGGAAATTTTGGCAAACTAAAAGCTACAATTGATGGATATTACATTCGTATAAATGATCGTATCGTCTATACTGGAAACTTTACTGGTTCAAATGCAGCTGGAGCAAGCGAGCAAGACAAAGAAATTTACAGCTTACTACAAACTGCAAATGCTTCTTCTGCCCGTTTCTTTGCAAACGCAATTGACACCGAAACAAAAGGACTAGATGTAGTCTTAACGTACAACGAAAACATTGGAAAAGGAACTTTGCGTACGGATTTATCTGGAACATTTGTGAAAACAAATATTTTGGGTGAAGTGAACTCTTCGGAGAAATTAGCTGGCAAAGAAAACATCTATTTTGATCAGGCTTCTCGCATCTATTTAGAATCTGCTGTCCCTCGTCAAAAGATAAATCTTTCATTTAATTACACACTTGATAAATTCAATGTATTTCTACGTAATGTGTACTTCGGTG
This sequence comes from Sphingobacterium cavernae, assembly GCF_008520265.1. GTDB lineage: Bacteria > Bacteroidota > Bacteroidia > Sphingobacteriales > Sphingobacteriaceae > Sphingobacterium > Sphingobacterium cavernae. Next base: position 43,476 of record NZ_VIQM01000033.1, read on the forward strand.
AAGTGGAAGGCGCAACGAATGTCGATGCAGATAGACAAACGTTTGGTGGTAAAGTTGTAACTGATTTAAGTTTGGGCTACCAACTAACCAAGAATTTGAAATGGACTGTCGGAGCAAACAATTTGTTTGATGTATACCCAGATAAAGTACGCGACGGAAGCTCCTTACAAGGGGCAGGATACTTTTTGTATTCCAGAACAGGACAACAATTTGGCTTCAACGGTCGATTTGCATTTACACGATTAGCATTAACATTATAATATATAGATGGGGCGTGATACGCTCCATTTTTAGTTGTTATAATCTGATAATTAGAGATTATGCTTTATATTACCTTTTTTTTTCTGAATATAAGTATCTTTAGGCACAAACAAGCAAACCTTACATATCATATGAAAAACATCATTTATTTTATCGTAGTTTCCTTTCTGAGTTACAGTTGTATTTCGATTCAACGGACTGAACTGCAACCTATCAGTAGTACCTATGATAATGGTGCTGTGGTAACAGCGCATCCTTTGGCTTCTAAGGTCGGTGTTGATATTTTGAAAAAAGGCGGTAATGCAGTAGACGCAGCTATCGCAGTCAAATTTGCTTTGGCTGTTGTTTATCCCAACGCAGGAAATCTTGGTGGTGGTGGTTTTATGGTTTACCGCAGTAAGACTGGAGAAGTAGCTTGTTTAGATTTTCGTGAGAAAGCACCTGCTGCAGCTTTTAAGGATATGTATTTGGACAAAGATGGTAACCCGATAACAGACTTAAGTCTATATGGCCAATTAGCTGCAGGTGTCCCAGGATCAGTTGCGGGAATGGATGAAGCTTTTAAAAAGTATGCTTCCTTGCCATGGAAAGATCTTGTTGCTCCCGCAATAGCATTAGCGGAGAAAGGTTTTCCAATAACAAAACAACAAGCTGGTGAGTTCAATAATTACAAAGCCAGATTTATCCAACACAATCCAAATGGTGCAGAAATTATCAAAACGGAAGAATGGAAAGAAGGAGATAATTTTGTACAATTAGAATTAGCAGAAACTTTAAGACGTATAGCGAGCGAAGGTCGTGATGGATTTTATAAAGGTAAAACTGCCGATTATATCGTAGCCGAAATGAAACGTGGCAACGGTATTATTTCGCACAAAGACCTAGAAGATTACCAAGCTATTTGGCGCAAACCAATCGTAGGTGAATACAAAGGACACAAAATTATTTCTATGTCTCCACCTTCAAGTGGTGGTGTGGCATTATTGGCATTATTACAATCTGTCGAAAAATATCCATTGGCACAATGGGGTTTTCAATCAGACAGCACTGTCAGAGCAATGGTCGAAGCAGAGCGTCGCGTGTACGCAGATCGCGCAACACACTTAGGTGATCCAGATTTTTACCGTGTCCCGGTAGAACATTTGACTTCTGCGGCTTACAATCAAAGTAGAATGGCAAATGTATCTTTAGCAAAAGCAACAGATAGTGAAACGATCAAAGCAGGTAAATTTCCTGGCTACGAATCTGAAGAAACTACACATTATAGCATAGTTGACAAAGAAGGAAATGCGGTTTCATTAACAACGACTATTAACGGATCGTATGGATCATTGGTATGGGTCGACGGCGCGGGCTTCTTGTTGAATAATGAAATGGATGATTTCTCCGTAAAACCTGGGACTCCAAATATGTATGGCTTATTAGGTGGCAAAGCCAATGCTGTAGAACCTGGAAAACGTATGTTGTCCGCCATGACACCTACTATTGTGGAGAAAGACGGTAAATTGAAAATGGTCGTTGGCACACCAGGCGGTTCAACAATTATCACATCCGTATTCCAAACAATATTAAATGTCTTGGAATTTGGGATGACTGCACAAGAATCTGTAAGTGCACCTAGATTCCACCACCAATGGAAACCAGATCGTATAGACGTAGAAGCAAAAGCTATCGATGAAAAAACGCGTATCAGTTTAGAAAAAGACGGTTATAAAATTCACAAAAGAGGAAATATCGGTCGTGTTGAGAATATCATCGTACTACCTAACGGCAAACTACAAGCGGGAGCAGATCATCGTGGTGACGATACTGCTGCTGGATATTAAGAAAGACATTTTGACATCAACAAAAAGGGGAAGATTTTTATCTTCCCCTTTTTGTTTCCTACGAATCCAAAAACTTATCGTCGATTTGTTTATTGGCTTTCGCGCCTAGCGATTTCAAATTTTCTACGCGTCGCACTACGTTTCCGGCGCCAGTTGAAAGCTTCTTCATTGCTTCATCGTGTTTTTCTGAAGCTTTATTTAGATGCACTTGAATTTGTTGCATATCGGTCAAAAATCCGACAAACTTATCATAAAGCGCGCCTGCCTCTCGTGCTATTTCTAAGACATTTCGATTCTGACGTTCTTGTTTCCACATGGAAGCAATTGTACGCAATGTAGCCAACAATGTTGAAGGGCTCACAATCACAACTCGTCTATCCCAAGCATCCGAAAATAATTCTGGCTTATGCATCACCGCAACACTCAATGCGGATTCTATAGGCATAAAAAGCATGACAAAATCTGGCGAATGAATTCCATACAAACTGTGGTAATTCTTAGCAGAAAGTTCCTTCACGTGATTCTCGATTGACTGCACATGTAATTTTAAATGCAAATTTAATTCTTCTTCGGTCTCCGCGTTGATGTAATTATCATAGGCAACTAAAGAAACTTTAGAATCGACAATCAACTGCTTATCATCTGGTAAATCGATAATCGCATCAGGCTGCAATCGTCGCCCATGCCCATCTTGCAAAGAAACTTGCAATCTGTATTCTTGATCTTTTGTTAATCCCGAACGTTCTAAAACGCGTTCTAAAATCACTTCGCCCCAATTTCCTTGTTTCTTGGAATCGCCTTTCAAAGCACGTGTTAAATTATTGGCTTCGTCTTTAATCTGCAAACTTTGTTGCATCAATTGCTCCACGACACCTTTTAAAACATTACGTTCAGCGGATTCTTGGGCATAAGATTTTTCAACTTTCTCTTCGAAAGTTTTAATTTTTTCTTTAAGTGGATCTAGAATAACCCCCAAATATTGCTGATTTAAAGCGGCGAACTTCTGAGTTTTTTCCTCCAAAATTTTGTTGGCTAATACTTGAAACTCATTGTTAAATTGTGCTTTGGTACGTTGAATTTCTTCCTTTTGATCTTCAAATTTTTCTTGTTGTGCTTGTAAATATGCATTTGTTCCTTCCAAAGTACGTTCTAAGGCATTGCGCTCGTTTTGCTCTTTCTCTAACAACCGTTTAAGTTCTTGCTTTTCCAGCGCTTGCAATTCTGCATATTGCTTCACCTTGGCAAATTCTATCTCTAATTCTTGCTTATATTCACTAAGTTTATCATATTCTGATTTAGTAACGCACTTTGCTTTTTGAACTGCCAAATAAATGCACACAACAAGTAATAAAACAATTAAAGCTATTAAAATATATTCCATAAAATCTTATTTAAACAAAAAATGGTCTGAAAAGACCATCGTATATTATTGTAATTTTTGATGTGTTTTCCACCAAATATCAGGCATTTCACCTGCCACAGCCAATTGGTAATCCTCATAACGACATGGCACTAAGTAAAAACGCTCGTTCACGGATTTAGTACCAAAATAAGGCACTTGCATCCACCAACGGTCAGACTTTTTACTCTTTACGAAGACCAATTCGTGCTCTTCATTTTCTAATGGTGTACGGTAAATGATGTAAGCCGATTTCGGAACTAAAGGTGCATCATTTTTGCGGTTGTAATAGCCATCCACAAAACACCAAATCATTTGTGAAACTAACATCGCGGTTTGTTCCATCGGGTCGAAAGTGGGATTGAACTCATAAAAACCGATTGAGCTACACTTATCCGACATACCCGCATATCGGGCTAATTGACAAGCTTCATCGCCAAATAAACCATTCGGCACCGCATTTGCATTGCCTGGAGCTTCGGATGCACGAATAGCACCAATATCGAATGAAACCATATCCGCAGCACGAATTATTGGCTCCGCCTGATCCAATTTGCCTGCAATCATGCCGACACGTTGTGCATTGAAGAACAATTTATCATACATATTGATTGATTCTTTGCTCACCAGATACGTCTGATACGCAACATTATTTAAATTGAACAGATAGTCTGGCTGATGCAAAATCAAATGATTTAGATAAGTCTGCGAATTCAGCGGCATATCTTCCATATGCTCTTGATCCAAATCAAACTTCGCATCAATAACCGCAACTTCCACACGTTGTTCTAAATCCTGATAACCTCGATATTGCGCATACGTCAAATCTTGACCTCCCCCGATAATAATCGGAACAATATCTTTTTTGACTAATTCCTCCACAACAACTTTCAGAGCTGCATAGGAATCATTGATCGATTCTCCTGCTTTGATATTTCCAAAATCAACAATTTTTGTTTTATAATCGCCTTGGTAGAGCTCATACAAATGTTTACGTACAGCATTAGGTGCTTTCGCCGTTCCTTTGTTGTTGATCGAAGCACGGTCTTCTTCTACACCAATTATAGCTAGATTTGGTCTATCTTCTTCTTCCTCCCAATTCGGAAATTCATCTTGATAGATTTGAATAACACGTCCAAATTGAGAATTTAAATATTCATCTTTCGAATAAATATCCGACAAACTAATGGGTGAAAAAAAATCTGCTAATGACATATTTGGAAATTATTAATAACGAAAAACTATATTTTGGTATATCGCTATGCAAATATGCATTTATTCATCCAAATCATAAAACTTTTAAATGCATTCAAATCATATAAATACCGTATAACTTTTGCATTCCAAAGCCTAAAAATCTATATTTGAATGGCTAAAACATTATATAACAAAGCACGTGATATTAGTAACTGGAGGAACAGGATTTTTAGGATCAGCGCTCATCAAATTGTTAATTGATCAAGGGCATGCAGTCGTGGCGACAAAGAGGTCATCTTCAAGTATTCCAGATAAATTAAAATCTTCTTCATTGATACATTGGGTGGATGCCGATGTGACGGATTATTTTGCATTGGAGGAGGTATTCAAAGGGATTTCGCAAGTTTATCACTGCGCCGCTAAAGTATCTTACCAAAAGGAAGATGCCCCAGAAATGTTTTTGATCAATGTAGAAGGCACTACGCATATTGTTAATTTATGTTTGGCACACAAAGCTAGACTGCTTCATGTGAGTTCGATAGCAGCATTGGGTACCAGTAAAAACAATAAACCTGTCAACGAACTAGACAAATGGGAATTCAATCCCAAAATATCCAATTACTCCTTATCGAAATACAAATCCGAATTGGAAGTATGGCGTGGGATTAACGAAGGACTGGACGCGGTGATTATTAATCCTTCCGTGATTATGGGTATCGGCTCTTACAAAAAAGGTTCAGGTGCTATATTCGAGTTGGTAAACAACGGTATAAAAATATTCACAGGGGGTTCGGTAGGCATCGTAGATGTAGAAGATGTGAGTAAAATCATGGTGGAACTGATGAATAGTGAATCCATATCAGGCGAAAGATTTATTCTGAATTCGGAAAACATTTCGAATAAAGAGTTGCTATCGCGTATAGCAAAATTGATAAACAAAAAAGCACCCACCATTCGTGCGAATTCTTGGATGCTTTCGCTTGCATGGCGTGCTGCAAAAGTAGCATCAATGATTACAGGTAAAAAGCCTGTCATTACGGAAGAATCTACACGTGCAGCTTCCGATCTTTTGGCTTATTCGAATGAAAAGATTGTCTCGACAATTAATTATTCATTCAAACCTTTGAATCGTACGCTAGAAGAAATAGCGAACACATATTATATCAACAACAAAAAACAAACAATCTAAACAGCAGTGAAAAATTATTACATCATTGATTTCGACAGTACGTTCACACAAGTGGAGGCATTGGACGAGCTAGCTCGTATATCATTAGAAGGTAGTCCAGATCAAGAAAAAGTTTACAAAGAAATCGAACGCTTTACAAATCTTGCGATGGAAGGAAAAATTTCCTTCCGTGAGGCTTTGGCTGGTCGTATTGCTTTATTACGAGCAAATAAAGAACATCTACAAAAGCTGATTAAGCATTTGAAGAAAAAAGTTTCGAAATCCTTTGACAGAAATCGTGAGTTTTTCAAACAAAATTCAGAGACTGCATGGATTGTGTCCGGTGGTTTCAAAGAATTCATTATCCCTGTAGTATCACCTTACGGGATTTTGGAAGAAAACATTTACGCTAATACGTTCAAATTTGATGAAAACGGTTACATTGTTGGCTATGACGATACGAATCCGCTTTCGAATGAAGGTGGTAAAGTTCAGCTATTGAAAGATCTAAACATCCAAGGTACTATTTATGGTATTGGTGATGGTTATTCTGATTTTCAGCTGAAAGAATCGGGACTGATTGAGAAATTTTTCGCTTTCACAGAAAACATTTCACGCAAAAGTGTAACGGATAATGCTGATCACGTTACCCCAAGTTTTGACGAATTCTTGTATGTGAATCAATTGCCTTCTGCAATATCTTATCCAAAAAACCGTATTCTATGTCTTATCGTAGGTGATGTTCCTGAGATTTCAGCGCACATCTTGAAGCGTGATGGTTTCTCTGTCCGCGTTAAAGATACTTTTGAAGAAAAATACACCAAAGATGTGGGTATGCTTTTGTTAAGCAATGGTGTACAAGTATCTAATGAACAATTGTCTCGAGCCGATAAACTGAAGACTTTGGGTTATTTAGGGGATGTAAAAGGTAATGTAAGCAGGACATTGTGTACGCAAAAAGGTATTGTCATTTTTGATGATAAAAAAGAAAAACACACCAATGCTGAGTTCGTACCTCGTCGTATGGCTGATTTTATCAACAATGGTGATACAGATCAAAGTCGTAATTTCCCGCATTTGATTTTACCTAAAAAACTGAAAGGTCACCGTTTATTACATATTCATAAAAATGTACCGGGTATCTTAGCACGTATCAATAATATTTATGCGGATAATCACATCAACATTTTATCTCAATTTTTGATGACGCGTTGTGATTTAGGGTATGTGGTCACAGATATTGATTCGAATTATGATAAAAAACTAATCACACAGCTGAAGGAGATTGAAAACACTATCAAATTTAGAATTTTATACAAACAATAACATATAAAGGCTTTCAATTAGACATGCCCTAAAAAGTTAGACACTTATTTGGGGCATTTTTATGAGCAAAAGATAGAAATACAATTTTGCATTTAAGTTACCTCTAGTAACAATTATTGAGCAAGGAAAGGACAGTATCGAAAGCCTTTATATTTAAGAAGAATTAATTTCGTATTTTCAGCATCAGATTATAGACTATGAAAAGAATACTTACTTTGATGTTTACTTTAATTTGTGCCTCAGCGCTTGCACAATTTAAAGAAATTGCCGATCCGAAAAAACATTTATCCCACCTGAACACATGGGACAAACTCCAAACTGGAATTCAATTATCATTTATTGATCCTGATTTCAGTGTATCCAAACACAATGTTCCCACAACAGAAATAATCAAAACTTGGAAAGTAGATGCTTGGGCAGGTGAAACCGTAAATACACAACTTGCTGTTTGGACTAAGGATATAAAATTTGATAACTCTGTTTTAGAACTTTCAATTTCAGATCTTAAATCAAACAAAGATCGAATTTCCAAAAATAACATTCACTTCGCACCTATCGCGTATGTAATCAGCGATAATCCTTCCAAATTAAAATCAGCTTGTGGAATCAATGTAATTTTAGATTCTACATTAGTAGCAGATCGAATTTTAAATTCAACTACTTTTACTTTTACTTCAAAGGAAACAAGACCATTGTGGTTAAGTATAACCGTTCCGCAGGATGCTAAACCTGGAATTTATAAGGGTGAAGTAAAAATAAAATCTAACAAACAAAGCAAAGAGCTCACAGTACCTTATTTTGTAAAGGTTTCAAAACATAAATTAGATTCAGCAAAAGATTGGGATTTCCATTTGGATTTATGGCAAAACCCTTATTCTTCTGCGCGTTATTACGACTTAGAAGTCTTTTCGAAAACACATTTAGAAAAAATTCGTCCTTCGATGGAAAGATTAGCAAATGCTGGGCAAAAGAACATTACCACCACTTTGATTTATGACCCTTGGAATAGCCAAACATTTGACAAATACGATGCAATGATTCGCTGGACGAAGAAAACAGACGGGACTTGGCATTATGATTATAAATTATTTGACAAATGGGTGGAATATATGCAGGAGATAGGTATTTCTGATTATATCAATTGCTATAGCATGATTCCTTGGAATTTGTCTTTTTATTATTTCGATGAGGCAACACAACAAAGACAAGTGTTGAATGCAAAACCAAGCGAAAAAGCTTACGAAGACCATTGGTATCCTTTTTTAAAAGATTTCGCAGCTCACCTAAAGAAAAAAGGTTGGTTTAAAAAAACTACTATTGCAATGGATGAGCGACCGATGAAGGATATGCAATCTGCTATTGGAATTATTAAAAAAGCAGATCCTAATTTTCAAATCTCCCTTGCTGGCTACTACCATCCCGAATTATCGGGCGACATTATAGATTACTCTATTCCATTCTACGATACGATGGCAGATGATATTTTAGCTTCACGCAAAGCCAAAGGATACAAAACCACAGCATACACTTGCTGTAGCGAAATATTCCCTAATACGTTCACAAGTTCGGGGTATCATGAGCCAATTCATATGGTAGTGAATACGATTCAACGTGGTTTTGATGGGTATTTGCGGTGGGCTTACGATTGCTGGAATAGAAATCCACTAGAAGATACGCGTTTTGGATCATGGGCAGCTGGTGACACATATTTGGTCTATCCAGAAAATGAAACGAGTATTCGTTTTGAAAAATTGCGTGAAGGGATTCAAACCGTTGAAAAAATCAAGGCATTACGTGTTTTATTATCGAGAGAAGGGAAAACGAAAGAACTAAAATCTTTAGAACAGGAGATTCAAAAATTCACTAACAAAAATATTAATCGCGATTTAATACCTGCACAGGTCAAAAGCTTAAAAAATTTATTAAATTCACACTAAAAAACATACAAAGGGAAAATGAAAAAAAGTATTTTATCAATAGCAACAATAGCTTTATTGTTCTTAGGAACAGAATTGAGCCAAGCGCAGGTACAATTACCTCCTGCAAGTAGTACCACCACAGTAATTCAGGGATTAGGTATTAAAAATGTTATCTTATCCTATCAGCGTCCAAGTATGAAAGGTCGTAAAATATTTGGTGGATTAGTTCCATACAATGAAGTGTGGCGTACAGGGGCAAACAATATCCCTACTTTAACATTGGATGAAGAGGTTAATATCGAGGGTAATATTGTTCCTGCAGGTACGTACGGTATTTTCACGATTCCAACAGCTACAGAATGGACGGTAATTCTAAGTAAAAACCCAAAACAATGGGGAGCTTATCAATACGATCAAGCGGATGATTTCTTGCGTTTTAAAGTAAAGCCACAGAAATTAGCAAATAAAGTAGAGACATTCACTATTACTTTTGATGATGTTACTCCAAATTCAACGAGTGTTTCTTTGGCCTGGGAAAATACGAAAGTAGCATTTTCTATCATAACAGATCAGTCTAAAGAAATCATGGCTAGTATTGAACAAGCCATGCAAGGCGAGAAAAAACCTTATTTCCAAGCTGCTCAATATTACTTCACCAATAATTTAGATATAAAAAAAGCTGCGGAATGGGTAAAATTAGCGGATGAAGGAAATACTGGCGCTGCGCATATCAAATATTGGAAATCAAGAATTTTAAATAAAGCTGGTGATAAAGCTGGCGCAAGAAAATCAGCACAAGAGGGTATTGAAATGGCAAAAAAGGCTAATAATGGTGAGTATATTAAATTGAATACAGAGGCACTAAATGAAGCTAAATAATTTTTATAAGGATTAATATTTTTAAAAAACAA